>NZ_JBPXMR010000009.1:0-197979 GCF_053470425.1 Azospirillum terrae | reverse complement strand
CTAGGCGCGACCCAGGCTCGCCGCCCAGAGCCAAGCCGATGTCCCGTTGCGCTTGGGCCAGACGGGGCGTGCGCCGGGCCTTGGGCAGGGCGACCTCGGGCAGGCGCTCGGTGAAGATGGTGCGCCGGCACGTCAGGACCGAACAGCGGAAGCGGCGCGCGGCAATGTGAAGTTCCACGCGCTTGCCCTGCCAGGGCAGATCGGCGAGACGGCGGACATAGGTGCTGTGGACGCGCCCGGACATGTAGCCGCACAACGGACAGGCGGATTCGATCGCTGTCGGCTTGGCGACGAGCACGATGCGGTCTGTGGTTGGCAAGAACTGAATGATGGAAAGACCCGCCGGAACAACGGCGTGAAGATCGAAGGGCAATGGCTACATGGCGGCTGGAGAGTGCGACTTCCTTCTATGTGTGGATGCCGCTACGCGCCGGCACCCCTGTTTGCACCAGAAGTGCGGAAGAACCCGTAATTGACGCTGGCCGGACTTCGAAATTGTCGTTGCACATCACCCGCTCGTCGATCTCGGCGCACGGCCGGCTGACCTGGCTCTTGGAGATGCCCGACATTCCCATGACCTGGACCAGATCGTCCACCGAGCGGGTCGAGATGCCCTGGATATAGGCTTCCTGGATCACCGCGGTGAGCGCCTTCTCGGCCATCCGGCGCGGCTCCAGGAAGCCGGGAAAGTAGGTGCCACGCCGCAGCTTGGGGATGCGCAGCTCGACGGTGCCGGCCCGGGTTTCCCAGTCCCGATCCCGGTAGCCGTTGCGCTGCACCAGCCGCTCGACCGAGCGTTCGCCGTGTCCCGCGCCGGTCAGCCCCTGCACCTCCAGGTCCATCAGCCGTTGCGCGGCAAAGCCGACCATCTCGCGCAGAACAGCGGCGTCCGTGCCCTTCTCAAGCATCGTGCGAAGCGCCATCATCTCGTCGGTCATCGTGGTCACCCTTCGTGTGGGTTGAGGTGTGGTGACCAGACTCTACCGAAGAACCACGATGACCGCCCCTCTGTGGGGAACCGCCCGCCTACACCAGCTCTGTGGGGCACGACCCGAGGCGGCGTTTTCGCTGCTGGCCGTAGCCTGCGGACAATGACATGGAGCAGGGAATTGTCCGGGCCTAACCAGAGACCGGACGCCGAAGGTCAGCTAGCGGCGAATGGCACCTTCAGGCGTTCGGCGGCCCGGGCGATGTGATGGCGCATGGCGACCGCCGCCACATCCCCGTCATGACGCTCCAGCGCGCGGATGACGGCCTCGTGTTCCTGCACCGGCTCCATCAGGCGGTTGCGGTCGGACAGCGGCAGGCGCTGGGTTTCCAGGATCACCGGCCGGTAGAGCTGGATGATCTCCCGCACCGCGCGGTTCCCGGCGAGGTCGATGATCGCGATGTGCAGGTCGAAATCGTGCTCCGTCGCCGCCGGCAGGTCGCCGGCGGTGAGCGCGTCCAGCATGGCGCCGTTGATGGCCCGCATCCGCGCCACGTCGTCCGCGGTCGCGTGCCGGGCCGACAGGCGCACCGTGAAGCCCTCCAGCGCGTAGCGGAGTTGGTAGACCTCGGCCTCCGAGTAGCGGTCGCTGAAGCGCCAATGCTCGACGGCGGACAGGCGCTGTTCCGCCGGGTCGCGGACGAAGGCCCCTCGGCTGGGCTCCACGCGGATCAGGCCCTGGCTTTCCAACTGGAGAACCGCTTCGCGCAGCGAGGTGCGGCTGACGCGGAAGCGCTCGGCCAGCTCGCGCTGCGGTGGCAGGCGGCTGCCCGGCGCCAAGTCGCCGTCGGTGATCATCCGCTGGAGGCGCTGCACCACCTGCTGAGTGATCGGGCGCCATTTCTGGTCCATGCGCCTCCCCCCTCTCCGTTTGGCCGGCTTGACGATTGTTTTGCGTGCAAACTAACCTATGACAACGGTCCGACCGGTCAGACCAAGAACCATACGCGAGATCCCGCCGGGGGGCCAACAATTCGGGGAGGAGACGAGGCATGTCCAAGAGCCTGTTTGGACAGGGGACGGGGCTCGCCGTCCTGCTGGCCGGGACCGCCCTGTCGGGCGGAGCGCTGGCGCAGGGCGGCGAGCCGATCCGCATTGGCGCCATCATCGCGCAGTCGCCGCCGGGGTCCGTGGTGCAGGGCACCCAGGTTCGCGACGGGCTGGAGGTCGCCCGCGACATCATCAACAAGCAGGGCGGCGTGCTGGGCCGCCCGGTCGAGATCCTCTACGAGGACGGCCAGGGCGTGCCGGAGAAGGGCCGCGCGGCGGCGGAGAAGCTGATCACCCGGGACAAGGTCGTGGCGCTGACCGGCGAGCACCAAAGCTCCAACGTGCTGGCGGAGATCGAGGTCGCCAAGCGCTACAACGTCCCCTACGTCAACACCAACGGCTGGTCGGACGACATCCGCAAGAAGGGCTACAAACAGGTCTTCAACCCCAACAACTACAACACGCGCGTCGCCTCGGCGATGGCCGAGGTGATCGCGCAGATGGGGGTAAAGAGCGTCGTCACCTTCGCCGAGAACACTGACTACGGCCTGGGACAGGCGCAGGCGCTGGCGCAGTTCGTCAAGGAAAAGGCGCCCAACGTCAACTACCGCTATGAACGCATGGACCGCGCGTCCAAGGACTACACGCCGGCCATCCTGGCGCTGAAGGGCAATCCGCCGGACATGGTCATCAACGCCATGCTGCCGCCCGGCGCCTACATCCTGATGAACCAGCTCTACGAGCAGGGCGTGGCCCCGACGGCTAAGACATGGTTCTACGACGGCGCCGGGATCGTCGATTACCCGGACTTCTGGGACAACGTCACCGAGGCCGGCAAGGACATGATCGTCTTCGGCCTCTACCACCCCAGCATGCAGATCCCCGACGTTGGCAAGCAGGTCGGCGACGCCTACAAGGCGCGCACGAAGAACGAGCCGAACCGCCTGATCTTCCAGGCCGCGGACTCGCTGTTCGTGATCGCCGACGCCATCAAGCGCGCCAACTCCACCGAGCCGGACGCGGTGATCGCGGCCATGCAGAAGACCAACTTCACCGGCACGCGCGGCGCCATCACCTACTCCGACAAGCCGGGCTACACGTTCCAGCAGTGGGTCGACATCCCCTACGTCACCTTCCAGGTGACCGAGGTGAAGCAACCGCTCGACAAGACGCCGCTGGTGCAGGCGCCGGGCTTGGCCTTCGACATGGGCAAGCTGGCGAAGCCGGCGAAGTAAACCCTCTCCCGGGGCGGGAGAGGGGTTTGGAGGTCTGCATGATCTTCGACGACGGTCTCGCGTCCCGGTTGGAGGGCGCGGCGGCGTTGCACGGGCTGCCGGACCGCGACCGCGCGGAACTCTGGGCGGAACGACTGCGCATGAATCGGGCGGAGGTGGAACGCTTCGCCGCCACGCCTGCCGGGAACGATGCCCCGCACTTGAGCCCGGAGCGCCACCCGCTGGCCTTCCCGGACGCCGCGGCGCCGCCGGTGGCGGTGGGCGTTGCGGACGTGGCCCGCCGCGTCGTGGCCGGGGAGCTGGACCCGCGCGCACGGCTCGACGCGCAGCTCGACCGCATCCGGCGGGGGGCGGCGCTCAATGCCTTCGTCACGGTGGACGAGGCCGGGGCGCGCGCCCAGGCCGACGCGGTGGCGGCGGGCGCGCGGGCCGGGCGGCTGGCTGGGGTGACGGTGGCGGTGAAGGATCTGGCGGCGGTGCGCGGGCTGGCGACCACCGGCGGCACCCGCGCCGTCGTCCCGCGCGTTGCGGCGGAGGACGCGCCGGTGGTCGCGCGCCTGCGGGCGGAAGGGGCGGTGATCGTCGGCACCACCAACCTGCACGAACTGGCCTACGGCATCACCAGCGCCAACCCGCATTTCGGCGCGGTCGGCAACCCGCGCGGGGCGGGGCGGCTGCCGGGCGGATCGTCCGGCGGGTCGGCGGCGGCGGTCGCAGCGGACATGGCCGACCTTGCCATCGGCACGGACACCGCCGGTTCCATCCGCATTCCGGCGGCGTGCTGCGGGGTGGTCGGCTTCAAGCCGAGCTACGACGCGCTGCCCCGCACCGGCGTGCTGGACCTCGCCCCCTCGCTCGACCATGTCGGGCCGCTGGCGGCCAGCGTCGCGGATACCGCGCTGATGTTCGAGGTGATGGCCGGGCTGGACGCCGGCCAAGTGACTGGGCCGATGGCCGCTCTGGCCGGGCGCCGCTTCCGGCTGGTGCGGCCGGCGACCTTCTTCATGGACCTCGTCACGCCGGAGGTGGCGCGGCTGTTCGGCGCGGCGCTGGAGCGGCTGCGGGCCGCCGGCTTCACCGTGCAGGACCGGGCCATCGCCGACATCGACCTCGCCCCGGCCGTGCAGTTCTTCACCATCGCCCCCGAGGCCACCCAGGGGCACGAGGCCCTGGCCCTGCGCCGGACGGAGGGGCTGGGCGAGGACGTGCGGGTGCGGCTGGAGATCGGCCGCTTCCTGCGCGCCGCCGACTACGTCAAGGCGCAGCGCCTGCGCCGTCACCTCACGCGCCAGTTGCTAGCCGCGCTGGACGGGGTGGACGCGCTGGTGCTGCCGACGCTGCTGTCCACCGCCCCGCCGGCCGACGCCGCGACGGTGGACGTGGGCGGCACCAGCCTGCCGGTGCACACGGCGCTGACCCGCTGCACGGCGCCCTTCAACCTTGCCGGCATGCCGGCGCTGACGCTGCCCTGCGGCGAGGATGCCGACGGGCTGCCGGCCGCCGTGCAGATCGTTGGGCGGCCGGGCGCGGACGTGACGGTGCTGGGCATCGGCGCGGCGGTCGAGGCGGTTCTGGCGGGGAGGGCGTGAGGGCATGCTGGCGCTCGACCTTGCGGTCAACGGCCTGATCACCGGCGTGTTCTACGCGCTGATGGCCATTGGGCTGTCGCTGATCTTCGGCATCCTGCGCGTGGTGAACTTCGCGCACGGCGAGTTCTACATGGTCGGCTCCTACGCCTACACGCTGGCGTGCGTGTCGCTGGGCATCAACCCGTGGCTGGCGCTGCCGGTGGCGCTGGCGGCCGGGGCAGCGCTGGGCTGGGCGACGGAGCGCACGCTGATGCGGCCGCTCTACGCCGGCTATTCCTCCTGGGGCAACCTGCGGGACGAGTACGCGATCATCGTCACCTTCGGGCTGTCGCTGCTGCTGATCAACCTCGTGGACAAGGTGGTCGGCCCCTACCCCATGCGCGGGCCGTCGCTGGTGGCGAGCCCGCGCATGGCGCTCGGCCCCTTCATGATGAGCGGGCAGCGGCTGACCGCCGCGGCGGTGGGGCTGGCGGTCATCGCCGCGGTGTTCCTGCTGATCCGCTACAGCTTCTGGGGCAAGCAGATCCAGGCGGTGGCGCAGAACCGGCTGGGCGCCTCGCTGGCGGGCATCGACACCAGCAAGGTCAGCGCCCTGGTGTTCGCCGCGGCGGGTGCGCTGGCGGCGCTGGCCGGCGGGCTGCTGGCGCCGCTGATCAACGCCTCGCCGGAGGTCGGCGTGTTCACCGCCATCAAGTCCTACGTGGTGGTGGTGCTGGGCGGCATGGGCTCCATCGCCGGGGCGTTCCTGGCGGCGCTGATGCTGGGCGTGCTGGAGAGCTTCGCGGCCGTCTACATCAGCTACGACTACCGCGACACCTTCGGGCTGGTGATCTTGGTGCTGGTGCTGCTGGTCCGGCCGCACGGCCTCTTCGGGCAGCGGGGGCGCGAGGTATGATCGACAACTCCGAAACCCGCGCCAACCGCGAGTTCGCCGCCTCGCTGATCCTCCTGGCGCTGGTGGCGCTGGCGCCGCTGCTGGTCGTCAACGAGTACTGGCTGGGCGTGCTGGTGGTGTGCATGTACTTCGCGCTCCAGGCGGCGGGGTGGAACCTGCTGGCCGGCTACACCGGGCAGATGTCGCTGGCCCCCGCCGCCTTCGCCATGATCGGCGCCTACGGCACCGGGCTGATGGCCTACCGGTACGAGCAGCCCTTCTGGGTCGGCATCCCCGTGGGGATACTGGCGGCGGCGGTGCTAGGATGGGTGCTGGGGCGGGTGGCGCTGAAGCTGAGCGGGCCGTACCTGGGCCTGACGACGCTGTCCTTCGCCGAGATCGCGCGGCTGATCGTCGGCAATTCCTACGACATCACGCGCGGCGACCTGGGGCTCAGCGTGCCGGGGATCTTCGACGGGCGGCTGGCGTACTATTACCTGTTCCTGGCGGTTCTGCTGGTGGTGCAGGTCGGCATCTTCCTGACGCTGAAGTCCAAGGCCGGGCTGTTCCTCCAGGCCATCCGCGACGACGAGATCGCGGCGGCCAGCCGCGGCGTGCCCGTCGTGCGCTGGAAAGTGGCGGCCTTCGTCGCCAGCTCCGCCATCTGCGGGCTGGCGGGGGCGCTGTACGCCCATTTCGCCCAACTGGTCAGTCCGGAACTGGGGCTGATCATGCAGACCGGCTTCGTCATCAGCATGACGGTGATCGGCGGCATGGGGACGCTGGTCGGCCCCATCCTGGGCGCCTTCCTGGTCTATCTGGGGTCGGAGGCGGTGCGCGACTTCGGCGGCTGGCACCTGATCGTCTTCGCGCTGCTGGTCATCGTCGTGGCGCGCTTCTTCCGCGACGGGCTATGGGGGCTGGTGCGGCTGGCGCTCACCCGGCGGGCCGCGGCACCGGTCCAACCGGCCGTCGGCACGCGGTAAGGGGGGCGGCCGTGGCAATTCTCTCCATCCGCGACGTGACCAAGACCTTTGGCGGCATCGCCGCAGTCGATCACGTCTCCTTCGACGTGGAGGCGGGCGAACTGGTCGGGTTGATCGGCCCGAACGGGTCGGGCAAGACGACGCTGATCAACATGCTCAGCGGCCTGCTGCCGGTGGGTAGCGGCGACATCGTGCTGGAAGGGCGCTCGCTGCTGGGGCTGAGCGCCGACCGCATCGCGCAGCGCGGCGTGCTGCGCATGTTCCAGCTCACCCGCGCCTTCAACCGCATCAGCGCGCTCGACAACCTGCTGGTGGCCGGCCGGGCGCTCGGCCTGGGGGCGGAGGAGGCGAAGCGGCGGGCGCTGCTGCTGTTGGAGGAGCTGCGCATCGACCACGTGATGAACCTCGACGCCGGGCAGCTCTCCGGTGGGCAGCGCAAGCTGCTGGAGTTCGGGACCTGCTTCATGGTGCCGCCGCGCGTGGCGCTGCTGGACGAGCCGTTCGCCGCCGTGCACCCGACCATGCGGGCGGTCATGGCCGACTTCGTGCGGCGGCGTCACGCTGAGGGGCAGACCTTCCTGCTGGTCAGCCACGACATGCCCATCGTGGTGGAGCTGTGCCCGCGCTCCGTCTGCATGAACGCCGGCTCGGTCATCGCCGACGCGCCGACGCGTGCCGTGCTCGACGACCCGGACGTGATCGAGGCCTATCTGGGGGGGCATGCGGCATGAGCGCGCTGTTGCGTCTGGAAGGCGTCACCGCCGGCTATTCCGCCGACATCGACGTGCTGAAGAACGTGACGGTGGAGGTGCCGGCCGGCTCGGTGCGCGGGCTGATCGGGCTGAACGGGGCGGGCAAGTCCACCATCCTGAAGGCGGCCTGCGGGCTGCTGGCGCTCAAGGCCGGGCGGATCGTCTTCGACGGCCGGGACATCACCGGCATCCGCCCACACGAGCTGATCGGCCTCGGCATGGGCCTGATCCCCCAGGAGTCCAGCCTGTTCCCGCACATGAGCGTGCGCGACAACCTGACCATCCCGCTGCGCCGGCGCCGCCAACTCGCCGGGGCGGATGGTGCCGGCCGCGACCGCTGGGCGGAGATGCTGGAGCATTTCCCGCTGGTCCACACCCGCCTGGACAGCAAGGCCGGCGCGCTCAGCGGCGGGCAGCAGAAGCAGGTGGAGTTCGCCAAGGCCTACCTGCTGCGCCCCAAGCTCTGCATGATCGACGAGCCGAGCATCGGCCTGTCGCCGAAGATCGCCGAGCAGGTGTTCGACTGGATCGGCCTGTTCGCTCGCGAGGGCATGGCGATCCTGCTGGTCGACCACAACATCCGCAAGGTGATCGAGCTGTCCGACCACACCTACGTGCTGAGCCTGGGCGAGGTCACCGGCGAGGGTCCGCGCGAGCACTTCATGGGCGACATGCACGATCAGGTGAAGACTTGGCTGGGACTGAACTACTGAACGCCAAAGATCAAATGACAACGGGGAGAGGAAGCGATGACGAGCATGCGTGGTATGGCGGCCGCGGCATTGGCTGCCGCTCTGGCGCTCGGCGCGCCGCCAGCGCGGGCCAAGGACACGGTCACCGTCGCCTTCATCGGGCCGCTGACCGGCGGCGTCGCGGCTGTGGGGCTTGGCGGGCGCAACTCGGCCGATCTGGCGGTGAAGCTGCGCAACGCCGATGCCAAGGCCAAGTACAGCTACCAGCTCACCGTGCTCGACGACGAGTGCAAGCCCAACATCGGCGTGCAGGTCGCCACCAAGGCGGCGACCGACAAGGCGGTGATCGGCGGGGTGACGCACTATTGCTCGGCGGTCGCCATCGGCACGGTGGACGTCTACCACCAATTCGGCATGCCGGCGATCGTCTGGGGCGCGGTGCTGCCCGACATCACCTATGCCAACGACTACAAGGAGATCGACCGCGTCAACGGCACCATGATCAACCAGAACGAGGTTGCCGCCAAGTTCATGACCGACAAGGGCTTCAAGAAGTTCGCGATCATCCACGACACCACCGACTACGGCAAGGGCCACAACGAGTACTTCACCAAGTTCGCCAAGCAGAACGGCTTGCAGGTGCTGGGCGCCTTCGGGGTGACGGCGGACCAGCAGGACTTCACGGCGGAACTCACCCAGATCAAGGCGCTGAACCCGGAGGTGATCTTCTTCGGCGGGCTGACCCCCATCGGGGTGCGCATCCGCTCGCAAATGGACAAGCTCGGCATGGGGAACGTGCAGTTCCAGGGCACGTCGGGCATCGTGTCGGACGCCTACATCGAGGGGCTGGGGCCGCTGGCCGAGGGCACGCTGGCCTTCCGCGAGGGCGCCCCAGTGGACAAGCTGCCGGGCGGCCGGTTCTTCGTCGAGAAGTACCAAGCCGCTGGCTATGGCGAGCCGCCGGAGGCCTACGGGCCCTTCGCCTTCGCGGCGATGAACCTGCTGCTCGACGCCATCGAGAAGGTCGGACCTGACCGCCGCAAGGTGCGCGACGAGCTGCGCAGGACCAAGGACCACGACAGCATCGTCGGCCCGATCACCTTCGACGACCACGGCCAGAACACGGTGGCGGCCATCACCAAGTACGTCTCCCAGGACGGAAAATGGGTGGTGTGGGAGGACAGCGAATACGCAGCGGGCAAGCGGAACCTGAAGCGCTGACCGCCGGGAGCGCACCATGGACTTCGGCCTCATCGGTCAATACGTCGCCAACGGCGTGATGCTGGGCATGATGTACGCCCTCGTCGCGGTCGGCTTTACGTTGTTCTTCGGCGTGCTGGACGTCATCAAGTTCTCGCACGGCGACGTACTGATGGTCGGCACCTTCGCCGGGCTGGCGACGTATCTCGGCTTGCGCGCCCTGGGCGTCGCCAGCCCGGTCGTGCAGGTGCTCGGCGTGACGGTGGCGGCGGTCGGGTCGATGGCGCTGCTGGGGGCGCTGATCGCGCGGTATCTGGTGATGCCGTTGCGCTCGGCGCCGCCGCTCAACACGCTGCTGATCACACTGATGCTCGGCACGGTGCTGCGCGAAGGCGTGCGGCTGTTCTACCCGGAGGGCGCCAACCCGAAGCCGTTCCCCCGGCTGCTGCCGGCGGACTCCGTGTCCTTCGGCAGCTTCACCGTGCGGGCGGATTCGGTGATCCTGCTGCTGGCCGGGCTGGCAGTGATCGTGGCGCTCAACCTCCTCATCAACCGCACCCGCCTGGGCCTCGCCATCCGCGCGGTGGCGCAGGACGAGGAGACGGCGCGCTGCATGGGCATCAACTTCACCCTGATCGTGCTGGTCACCTTCGCCCTGGGCTCCGGCGTGGCGGCGTTCGCCGGGGTGATGAACGGTCTGTACTACAACGAGATCAACTTCGGCATGGGGCTGCTGCTGGGGGTGGCCGGCTTCTCGGCGGCGATCATCGGCGGCCTGGGCAACCTCTACGGCGCCATCCTCGGCGGATTCCTGTTCGCCGCCCTGCAGACCATCGGCGCCGTCGCGCTGCCGTTCGCCAGCGCCTACAAGGACGTGTTCGCCTACACCGTCGTCATCGCCATCATGGCGTGGCGCCCCAGCGGCCTGATCGCCGAAAAGAGCAGCGAGCGGGTGTGAGCATGGCAGCCGCGAAACCCTCGATCCTGCCGGGGCTCGCCGCGATCATCGCCGGGGCGGTGTTCGCCGTGGCGCTGCTCACCGCCGAGAAGCAGGCGGCGGTCGGCGCGCTGCTGCTCGGCGCCGCGCTGGCGGCGGCCGGGGCGTGGCGCTTCGGGCTCGCCCGCGCCGTCGGTGCCTCCTTCGACGCGCACGAGGGGGTGCTGAACGCCGCCGTGGTGCTGGCCGTGCTGGCGGTGACCGCGTGGTTCTACGAAGACCACTTCCCGCTCCTGATGCTGGCGACCGTGCTGCTGTCCGCCACCACCTGCATCGGGCTGACCGTGCAGTTCGGCTATGCCGGGATGGTGAACTTCGCCGGTGCGTCCTTCTATGGGGTGGGGGCGTACACGGCGGCGGTGCTGGTCAAGTATTCGAGCCTGCCGCATCTGCTTGCCATCCCACTGGGCGGCGTGGCGGCGGCGGCGATCGGCTCGTTCCTGATCCTGCCGATGTTGCGCACCAAGGGGCACTACACGGCGGTGGTCACCATCGCCTTCGCCATCCTGATGAAGACCTTCCTGGAGGTGAACGACACGCTGGGCGGCCCGCAGGGCATGAAGATCCGCGGCGTCAGCGTCTTCGGCTGGAAGCCCAACACGGCGCTGGAGTTCGGTGAGGTCGAGCTGTCGCACTACGTGGTCTATGTGCTGGCGGCGCTGGCGCTGCTGGTGTTGGCGTTCGCGCTGACGCGGCGGATGGAGCGCTCCTGGGTCGGGCTGGCGCTCGACGCAGTGCGCATCGACGAGACGGCGGCGGCCTGCTTCGGCCACGACATTGCGCGCTGGAAGATCGTCGCCTTCACCTGGGGCAACGCGCTGGCCGGCATGGCCGGGGCGCTGTACGCGCTGATGGTCGGCTTCATCGCGCCCAACAATTTCACCTTCGGCGACAGCCTGATCCTGGTCTCGATCATCCTCCTGGGCGGCATCGGCAATCTGTGGGGCGCCATGCTCGGCACCGCGCTGGTGGTGATTCTGCCGGAGAAGTTCCAGGTCATCCAGGAATACCGGTTCCTGCTCTACGCCGTGCTGGTCATGCTGATCCTGCTGTTCCGGCCGCAGGGGCTGCTGCCGCGGCCCTTGCGCCGCTACGCGCCGGGGAGGGGCTGATGCTGGTGCCGTCGCCGCTTCTGGAGGTGACCGGGCTGACCCGCCGCTTCGGCGGGCTGCTGGCGCTCAACCGCGTGGACGTGCAGGTCGGCACCGGCGAGGTGGTCGGGCTGATCGGGCCGAACGGGTCCGGCAAGACCACCTTCTTCAACGTCGTCACCGGCATCTACGCGGCCAACGAGGGGCGGGTGCGCTTCGACGGGCAGGACATCACCCGCTGGACGCCGCAGGCGGTGTACGGGGCGGGCATCGTCCGCACCTTCCAGCGCTCACGCCTGTGCCTGCCGCTGTCGATCCTGGACAACGTCATGGTCGGCAACCACAAGCGCCTGAACCGCGGCCTGTGGTTCAACCTGCTGCGCCGAAGCGCCTTCCGCGAGCAGTACGAGGCGGCGCGCGAGGAGGCGCGGGTCATCCTCGACACCTTTAATCCCGAGCTGGCCCGCCGCATGGACGAGGCGGTGGCCGCCTTCCCAATGATCCAGCGCCGCCGCATCGAGATCTGCCGGGCGCTGATCGCGCACCCCAAGCTGCTTCTGCTCGACGAGCCCTCGGCCGGCATGACGCACGAGGAGACCCGCCAGCTGATGGACGATATCCTGGAGGTGCGCGACCGGGTCGATCCGTCGCTGGCCATCATCATCATCGAGCACGAGATGGGCGTGATCGAGCGCATCACCGACCGCTGCGTCGTGCTGAATTTCGGCCAGAAGATCGCCGAGGGCAGCTACCGCGAGGTGGCCGGCGACCGGCAGGTCCAGGAAGCCTATCTGGGGGTGGAATGAGCGCCGACCTGACCATCGCCGGCCTCACCAGCGGCTACGAGAAGGCCGACGTGCTGCATGGCGTCTCGCTGAGCGTGCGCGCCGGGACCATCACCTGCCTGCTGGGCGCCAACGGGTCTGGCAAGACGACGCTGGTGCGCGGCATCCTCGGCCTGACGCCGCCGCGCCGGGGCTCGATCCGCTTCGGCGGGGCGGAGTTGGTCGGCCTCTCCACCCACCGCATCGTCGCCGAGGGGATCGGCGCGATCCCCGAGGGCCGCCGGCTGTTCCCCAAGCTGACGGTGGAGGAGAACCTGCGCCTCGGCGCCTATCTGGTGCGGGACGAGGGCCGGCTGCGCGACCGGCTGGAGCGGGTCTACGCCCTGTTCCCCCGCCTGAAGGAGCGGCGCACCCAGTTGGCCGGCACCATGTCCGGCGGCGAGCAGGCCATGGTCTCCATCGGGCGGGGCCTGATGGGGGAGCCGAAGGTGCTGCTGATCGACGAGCCGTCGCTCGGCCTCTCGCCGCTCTATGTGAAGGAGAACTTCACCATCATCCGCCGCATCAACGAGGCGGGCATCACCGTGTTCCTCGTCGAACAGAACGCCAAGCAGACGCTGGCGATCTCCCATTTCGGCTACGTGCTGAGCCAGGGGCGCGTCGTCGCCTCCGGCACGCCGGACGAGCTGATGGGCAGCGACGAGGTCCACCAGGCGTATTTCGGGTAAAGGAAGGATCCCATGACGCACTCCCCCGCCGTCGCGCTCACGCAGGCGCTGGTCCGGCAGAACACCATCAACCCGCCCGGCAACGAGCGGCGCTGCGCAGACATCCTGGCCCGGCGGCTGGAGGAAAACGGCTTCGCCGTGGATGTGGTGGAATTCGGCGACAACCGCGCCAGCCTCGTCGCCCGCATCGGCGGCAGGGAGGGGACGCTGCCCCTCGCCTTCACCGGCCACATCGACACGGTGCCGCTGGGCATGCGCGCGTGGACGCAGGACCCGTTTGGCGGCGAAATTGTCGGGGACAGGCTGTTCGGCCGCGGCTCCAGTGACATGAAGGCCGGCGTCGCCGCCTTCGTGGAGGCGTGCATCGACCGGCGCACCGTCCTGGAGGGCGGCCCCGGCGCGCTGCTGGTCATCACCGCGGCGGAGGAGACGGGGTGCGAGGGCGCCTACCACCTGTGCAGCCAGCCCGGCCTGCTGGGCAGGGCCGGGGCGCTGGTGGTGGCGGAGCCCACCTCCAACTACCCGCTGGTCGGCCACAAGGGGGCGCTGTGGCTGAAGGCGGTGGCGGAGGGGGTGACCGCGCACGGCTCCATGCCGGAGAAGGGCGTCAACGCCGTCGCCAAGGCCGCCCGCGCCGTGGTGAAGCTCGACGATTTCGACTTCAACGAGCGCCGGCACGAAGTGCTGGGCAGCCCGACGCTGAACGTCGGCACGCTGCACGGCGGCATCAACGTCAATTCCGTGCCGGACCGCGCCGAGATCGGCCTGGACATCCGCACCGTGCCCGGCCAGACCCACGCGCGGGTACGGGAAGCGCTGGGCAGCTTCCTCGGCCCCGACGTGGCGATGGCCCCCATCGTCGACGTGGAGGCGGTGTGGACCGATCCGCAGGATTCCTGGATGCGCCGCGTCTTCGCCATCATGGAGCCGCTGCTGGGCGAGGCGCCGGTGGTGAAGGGGGCGACCTACTTCACCGACGCCTCGGCGCTGACACCGGCCATGGGCGGGCTGCCCACCGTGATCCTCGGCCCCGGCGAGGCGGCGATGGCGCACCAGACCGATGAATACTGCCTCGTCCCGCGCATCGATCAGGCGGTCGAGGCCTACCGCCGCATCATCGAGGATTGGTGCCGATGATCCCCACCGCCCTGGAGGCCGCCCAGCGCATCGCCGACGGCAGTCTCACCTGCGAAGCGCTGACCCGCCAGTGCCTGGAGCGCATCGCCGAGCGTGAGCCGGCCGTGCAGGCGTGGCAGCACCTCGACGCGCAAGCGGCGCTGGAGGCGGCGCGGCGCATCGACCGCGCGGGCTCCGGCCCGTTGAAGGGGCTGCCCATGGGGGTGAAGGACATCATCGACACCGCCGACATGCCGACCGGCTACGGCTCCCCGCTCTACGAGGGGTTCCGGCCGCCGCGCGACGCCGCCTGCGTGGCGCTGGCGCGGCAAGCGGGCGCGCTGATGCTCGGCAAGACGGTGACCACAGAGTTCGCCTATTTCCAGCCGGGCAAGACCCGCAACCCGCAGGATCCCGGCCGCACGCCCGGCGGGTCCTCCTCCGGGTCGGCGGCGGCGGTGGCTGACGGGATGGTGCCGCTGGCCTTCGGCACGCAGACCGCCGGCTCGGTGATCCGCCCCGCCAGCTTCTGCGGCTGCGTCGGCTACAAGCCGAGCTTCGGCCTGATCGACCGCACGGGCGTGCGGCCCTTCGCGGACAGCCTGGACACGGTGGGTGTTTTCGCCCGCACGCTCGAAGACGCCGCCTTCTTCGCCGCGATCCTGTCGGGGCGGCCAAAGCTGAGGGTTACCGAGGATGGCTTCCGCCCGCGTATCGGCCTGTGTCGCACGTATGAATGGGACGCGGCCGCACCGGCCACCTGCGCCGCGCTGGACGACGCCATGCACCGCCTGGGCGGGGCCGGCATCAACGTTCGCGACGTGGCTCTGCCCGAGCGCTGGCGCGGCCTGAGCGACGCGCAGAAGACCATCATGGCCTATGAGGGTGCCCGGTCCTGCGCGCCGGAGATGCTGGGGACTCCCGACCGGCTCAGCGCCAAGCTGCGGGAGATCCTCGAAGCCGGCGCCGCCATGTCGCCTGACGCTTACGACGCCGCCAGGGCATTGGCGGGGGAAGCGCGCGCCGGGATTGCCGAGGTTTTTGAGGACTTCGATGTGCTGCTGGTCCCGAGCGCGCCGGGCGAGGCGCCGGAGGGCTTGGACGCGACCGGCGACCCGGTGTTCAGCCGGGTCTGGACGTTGCTCGGCGTTCCCAGCGTCACCGTGCCGGGCCTGAGGGGGCCTGCTGGCATGCCGGTCGGCGTCCAACTGGTCGGAAGGCTTGGCGACGACCCCCGTGTGCTGGCCGCGGCGGCGGTGATTGCCAGCGTGCTCCCGGCTGATTAGAGAGCGTGGTGGAAGGACAGACGACCATGGCCATTGCCAAGAACACGATCTGCTTGTGGTACGACAAGGACGCCGAGGCGGCAGCGAGCTTCTACGCCGAGACCTTTCCGGACAGCCGGGTGGGCGCGGTCCACCGTGCCCCCGGCGACTACCCGTCCGGCAAGGCGGGCGACGTGCTGACGGTCGAATTCACCGTCGCGGGCATCCCCTGCCTCGGCCTGAACGGCGGGCCCGCGTTCACACACAACGAAGCCTTCTCGTTCCAGATTGCCACGGACGATCAGGACGAGACCGACCGCTACTGGAACGCCATCGTGGGCAATGGCGGCCGGGAAAGCGCCTGTGGCTGGTGCAAGGACAAATGGGGCGTCTCCTGGCAAATCACGCCGCGCGCGCTGACCGAGGCGCTTGCTGCCGGCGGCGATGAAGCCAAGCGCGCGTTCGAGGCAATGATGAGCATGACGAAGATCGACGTCGCGGCCATCGAGGCGGCCCGGCGGGGCTGACGGCTTCGGGGTTGCCTGTCCCGACCGGGGCCAGAGGCCCGGCGCTCAGCGCTGGATGTGCGTTCGGTAAAGGCCAAATCCCGCCCGTGATTTGAACCTGCTGGGCTGCGAGAAGAACAGGGCAGGGGGCTTGTTCGGTGGTACAAAGATGGTCGATGGCGGTTGCTAAGCTGTTGGAATCACTAGGTCACTCGCCGGAATCGTCGCCTCCCCGTGGGGAAGCGCTCTCTCGGGGTGTGGCTAACTGATTGAAAAGGCCCAGCTTTTTGGCTGGGCCCTTTTTGTTTCCCCACACGCTTCCCCGATTTCGTTGCAGCGTTCGCAGTTGGGCAGCGGAATGATGCGGTCCAAGAAGAGCGCCTTCAAAGGCCGGCGAGTTGTGGCGCTTCGCCAAGCTCGACAACGCAAGTACCCAGCACCGGCTCGACGCAACGGTCGCGATCGCCGGGGCCTCGGCATGCCTGAAGAAAGGCGATGCGGAGTCTCAGCCGTGAACTGCCGGCCCATGAACAGGCTCTTCTTGGGGCGCATATCTCCGTTACCCCCGCCGCAAACGCCGCAACAGAACCGGGCGACCCGGCATGGCTGCGGCAGGAAGACCTGCGTCCGCGCCGCGATCCGCCGGGCATCATCCTGGCCTATGCCCTTCGAGTGCGCAATCAGCCACACGGGGCATTGACATACGGTATCTGGTATACCAAACTCCAAACAATCGGTCGGACTGACTGTTGGGTCGCCGTTGGTTGGCGGCTGGCGCGGACAAGCGAACGGGGGAGGAGCATGAAGATCTGCATCTTCGGATCGGGTGCCATCGGCGGCTACCTGGGAGTTCGGCTTCATCAGGCCGGGGCCGAGGTCAGCCTCGTGGCGCGGGGCGCCCACTTGGCGGCGATGCGCGAGCGGGGGGTGCGCCTGATCGTCGGCGACGAGGAGAGCGTCGTCCACCCACGCTGCACCGACGATCCGCGGGAACTAGGGGTTCAGGACTACGTGGTCGTCGGCCTCAAGGCGCATTCGGTGCCGGGGGCCGTGAAGTCCATGCAGCCGCTGCTCGATCCGGACACCGCGGTGGTCACCGCCGTCAACGGCATCCCTTACTGGTACTTCCACAAGCATGGCGGCGCGTTCGAGGGGCGGACCCTGGAGTCCGTCGATCCCGATGCCGCGCAGTGGCGGCGCCTCGGGCCGGAGCGCGCCATCGGCTGCGTCGTCTATCCGGCCACCGAAGTGGTCGAGCCGGGAATCATCAAGCATGTCTATGGCGACAAGTTCTCCCTGGGCGAACCGGACGGCAGCACGTCGGAGCGCGTCCGCCGGCTGAGCCAGGCCATGGAGGCGGGCGGGTTGCGGGCGCCGGTGCTTGAGCGCATCCGCGACGAGATCTGGCTGAAGCTGTGGGGCAACCTGTGCTTCAACCCGATCAGCGCGCTGACCCACGCCACCCTGGACGTCATCTGCGCCGATCCGGAGACCCGCGCCGTTGCCAAGGCGATGATGCTGGAAGCCAAGGAGATCGGCGATCGCCTCGGCGTGCACTTCCGCGTCGATGTGGAGCGCCGCATCAACGGGGCCGGTGCCGTCGGAGCGCACAAGACGTCGATGCTCCAGGACCTCGAACGCGGCCGTCCGATGGAAATCGACGCGCTGCTGTCGGTGGTGCAGGAGATGGGCCGGATGGTCGGCGTGCCGACCCCGACCATCGATGTGGTGCTGGCCCTGGTGCGCCAGCGCGGCGCGGTGGCCGGTCTCTACACGCACCCGCAGCCCAGGATCGAGGAGGCGGCGCCATCGGTCGCGGCGCAATAACCGATCAAGAACAAACCCAGGGAGGAAATGCCATGAAGGTCGAAGACATTCTGCGCGGCAAGGGCACGCGCATCAACATGGTCCGCATCAACGAGACGGTGGACACCGCGCTGCGGCTCATGAAGGCGGACAACGTCGGCGCGCTGGTGGTCAAGGACGTCTGCCGCACCGAGGGCAACACGGTGGTCGGCGTGATTTCCGAACGCGACGTGGTGCGCGCCCTTGTGGATCGCGGGCCGGCGGTGCTGAACCAGCCGGTGTCGGCGCTGATGACCAGGAACCCCATCACCTGCCGGCCCGACGACCCGGTGCAGCACGTCCTGCATCTCATGGACGAGCACACCATCCGGCACGTCCCGGTGCTGGACGGTCCGACGCTGGTCGGCGTGATCAGCGTGCGCGACCTCATCAAGGTGCAACTGGTCAAGGCCGGCGCGATGGAGACGCGGGCCGCCCCGGTCGCCGCGCACCACTGACCTCATTCGCCTGGGGAGGTGGCTCCTATGGAACATCCCGATCCCATCGGGTACCTCGCGGCCTACAAGAGCGCCCTGGCTTCGGTGTCATCCGGTCCCTTCGCGGGGCCGGTGCGGGGCCGGGCGAGGTCGTCATCCTCGGTCTGTTCGCGCTGTTGCTGGCGTTCGTGCTTCTCCATTGCCGGATCAAAGGCAAGTGACGGCGGGAGATTGAACCACCAGGGACGCCAAGGGGGACGCCAAGGCACCAGGAAAGGACCTATTCCTTCCTGGTGCCTTGGCGTTTCAAAGTCTTTCTACAGCCCGGCCGCGCCTTCCGCCACGGCGTCGACCACCGTCAGGTGGTCCTCGACGTTGCGGACGCCGGGGACGTTCTCCGCGGCGACGCGCATGGCGTCGCGCTGGGTCTGCGACCGCACGCTGCCCCAAAGATGGACCACGCCGTTGCGGACCACGACGTTCTTCCCGGCGTCGGGCGCCCAGGGCTGGTCGCGCAACTCGCCCAGCACGCGGTCGCGCAAGGTGCGGTCGTCGGGTATGGCGTCGGCGACGTCGGAGGCGACGCTGGCCAGGACGTGCAGAAGGTTGGCGCGGCTGATGATGCCGGCCAGCTTGCCCTCTCGGACCACGGGCACGCGCTTGATGCGGTTGGTTTCCATCAGCCCCACCACCGCGTCGAGCGGGGTGTTCTCCTCGACGGTGATGACGCTGGTGCTCATGACGTCGCGGACCCGGCGGCTGTGCTGCTTGACGTAGTCGGCGGCCTGTCCCGCCGAGCCGGCCAGCATGGACAGCCACCAGGAGTGCCGGCGTTGCGTGCCGGCTTCGGCACGGCGCAACAGGTCGCCCTCGCTGATCACGCCGAGCAGGCGTCCCGCCGGATCGCAGACGGGGAGGCCGCTGATGCGGTGCTCGAGCATGCGCTTGGCGGCATCGGCGACCGTGCTGTCCGGGTCGATGGTGATCACGGGGTTGGTCATCACATCCACAGCCTTCATGGCACTCCTCCCGAGGGTTTCTTTATGAGCGTCTCATGGTACGCCCGGGCGAGTGCCGCTGCCAGCGGATTGGTCGGCCGCATACCAAATACCACTATTTTTTCCATGATGTGGAAAGACCGGGAGGCCGCGGTGCGCATCCGAGGCCAGGAGCAGCCGCCTCTTCGCGAGGCTGCCATGCGAAAATGGTATGTGGTGTACCACATGGTTGGGCCGATTCTGCGGCGCGCGGAGCCCAGGTGATCGATAGAAATGCCTTTGAAAACAGCGGCTTGGTCTGGTTGTGTCGCGCGTGAACCGGTCGGTCGGCGAACAGTCAGTCTTGTCCGCAAATTTCCTTGTGCGGCCTTGGCATCTGGTATACCGTATCGATAATTCATTGCCCGCCGATGAATGCGGGCCGCGGACAAGGGAGGTCGCATCGACGCGCTCAAAGCGCGGGTGCGGGAGACGCCGATGGATCGAACGATGTTTGCCGTCGAGCCCCTGGAACAGGGGCTGAGCTTCAAGACCAAGGCCTATCAGGCCCTGCGCAGCGCGATCACGCAGATGGACATCTACGGCCAGGCCAGCGAGATCCGCCTGGACGAGCGGCAGCTGTGCGAGGCGCTGGGGGTTAGCCGCACGCCGGTGCGCGAAGCCATGGCGCTGCTGGAACAGGAAGGCTTCATCCGTTCGCAGCCGCGCCGCGGCATCTTCGTGGTGCGCAAGACCCGGACCGAGATCGTCGAGATGATCACCGTCTGCGCCGCCCTGGAGGGCATGGCGGCCCGCCTGTTCTGCCAGCGCGCCAGCGATGCGGACATCGAGGAACTGCGGCGCATCTTCGATGCGTTCACCGACCTCGGGCTGGACGATCACCTTCTCGAATACTCGGACGCCAACTTGGCGTTTCACCAGAAGATCGTCCAGGCGTCGGGCTGCGAGCTGATCAGCGACCTGACGCAACGCTTCTTCATCCACATGCGGGCCATCCGCCGCGTCACCATGCGCCGCGGCGGCCGGGCGGACAAATCCATCGTCGAGCACCGGGAAATCATCGACGCCCTGGCCAGTCGCGACGCCGATCTGGCCGAGCGGAGGATGCGTGCGCACTCCATGGGCCTTGCCCGCCATGTGGAGAAGAACTGCGATTTTCTCGATTGACCGATCCTGAACCTTTAGGAGCTCCGGGAGGACTTACCCTTATGTCAAGCGCGGCTGTAAAAACGCTCAAGAACCAAGCCACGGACGCGTCTGAAGTTGATGCATCGCAGGCGCTGACGGACGGCTTTCAGCTCGTCATCGATGCGCTCAAGCTCAACGGCATCGAGAACCTCTACGCCGTACCAGGCATTCCGATCTCGGACCTGCTGCGCATGGCGCAGGCCGAGGGCATGCGCGTCATCTCGTTCCGCCACGAGCAGAACGCCGGCAACGCCGCGGCGATCGCCGGCTTCCTGACCAAGAAGCCCGGCATCTGCCTGACGGTGTCGGCGCCGGGCTTTCTCAACGGCCTGACGGCGCTGGCCAACGCCACCACCAACTGCTTTCCGATGATCCTGATCAGCGGGTCGTCGGAGCGCGAGATCGTCGACTTGCAGCAGGGCGACTACGAAGAGATGGACCAGTTGGCCGTCGCGAAGCCGCTGTGCAAGGCGGCCTTCCGCGTGCTGCATGCCCAGGACATCGGCATCGCTGTGGCGCGCGCGATCCGCGCGGCGGTCTCGGGCCGTCCGGGCGGCGTCTATCTCGACCTGCCGGGCAAGCTGTTCGCCCAGGTGATGGACGCGGAGGAAGGGCGGAAGTCGCTGGTCAAGGTCATCGACCCGGCGCCGGCCCAGCTTCCCGCTCCGTTCGCCGTCACGCGGGCGCTCCATGTGCTGAAGGGCGCCAGACGCCCGCTGATCATCCTGGGCAAAGGTGCGGCCTACGCGCAGGCCGACGCGGAGATCCGCGCTCTGGTCGAGAAGAGCGGCATTCCGTTCCTGCAGATGAGCATGGCCAAGGGCCTGCTGCCGGACACGCATCCGCTCTCGGCGGGTGCGGCGCGCTCGACGGTGCTGAAGGATGCCGACGTCGTGCTGCTGGTGGGCGCCCGCCTCAACTGGCTTCTGTCGCACGGCAAGGGCAAGACCTGGGGCGAGCCGGGGTCGAAGACGTTCGTCCAGATCGACATCGAGCCCAAGGAGATGGACAGCAACGTCGAGATCGTCGCGCCGCTGGTCGGCGACATCGGCTCCTGCGTGTCGGCGCTGCTTGCCGGGATCGAGGGCAACTGGCCGGCGCCGCCGGCTGACTGGATCAACGCCGTCAACACTCGCAAGGAAGCCAACATCGCCAAGATGGCGCCGAAGCTGATGAGCAACGCGGTGCCGATGAACTTCCACGGGGCTCTGGGGGCGCTGAAGCGCGTCATCCAGGAGCGGCCGGACGCCATGTTG
Organism: Azospirillum terrae; assembly: GCF_053470425.1. NCBI lineage: Bacteria > Pseudomonadati > Pseudomonadota > Alphaproteobacteria > Rhodospirillales > Azospirillaceae > Azospirillum > Azospirillum terrae. Next base: position 176,461 of record NZ_JBPXMR010000009.1, on the reverse strand, counting down.
GTCAACGAAGGGGCCAACACGCTCGATCTGGCGCGCGGCGTCATCGACATGCACCAGCCGCGCAAGCGCCTGGACGTCGGCACCTGGGGCGTCATGGGCATCGGCATGGGGTACGCCGTCGCCGCCGCCGTGGAGACCGGCAAGCCGGTGCTGGCGGTGGAAGGCGACAGCGCCTTCGGGTTCTCCGGCATGGAGGTGGAGACCATCTGCCGGTACAAGCTGCCGGTCTGCATCGTCGTCTTCAACAACAGCGGCATCTACCGCGGCACCGACGTGAACCCCACCGGCGGGGCCGACGCGTCGCCCATGGTCTTCGTCAAGGACGCCCGCTACGACCGGATGATGGAAGCCTTCGGCGGTGCCGGCGTGCATGTGACGACGCCCGACGCGCTGTACCGCGCCGTCAGCGAGGCCATGGACTCCGGCCGGCCGACCCTCATCAACGCGGTGATCGACCCGGCGGCCGGCACCGAGAGCGGCAACATCGGCAGCCTCAACCCGCAGAGCGCGGTCCGCAAAAAGCCGACTCAGTAAAAATCGTGAGATCGACCAACACGGAATTTAAGCCCAGGGAGGGTTTACATGGGTAAGGCACTTGAGGGTGTGCGAATTCTCGACTTCACCCACGTCCAGTCCGGTCCGACCTGCACACAGCTGCTGGCCTGGTTCGGCGCCGACGTCATCAAGGTGGAGCGTCCCGGCGAAGGCGACATCACGCGCGGCCAGTTGCGCGACGTGCCGGACGCCGACAGCCTCTACTTCACGATGCTGAACCACAACAAGCGCAGCATCACGCTCGACACCAAGAATCCTCGGGGGAAGAAGGTCCTGGAGGAGCTGGTGAAGACCTGCGACGTGCTGGTGGAGAACTTCGCCCCCGGCGTGCTCGACCGCATGGGCTTCACCTGGGAGCGCATCCAGGAACTGAACCCGCGGATGATCGTGGCGTCGGTCAAGGGCTTCGGCCCCGGCCCGTACGAGGACTGCAAGGTCTACGAGAACGTCGCACAGTGCGCGGGCGGCGCGGCATCCACCACCGGCTTCGACGACGGCCCGCCGCTGGTCACCGGCGCGCAGATCGGCGACAGCGGCACCGGCCTACACCTGGCGCTCGGCATCGTCGCCGCGCTGTACCAGCGCAACAGCACCGGGCGCGGCCAGAAGGTGCTGGCGGCCATGCAGGACGCGGTGCTCAACCTGTGCCGGGTCAAGCTGCGCGACCAGCAGCGCCTCGCCCACGGGCCGCTCATGGAGTACCCGCAGTTCCCCAACGGCCATTTCGGCGACGCGGTGCCGCGCGCCGGCAATGCGTCCGGCGGCGGCCAGCCGGGCTGGATCCTCAAGTGCAAGGGCTGGGAGGACGATCCCAACGCCTACATCTACTTCATCGCCCAGGCGCCAGTGTGGACCAGGATCTGCGACGTCATCGGCAAGCCGGAGTGGACCACCCATCCCGACTACGCAACCCCGCGCGCCCGCCTGCCGCGGCTGATGGAGATCTTCGGCGTCATCGAGGAATGGACCAAGACCAAGACCAAGTTCGAGGCCATGGACATCCTCAATCAGCACGACATCCCCTGCGGCCCGATCCTGTCCATGAAGGAGATCGCCGAGGAGCCGTCGCTGAAGGCGACCGGCACCCTGGTGGAGGTCGATCACCCGACGCGCGGCACGTACCTCTCGGTCGGCAACCCGATCAAGCTGTCCGACAGCCCCACCGAGGTGACGCGCTCGCCGCTGCTGGGTGAGCACACCGAGGAGATCCTGCGCGACGTGCTGCGCTTCGATGAAGGCGTGATCGCGGAGATCCGCGAGGCCGGTGCCCTTGGGCCCCCGACGCAACGCATGGCTGCCGAGTAATCGAACCCTCTCCCCCTGCGGAGAGGGAACAATCAAACAGAGAGGGAACAATCATGAGCGCCGCAGTCGCCATCCCCAATCCAAACCCGCGCGCCTCTGTGCGCCCCATCCTCGACACCGTCAAGGCCGAGGGCCGCACCTCGCTGACCGCACCGGAAGCCAAGCAGGTGTGCGATCTCTACGGCATCCCGGTGCCGCAGGAGGGGCTGGCCAAGACCGCCAACGAGGCGGTCTCGCTGGCCCGCGGCATGGGCTTCCCGGTCGTGCTGAAGATCGTCTCGCCGCAGATCCTGCACAAGACGGAGGCCGGCGGCGTGCTGGTCGGCGTCACGTCGGAGGAGGCGGTGCGCGCCGGCTTCCAGACCATCATGGACCACGCCCGCGCCTACGACCCGGACGCCGAGCTGCTCGGCATCCAGGTGCAGCAGATGCTGAAGGGCGGGACCGAGGTCATCGTCGGCTCCATCACCGACCCGAGCTTCGGCAAGCTGGTCGCCTTCGGCCTCGGCGGCGTGCTGGTCGAGGTGCTGAAGGACGTGACCTTCCGCCTCGCCCCGGTGACGCGCGACGAAGCGCTGTCGATGCTCGACGGCATCCAGGCGGCCGAGATGCTGAAGGGTGTGCGCGGCGGCGAGCCGGCCGAGCGCTCGGCGCTGGCCGACATCATCGTCGCCGTGTCGCGCCTGGTGGACGACATCCCGGAGATCGTCGAACTCGACCTCAACCCGGTGTTCGCCCGCGCCGACAGCGCCACCGCCGCCGACGTGCGCATCGTCGTCGACTTCGAGGCCAAGACGCCGCGCTACCGCCCGACGCAGGAGCAGATCGTCGAGACGATGAACCGCATCATGAAGCCGGATTCGGTGGCGGTCATCGGCGCCTCGGCCGAAGACGGCAAGATCGGCAACTCGGTGATGAAGAACCTCGTCAACGGCGGCTACAAGGGCAACATCTACCCGATCCACCCCAAGGCCGACGAGATCCTCGGCTACAAGGCCTACAAGAGCGTCAAGGACGTGCCGGGCACGGTGGACGTGGCGGTCTTCGCCATCCCCGCCAAGTTCGTGGCGCAGGCGCTGACCGAGGTCGGCGAGAAGAAGATCCCCGGCGCCGTGCTGATCCCCTCGGGCTTTGCCGAGACCGGCAACGTCGAGGGCCAGGACGAGATCGTCGCCATTGCCCGCAAGCACGACATCCGCCTGATGGGGCCGAACATCTACGGTTTCTACTACACGCCGAAGAACCTCTGCGCCACGTTCTGCACGCCGTTCGACGTGAAGGGCAAGGCGGCGCTGTCGTCGCAGTCCGGCGGCATCGGCATGGCGATCATCGGCTTCAGCCGCTCGACCAAGATGGGCGTGTCGGCCATCGTGGGCTTGGGCAACAAGTCGGATATCGACGAGGACGATCTGCTGTACTTCTTCGAGCAGGACGACAACACCCAGGTCGTCGCCATGCATTGCGAGGACCTGAAGGACGGCCGCGCCTTCGCGGAAGCCGCAAAGCGGGTCTCCAAGAAGAAGCCGGTGGTCGTGCTGAAGGCCGGCCGCACCTCGCTGGGTGCCCGTGCCGCCAGCTCGCACACCGGGGCGCTGGCCGGCAACGACAAGATCTACGAGGACGTGCTGAAGCAGTCCGGCGTCGTCCGCGCCCGCAGCCTGCAGGACCTGCTGCAGTTCGCCCGCGGCATTCCGGTGCTCCCCACCCCCAAGGGCGAGAACGTCGTCATCATTACCGGGGCCGGCGGGTCGGGCGTGCTGCTGTCGGACGCGTGCGTGGACAACGGGCTGTCGCTGATGACCATGCCCGCCGACCTGGATGCGGCGTTCCGCAAGTTCATCCCGCCGTTCGGCGCCGCCGGCAATCCGGTGGACATCACCGGCGGCGAGCCGCCGGTCACCTACAAGAACACCGTCCGCCTCGGCCTCGAGGATGAGCGCATCCACGCGCTGATCCTGGGCTACTGGCACACGATCATCACGCCACCCATGGTGTTCGCCAAGACCATGGTCGAAGTGGTCGAGGAGATGCGGGCCAAGGGCATCGAAAAGCCCATCGTCGCCTCGCTGGCCGGCGACGTGCAGGTGGAGGAGGCGGCCACCTACCTCTACGACCACGGCATCGTCGCCTACCCGTACTCGACGGAAACCCCGGTCGCGGTGCTGGGCGCCAAGTACAGGTGGGCGCGTGCGGCCGGCCTGCTCTGACGGCCTGCTCTGACGGGAGGATGCAAGACCGTCCCCCGCCCGGATGCGGCGGGGGATGGCGTGCACAAGGGAGGAAACGGCAGACATGGACACAACCATCGTCGCCAACAGCAAGCGCAGCGTTCATCCCGGTTCGGGACGCCGCAAGACCCGCGCGCAGCCCAAGGGGCGGCAGGTCGATCCGGCGGCCCTGGCCGAGGTCCAGGAGTTGCTCGGCACCCGGTCGCGCCAGCGCGACCTGCTGATCGAGCATCTGCACCTGTTGCAGGACACGTTCCACTGCCTGCACGCCCGCCACCTCGCGGCCCTGGCGCACGAGATGCGGCTGGCCATGGCGGAGGTGTACGAGGTGGCCACCTTCTACGCCCACTTCGACATCGTCATGGACGGGGAGGAGGCGCCGCCGCCGGTCACCGTGCGGGTCTGCGACAGCCTGTCCTGCTGCATGGCCGGCGGCGAGACGCTCCTGCACGACCTGCCCGCGGCGCTGGGGCCTGATGTGCGCGTGGTGCGGGCGCCCTGCATGGGCGCCTGCCACAGCGCCCCGGCGGTCGCCATCGGCCACGCCCTGCACGAGAACGCCACGGTCGAAAGCGTCGCCACGGCGGTCGCGGCGGGCGACACCCACCCGCACATCCCTAGTGGCATCGGTATCGACGAGTACCGCCAGGGCGGCGGCTACGCGCTGCTCACCGAGTGCCTGGAGGGCCGGCGAGAGGTCGAGAGCATCCTGCACGGCCTCGAGGGCGCCAATTTGCGCGGCCTCGGCGGCGCCGGTTTTCCCGCTGGGCGCAAGTGGCGCTTCGTTCGCCACGAGCCCGGCCCGCGCCTGATGGCGGTCAACGGCGACGAGGGCGAGCCCGGCACCTTCAAGGACCGCTTCCACCTGGAGACCGACCCGCACCGCTTCCTGGAGGGCATGCTGATCGGCGCCTGGGTGATCGAGGCGACCGACATCTACATATACCTGCGCGATGAATACCCGCAGTGCCGCGAGATCCTGAAGCGCGAGATCGCGGCGGTCGAGGCGGCGGGGCTGGCCCCGCACACCCGCATCCACCTGCGCCGCGGTGCCGGGGCCTACATCTGCGGCGAAGAGTCCGCGATGCTGGAGAGCATCGAAGGCAAACGCGGCCTGCCGCGCCACAAGCCGCCGTTCCCTTCGGTGGTCGGCCTGTTCGGCCGGCCGACGCTGATCAACAACGTCGAGACGCTGTACTGGATCCGCGACATCCTGGAGAAGGGTGCCGAGTGGTGGGGCAGCTTCGGCAGCAACGGATGTTCGGGACTGCGCAGCTTCTCGGTCTCAGGGCGCGTCCGCTCGCCGGGCGTCAAGCTGGCCCCTGCCGGCATCACCATCCGCCAGCTGATCGACGAACACTGCGGCGGCATGGCCGATGGGCACCGCTTCAAGGGCTACCTGCCCGGCGGCGCCTCGGGCGGTATTCTGCCTGCCAGCATGGACGACATCCCGCTCGACTTCGGCGCGCTGGAGCCGCACGGCTGCTTCATCGGCTCGGCCGCGGTGGTGGTGCTGTCGGATCAGGACGATTTGCGTCAGGTCGTGCTCAACCTGCTGGCCTTCTTCGAGGACGAGAGCTGCGGCCAGTGCACGCCCTGCCGCGTCGGCACCGAGAAGGCGGTCAAGCTGATCAGGCAGCCGGTCTGGGACGAGCCGCTGCTGAACGAGCTGGCGGCTGTGATGGGCAGCGCGTCGATCTGCGGACTGGGCCAAGCGGCGATGAACCCGCTGAAGAGTGCGCTCAAGCATTTCCGCGACGACCTGAACAACGAGAAGAACCGGGGGAACGCCTGATGAGCGACCGGATCCACTTCCACCTCGACGGCCGGGAGGTCGAGGCGCGCGCCGGGGAAACCATCTGGCAGGTCGCCACCCGCCTTGGCACCGAGATCCCGCACCTCTGCCACTCCAACCAGCCCGGCTACCGGGCCGACGGCAACTGCCGCGCCTGCATGGTCGAGATCGAGGGCGAGCGCGTCCTCGCCGCGTCCTGCATCCGCCGCCCCACGCCGGGCATGCACGTCCGCACCGCCAGCGACAAGGCCAAACAGGCTCGCAAGCTGGTGTTCGAACTGCTGGCCGGCGACCAGCCGGAACGCGCCAGGGCGCACGACCCGGACTCGCGCTTCTGGAACTGGTCCGACAAGGTCGGTGTGACGGAGAGCCGCTTCCCGACCCGCGACGCGCCGCTGGACAAGGACTTCAGCCACCCAGCGATGGCGGTGCAGCTCGACGCCTGCATCCAGTGCAACCTGTGCGTCCGCGCCTGCCGCGAGGTCCAGGTCAACGACGTCATCGGCATGGCGCTGCGTGGCCATCAGGAAAAGATCGTCTTCGACTTCGCCGACCCCATGGGCGACAGCACCTGTGTGGCCTGCGGCGAGTGCGTGCAAGCCTGCCCGACCGGTGCCCTGATGCCGAAGACCCAGGTCGACGAGGCCGGCGTGTTCGCCGCCAGGCCCGAGCGCACGGTGGACAGCGTCTGCCCGTACTGCGGTGTGGGCTGCCAGCTTACCTACAACATCAAGGACGACAAGCTGCTGTCCGTCACCGGCCGCGACGGGCCGTCCAACAACAGCCGGCTGTGCGTCAAGGGCCGTTTCGGTTTCGACTACATCCACCACCCGCACCGCCTGACCGTGCCGCTGATCCGCCGCGACGGCGTGGCGAAGGGCGACGTGGGCATCGATCCCCTCAACCCGCTGACTCATTTCCGCGAGGCGAGCTGGGAAGAGGCGCTGGCGGTGGCGGCCGGCGGTCTGGCGCGCATCCGCGACGCGTTCGGCGGCAACGCGCTGGCCGGCTTCGGCTCGGCCAAGGGCTCGAACGAAGAGGCGTACCTGTTCCAGAAGCTGGTGCGCACCGGCTTCGGCACCAACAACGTCGATCATTGCACGCGGCTGTGCCACGCCTCGTCGGTGGCGGCGCTGATCGAGGGCATCGGCTCGGGCGCGGTGACGGCGCCGTTCATGGCGGCCAAGGACGCCGAGGTGATCGTCGTCATCGGCGCCAACCCAACCGAGAACCATCCCGTTGCCGCGACCTTCTTCAAGAACGCGGTGAGGAAGGGCGCCAAGCTGGTGGTGATGGACCCGCGCGGGCAGGCGCTGAAGCGCCACGCCACGCACATGATGCAGTTCAAGCCGGGCCGCGACGTGCCCATGCTCAACGCGCTGCTCAACGTCATCATCACCGAGGAGCTGACGGATCCCGCCTACATCGCCGCGCACACCAAGGATTTCGAGCGGCTGAAGGCGCATGTCGCCGACTTCACGCCAGAGGAGATGGCGCCGATTTGCGGCATCGACGCCGAGACGCTGCGCACCGTGGCGCGGCTCTACGCCACCTCCGCGGCGTCGATCATCTTCTGGGGCATGGGCGTGTCGCAGCACACGCACGGCACCGACAACGTGCGCTGTCTGATCGCACTGGCACTGGTCACCGGCCAGATCGGCCGTCCCGGCTCGGGTCTGCACCCGTTGCGCGGCCAGAACAACGTGCAGGGCGCCTCCGATGCCGGGCTGATCCCGATGATGTACCCGGACTACCGGCCGGTCGATGACGCGCAGGTGCGCGCCTTCTACGAGGATCTGTGGGGCACGGCGCTCAGCCCGAACCGCGGCCTGACCGTGGTGGAGATCATGGACGCCATCCACGCCGGATCGGTCCGGGGGATGTACGTCATGGGCGAGAACCCGGCGATGTCCGACCCCGACGTCGAGCACGCCCGCGACGCGCTCGCCAAGCTCGACTGTCTGGTGGTGCAGGACATCTTCCTGACCGAGACGGCCAAGTACGCCGACGTGGTGCTGCCCGCCTCGGCGTGGCCGGAGAAGGCCGGCACGGTGACCAACACCAACCGGCAGGTCCAGCTCGGCCGCCAGGCGCTGCCCACCCCCGGCGAGGCACGCCAGGATCTGTGGATCGTCCAGGAGATGGCGCGCGGCCTCGGCCTCGACTGGCGCTATCGACACCCGCGCGATGTGTTCGCCGAGATGAAGACGGTGATGCCGTCGCTCGACAACATCACCTGGGAGCGGTTGGAGCGCGAGGGCTCGGTCACCTATCCCTGTCTGTCCGAGGACGAGCCGGGGCAGGACATCGTTTTCGGCGACGGCTTCCCCACGGCCGATGGCCGCGGGCGTCTGGTGCCGGTCGACATCATCCCGCCGGCCGAGGAGCCGGACGCCGAGTATCCGATGGTGGTCACCACCGGCCGCCAGTTGGAGCACTGGCACACCGGATCGATGACCCGGCGCGCCCAGGTGCTCGACGACATCGAGCCGGAGGCGGTGGCCTACCTGTCGCCGGCCGACCTGCGCCGGATGGGGGTCAAGGGCGGCGACAAGGTGCGGGTGCACACAAGGCGCGGCAGCATCGAGCTGAAGGCGCGCTCCGACTATGGCGTGCCGACCGGGCTGGTGTTCATCCCGTTCTGCTACGCGGAAGCGGCGGCCAACGTGCTGACCAACCCCAAGCTCGATCCTTACGGGAAGATTCCGGAGTTCAAGTTCAGCGCCGCCCGCATCGAGCCGGCCGCGTAATGTCCGCATCAAGAGTAGGGACATGCAAAAGCACACCATGGCGTCCGCCGATCCGGCGGACCGCGCGGTCAAGGGGCAGGTGGTCCAGTCGCTGACCCGCGCGCTCAACCTCCTGACCATCCTCGGCGGCGCCGACGCGCCGATGAGCCTGACCCATCTGGCGGGGGCCGCATCTCTGTCGCCGTCCACCACGCACCGCCTGCTCACCACCTTGCAGCAGGAGCACTACGTCCGCTTCGACCAGGGCGCGCGCGGTTGGGCGGTGGGGGTGCAGGCCTACATGACCGGCGTCAACTTCCTGAGGACCCGCAGCCTGCTCGACGTCGCCCGGCCGCGCATGCGCCGGCTGATGGAGGAGGCGTGCGAGACCGTCAACCTTGCCGTCGAGGAAAACGGCGAGGCCGTCTACCTCGCGCGCGTCGGCGGGCCGCGGGTGGCCCACGCCGTCCTGCCGCCGGCCGAACGGACGCTGCTGCATTGCTCGGCCGTGGGCAAGGCGCTGCTCTCCGGGATGCCCGAGGGGCGGGTCCACAGCATCCTCCAGCAGCGCGGCATGCGGCAGTTCACCCGCAGCACGGTGTCGTCGCTGCCGGCGATGCGCGAGGAGCTGGTCCGCACCCGCAGCCGCGGCTATGCCATCGACCAGGAGGAGCGGGTGTCCGGCATGCGCTGCGTGGCGGCGCCGATCTACGACGAGAACGGCCGGATAATCGGCGCCCTGTCGCTGTCGGGCACCACCCGTCGGATCGAAGACGGGCGGGTCTGTGCTCTTGGCGAAATGGTCAAGCGCACGGCTTGCGCCGTTACCATGGAGATCGGCGGCCGGCTTCCGGTTTGATCGAGAGCGCCGGCTTTGGCGCGGCGGGCGCCACCTCGGCGGATGGCGCCCGCTGGCGGTACGCGCGCCGCCTCGCTCAAGCGACCGAGGAGAGCGCGGACCGGTAAGGGTGCAGCCAGGACAGGCCCTCGCTGGTGTCGCCCGCCGGCTTGTACTCGCAGCCGACCCAGCCGTGGTAACCGATCCGGTCGAGTGCCGCGAAGACGAACGGATAGTTGATCTCGCCGGAGCCCGGTTCGTTGCGGCCGGGATTGTCGGCGACCTGGATGTGGGCGATCGTCGGCAGCAGCCGCTCGATCGTCGGCACCAGATCGCCCTCCATGATCTGCATGTGGTAGACGTCGTACTGGATGAACAGGTTGTCGGAGCCGACGGCCTCCAGCAGCCACTCGGCCTGGGCTGATGTGGTCAGGTGGAAGCCGGGGATGTCGCGTGTGTTGACCGGCTCGAGCAGCAGGCGGATGCCGGCCTCCCTCAGCTTGGCCGCGGCGGAGGACAGATTGTCCACCAGCGTGCGTTCCACGGTGTCCGGCCGCACACCCTGCGGCGTCTTGCCGACCAGACAGTTGACCTGCCGGCATTGCAGCGCGGTGGCGTATTCGATGGCCTTGCCGACGCCGTCCTGGAACTCGCCGACGCGGTCGGGCAGGCAGGCGATACCGCGCTCACCGGCATCCCAATCGCCGGCCGGAAGGTTGTGCAGCACCTGCACCAGACGGTAGCGCTCCAGCCGATCGGCCAGGGCTTCCTTCTCGAAGGCGTAGGGGAACAGGTACTCGACACCGGTGAAGCCGTCCTTGGCGGCGGCCGCGAAACGGTCGAGGAAATTGCGCTCGGTGTAGAGCATCGTCAGGTTGGCGGCGAACCTCGGCATGTGTCGTCCTCCCTTTTCTTGGTTGCCGCTCAGGCGTTGACCAGTTGCGGCGCTTCGGCCGGGAGATCGAGGGTTTCCTCGAACTCGGTGATGTTGTTGATTTCCGTGCCCATGGCGATGTTGGTGACGCGCTCCAGGATGACCTCGACGACCACCGGCACCTGGAACTCGTCCATCCACGCCTGCGCCTGGGAGAAGGCCGCGGCCAGATTGTCCGGCTCGGTAACGCGGATCGCCTTGCAACCCAGGCCTTCCGCCACCGCCACATGGTCGACGCCGTAAGTGCCCAGCCCCGGCGCGTTGATGTTCTCGAAGCTCAGCTGCACCTGGAAATCCATCTGGAAGGCACGTTGCGCCTGCCGGATCAGGCCGAGATAGGAGTTGTTCACCAGGACATGGATGTATGGCAGTTTGAACTGCGCACCCACCGCCAGCTCCTCGATGAGGAATTGGAAGTCGTAGTCGCCCGACAGCGCCACGATCTTGCGTTTGGGATCGGCCGCCCGCACGCCCAGCGCGGCCGGCAACGTCCAGCCCAACGGACCGGCCTGGCCGCAGTTGATCCAGTGCCGCGGCTTGTAGACGTGCAGGAACTGCGCACCGGCGATCTGCGACAGGCCGATGGTGCTGACGTAGCAGACGTCCTTGCCGAAGGCCGCGTTCATCTCCTGGTACACGCGCTGCGGCTTTATCGGTTTGTTCCCGAAGTCGGAGCGGCGCAGCATGGAGCGCTTACGCTCCTGGCAGGACCGCACCCAGGCGCTACGGTCCTTGAGCTTGCCGGCGTCCTTCCACTCCCGCGCCACGGTGGTGAACAGCTCCAGCGCCGCGCCGGCATCGGAGACGATGCCGAAGTCCGGCATGAAGACGCGTCCGATCTGGGTGGGCTCGATGTCCACGTGCACGAATGTGCGGCCCTTGGTGTAGACATCCGTCGAGCCGGTGTGCCGGTTGGCCCAGCGGTTGCCGACACCCAGCACGAAGTCGGATTCCAGCATCGTCGCGTTGCCGTAGCGGTGCGCCGTCTGCAACCCGACCATGCCGGCCATCAGCGGGTGGTCGTCGGGGATGGTGCCCCAGCCCATCAGGGTCGGGATGACGGGCACGCCCGTTAGTTCGGCGAATTCGACCAGCGCGTCGCTGGCGTCGGCGTTGATGATGCCGCCGCCGGCGACGATCAACGGCCGCACGGCCGCGTTCAGCATCGCCAGCGCCTTTTCCACCTGGGCGCGGGTCGCCCGCGGCTTGTAGGCGGGCAGGGGTTGGTAGGTGTCGGGATCGAACTCGATCTCGGCCATCTGGACGTCCAGTGGCAGGTCGATCAGCACCGGCCCCGGCCGGCCGGAGCGCATGATGTGGAAAGCCTGCTGGACGGTGTAGGGGACCTGCGCCGGCTCGCGCACGGTGACCGCCCATTTGGTCACCGGTTTGGCGATGGATTCGATGTCCACGGCCTGGAAATCCTCCTTGTACAGACGCGCGCGCGGCGCCTGGCCGGTGAGGCAGAGGATCGGGACCGAGTCCGCCGACGCCGAGTACAGGCCGGTGATCATGTCGGTGCCGGCCGGGCCGGAGGTGCCGACGCACACGCCGATGTTGCCGGGTGCGGCGCGGGTGTAGCCATCCGCCATGTGCGAGGCGCCCTCGACGTGGCGGGCCAGCACATGCCCGATGCGGCCATTCCTTTGCAGCGCAGCGTAGAACGGGTTGATGGCCGCACCGGGAACGCCGAAGCACACGGTGACGCCTTCCTTCCCGAGCACGTGCACCGCCGCCTCGATCGCCATCATCCTTGCCATGGCCCGGTCTCCTCCCTTGTTGATTGCCTTTGCCGATTGATTGCCTTGGCCTGCCGGGGAACTTCACCCCGGTCGCAGCGGTTCGGCAAACGGATGCGGGAAGCTTTCCGCACTGTGGAAAGCGGTCCGAAAGAGGGGGGCGCTTTCGGCCGTTCGAAGGGGCAGGGGGATGCCGGTCAGGGTGCTGCGCGTTGCCGCAGGAGCACCCCCTTCCCCATGTTCGTCCTGGACTTTTTCGCGTATTGAATGCACTTGGTATGCGGCATACCTAGGGCTTATGCCCTGCCGACGCCCGGCCCGATGAGAGAAGTGACGCCATGACCTTTCCATCGCTCAACGTGCAGCCGCTCGACACCGGCACGACGTTCCGCAACCAAGTCTATCACGCACTGAAACATGCCATCACCGAGATGGACATCTACGACCATGCCAAGGAGATCCGGCTGGACGAGCGCCAGCTCAGCGACCGGCTGGGCGTCAGCCGCACGCCGATCCGCGAGGCGCTGACCCTGCTGGAACAGGAGGGCTTCATCCGCCTTCAGCCGCGCCGGGGCGTGTTCGTCGTCCGCAAGACCAAGGCCGAGATCATCGAGATGATCCAGGTCTGGGCGGCGCTGGAGAGCATGGCGGCACGGCTGGCCGCCGAGAACGCCAAGGACGAGGACATCCGCACGCTGTGGGATCTGTTCCGCAAATTCGAGCAGCGCAGCCCGATGGAGAACGTCAACGAATATTCCGACGCCAACATCGCGTTCCACAAGAACATCATCGCGCTGGGCGGCTCGACGCTGATCCAGGAGATGACCGACAACCTCTTCATCCACATGCGGGCGATCCGCAAGCTGACGATCGGGCAGGACAACCGCGCCGAACGGTCGATCCACGACCACAAGGAAATCATCAAGGCGCTGGAGCGGCGCGACGCCGATCTGGCCGAGCGCCTTGTCCGCGAACACACCCTGGGTCTGGCCGCGCACGTCGAGAAGCACTGCGACTTCCTGCTGTGATCGTCGGCGGCGGCTCAGGCGTTCCCTGGCATGGGGTCGCGGGCCGCCACCGCGCCTGCCGGGGGGTGGCGGTTCCGGCATGCGGAAAAGTGCCGCCCCGGGTTTGACGGCGCGGTGCGGGTGAGGCCATCTGTGGCGGATCTCGGGATTTTCTGCACGGCTGCCGCATGACGGTCATCGTCGAGCCACGCCCCGCCGCTTCGGTCATCCTGCTGCGCGACGGTGCGCAGGGGCTGGAGCTGTTCATGATCGAGCGCAACGCCGGCCTGCGCTTCGCCGCCGGGGCCACGGTGTTTCCCGGCGGCTGCGTCGATTCCGGCGACCACGCGGCCGAGTGGGAGCGTGTGTGCCGCGCCTCGCCCCCCGATCTGCCGCACCGCATCGCTGCCATCCGCGAGACCTTCGAGGAGTGCGGAGTCCTGCTGGCGCGCGGTGCCGAAAGCCAGACGCTGCTGGACCACGCCCCGACGGCTGAGACGGCCGACTTCGCCACCATGGTCCGGGCCGCCAAAGTGGAATTGGCGACCGACGCGCTGGTGCCGTTTGCCCGCTGGGTGACGCCGGAGTTGGTGCGGCGGCGCTTCGACACGCTGTTCTTCCTCGCCCCGGCGCCCGCCGGGCAGCGGGCATCGGTGGACGGCGGCGAGGCGGTGGCGGGGCTGTGGAGCACGCCCCGGGCGGTGCTGGCGGCGGCGGAGGCCGGGCGGCTGCGTCTGATATTCGCCACGCGCCTCAACCTGATGCGTCTGGCCGCCTGTGCGACGGTGGCGGAGGCGGTGGCGGAGGCCGGCCGGCGACCGTGGCTGCCAATCCTGCCGCGTCTGGTGGAAACCGCGGCCGGGCCGGTTTTCCGCATTCCCGAGGGGGTTGGCTACAGCCCGACGGAGTTCGCCGCCGATCAGGTGCGGCTGGGCTGACGGGGTGCTTTCCACAATGCGGAAAGCGTTTTCGGATGTGTTGCGGCCGGAGTGTACGGCGACCACGCTTGGGCGCGGCAGCCGGAGCACGCGGCAGCCGATCCGTCAGGGAGGGATGCATGAACGTAGGATTCATTGGGCTGGGGATCATGGGCCGGCCGATGGTCGGGCACCTGCTCGACGCCGGGCACACGCTCTATGTGCACGACCTTCACCCGGCCCCCGACGATTTGCTCGACAAGGGCGCCACCCCGTGCCGCTCCGGCCGCGCCGTGGCCCAGAAGGCCGAGGTGATCATCACGATGGTCCCCGACACCCCGCACGTCGCCGCCGCCCTGTTCGGCCCGGACGGCGTCGCCGAGGGCCTGACTGCCGGCAAGATCGTGGTGGACATGAGCTCCATCTCGCCCATCGAGACCAAGGACTTCGCCCGCCGCATCAACGAACTGGGATGCGATTACCTGGATGCGCCGGTGTCGGGCGGCGAGGTCGGCGCCAAGGCCGCCTCGCTCACCATCATGGCCGGCGGACCGGACAAGGCGTTCGAGACCGTCAAGCCGCTGTTCGAGCTGATGGGCAAGAACATCACGCTGGTCGGCGGCAACGGCGACGGCCAGACCACCAAGGTCGCCAACCAGATCATCGTCGCGCTCACCATCGAGGCGGTCGGCGAGGCGCTGCTGTTCGCCTCCAAGGCCGGGGCGGACCCGGCCAGGGTGCGGCAGGCGCTGATGGGCGGCTTCGCCTCCTCGCGCATCCTGGAGCTGCACGGCGACCGCATGGTCAAGCGCGCCTTCGATCCGGGCTTCCGCATCGAACTGCACCAGAAGGACCTCAATCTGGCACTGTCGGGGGCGCGGGCGCTCGGCCTGTCGCTGCCCAACACGGCGACCTGCCAGGAGCTGTTCAACGCCTGCGCCGCCCACGGCGGCAAGGCGTGGGACCATTCCGCCATGGTCTGCGCGCTGGAACTCATGGCCAACCACCGGATCGGCCAAGGGTACGAAGGGCGGCACGAAGGGCGGTCGGCGCCGGTGAAGGCGGAGCCGGCGGCACAACCGCAGGAGGACATCAAGAGCCTGGGCTATGTGATGCGCCTGATGGAGGGAGCGTCCGAGAAGGAATGAGGTTCGAGCGGAGCCGCCGGAGGCGGCGGCTCTTCACGCCTGCATGAGGGCGCGGAGGTGGAGGGCGCAGCCTTCGGCGAGCCCGGTGGGATCGTAGCCACCCTCCAGCACCGAGACCATCCGTCCGCCGCAATGCCGGTCGGCGAGCCGGGCGAGCCGGCGCGTCGCCCACTCGAAGTCGGCGCCGGTCAGCTGGAGTTGCGCCAGCGGGTCGCGCGCGTGCGCGTCGAACCCCGCCGAGATCAGCAGAAGCTCCGGCGCGAAGGCGTCGACCGCCGGCAGCACCTCGACTTCCATGGCCCGGCGGAATTCGGCCGAGCCGGCGAACGGGGGCAGGGGGGCGTTGACTATGTTGCCGGCGACGCCATGCTCGTCCCGCCGGCCGGTGCCGGGGTAAAGCGGCGACTGGTGCGTCGAGGCGAAGAACAGGTCCGGATCGCCGGCGAACATCGCCTGCGTGCCGTTGCCATGGTGCACGTCGAAATCCACCACCGCCACGCGCGTCAGGCCGTGCGCGGCGCGGGCGTGCGCGGCGCCGACGGCGATGTTGTTGAAAACGCAGAAGCCCATGGCGCGGGCCGGCTCGGCGTGGTGGCCGCAGGGGCGGACCGCGCAGAACGCGTTCGCCGCTTCGCCGCCGAGCACGGCGTCGGCGGCGGCGCAGACGGCGCCCGCTGCGCGCAGCACCGCGTCGCGCGATCCAGGTGAAACCACCGTGTCGGCGTCGAGGCGCACGTACCCCGTGGCCGGGATTGCCGCCAGCACCGCCTCCACATAGGCGCGGTCGTGCACGCGGGCGAGTTGCTCGACGGTCGCCTCCGGCGCTTCACGGCGTTCGAGGGGGCGGAACGCCTCGTGGTCGAGCACTCGCCAGACGACGGCGATCCGCTCCGGGCCTTCCGGGTGTCCGGGGCCCGCGTCGTGATTCAGGAAATCGGGGTGGGTGAAGATCAGCGTCGTCATGGCATCTCCCATCCGGATCCAATCCGGCGGGCCCAATCCGGGAGGCACGCCGGACGCGTGCCCCCCAAGGAATCGGCGATGGGAATTCAATGGGCGTAGAGGGGAGCCGCCACCTCACCCGGCCGTTCGAGCGCCACGAACTCGTCGCGTTGCAGGCGGGTGAAGTCGCGGGCGCTGACCACGCCGATGAGCGTACCGTCGTCGAGCACCGGAAGGTGCCGGATGTGATGCTGCTCCATGAGCTGGAGGACATGGCCGAGGCCGTCCGTCGGCGCACAGGTCACCGGGTTGCGGCTCATCAGCATCGACACCGGCTGGCGCAGGATTGCCGTCCCCTTGTCGAGCAGCGCGTAGACGATGTCCCGTTCCGAGAGCACGCCGGCCAGCGCGTTGCCTTCCGTGCGGCAGACGTCCTTGACCACCAGGGAGCTGATGTTCTCCGACTTCATCAGCCGGATCGCCTCCTCGATCGTCGACACCGACCGGACCGTGACGACCCGGGACTCCTTGTTGCGCAGAATGTGCTCGACCCTCATGACCTGCCCTCCTTCGGAAACAGCGGCCGTTTGGTCGGCGCTCCAACTCGGGCGATCCAGCATCCCCGCCGCGCCCCGCACGCCTCCACGGCTACGCAGGTCTACTGGTATACCAAATACCGTATGGCGGTCAAACAGTTTCATAAACGGATGATTTACGCATTGGGGGTAGCGTACGCCCGGACGCTTCGCCCTGCGGCGCCATATCACCGCTATGTCACATTGTCGGTCTTGTCGGCGGTGCAGCATGCATCCCGTACATGGCTGGCATCTGGTATACAAAACACCTTGCATTTTTGTCTTACGTCGGGCATAAAGATCCCAGCAGCAAGCAGCAACCCACTCGATACGGAGAACGTCATGTTGGAAATCCTGGCTCTCGCCCTTGTGCTGTCGGTGTTCGGCGGTGTCGTCAGCCACATCCTGGCGCAGCAGTTCGGCGCCATGGGCACGACCGCCGGCCTGTCCGCCACTTGGACGCCGGCCAACCGGCTGCGCCGCATCCACGTCGTCGCCGAGGACAATGTTCCGGGACCGACCTGGGCCAGCTTCCCGCGCGCGTTCTGATATCCTGCGGCGCTTGCTTTCAACGACAAAGGCCCGGCGGAGTGCGATTCCGCCGGGCCTTTTCGTTGGTGCTCATACGTTCAACCGAGCGGCAGCACGAGCTGGAACGCTTTGATCGTCATCCGCTTGCGATGGTAGAAGCGGTGGGCGTCGCCGCGCTGCACGCCGCAGATGATCTCCATCTGGGCGCAGCCGCGCGCGCCTGCTTCCGCCGCCAGCCAGTCGAAAAGCCTGTCGCCGAGGCCGTACGAGCGGTGCTTTGCCGAGGTGACCAGATCCTCGACATACATATAGCGGCCGCGCGACAGCGTCTCATGAACGCGGAAGCCGCCACAGCCGGCGACCTCGCCGTCGATTCTCAGGACGGCCAGCTGATAGCCGTCGTCCATCTGCCGGCGGACCTGGTCGCGATAGCCCGCCAAGTCGGTCAAGTGCGTGCGGAGTTCCCGAACGATGGAAAAGCTCGCCGCGATGTCGGCGTCGGTGCGCGCCAGCGTGATTTCGATCGTTTTCTCGTCCATTCCCGGTTTCCCTCCTTCCAAAGATAACGCCAAGCCGGATTTGTCGGTGATGCGTGGTGGTATTCCGTATGCCACGCGGGCGCTCTGCGCAAGCGATCTGAAGGAGGGCGCTGGTGCGGGTCGGGCTGGGTTCGGCGGCTCGTCGCGGGCTGCGGCTCAGGCTCGATAAGAGGTTGTTGGCCGTGAGGACAGCGGTTCTTCAACCGGGTCCTAACCCTAAATAGATGGCCCCATCAACAATCTGCACAACAAATAACCAGTTGCGTGGCGTTTGGCATCTGGTATACCTTATTTTAAATCATCAATTCGGCGGCGCCCGACGTGCCGCCGCACGATCCGTGGACAGGCCGGGAAGCGGCCCCAACTGCGCAGGCAACGGCACACGGGTGTGACCGACCTCAGCAGCAAAAAGCCAAAAGCGACAACTGACTCGCCAGAAAGCTCGCTCCAGAGGAGGAAGAGAGAAATGCACGAGGTGCAAGCGGGAGGAAACCGAGGACCACTCGGCGGACGTTGGATGCAGTTGGTCATTGGCATCATATGCATGTCGATGATCGCCAACCTGCAATATGGCTGGACTCTGTTCGTTACCCCAATCGACGCAAAGTACCATTGGGGCCGTGCGGCCATTCAGGTCGCCTTTACCATCTTCGTGGTCACCGAAACCTGGCTGGTGCCGGTCGAGGGCTGGTTCGTCGACAAGTTCGGGCCGCGCATCGTCGTACTCGTCGGCGGCGTGCTGTGCGCCCTCGCCTGGGTCATCAACTCAATGGCGGATTCGCTGGCGCTGCTGTATCTCGGCGCGGCGCTGGGCGGCATCGGCGCTGGCGGCGTGTACGGCACCTGCGTTGGCAACGCGCTGAAGTGGTTCCCCGATCGCCGCGGCCTTGCCGCCGGCCTGACCGCCGCCGGCTTCGGCGCCGGCTCGGCGCTCACCGTCGTGCCGATTGCCAACATGATCAAGGCGTCCGGCTATCAGGCGACGTTCTTCACCTTCGGCCTCGGCCAGGGGCTGATCGTCTTCCTGCTGGCGTGGTTCCTCGCCCAGCCCAAAGCCGGGCAGGTGCCGGCGGTGAAAGCGCCGCTGGTCGCTCAGAGCCGCGAGAACCTCACCCCGGTGCAGATGGTCAAGACGCCGGTGTTCTGGGTGATGTACGTGATGTTCGTCATGGTCGCCGCCGGGGGCCTGATGGCCACTGCCCAGCTTGGCCCCATTGCCAAGGACTTCCATCTCGATGGCGTGCCGGTCAGCATCATGGGCCTGACCCTGCCGGCGCTCACCTTCGCGCTGTCCATCGACCGCGTGCTCAACGGCCTCACCCGCCCGTTCTTCGGCTGGGTCTCCGATCACATCGGCCGCGAGAACACCATGTTCATCGCCTTCGGCCTGGAAGCGGCGGGCATCCTGGCGCTCAATCATTGGGGCCACAACCCGGTGGCGTTCGTCATTCTTACCGGCGTGGTCTTCTTCGCCTGGGGCGAGATCTACAGCCTGTTCCCCGCCTGCTGCGGCGACACGTTCGGCTCCAAGTTCGCCACTACCAACGCCGGCCTGCTGTACACGGCCAAGGGCACGGCATCGCTGGTGGTTCCGTTCGCCAACGTGGCAGTGGCCTCGACGGGAAGCTGGCAAGCCGTCTTCTTCTTCGCCGCCGCGGTCAACGCCATCGCCGCCATTCTCGCGCTGTTCGTGCTCAAGCCGATGCGGGCCAAGCAGATGGTCACCACGGAACAGCCCCCCAAATTCGCGGCCGAACCCGCCAACTGAGCCGCAAAGCCGCACGGATGAGCCACACGGATGTCGGGCCGGACGCCCTCCGATCCGGCATTCTTGCGTGTGCGTGCGGTCGCACGCGCCCGATCAGCCCTCATCGGGCTCGGGCATCAGCGAGCGGACAAGGGCCAGCCGGCCCATGGCCTGTTCGGCGAGACGCTGCGCCTCGTCCAGCACCCGCGGGTCGGTCGCGCGATCCGCGGTTTCCAGATAGGTGTTCACCACCTCCTCGGCGTTGCGCAGCGACAGACGCAACGCCCCCCCGGTGGTCAGCGCGCCGGCGTGCAGCAGCCCGGCGGCGCGCGCACCCTCGGCGGCGGCGCTGCCGGGCAGGGCTTCGCCGGTGGGCGGTCCATCTCCCGCGGCGCGGCGGTGCGCCTCCGCCGCGGCGTGCCGTACGAGACCGGCCGCCTCGGGGTAGCCGCCGGCCTCCAGCGTCGCCGCCACCGCCTCGTCCACCTCCGCCGACACACGCTCCAGTCCGAAGGCCAGCGCCCGCAGCTCCTCTGGCGAGCCCGGAACGCCGCGCTGCCGCGCCGGCCGGGCGGCGTGGTAGGCGCGACGGCGCCAGTCGCGCAGCAGCGCCACATGGTTCAGCTCTTCCCGCGCCAGGGACTCCGCCCGGCGCCGGACCTCGCCACTGTCCGCCATGGCGGAGACGTAGGTGTAGAAGGCGAAGGCCCGCTCCTCGTTGCGCACGGCGATGGCCAGCGCCTCGAACGGGCTCAGAACATGGGCGGCGGCGCCATCGGCATCGTCGCCGAAGGTTTCCGGCAGCCGCCAAGCGAAGCGCGCGGGCTCCGGCCGCCGCAGCCCGTCGCGCGCCGCCCAGCGGGCGATGCCCTCCTCGTGCTCGTGCTCCAGGGTGGCCAGGTCGCGAAAAAGCGTGGCGAGCGCCGGCTCGTCCCGCCGCTCCATGGCGGCTGCCAGCTGCTCATAACGAAGCGCGGCGTCGTGTTCCATCCCGGTGGCGAGGTCCATCAGCTCGTCCACCGTGCGGATCGGACCGATGGGGAAGTCCGGGTTGATCGTCTCGTTCATCGGGCGTCCTTTCCCAGCGCTCGCACTGCTGAGTCTTATGCGCCGCGGGGAAGCATTTCACACGACCATTGGAGGTAATCCCGAAGGTGCCTTGGCAAGGGCGGGGGTACCCATGTTCTGTTTGGAGCCGCAACCCAGTTACCTAAGCACTTGAATTAATAATCATCAACACCGGAGGGGGATTATGCGCGATCGTGTTGCCGCATTGTTCGTCCTCACGGCAACGCTGTGCTTATGTTTGATATTTATCAATTATGAGGCGCGAGCGCAGGATCGCAGCAACCTTGCCCAATTCCTGGGGCAGTTGAACGTCGGCGACGTGTTTCCGAACGCCGCACGCCTCGGCCCGGTGGAGGGCACCCCGCCGGCGGCCGGCGCCTACGACGCGCAGAACCGTTTGCTGGGCTACGTCTTCATGAACTCCGACGTGGTCAACGCCACCGGCTATTCGGGCAAGCCGATCCACGTGGCTGTCGGGATGGACAGCACCGGCACCATCGTCGGGGCCAAACTGGTGAAACACTCCGAGCCCATCGTGCTGATCGGCATCCCCGAGAAGCGGGTGGCGGACTTCATCAAGGGCTATGTCGGGTTCAATCCGCTGCGGGCCGCCTCGACCCGTGACCGGCCGCAGGTGGACATCGTCAGCGGCGCTACCGTCAGCGTGCTGGTGATCGGCGACACGATGGTGCGCGGCGTTGTCAAGCTGGCCCGCGCCCGCGGCCTCGGCCCCTACGCCACGACACCCGGCGCGACGGCGCCGGTGGCCGCGCAACGCACCATCGCCATGGACCGTGCGGGCACCCGGACGTGGGAGGAGCTGCTCGGGGACGGCTCAGTGCGGCGGCTGCACATGACGGTCGGCGACGTGAACGCGGCGTTCGAGCGCACCGGCGACCAGCGCGCCATCGAGCGGCCGGAGCGGGGAGCCCCGGACGACACCTTCATCGACCTCTACACCACCCAGGCCAGCGTGCCGGTGATCGGCCGTTCGCTGCTGGGCGAGCAGGGTTACGCGCAACTGCGCGGCCGGCTGGAGGAGGGGCAGGGCGCCATCCTGGTGATGGCGAACGGGCGTTATTCCTTCCGCGGCTCGGGCTTCGTGCGCGGCGGCATCTTCGATCGGATCGAGCTGTTGCAGGAGGCGAATTCCGTCCGCTTCCGCGACCACGACTACGAGCGCATCGGCGATCTGGCGCCGCCGGATGCGCCGCGCTTCGCCGAGATCGGCCTGTTCGTCATTCCCAAGGGCGCCGATTTCACGCCCGTCGCGCCGTGGCGCCTGCAACTGCTCGTGCAGCGGCAGGTGGGTGCCCTGGACCGGGCCTTCGTCACCGTCGAGTTGCCCTACCAGCTTCCCGAACAGCACCTGACGGCACCGCCGCCGCCACCCCCGCCGCCGCCGGTACCCGTGACCGCCGCCGCTCCGCCGGCCGCGACCGCCGCCGACCTGGAGGCGGAGGCCGAGGAGTCCGGGCAGGACGCGCTGTGGCAGCGCATCTGGCGGGACCGCGGCGTCGACATCGCCATCCTGTGCGTGGGGCTGACGGTGCTGACGGGGATCTTCTTCTTCCAGAACCAGCTCACCCAACGGCCGCGCCTGACGTGGTGGGTGCGCACGCTGTTCTTGGCGTGGACGCTCTTGTGGCTCGGCTGGTGGGCGAACGCGCAGCTCTCGGTCGTCAACATCCTGACCGTGGCCAACGCGCTGGTGACCAACTTCAGCTGGTCCTACTTCCTGATGGACCCGATGCTGTTCGTCCTGTGGGCGGCGGTGGCGGCGGCGCTGCTGTTCTGGGGGCGCGGCGCCTTCTGCGGCTGGCTGTGCCCGTTCGGCGCCTTGCAGGAATTCGCCAACATGGCGGCCCGCAAACTCAAGGTCCCGCAGCTGAACCTGCCCTGGGGCCTCAACGAGCGGCTGTGGCCCATCAAGTACATGGTTTTCCTGGGGCTGTTCGGCGTCTCGCTGCACTCGCTGGCGCAGGCCGAGATGCTGTCCGAGGAGGAGCCGTTCAAGACCGCCATCATCCTGAAGTTCGACCGCGACTGGCCGTTCCTGTTGTACGTCGGCGTGTTGCTGTTCGCCGGGCTGTTCGTCGAGCGCTTCTATTGCCGCTACCTGTGCCCGCTGGGCGCGGCGCTGGCGATCCCCGCGCGCATCCGCATGTTCGAGTGGCTAAAGCGGCACAAGGAGTGCGGCTCGCCCTGCCAGCGCTGCGCCGTCGAGTGCCCGGTCCAGTGCATCCACCCCGAGGGCAACATCAACCCCAACGAGTGCATCACCTGCATGCACTGCCAGACCCTCTATTGGGACGAGCACCGCTGCCCGCACATGATCCAGCGGCGCCTCAAGCGTGAACGCGCCCTGGCCATGAAGCCGACGTTGCCGCCACGCCTCGCCCAGCCGCCACCAACAAGCACAGGAGGAGCATAGCCATGTCGAAGCCCGACAACACCAACGGACGCGTCACGCGCCGCGAGCTGCTCGGCGGGTCGGCGAAGCTGGCGACGCTGGCGGGGCTGGCCGGAGCCGGCGTGGCCGGCGGCGGCTTGGCGCTGCACAAGGGGGCTCCCGAGGCGCAGGCGGCGACCGTCGCACCGGCCGGCGGCGCGCGGGGCGGCCTGAGCGCCGACATTCAACCCGGCCAGCTCGACGAGTACTACGTGCTGTTCTCCAGCGGCCAGTGTGGCGAGCTGCGCCTGTACGGCCTGCCGTCCATGCGCGAGATCATGCGCATTCCGGTGTTCAACCGCGACAGCGCCACCGGCTGGGGCCAAACCAACGAAAGCCTGCGCGTGCTGACCCAGGACCTGTTGCCCGACACCAAAGAGTTCCTGAAGAGCCGCGGCGGCACCTACCAGAACGGCGACCTGCACCACCCGCACATGACCTTCACCGACGGCACCTACGATGGCCGCTACATCATCGCCAACGACAAGGCCAACACGCGGGTCTGCCGCATCCGCACCGACATCATGAAGTGCGACAAGATCATCGAGGTGCCGAACGCCCACGACATCCACGGCCTGCGCCTGCAAAAGTACCCGAAGACCGGCTACATCTTCGCCAACGGCGAGCACGAGGCGCCGCTGCCCAACGACGGCAAAATCCTCGACGATCCGTCGAAGTACCTCGCCCTGTTCTCCGCCATCGACGTCGACACCATGAAGGTGGCGTGGCAGGTCATCGTCGACGGCAACCTCGACAACGTGGATGCCGACTACCAGGGCAAATACTGCTTCTCGACCTGCTACAACTCCGAGATGGGCGTGACCTCGGCGGAGATGACGTCGAAGGAGCAGGACTGGGTCGTCGTCTTCAACATCAAGCGCATCGAAGACGCGGTGAAGGCCGGTCAGGCGCAGATGATGAACGGCGTGCCGGTGGTCATGGGCCGGCACGGCTCGCCCTTCACGCGCTACATCCCGATCTCGAACAGCCCGCACGGCATCAACACCGCGCCCGACCAGCGCCACGTCGTCATCAACGGCAAGCTGTCGCCGACCGTGTCGGTGATGGACGTGACCAAGCTGGATGCCCTGTTCGATGACAAGATCCAGCCGCGCGACGTCATCGTCGCCGAGCCGCAGCTCGGCCTTGGCCCGCTGCACACTGCGTTTGACGGGCGAGGCAACGCCTACACCACGCTGTTCATCGACAGCCAGGTGGTGAAGTGGAACATCGACAAGGCGATCCGCGCCTATAAGGGCGAGAAGGTCGATCCCATCATCCAGAAGCTCGATGTCCACTACCAGCCCGGTCACAACCACACCTCCATGGGCCAGACCAAGGAAGCGGACGGCAAGTGGCTGCTGTCGCTGAACAAGTTCTCCAAGGACCGCTTCCTCAACGCGGGGCCGCTGAAGCCGGAGAACGACCAGCTCATCGACATCTCGGGCGACGAGATGAAGCTGGTGCACGACAGCCCGTCCTTCGCCGAACCGCACGACGCCACCATCATCCATCGTTCGAAGATCAACCCCAGGCAGGTCTGGGACCGCAACGACCCGCTGTGGGAGGACGCCCGGCGCTGGGCGGCGGAGGACGGGGTCAAGCTGGAGGAGGCGTCCGGCATCTACCGCAAGGGCGGCAAGGTGCGCGTCTACATGTACACGATGGCGCCCAACTTCAGCCTGGAGAAGTTCCAGGTGAAGCAGGGGGAGGAGGTGACGGTCATCATCACCAACCTCGACGACGTGGAGGATCTGAGCCACGGCTTCTGCATTTCGAACTACGGCGTCAGCTTCGAGATCGGGCCGCAGGCGACCGCATCGGTGACGTTCGTCGCCGACCGGCCGGGTGTGCACTGGTTCTATTGCACGTGGTTCTGCCACGCCCTGCACATGGAGATGCGCGGGCGCATGCTGGTCGAACCGCGCTCGGTGTAGGCGATGCGGAGGCTGGGCTTTGCCGCGGCCATGGGGCTCGCCGCTGTCCTTTCATCGGGGGCGGCGGCGGGAACCATCGAGGTCGAGCCCGGCGAGGGGCTGGCGCAGGCCATCGCCGCCGCCGCCCCCGGCGACGTGCTGCGCCTGAAGCCCGGCACCCATCCCGGCCCCGTGGTGGTGGATAAACCGCTCATCATCGAGGGGCTGCCGGGCGCGGTGGTGGACGGCCGGGGGCAGGGGAGCACCATCAAGGTGACGGCCCCCGACGTCACCGTCCGCAGGCTGGAGATCCGCAACTCCGGCCTGGACCTGGAGGCGCAGAATTCCGGAATCTTCCTCGACAAGACGGCGACCGGGGCCGTGGTCGAACTCAACCGGGTCGAGGACAATCTGATCGGCGTCTACGTCTGGGGGGCCGCCAATTCCGCGGTCCGGCGCAACACCATCGTCGGGCGCAAGGACATCCGCGTGAACCAGCGCGGCAACGGCGTGCAGGTGTGGAACGCCCCCGGCGCCAAGATCATCGACAACGACATCAGCTTCGGCCGCGACGGCATCTTCACCACGTCGAGCAAGCGCAACGTCTTCTCCGGCAACCGCTTCACCGATGTGCGCTTCGCCATCCACTACATGTACACCAACGACAGCG
Organism: Azospirillum terrae; assembly: GCF_053470425.1. Lineage (NCBI taxonomy): Bacteria > Pseudomonadati > Pseudomonadota > Alphaproteobacteria > Rhodospirillales > Azospirillaceae > Azospirillum > Azospirillum terrae. Next base: position 150,826 of record NZ_JBPXMR010000009.1, on the reverse strand, counting down.
AGATCAGCCGCAACGCCTCCTACGGCAACGACGTGGGCTATGCGCTGATGTACTCGTCGCGTCTGGTGGTGCGCGACAACTTGTCGGAAGGCGACCATCACCACGGGCTCATGTTCAACTACGCCAACGAGTCCGTGGTCGAGCGCAACGTCGTCCGCCGGGGCGGCGACAAGTGCGTCTTCATCTACAACGCCAACAAGAACCGCATCGCCGACAACTGGTTCGAGGGCTGCGAGATCGGCGTCCACTTCACCGCCGGTTCGGAGCGCAACCGCATCACCGGCAACGCCTTCGTCCAGAACCGCACGCAGGTGAAGTACGTCGGCACCCGCGACCTCGACTGGTCGGAGGGCGGGCGCGGCAACTACTGGAGCGACAACCCGGCCTTCGACCTGAACGGCGACGGCTTGGCCGACGTCGCCTACCGGCCGAACGACGTGGTGGACCGCGTGGTGTGGTCGGTGCCGCTGGCCAAGCTGCTGCTGAACAGCCCGGCCGTGCAGGTGGTGCGCTGGGCGCAGTCGCAGTTCCCCGCCATCACCCCCGGTGGGGTGGTGGACTCCGCCCCGCTGATGCGCCCGCCCGAGCTGCGGCCCGGCTGGCGCAAGGAGGACCTTGTCCGTGAGGGAAGCTGACGCCGCGGTCGTTCTCGACGGGCTGACCAAGCGCTACGGCGACCGCACCGTGGTGCGAGCGGTGAGCTTCGGCCTCGCGGCTGGCGAGCGGCTGGCGCTGCTCGGCCACAACGGGGCCGGCAAGACGACCATCATGAAGATGATGTTGGGCCTCGTGCGACCGGACGGCGGCCGGGTGCGCGTGCTCGGCCGCGACCCCGCCGAAGCCGCCGCCGACGTGCGCCTTTCCCTCGGCTTCCTGCCGGAGAACGTCGCCTTCCACGAGGCGATGACCGGTTGGGAGACGCTGCGCTTCTACGCCCGGCTGAAGCGGCGCCCGGCCGGGGAGTGCCGCGCGCTCCTCGCCCGCGTCGGGCTGGAGGAGGCGGCCAAGCGGCGCGTCGGCACCTATTCCAAGGGCATGCGCCAGCGCCTCGGGCTGGCGCAGGCGCTGCTGGGCTCGCCCCGCCTGTTGCTGCTCGACGAGCCGACCACCGGCCTCGACCCCGAACTGCGGCAGAGCGTCTACACGATCATCGCCGAGCTGAAGGCGCAGGGCACGGCGGTGCTGCTGTCCTCGCACCTGCTGACCGAACTGGAGGAGCGCACCGACCGCATCGCCATCATGAACATGGGCCGGCTGGTCGGGCTGGGCACGCTGGGCGAGCTGCGCGAACAGGCCGGCCTGCCGATCCGCTTCCGCCTGAGAGTGGTCAACGGCAACGCCTCGGTGGTGGCCGAGCGCTTCGGCGCGCTGGTGTTGGAGCGCGTTCCCGGCGAGTTGGGCCTCGCCTGCCCGCCGCGCGACAAGATGGACGTGCTGCGCGCCATCGCCGGGCTCGGCACCCTGGTGGACGACGTGGAGGTGGTGCCGCCCAGCCTCGACGACGTCTACGCCAGCTTCACCGGCCGCCATCTCGCTGACGATCTCGCCGGGGAGGCCACGGCATGAGCACCGTCCTGACCATCGCGGGCAAGGAGGTGCGCGACGGCCTGCGCAACCGCTGGGTCCTGGCGACCACGCTGCTGATGGCGGCGCTGGCGCTGGGCCTCGCCTTCCTGGGCGCGGCGCCCACGGGAAGCAACGTCGCCGCGTCGCGTCTTGCGGTCACCGTGGTCAGCCTCGCCAGCCTGACGATCTTCCTGGTGCCGCTGATCGCGCTGCTGCTGTCCTTCGACGCGCTGGTCGGCGAGATCGAACGCGGCACCATGCTGCTTCTGCTGTCCTATCCCGTGGCCCGGTGGGAGATCGTCGCCGGCAAGTTCCTCGGCCACACCGCGCTGATCGCCATCGCCACCACCATCGGCTACGGCGTGGCTGCGGTGGCCGTCGGCTACGCCACGCCGGGGTCGGGAACGGAGGACTGGAAGGCCATGGGGGCGCTCATAGCCTCCTCCATCCTGCTGGGCGCGGTGTTCCTGTCCATAGGCTATCTGCTGAGCAGCCTTGTGCGCGAGCGCGCGACGGCGGCCGGGCTCGCCATCGCGGTGTGGCTGGTCTTCGTGCTGCTGTACGACCTCGGCCTGCTCGGCTACCTCGCCGCCACCGAGGGCAAGGGCCTGTCGGCCGAGCAGTTCGGCTGGCTGCTGCTGCTCAACCCGGCCGACGCGTTCCGCCTGTTCAACCTGACCGGCGTGGAGGAGGTCCGGCAGTTCTCCGGCATGGCCGGCGTGAGCCGGCAGGCGGCGGTCGGCCCGGCGGCGCTGATGGGCGCGCTCTTGGCCTGGATCCTGGTGCCGCTGGTGCTCGCCCAACTCGTCTTCCACCGGAGGCAACTCTGATGCGCGTGCTCGCGTTGTTGCTCGTCCTGGCGCTCGCGGCCTGCGGCGAGGAGAAGACCGGCGCGCCGCCGCCCCCGGCGGAGATGACCCGCGACGCCATCGGGCATTACGACCAGATGGCGGTGCTCGACCACGCCGGGCCGAAGGGGCAGATCTTCGTCAAGGGCCGCGACAAGCCGTTCTGGTTCTCCTCGGTGCGCGACACCATCGCCTTCACGCTGCTGCCGGAGGAGCCGAAGGACATCCGCGCCATCTACGTGCAGGACATCGGCCGTGCGCAGAGCTGGCAGGATCCCGGCCCGCAGAGCTGGACCGACGCGCGCACCGCGCTCTACGTCGTCGGCAGCCGGCGCATGGGCGGCATGGGGCAGCCGGAGGCCGTGCCGTTTTCCGCCCGCGACGCCGCCGAGGCGTTCACCCGAGACAACGGCGGCCAGATCGTCGCCTTCGCGGACATCCCGCGCGACTACATCCTCGGAGACGCGCCGCAGGGGCATTCCGGGCATTCGCAAGGACAGTGAGCCATGCTGACCCGCCGCCGCTTCCTCACCGTCACCGCCGCCGCGGCCGGCTTCGCGGCCGTTCCCCAAGCCCGCGCCGCCGCGTCGCCGGTCGAGTGGCGCGGCACGGCGCTCGGTGCCGAGGCCTTGCTGCGCCTGCACCACCCGGACACGGCGCTGGCATGGCGGCTGATCGCCGACTGCTTGGCCGAGGTGGAGCGGCTGGAGGGAATCTTCAGCCTGTATCGGCCGGACTCGGCGCTGTCCCGGCTGAACCGCGATGGCGCCCTGGAGGCGCCGCCACTGGACCTCGTGATCCTGCTGACCGAGGCCAAGCGGTACGGTGAGCTGACCCGCGGCGCCTTCGACGTCACCGTGCAGCCGTTGTGGGACCTCCACGCCCGCCACTTCGCCGCCCCGAACGCCGATCCCGACGGACCGCCGGAGGCCGCGGTCGCCGCGGTCCGTGCGCTCGTGGACCACCATCGCATCAACGTCGCCCCCGACCGCGTCGCCTTCGACCGGCCGGGCATGGCGGTGACGCTGAACGGCATCGCCCAGGGTTACATCACCGACCGCATCGCCGAGCGCCTGCGCTCCGCCGGCCTGGAGCATGTGTTGGTCCATCTGGGCGAAACGCGGGCGCTGGGTCCGGCGGAGGATGGCCGGCCCTGGCGCGTCGGCATCGCCGATCCGGCAGCCCCCAAGCGGGCCCTCTTCCGATCCATCGATCTGGTGGATGGGGCGATCGCCACCTCGGGCGGGTACGGGACGCGCTTCAGCGCGCACTGCCATCACCTGTTCGATCCGGCGACTGGCCGCAGTGCCAACCATGTGGAGGCCGTCACCGTCATGGCGCCGACCGCGACGGCTGCGGACGCGCTGTCCACGGCGTTGGCGGTGCTGCGCCCGAGTGAAGCCCCGGCCCTGCTCGCCGTAAGCGGAGGAGCGCGGGCGCTGCTGCTGGCACGGGATGGGGTGCGCTCCTTCGGCATGTGATGCACCGATGCAGCCAAAGGCCGGGCCTTTACTTGCCTTTGGAACTGACGAACGCCGCGAATCCCTGGAGGAAGCCCCGCAGTTGCTCGGCGATCTTCGGATCGGAAATGCTGCCATCCTCGCCGAGGATCGTGTTCGCCCGTGAGACCAGCAGGCGGCCTTCGCTCCACAGTTCGGCTCCCAGCGTGCGCAGGACCGGGAGCCAGGCGTTCTGGCTGAGGATGGTGCCGAAGCCGCCGGGCGAGGCACCCATCAACGCGACGGGCTTTCCGCCGAAGACCCGCTTGATGTCGGCGGGCGGGCGGGACAGCCAGTCGATGGCGTTCTTGAACACGCCGGGGATCGAGTTGTTGTATTCCGGCGTGACGAGCAGCAGCCCATCGGCGGCGGCGATGGCGTCCTTCAGGTCCGTCACCGGCTTTGGAATCCCCTCGGCGGCTTCCAGGTCGCCGTCGTAGAGCGGGATGCCGCGAATGCTGCCGACCGTCAGCGTCGCGCCGTCCGGCATCGATCCGGCGGCGGCTTTGAGCAGGGCCGTGTTGAACGAGCCCCGGCGCAGACTGCCTGACAATCCGATCAGCGTGGTCATGTGGCCCTCCTATCCTTATGCGGTCGTCCCTGGGAATCCTGTCGCCCTCGGCAATATGGTTCGCTCAAGCGTTCTTCAAACCTGCCGCGGCGGGTGCGCCCGCGCCGGGTTGGATTGCAGGCATTGCGGTCCATACAAAGGATGTGCCATTCTTCCTGAGTTGGTTGCCCGTGGCCGCTGGCAGGGAAGAACATGCAGTCGGAGCAAGTCGCCTGGGTCCCCGAGATCGCGGATCGCAGGAAGCCTGTCTACCTCGCCATTGCCGACGCCATCGCCGAGGATGTCCGCTCCGGCCGTCTGGCGCCGGGCCAGCGCCTGCCGCCGCAACGCCAATTAGCGGAGTGGATCGGGCTCGATTTCACCACGGTGAGCCGGGCGTACGGCGAGGCGCGCCGGCGCGGGCTGCTGGACGCGCATGTCGGGCAGGGGACCTTCGTGCGCCCGTCCGCATCCGCACCGGTGCCGCGGACCGCGCTGGCTGGGGCGGGGTTCGTCGACATGACGATGAACCAGCCGCCGTTGCCCGAGGCGCCCGAGTTGCTGGAGCGGCTGCGGCGGGGCATGGAGGCCGTCGTCTCAGCCCTCGGCATGAACGACATCCTGCGCTACCCCGAAGCGGGCGACACGGCGGAGGATCGCGCGGCCGGAGCCCACTGGCTGCGCCGACGGCTGCCGAACACGCCGGTCGAGCGCATCGTGGTCTCGCCGGGAACGCAGGGCTCCCTGCTGGCGCTGCTGAGCGCGCTGGCCCGGCCCGGCGATGCGGTCTGCGCGGAGGCCCTGACCTATCCCGGCTTCAAGGCGGTCGCCGCGCAACTCGGCCTCAAGGTCGTCGGCGTGCCCATGGATGCCGATGGGGTCGATGCCGGCGCGCTGCGGAAAGCCTTCGCGGAGCATCGGCCGAAGGCGTTCTACTGCATGCCGACGCTCCACAACCCGACCACCGCGATCATGCCGCTGGAGCGGCGGCAGGCGGTCGTGGCGGCGGCGCGCGACAGCGGCGTTCCCATCATCGAGGACGACATCTACGGAACCCTGCCCGAGGGCGCGCCGCCGCCGCTGGCGGCACTCGCTCCGGAGATCACCTATTGCATCGCCGGACTTGCGAAATGCGTGTCGCCGACGGTGCGCATCGCCTACGTCGTGGCTCCGGACGCCCGGCACGCCATGCGGCTGGTGGCGGCGCAGCGGGCCACCACGCTCATGGCTTCGCCCTTGACCGCCGCCATCGCCCGGCAATGGATCATCGACGGCACGGCCGAGGCGGTCCAGGACGGCGTCCGCGCCGAGGCCATGGCGCGCCGCGCCCTGGCGGAGTCCATCCTTCCCGCCGGAAGCTTCCAGACGAAGCGCGAGGCGTTCCACCTCTGGCTGAGCCTTCCGGACACCTGGACGCGTGGCGAGTTCGCCACCCACCTGCGCACGCGCGGCATCGCCGCCGTGGTCAGCGACACTTTCGCGGTCACGCACGCCGCCCCGCCGGAAGCCCTGAGGATCTGCCTGGGCGCGCCGGCCGACCGGGAGGAGACCCGCCGCATCCTCGACATCCTCGCCGAGGCGCTCGACCAGTTTCCCGCCTCCGCGGCGGTGATCATCTGAGCGTGCCATAGCGGACGCCGGACGCCACCGCGGTCCGTTGCCGTCGCGCCGCAGCGCCAATCCAGACAAGTGTGCCGACCTGATCCGTCGCCGGGCGCTGCCGGGCGGCGTTTTCGCGCGTCGTTCCGTCGCGGTGGTGCTTGTGCAATCCACTCAATGGCGCTTGCCAGAGGCCGCGTGTCGACATACAATTGCAAAATGTATGGAGGTAATGTGGCGTTCCTGGTCTGCTTTCCATACAAACATGAGGCGGCTCCGACAGGCCGGCCTGTGGCCGGTGTCGGCGCTTGGAACCCTGCACAGCGCAACGAAGGCACACCATGCAGAAGCTCGCCCGCACCTCGACCGACGGCGCCGCACCTGTTGCGGATGTCCGCCCCATGGAGTCCGCCCCGCCGCTCTACGCCTCCCGCAAGACGATCCACCCCAAGGCGGTGAATGGCCGTTACCGGCGGATCAAGTGGGCGGCGCTCGTCGTGCTGCTGGCGCTCTATTACGTGCTGCCGTGGATCCGCTGGGACCGCGGGCCCGGCGTGCCGGATCAGGCGGTGTTGTTCGACCTCGAGAACCAGCGCTTCTACCTGTTCGCGGTCGAACTGTGGCCGCAGCAGATCTACTATTTCACCGGGGCGATGATCCTCGGCGCGGTCGGGCTGTTCCTGGCGACGGCGCTGGCCGGGCGGGTGTGGTGCGGCTACGCCTGCCCGCAGACGGTGTGGACCGACCTGTTCGTCCTGGTCGAGCAATGGGTCGAGGGCGACCGCGGTGCCCGCATCCGGCTCGACAACGGCCCGCGCGACACCGGGTGGTTGCTGAAGAAGGCGGTCAAGCACGGCGCGTGGTTGCTGATCGGGCTGGCGACCGGCGGGGTGGCGATCTTCTACTTCGTCGACGCGCCGACGCTGCTGGGGGAACTGCTGCGGGTTGAGGCGTCGGCGCTCGCCGTGGGGTGGATCCTGTTCTTCACGCTGTCCACCTACGCCATGGCCGGTTTCATGCGCGAGCAGATGTGCGTCTACGTCTGCCCCTGGCCGCGCTTCCAGGCGGCCATGCTCGACGAAGAGAGTCTGGTCGTCACCTATCAGGACTGGCGCGGCGAGGGCAGGGCGCCCGTTCGCAAGGACCAGGGCTGGGATGCGCGCAAGGCCAGGGGCAAGGGCGACTGCATCGACTGCAACGCCTGCGTCCACGTCTGTCCCACCGGCATCGACATCCGCGACGGCATTCAGATGGACTGCATCAGCTGCGGCCTGTGCATCGACGCCTGCAACGACGTGATGACCCGGATCGGCCGCCCGCAAGACCTGATCCGCTACGACACCCAGGCGGCCCAGGCCGCGAAGGCCGCCGGCCAGGTCCCGGCACCGTACCGGCTGGTGCGCTCGCGCACCATCGTCTACGCCCTGATCCTGGTGACGGTCACCGGCATGATGGCGGCCGGGCTGCTGCTGAAGCCTGCCGCCGATGTCGCCGTCCTGCGCGACCGCGCGCCGCTGTTCGTCACGCTGGCCGATGGCGATGTGCGGAACAGCTACACGCTGAAGGTCTCCAACATGACGCGCCAGCCGCAGAGCTACCGCTTGAGCCTGTCCGGCATTCCGGGAGCGGTGGTGACCGGTGCCGGCGTCGAGGCGCTGGATGGCGGGCGCCTTCTGCTCACCGCGCAGCCCGACGCGGTGGAGAGCGTGCGCGTGCATGTCCGCGTCCGCCCCGATGCGCTCGCCGCCGCATCCACCAAGGTGACGTTCACCCTGACCCCGACGCGGGAAGGCGCCACGCTCGACGCCGGCACGGTGTTCATCGCACGGTGATCGGTTCGGCGCGGTGGGGGACGCTCATACGCCCTGCGGTGCGAGGCGCGCGGCGTCCGGTTCCGCTCCGGCGCAGCCGGCGTCGCCGGACGCGACGCGGGGGAAGCGAATCACGAAGGTGGTTCCCTCGCCGTCGCGGCTGGTCACGGCGATGGACCCGCAGAGCGCCAGCGTCGCCAGATTGTAGACCGCGTTGAGCCCAAGCCCGATCTTGCCGTCCGCCCGCCGCGTCGTGAAGAACGGATCGAAGACGCGTCCAATGTCCTCCGGCGGAATGCCGCGGCCATTGTCGGAGCAGCGAAGTTCGACGGTGTCGTACCCGTCCAGCCGGAACTCCACGCGCACGCGGCCAATCTCCCCGGCGGCGAAGGCGTGGTCGAGCGCGTTCATCGCCAGGTTCATCAGGATCTGGTCGATGACGCCGGGGCTGCATTCGATGTCGAGATCGGCCGGGCCGGAGACCTCGATGCCGCAGCCTTGGTCGCGGAAGTGGCTCTCCAGGCTGATAACGACGTCATCGAGGTGATCCTTCAGGCGGAAGCGGTGCCGGCCGCTGTCCGACCGGTCGACGGCGACGCGCTTGAAGCTCTGGACCAGGGTCGCGGCGCGTTGGCTGCTGGCGACGGCCACCGCCGCCGTCTCGGCGGCGTCGTCCAGGAAGCCGGTGAAGTCGGAGCGGGTCATGCGGCCCTGAGCACTCTTTTCCCGGATCTGCTCGATCTGCTCGGCCATGTGCGACGACGCGGTCAACAGGACGCCGATGGGCGTGTTGATCTCGTGCGCCACGCCCGCCACCATCTGGCCGAGGGAGGCCATGCGCTCCACGAGGATCAGGGACTGCTGCGCTTCCTGAAGGTCGCGCAACGCCCACTGGGCCTCGGTTCGCGCCTGTTCGAGGGCGATGCGGCGCTCCTCGGCCTGCGCCGTCATGCGGTTGAAGGCGACGATCACTTCGCCCAGCTCGTCGCGCGAGGACCATTCGACCGTGACGGCGCCGGGCTCGCGCTCGTGGCTGCGGATTCCCGACAGAAGACGCGTCAGCGGCGCGCTGATGAGCAGGCGAAACACGACGAGCGCGACGACGCCCAGCGTCGCGGTGAGCGGCAGCACGCTCAGCACGCCCTGCCAGAAGCGCTCGGCCAGCCGCTCGCTGACGCTGTCCGTGGAGTAGGCGACGTCCAGGCTGCCGATGGGCGTGCCGTCCTTGTCGATGTCCACGGACATGATGCGGCCGGCCGCCGCCCCTTCCAGGCAGTCCGCCCGCGGGACCGCGAGCACGCGCCCGGTGAGCTTGTCCGTCTGGCGTGCGCAGACCACGTCGGCATGCGACAGCATGCCGGTCAACACCCCTTCGATGCTGGCCTTGTTGAACGACCAGATCGGTTCGCGCAGAGCTGAGGCGCTGGCATCCACGAACTCGCGCATTTCCCGCACCATGGCCGTCTGCAACTCGTCGCGCAAAAGCACCGTCGAGACGGCCGAGAACGCCAGGATGGTCAGCAGGACGGGAGGGATCGCCAGCAGGAGGAACTTGATCCAGAGATGTCTGTGGAACGGGACGGTCATGGCATCAGTGGCGCTGCCGCACGTCGGTGGCGACCGTGAAGAAATCCATGCGCGGCGTGATGTCCAGGTCGTAGCGCATCGCCCACAGCAACGGGTCGAAGAACAGCGGGATGATGGCGGCGTCGGCGGCGACGAGGCGCGCCGCCTGCCGCAGCCGTTCCTCCCGCCCGGCGCGCTCCACCGTGCTGAGCGCCGCCGTGGCCAGCGCGTCCAGAACGGGATTGGAATAGCGGCCGAAATTGACCGTGCCGGTCCCGCCGGCCCGGTCGTGGGTCATCAGCAGGTCGCGCAGCGGCTGCCCCAATTCGCCGGAGGTCGTCGCCCAGCCCGAGATGAGGATGCCGAACTCCCGATTTGCCCGCCGTTCCGCGTATTGCTTGCCGACCGGGTTGTCGACCTTCACGCGCAGCCCGACCGCGGTGAGCATCTGCTCCAGCGCCTCGACCAGCGCGCGCCGTGAGCCCAGCCCCAGGAAGGTGACGTCGAAGCCGTCGGCATAGCCGGCCTCGGCGAGCAGGCGCCGGGCCTTGTCCGGGTCATGGGCGGGCGCGTCGATGGTCGGGTCGTGGCCGACGAGGCCCGGTGGCACGATCTGTCCGGCCGACGCGCCGAAGCCCCCCAGGACCCGTTCGGCCAGCGCCGTCCGGCTGATCGCCAGCGACAGCGCTTCGCGCACGCGGCGGTCCTTGAACGGGTTGCGCCCTCCGGTCCCGCCGACGTGCGGCGCCGGTTCGCGTTCGTGATCGACCTGCATGTACCACAGCAGCGCCGATGCCGCCTGGACGACGCGCACGCTCGGCCAGGATTTCAGGAACTCCAGGGTTTCGACGGCGACACGGTCGACGATGTCGGACTCGCCGGCGATTACCGAGCGGATGCGGGCGACCTCGTCGGGAATGATGCGAATCGTGACGCTCGCCCAGTCCGGTTTGGCGCCCCAGTAGGCATCGTTGCGGACGAATCGGCTGACCCCGGTCCGCTGGTACGAGACCAGACGGAACGGGCCGGTCCCGACAGCCTCCGTCCCGTCGTCGAAGCGCTCCTGCGCCGTCCAGGAGGCGCCGGTGCAGCCGTCGGGGCCGTACACCGGTTGCGCCCCGGCCGGTGCGCGGACGATGGCGATCTGCCCCAGCCCCAAGGGAACGCCCGGATCGGCGCTTCGGGTGGTGACGACGAGCTTGTCCGGCTCCGGCGCCGTGACCTCTTCCACGCCGCGCAGGAGGCCCTTGAAGGGAACCGCGCCGCCGTCGAGGCTGTGCACGCGGCACAGGCTGTAAATCACGTCGCGGCCGGTGAACGGCGCCCCGTCATGGAACACGACGTTCGGGCGCAGCGAGAACTCCCAGCGCCGGTCGTCGAGCATGCGCCAGCCGATGGCCAGACGGGGCACCGGCTGGAGGCTCCGGTCGCGGTCGACCAGCGGCTCGAACGCGTGGCGGGCGAAGGTGTTGTTGGAGCGAAGGTTGTCGCGATGGGGATCGGCCGAGCTGACCTCCTCCGACAGGGCGATGCGCAACTCCTGTGCCCGAGCCTGCCCCGGTCCGCCCGATATGGCCGCAAGGACCAGGGCGAGCGCCCCCATCAGGGTATTCGTGAATTCCGGCGAGGACATCCCGCTCCTGCAATCAGGTTGCGTATTCTGTTAGTATACTCGTTGTCGAAGGATTTGCGATGATGGAGGTTGCAACTTTCAGCTTTCCGCCGCTGCTGGTACGCAGCGCCTGCCGCCGTGCAACGGGTAAGGCTTCACGTCGCGGCCCGCGCGCTTGAAACGGCACGAAGGTCCTTGGATGGGGCACCGGCGTCGGATATCGTTGCACGTCCGGCGAGAAATATGGGCATTCCAGATCAACGCCCGCTCGCCCGTGCGCGGCCTTTTCCTGTCGCACCGGCATGACGCCGAAATCGCCATGCCGACTGCGGATTTTGCTGTATTGAATGTGGTGTCGATGTTGAAGGGTGGGGTATGAGCGCGAAGAGCCAATTCACGATCCTTCTGGCGGAAGATGATCCGGCGGATGCCTTTCTCGTAAAGGAGGCCTTCAACGAGAATCGCATAGCCGTGGATCTCCATCGCGTCTCGGACGGCGTCGAGGCGTTCGAATTCCTGCGCCGCCAGAGCGAGCAATTCCGCAACGCCCCGACTCCGGACCTGATCCTGCTGGATCTCAACATGCCGCGGATGGACGGCCGGGAGTTCCTCGCCGCCATCAAGAAGGACGACGCGCTGTGCGGCATTCCCGTCGTCGTCCTCACGACCTCGGACGTCGAGCGCGACGCCGTCGCTTCCTACCGCCTGGGGGCGGCGGGGTACGTCGTGAAGCCCATGGACATGGACCAGTTCTTCGCCGAGATACGGCGGCTGGAGGATTATTGGTTCTCGCTCGTCCGCCTGCCGGCGTCCAGGAACTAGCCGTCGTGCCGGCACAGGGGGGGACGGCGCGCGGCGGCGCGCCCCGCTCAATCGCCGGCAACGATCGGCAGCAGCCCGTGCCGTTTCGCGGCCTCCTTCAGGCGCCCGTCGGCCTTCACCTCAGCGACGAACGCGTCGACGGTGCGCAGCCATTCGGCGTCGCCCTTCGGCACAGCGTAGGCGTAGGGCGTCGGTGCCACCGGCTGTGGCGGTTCCACCAGCCGCGCCCAATCGGTCAGCGCGGCGACCCGCCGTCCATAGGGATAGTCGGTCATGAACACGTCGGCACGGCCGCTCTGCACCTCCTGCTCGCGCGCCTTGACGTCGTCGACGACCTTGAGCTGGGCGGCCTTGAGCCGTTCGCGCATGACCGGTTCCATGACGGTTCCCTTCTGCACCGCCACCACGTTGCCTGGCTTGTCGATGTCCGCCCAGGCCGTGATGCCGGTGTTGCTCTTCATGGTGACGGCGTAGATGCCGCTGATCAGGTGCGGCTTGGTGAAATCCATGGTCTGGGCGCGGTCGGGACGGATGCCGACCGCGTGCATGGCGATGTCGCAGGCGTCGTTGGTCATGTTCTCGGCCAGCTTGGCGAACGAGCTGTCCACGAAGGTGACCGTCACGTTCAGGCTTTTGGCGAAGGCGCGCGCCATGTCGATGTCGATCCCCTCCAACTCCCCGGTGCGCGGGTTGCGGTAGGTGATCGCGAAATAGTCCGGCCAGATGCAGACGCGCACGGCCCCGCGGGCGCGAACCGCCGCCAACCGGTCGCCAGTCGCCAGTGTGGGGGCCGCCAGTGCGGGGGCCCCCGCGGCAAGACAAGCGGCAACGCACAAAGCCGGCCACAAAGCCGGACTGGCGCTCTTCATCATGGCCCTCGCTCTCTCGTCCGTTCGCGAAACGCGGGCATGATCGTCGAGATCGGCGGCGCGCGGAAGAGCCGATCGTGACCGCCATTCCCGACTCGTTCGCTTCCGATGGCGGCGAAATGCCGCGGGCCGTCGTGGTGCAGGCGATGGCGGTCACCGCCGCCTCGATCCTGCTGCTGGTGCTGGCGGTCTGGGCGAGCTTCGATCAGGCGGTGCAGGAGCGCAACGCGCGCGCCGCGGTGTCGGCCCGGATGGTCGAACGCGCTCTGACGCAGACGCTCGAGTCCGTCGAAACGACGCTGACCTCCATCGCGGAGGATTCGCTTTCCGGACTGCGCGACGGCGACGTCAACGTCGCCATCGCCCGCAACCGCATCCGGGGAGCCCTGCGCTTCGCGCCTCACCTCCGGCAGATCATCGTCCTCCAAGGATCGACGGTCCTCGCCGACAGCAACGAAGCCGGCGGCGAGTCCCTCGATCTGGAGCGGATCGGGCTTTTCGTGAAGAAGGACGGCGGGCTGAGTCAGGGACTGCGCATCGGCATCCGCCTGGAGGGCCGCTTCCTTCCGGCAAGGAACGCACCCCCGGTCGCGGCAGCCGGCGCGGTGGGCGGCCGTTCGTTCGTGACCGTGGGCGTTACAGTCGGCGGGCCGGAGGGGAGCGATCCGATCACGCTCATCGCCGCGCTCAACAGCGCCCATCTGGAGAGCTTCTTCACCGATGTCGGCCTGGGTGCCGGCGGAGCCTACGCGCTGGCCCGGCTCGACGGCGTGCCGTTGATCGGAACGCCCGGCGCGCAGGGGTGGGCGGGCCTGCTCGGGACGGTGGTCGAGTCGGGCGCCGACGAGCGCTTCTCCGGGGAGGGACCCCGGTGGTGGCCCGACTCCGCCACCAACGTCCGCCTGTCCTCGCGCTATCCGATGGCCGTCATACTGCGAGTGTCGCACCGGGACACGTTGCAGGGCTGGGCCGAGAGCAACGAGGTGATGCTGCTGGTGCTGATCGCCGCGACGGCCACGGTGGCGGTGGCGGTCGGCGTTCTGCTGCGGGGCACCATCCGCCGCACGCGGCTGCAAGGCCAGGTGCGGCTGCTGTTCCATGCGATCGAGCAGTCGCCCACGGCCGTTCTGATCACCAACGCCGCGGGCTCCATCCGCTACGTCAACCCGGCGTTCACGGCCCTGCTGGGCTATGCGCCGGACGAGGTGGCCGGCCAGAACCCCCGGATGCTCAAGAGCGACCGGACGCCGAGCGAGACCTACACCGAACTGTGGGCGACCATTGGCGCCGGGAAGGCGTGGCGGGGCGAATTCCTCAACAAGACCAAGGCCGGGGCCGTCGTCAACGTCTCGTCGACGGTGTCCGCCATGCGGGACGCTGCGGGCGCCACCACGCACTTCGTCGGCATGATGGCGGACATCACCGAGGCCAAGCGGGTCGAGATGGAGCGCGAGTCGCTGCTGATGCAGCTCGACCGGGCGCACGGTGATTTGCAGCGCTTCGCCGAGGTGTCCGCCCACCACTTGCAGGAGCCGGCGCGACGGCTGGTCAGCTTTGCCAAGCGCCTGCAAGCCCGGCTGGCCGGCCAGCCGGACGACGGGGACGTGGCCTTTTCCCTCACCGTCATCGCGGATCAAGCCGGCCGGATGCGGGACTTGTTGCGGGACATCCAACTTTATCTCGCCGCTGACCAGCCGCTTGGCGCGGCGCGGCTCACGGATGTGGCGGGCGTGCTCCGCGCGGTTCTGGAGCGGATGGCGGACCGCATCGGCGAAACCGGTGCGGAGGTGACGCTGGGAGACCTTCCGCCCGTCGTCGCCGACCCGCCGCGCTTGCAGGAGGTGTTCGCCATCGTCATCGGCAACGCCGTGCGGCATTGGCTCGGCGAGCGGCCACTGACGATCCACGTGACCGGCGAGCGGACGGAAGACCGCGTCCGCTACCGGGTCGCCGACAACGGTCCGGGCATTCCCGAGCAATACCGCGACCGTGTGTTCCGTGTGTTCGAGCGCCTGCATGCGACGCCCGGCGACGGCGGCACGGGCATCGGCCTCGCCATCGTCCGCCGGATCGTCGAGAGCGCCGGTGGCGTGGCGACCATCGAGGAAACGCCCGGCGGCGGCACGACCGTCGTCCTCGATCTGCCCGCGGAGCAGTGCGCGCGGCCCGGTCCGGTAGCCGGGTCGTAAGCCCCGCGTTCGCGGCAAACCGCCGCACGAGCCCGGATGCCGCCAGCCAGCCCCTTGGAACCAAGACCAAAGAGGTAATACTATTAGCATAAATGTTGGTCTGCGCGGGCTGGTTCGGGAAATTGCCTGTGCCGGTCTTCCCGGCGGCGGCCCTGGCCGTCGTGGGCGAGGGAGTAACGTCGATGTTCGGCAAACTGGAAACGGTCCTTGGGGCCTGCCTCGTGCTTGCGCTGGCCATGGCGGCCCCGGCGCGCGCGGACGATCCGCCGGTCCGGGTCGGCATTTCCGCTGAATTCGGCGTCGTCGGCAGCACCTCGGCGCAGGCCGTTCACCTCGGCGCGCAGATCGCCGCCGATGAGATCAACGCGGCGGGCGGCGTGCTCGGCGGCCGGCGGATCGAGGTCGTCATCAAGGACGACCGCTCGGTCCCGGCGCGGGCGATCAGGAATTTGCAGGACTTCGCGGCTGATCCCACAGTCGTCGCGGTGCTGTGCGGCAAGTACAGCCCCGTGGTGGTCGAGGCGGTGCCCGAAGTGCACCGGCTGGGCCTGCCGCTGCTCGATCCCTGGGCGGCGGCCGACCCGATCACCGAGCACGGCTTCGTTCCCGACTACATCTTCCGCCTGTCGCTACGGGACTCCTGGGCGGTGCAGGCGATGATGGCGCACGCCCGCGCGCGCGGCGTGGCGCGGATAGGCCTGCTGCTGCCCAACACCGAATGGGGGCGCAGCAGCGAGCGCGCGATACGTCGCCTGGAGAACGACGGGCAGGCGCCGCGGATCGTCGCCGAGGCATGGTACAACTGGGGCGAACCGTCGATGCTCGATCATTACAAGAGCATCCTCGCGGCCGACGCCGAACTGCTGATCGTGGTGGCGAACGAACGCGAGGGCTCGCTGCTGGTGAAGGAAGTCGCCGCCCTGCCCAGGGAGCAGCGCCTGCCCATGCTGTCGCACTGGGGTCTGACCGGTGGGGCCTTCTTCGACAGCGTCGGCGCGGCCCTGCGGGACATCGACTTCGCGGTGGTGCAGACCTATTCCTTCATCGGTGCGACCGATCCCGTCGCCCGCCGGGTCATCGACGCCGCCGTCCGGCGCGGCGTGGCCGATGAGCGGCGCATCGTCTCGCCGGTCGGCGTCGCCCACGCCTACGACCTCGTGCGCATCCTGGCAAAGGCCATCGACGCGGCCGGATCGACCGACCGGGCGGCGGTGCGCGACGCGCTCGAGTCCGTGCGGAACTACAATGGGCTGGTGAAGCATCTGGAGCGTCCCTTCGCACCGGGGCGGCACGACGCCCTTTCGGCCGACGAGGTGTTCCTGGCGCGCTATGCGAGCGACGGCGCCATCGAACGGATGCCCAGCCCGGCGCGGGGACCCTGACCATGTGGCGCCGCTGGACCGACTGGACCGGAGAAAAGCTGGGCCGGCGCATCGCCGTGCAGGCCGTCGCCAGCATCCTGGCGGCGAGCCTGCTGTTCGCCGGCCTGGGCTTGGCCGGCAGCGTCTGGCTGCTGCGGCAGGAGCAGGGCAGGGAGATGCGCCACGAGTTGGAACTGGCGGCCGAGCGGTTGTCCAACAAGGTGTCCGTCCTCACTCGCAACACCGCGGATCTGGCGGCGAACCCCGTGATGGGCACGGCGCTGCTCGATTCGCGCGGGCGCGATACCTACCTCAAGCCCTTCCTCGGCAACTACAGCCTGCCGCTGATCGAGCCGCACGGGATTACGCTGTGCGACTTCGAAGGCCAGCCGCTGGCCAGCCGCAAGAGCGGTGCGCCGGAATGCCTGCGCGGCCACCCGATGGTGGCGGAGGTCTTCCGCACGGAGCGGCCGCAGCTGGTTATCCAGACAGTGGGCCAGACGGCGGGGGGCGACCGGCCGCGGGTGATCGTCGTCATGCCGGTGCTCTACCCCGGCACCGGCCGCGCCGAGGGCTACACCGTCACCTCCATGGATCTGGCGAGCGTGCTGGAGAGCATCGTGCGCGAGGGACGCGACACTTATCTGCGCCTGACCTCGGACGGGATCGCCCTCGACCTGCGTGCCGGCACGCCGCCGGACGGGTCCGCCATCAGCCTGACCATGCCTGTGGCGCTGGACGGCGGCCCGACGCTGCGGCTCGGCCTGGAGAGGCGCCTGTCCATGCCGGAGGAACTGCTGCCGGTGCTGGCGGCCTATCTGGGCGGCGTGCTGGTGGCGGTGGTGCTGGCACTGGTGCTCGCGCGGCGGATGGCGACCGGGCTGGCGGCGCCGCTGGAGGCGCTGAGCCGGACCGCCGCGGGCATCGCCGCGGACGGCCCCGCCTCGTGCCCGGCCGAGGTGGTCGGGCGCGACGAGGTCGGGCAGCTCGCGCTTGCCTTCAACCGCATGCTCGTGGCGGTGCGGCGGGCGCAGGAGGGGCTGGAGGAGCAGGTCGCCGAGCGGACCGGGGCGCTGGAAGCCGCCCTGGCCGACGTGGAGACGAGCGAGCGCCGCTACCGCGCCCTGTTCTCCGGGGCGCAGGCGGCCATGCTGCTGGTCGATCCCGCCGACGGGACCATCGTCGACGCCAACAAGGCGGCGATCGCCTATTACGGCTACGACGCCGCCCGGCTGACGGGGATGCCGATCAGCGAGATCAACACGCTGACGCCCGAGGACCTCGCCCACGCCATGCGCCACGCGCAGGAGGAGCGCCGCCCCCATTTCTTCGCGCACCACCGTCTGGCCAACGGCGAGGTCCGCGACGTCGAGGTGCATTCCGGCCCCATCGATCTGGCCGGACGCCAGCTGCTGTTCTCCATCGTCCACGACATCACCGACCGCCGCCGCCTGGAAGACGAACGCCGCCGCCTGTTCACGGCCATCGAGCAATGCACGGTTTCCATCGTCATCACCGACCGGGACGGCGACATCGATTACGTCAACCCGGCCTTCACCAAGGCGACCGGCTACAATTTCGACGCGGTGCGCAGCCAGAACCCGCGCATCCTGAAATCGGGCCACACCACCGACGCGGAATACCGCGCCATGTGGGACGAGTTGACCGCCGGCCGCACCTGGTTCGGCGTCTTCCACAACAAGCGCGCGGACGGCAGCCTGTTCTGGGAGCAGGCCAGCATTTCGCCGGTCACCGACGCGGCGGGGTGCATCACCCACTACGTCGCCATCAAGCAGGACATCACCGAGCGCCGGCGGGCGGAGGACGCGATCCGCGACCTGTCGCGCCGCCTCCAGGACGTGCTGTCGGCGGCCTCGGAAGTGGCCATCGTGGCGACCGACCGGGACGGCGTGATCACGCTGTTCAACACCGGGGCGCAACACATGCTCGGCTATGGCGAGGAGGAGGTGGTGGGCAAGCACACGCCCGACCTGTTCCATGACCACGGCGAGATGTCGGTGCGGAACGACCAGTTGGACGCGCCCGACGCGACGCCCATGAGGCCGTTCCACACCCTGGTCGCGGTGGCGGAACGCGACGGACACGAGCGGCGCGAATGGACCTATGTGCGCAAGGACGGCAGCCGTCTGGCGGTGTCGCTGGCGGTGACGCCGGTGCGCTCGGAAAGCGGCGAGGTGACCGGCTATCTCGGCGTCGCGCAGGACATCACCGAGCGCAAGCGCGCCGAAGAGGCGCTGAAGGAGAGCGAGGAGCGCTTCCGCAGTCTGGTGGAATCGACGACGGACTGGGTCTGGGAGACCGATTCCGAGCACCGCTTCCGCTGGTTCTCGCCGTCGCTCAAGGCGGTGCTCGGCCCGGCCGCCTTCAAACTGCTGGGCAAGCGGCGCGAGGAACTGATCGCGGACGGGCACGAAATCGTCTCCACCGCGTGGCTCCGGCATTTTGCCGATCTGCGGGCGCACCGGCCGTTCCGCGACTTCCGCTACTGGCTGGGCTCCGCCGATGGGAGGGCCCTGTGGATCAGCATCAGCGGCTCGCCGCGGTTCAGCGACGACGGGACTTTCCTCGGCTACCGCGGGACCGGCTCCGACATCACGGAGCGGGCGGCGACGTCGGTGCGCCTGCGGATGCTGGCCCAGGTCGTCGAGCAGAGCCCGGTGTCCGTCGTCATCAGCGACACCAACGGGTGCATCGAGTACGTCAACGAACGCGTCCCCCAGGTGACGGGCTGGTCGAAGGAGGAACTGATCGGCCGGCATTGCCGGGTGTTCGCCTCGGGCGAGACGCCGGCGGAGACCTATGCGGAGCTGTGGGAGGCCATCACCTCCGGCCGGAGCTGGGTCGGCGAGCTGAAGAACCGCAAGAAGGACGGCACGCTCTATTGGGAATCGGTCGCCATCTCCCCGGTCCTGGGCGAAGACGGCGAGGTGGTGCGCTACGCCGGCATCAAGGAGGACGTCACCTACCGCAAGGAGGCCGAGGCGCGCATCTCCGAGGTGAACGAACTGCTGAACCAGCAGGCCATCCAGCTCCGGCGCTCGAACGAGGAGTTGGAGCAGTTCGCCTATGTCGCCTCGCACGATTTGCGCCAGCCGCTGCGCGCGGTCACCAATTACCTCACGCTCATCGAGCGGGCGCTGGGCGCGTCGCTCGATGAGGATGTCCGGGAGTTCATGGGCTTCGCCATGGGCGGTGCCAAGCGCATGGACGCGCTGATCCGCGACCTGCTGGAATACTCGCGCATCGGCCGCAAGGAGCATCCGCTGGAGGAGGTGCCGCTGGCCGCGGCCGTCGCCGACTGCCTGCTCGACCTTGAGGTGGCGATCACGGAGTCCGGCGCGAGCGTGGTCGTCGCCGAGGGCTTGCCGACGGTGCGGGGCGACCGCATCGAACTGACGCGGCTGTTCCAGAACCTGATCGGCAACGGGGTGAAGTACCGCGCGCCGGGCCGCGCCCCGCACATCGAGGTCGGATGGCGCGACGACGGGGGCGAGTGGGTGGTCTGGGTGCGCGACAACGGCATCGGGATCGCGGCCAAGGACTTCGACCGCGCCTTCGGCGTGTTCCAGCGGCTGGTCACGCGGGAACAGTACGAGGGTACGGGGATCGGCTTGGCGGTCTGCCGCAAGATCGTGGAGCGCCACGGCGGCCGCATCTGGATCGAGTCCGTCGTCGACGAGGGGAGCGTTCTGCTGGTGGCGCTGCCGAAGGTCCTTGCCGTCACCCCGGAACCGGCGCTCGCCTGACCGGGAGCTTCCGGTACAGGATGAAGCGTCCGGCCAAGTCCGGCGGCAGCGCCACCGGAGCCAGCCAGGGCGGCGGCGCCCGTCGGCGCAGGCGGCTGATCAGGAAGCCGGGGCCGTTCGATTCGTCCGGCCGGAGGCAGTACAGCGCCAGCCCGACCCGCCGCTGTTCCGCCACGCCGAGGGCCTGAAGGTCGGGCGCCTCGGAGCCCATGAACAGCAGGGCGTCGAGGACGCCCGCCTCGTTGCGATGGAAATTGCCGGCGATGGTCGGCAGCCCGGTCCACCACGCGATCTCCGGCCCGTCGTCGAGCGAAGTCATCACCGTTGCGCCCGCAGGCAGGCTCGGGCGCAACGCGGCGATGGTCGGCATCAGGCGCTCATAGGGGCAGCGGTCGTACGCCGCGATGTGAACGCCGCCAATCCGCCCGGCCAGAATGACCGCCGCACCCAGAATGGGGGCGAGCACCGCGACGCCGGCCGCAGCCGCGGGCCAGAACGGCCGCAATCCTTGCTCCCGGCGCCGGAGGACGGCCGCCGTGGCGAGCACGGCGACATCGCAGAGCGGCAGCAGAAAGAAGATCTGCGCGAAGATGGCGTTGCGCAGCATCAGCGCGCCGTAGGGGGCGAAAATCAGCAGGCCCACGCCGTTGACCATGTGGGCGTCGCGCAGCGGTCCCCCGGCGGTCCGCAGGCGCCACAGCGTCACCGCCGCCGCCAGAGCGATTTGCCCCAGTTCAGTCAGGAAGCCGAACAGGCTTTGGGCATCGCGGGGGATCAGCGAGCGGTTCTCCGCGACCCGGTCGAACTGCACCTCGCGCATCAGGTCCGACATGCCGGCGAGGGGGCCGCGGAAGAAGTCCGGGAACACCAGGACCATCGCACCGGCGGCGGCCAACCCCGCGGCGACCATCAGGGCGAGCCGCCCGGTCAGACGCGGCGCCAGCCGCCGGTCGACGGCGGCCAGGGCCAAGCCGGTCGTCCAGGCAATCACCGCCAGGGCGGCGTGGACCACGGACAGGCGATCCTGCTCCGCCAGCAACCAGTCTGCCGGAGGCCGCTCGACGGCGAGGGCCAGGAGGATCGTCGCGGCGAATCCGCTGAGAGAGCGGGTGAGATCGCCGAACGGCGCGCCGCCCCGGAGCGCCATCACCGCCAGCACCAGACTGCCGAAGCCGAACGTCAGCAATCCCTCCGGGCTGACCCAGACGGCCAGGGCAGCCACCGCTCCGGCGCCCCAGGCGGTCGCAGGACGACGTGCCACGGCGTGGCGCAGCAAAAGGGCGAGCACCGTCGCGGTCAGCAGGAATTGCAGTCCGTGATGGTCCGGCCGGCCGGGGGAGAAGGCGGCGATTACGCCGCGGTGGAAGGTCCACGGCAACGCGCCGAGGGCAAAGGCCCAGCCCGGCAGCACCGGCCGCGTCCCCCAATGGAGCACCGCCACCGCCACCAGTCCAAGCGCCGGGCTGACCAGAACCCCCCAGGCCCACAATGCCCCCTGCGTGTCGCCGGTCAGCCGGCTGCCGACCCAGGTTCCGGCGGCGAGGATCAGTTCGAACGGGCGCGTCCAATGCAGATCCAGGCCGGACGGGGCGTTCAGCGCGGTCAATGGTGCTGCGTACCAGTCGCCCCGGTCCAGGAATTGCCGCACCTTGAGAAGCCACAGGTAGGCGTCGGCATCCCACAGCCCGCCTTCGGACAGCGGCTGCACACCGGCAAGGTAATGGACACCCATCCAGAACAGGAGCGCCCCGGACGCTGCTGCCAATGGCCACCAGGAGTGCGCGCGCACGGAACCTCCGCCAAAAAACCCAGCCGATCATAGAGCAAGTTCCAAGCCACCGTCGCCGCGGCTGGTCTCCGTCCCATCGTTCCCAATTCCGGGAAAGATCCCGCGGGCGGAGTGGATTTTGCGGGACAGCAGGGAGCGCCGTCGCGCGGCATATTGGCGCCCGGAAGCGGCCGTGTATATTGCCGCATCGATTTGGCAGGTGACCGTGATGAGCCGCGATGGCGCCCTGGAACTTTCCTGTGACCTGATCGTTGCCGGCGTTGTCCTTGCCGTGCAGGTCTTCCTGGTCATGACCGGCATGGTTCCGGGGTTGCAGGGCGGTGCCATCCGCCTGCTCAGCGACCCGGACGCCTACACCCACGCCCTGCGCGTGCTGGAGCTGTGGGGCGGCGGGCCATGGTTCGACACGGCGCTGCACGTCATTCACCCGCCGGAGGGGCTGCCCCTGCACTGGACGCGGGCCTTCGACCTGTCGGTGCTGGCGGTTGCGGTGCCGCTCAAGGCGTTGACCGGCTGGGAGGCGCGTGAGGTCCTGCTTGCGGTCGGGCTCTATCTGCCGCCCGCCGTGATGGTGGCGGTCGCCATCGGGCTGCGCCGCCATTCCCGACCCTTCGTCTCGCGCGCCGCGTCGATGCTGATCGTGCCGGTGCTGATCATGTCCTGGGAGTGGCTGGCGAGCTTCCGCCTCGGCATCCTGGATCACAATCTGCTGATTCTGGGCGGATTTGCCGTGGCGTACGCCGCCGTTTTCCGCTCGCTGACCGGTGCGCCGGGAGCGCGGCCGGGATGGGCGGGCCTCGCCGCCGGTCTGGCGCTCTGGGCGGCGGCGCCCGAGGGCGGGGTCGTGCTGGCGCTCGGCCTCGGCGTGCTGCTGTCCGCCTGGATCATCGGAGGCGCGGATCTGCGCGCCGCACGCCGTTTCGCCGACGCGGCGCTGGTGACTGCGGCCGTGGCTCTGGCGGTGGAGCGGGTGCCGGCGGACTGGCTCAGTGTGGAGAACGATCGCCTGTCGGTCATCCATGTCGGCGCCATACTGGTGATCGCGCTGGCGTTGCGCGGGCTGATGCTGGCCGAGGGGCGGTTCGGGCCGCGAAGCGTGTCGGCCCGGTTCGGCGCCGCGGCGCTGGTCTTCGGCCTCGCCGCGGTGGCGGGCGTCCTCGCCTTGCCGGCGTGGCAGCCGCTTGCCGACACCGGACCCTACGCGCGGATGCTCGTGGTTCCCAACGAGTACGCCTATTCGCTCGCCACGCCGAACGAGCGCGTCCAGTTCACCGTGGGGCCGGGCGAGAGCCTGCCGCCGCTGCTCTACCTGCTAGTTCTGCTCCGCGACCCGCAAAGGCGGACCTGGGCGTTCGCTCACGCCGCGCCCATTGCGGCGATGCTGGCGGGATGCTTCCTGACCAGCCGCCTGTCGCCCTATCTGCAAATCGCGTGTGCGGTGCCGTGGATGCTGATGGTGCGCGACGTGTGGGCGGCGGTCGGGCGGTCGCCGCTGCGTCCGGCGCCGGTCGCCGCCACCGCGCTCGCGGTGGCGCTGCTGGTCTGGCCCTATCCGCTGGCCGCCGCGCAGTACGGCATCGGCAAGCTTGCCTTTCCGGCCAAGCCCAACACCGACCGGCTGTGCCGGTTCGAGGAGCTGGCAGAGGGGCTCGACCGGCTGCTGCCCGACCGGAGCGGCGTGGTGGCGACCTCCATGCACGCGGGACCGCAGTTCGCGTTCGAGACCGGGCGCCCGGTGATCGCCGGCCCCTATCATCGCGCCGAGGCGGCGCTGCGCGACTACCACACCTTCTTCTTCGAGGACCCGAACCGGGCCGCCGAGGTCGCTCAACGCCTTGGAGTCACGGCGCTCGTGCTGTGTTCGCGCGAGGTGATGCCGATGTCCGGCCTTGCCCAGCACAGGGACGCGGTGATGGTGGCCATGATGCGCCGCGAGTTGCCGCCCTGGCTGCGCCGCGTTCAGCTTCCGCCCGAGCTGGCGCAGAAGTACCGGGTGTTCGTCGTGGCGCCGCCGGCCGGGTAGGTCAGCCCGCTGCCGCCGCGCAGGGGGTCGGGATCGGTGCGGCTTTGGCCGGGGCCGAGTCTTCCTCGTGGTACTCGTCGTCGATGTTGACCGCCCAGATCGCCGCCTTGTCGGTGCGCCCCTCGGCGATGGCGTCCACCGCCAGCTTGGCGGTCAGCATGGAGTGGTCCTGGTTGTTGTAGCGGTGCATGCCGTTGCGCCCCACCGGGAACAGGTTCGGCACGCTGTCCAGCCAGTGGCGCACCACGGCGAAGTCCTGGTAGGCCCCGAAATACGCCGGATAGGCCTTCGGCACCCGCACCACCTTGGCATCGCGCACCTCGGCCGTCTCGATCAGGCCGATCTTCACCAGTTCCGCCGCGGCCAGGGCCACCATGTCGGCGTCCGGCAGGCTCCACAGCGCGTCGCCCTCGCGGCAGAAGTACTCCAGCCCCAGCCACACCTTGGAACGGTCGGCGACGAGGTCGGGGCTCCAGTTGTTGAACACCTGCACGCGGCCGAGTTGCACGTCCGGCTCCTGCACGTAGATCCAGTTGTCCGGCGGCGTGCCGCCCTTCATGCCGTCCAGCAGCAGGCCGACCGTGATGAAGTCGCGGTAGGGCAGGGCAGCCGCCACCTCGACCACCTCCGGCGGCGGCGGCGGCTCCATGGCGCGCACCAGATCGCACACGGGCATGGTCGAAATGACCCAGTCGGCCTCCAGCCGTTGCGTGCCGCCATCACGCCCGTCGCGCACCAGCACGGCGGCGGCGCGGCCGTCACGCATCTCGATGCCGATGACCGTGCGGTTCAGCAGCACCTGGCCGTCATGCGCCCGCACGCGCTCGGCTACCCGCTGCCAGAGCTGGCCGGGGCCGAGCCTCGGGTAAAGAAAGCGTTCGATCAGGCTGGTGCGCGTCGCCCCGCCGCCGCCCGCGAGCTTGCGCAGCGCGTGGGCGATGGCGCCGGTGATCGACAGGCCCTTGATGCGCTGGGCGCCCCATTCGGCGCTGATGCGCTCGCACGGCATGCCCCAGACCTTCTCCGTGTAATCCTTGAAGAAGGTCAGATACAGCGCCCGCCCGAAGCGGTTGATCAGGAAGTCCTCCAGCGAGGTTTCCGGATTGCGCGGGAACAGCCGGGCGCGCAGGTAGCCGGCGCCGATGCGCGCCACCCGCGCCAGCCCCAGGGCGCGCAGCGTCCCCGCCGACAGCCGCACGGGGTAGTCGAAGAACCGCTTCAGGTAATAGATGCGCGACTGCCGCCGGCGCACCAGCAGGGCGTCCTCGGCGTGCGCGTCGGCGGGCAGGATCTCCTTCCACCAGTTCATCACCCAAGTGGACTTGGAGAAGAACCGGTGGCCGCCGATGTCCATGCGATTGCCGTTGTGGACGACCGTGCGCGAGATGCCGCCGACATCGTCACCGGCCTCCAGCACCACGGGCAGCACGTCGGTGCGGCGCGCCAGTTCCAGAGCGGCGGTGAGCCCGGCCGGGCCGCCGCCGATGATGACCGCTACCCGGCGCCCTTCGGTTTTCCCAAAAGGGGGAAACGTGCGGGAGGCGGGGCCTCCGTCGCTCACGCCGGCGTGCTGCGTCTTGCCTTGTGCCGTCATGGTTTCCCCTTGATCCGGCGGTTGCCGGCATGGGGACGAAGCAATTCCTACGCCAGATTCGCGCCAGTGATCGCCCGGCCCAGAAGGACAACGACGACGCGCTGGCCGCCATGAAGACACCCTGACCGATCAGGAGCGCGCGGCGTGGCGCAAGGCCATGCTGCCCGTACACGAGGAGATGGCCTCCCGTGTCGGCAAGGATCTGATCCAGGCGTTCTACAAGGAAACCGGCGTCGCCACGACCTGAGGCGCCCACCCAAAAATTCACCGGAGGAGCGGGGCCGCCTGAAAACGCAGAGTTTTCAAGGGGGGCGTATGGCTGGGGCGTCGTATCTCGCCCATACAATGGGTCTTGACGCCTATTAAATAGGTATAAACGCCGTTGACCGACCAATTCAAGGATGATAATCCTGCAACCAGTCGGGCGTCAGGTTCTGTTTCCTGCCCCATAGACGCGACCGGCGCCATCCCACATGCGGAGAATCCTCCATGCCTGTTCAGACCTTCAACCCCGCCGATGCGGTGTCCGCCGGTAATTGGGCGGTGGCCCAGCGCCTCGTCGGCGCCTTCGCCCCGCACGCCCAGGCCACCCTCGACATGACGGTCGCTCTCGACAAGGGCTGGCTGCTCAACGGCACCACGCTGACCGAGGTCAATCCGCAGACCGTTGGGCCGTTCACCGCGCCCGCCGACCGGCGCGTCGACCGCATCGTCATCGACCGCACCACGGGGGGCGCGTCCATCGTCGCCGGTACCGAGGGTTCGCTGGTGCCGCCCGCCATTCCGGCCGGCACGCTGCCGGTGACTCGGGTCGTGCTGGGCGGTGCCACCGTCGAGATCGCCAACGAGATGCTGTTCGACGAGCGCGTGCTGAGCGATTTGTCGTCGTCCGGTTCGCTCAACGCGACGCTGACCGCGCTGGGCGCGCTCGACGCCACGCCGGGGCTGGTCGAGCAGACCGGCGCCGCTGCCTTCGTCAAGCATGCCCTTGGCGTGGCGACGGCGGACAGCGTGCCCACCCGCGCCGACGCTGATGGCCGTTACCTGCAATTGACCGGCGGCACGCTGACGGGCGCGCTGACGCTGAGCGGCGCTCCCGTCGCCCCGCAGCAGGCCGCTACCAAGAGCTACGTCGATACCTCGGTGCAGGCGGTGCAGACGGCGGTGACCGATCTGAGCAGCCAGACGGCGCCGCTGTCGAACCCGACCTTCGGCACCAAGGCCACCGCCCCCTATTTCGTCTCCACCGTCGCCACCGGCACCGCCCCGCTGACGGTCGCCAGCACGACCGCGGTGGCGAACCTCAACGCCGATCTGCTGGACGGCCAGCACGGCAGCTACTATGCGCCGCTGGCGAACCTCGCCAGCTACGTTCCGCTGGCCGGCGGCACGCTGACGGGCGCGCTGACTCTGAGCGGCGACCCGACCAACGCGCTGCACCCGGCGTCCAAGCAATACGTGGACAACGCGTTGGCGGGGTGGTTCGCCAAGCAGCCGGTGAAGCTCGCGACGACGGCCAACATCACCCTGTCCGGTGCCCAGACCATCGACGGTGTCGCGGCGGTGGCCGGCGACCGCGTGCTGGTCAAGAGCCAGACAGCCCCCGCCGAGAACGGCGTCTACGTGGTGGCCTCGGGGGCTTGGAGCCGTGCGTCCGACTTCAACCTTTGGGCCGAGATCCCCGGCGCGTTCGTCTTCGTCAACCAGGGCTCGGCCAACGGCGATCGCGCCTGGGTTTGCACGGCCGACGCCGGCGGCACGCTGGACAGCACGGCGATCGGCTTCTCGCAGTTCATGGGAACCGGCGCGTATCAAGCGTCGTCGGCGGAACTGAGCGGCCTTTCCGCGCTGTCCGCTGCCGGCATGGTGGCGCGCACCGGCGCCGGCGCCTACGCGGCGCGCACCGTCGCGGCGGCCGGCTCCGACATCATCGCCGTCACCAACGGCGACGGGGTGGCGGGCTCCCCCACCATCGGCACCAGCATGGCAACCGGCAAGCTGCTGGGGCGCTCGACGGCCGGCACGGGTGCGGTCGAGCAGATCACGCTGGGCACCGGCCTGGCGCTGAGCGGCGGCACGCTCTCGGCCACGGTCAGCGGTGGCGGCGGTGTGCCCGATACCTTGTTGCCCTACTACCTCGCGGCGACGACCGCCAAGACCAAGGCGTCGCCCACGGTCGCCTCCGGCTACGAGTTGCTGGTCTATGGCATCGGCTTGGCCGACACGACGGCCAGCACGCCGATCTCGCACGACCTCTATGTCTACACCGCGTCGAACACCACCGAGTCCAAGCTCTACGCCGGCATGCCGGTGCCCTACGGCGGTCCGCTCGATGCGGGCAACCTGGAGCCGATGTTCGTGCTGAGCGCCGGTGACGAGATCCGCGTGGCGCTCACGGCCGGCACCGGTACGTTCGTGATGTACGGCGTGCTCCAGGCGGTGAGCGGCAAGTACGAGCAGGCGGTCAAGACGCTGACCACCAGCTACGTCAGCCAGTTCGGCGCGATCAGCGGGGCGACCACCAAGCGGGTGGTGTCGTGCCTGATCGGCAACTGTGTCGGCACGCAGACGGCCTATGCCAGCGCCCAGCACTACCAGAACGCCGTTGCGACGGCCTGGGACCTGCGCCCGGCGGTGCCGGTCACCCCTGGTTCGGCCTACTCGGCGGTCGTCGATGGCCTGGGGCCGAAGATGATCCTGTCCGACGAGTTCCGGCTGCGCTCCAGCGACGTGAACTCCCTGGTCGCCGTGACCGTGGCGAAGGTGGTGTAACATGCGAGGCAACAAGCAGATACGCGACAACAACGGCTACCACGGCGTCCCGAAGACGGAGCTGTACGACCCGTTCCACGACAACCTCGTGCTGGGGCTGCCAATGGGCGGTCCGGGACTGGTGAACGGCAGCACCTCGTTCATCGACTGCTCGAAGACGCCGAAGACAGTGACGGTCAACGGCAACGTGGTGCTGTCAAGCACACAGTCCAAATTCTACGGTGTGTCAGGGTACTTCGGTGGGGCTGGTGACTACCTAGCCATTGCGGACGACGCAACATTGGAGTTCGGCGCCCGCGATTTCGGGATTGGCATGTGGTTCCGCCCGGACGTTATCAATCGGAATATGCAGATCTTCACCAAAGGAGGCACCGCAAGCTTTTATGACAGCATCGGGGCTTTAATTCGCTCCACGGGCACAATCGAAGTTGATGCGAGTTCCACCGGCTCGTCATACGACATCGTCAATGCGTACGTGCTTGGCACCTTGACGGCCGGCACGTGGTATTATCTTTCCGTGTGCCGCTCCGGAACAAGCTTCTACGCCGGCCTCAATGGCGTTGTGGCGCTCATCGCAACATCTTCGGCATCGCTGGTCAACAACGCCAAAGCCCATACTCTTGGCGCCTCGTGGGACGGCAGCAACTCCTTCAATGGCTACTTGCAGGATGCTGTTTACTATTTTGATGTGGCGCCTTTCGCATCAAACTTCACCCCGCCCCAGCGTGGCTACCTCACAAAGGCTCGGCGCTTCGCCCCCGGCTTCATCGGAGCATAATCATGGGCAAATACTCAGACATGCTGCGCGAGCCGGTCGCCTCCCCCACGCCGGGGTTCGTGGCTGGCATTCCGCAGAACGGGCTGGTAGCGCTGTGGGACGCCGGGTTGGGTGCGAGCTATCCAGCCCCGAGCGTTACAAATCTGCTGACCTACAGCGAGCAGTTCGACAACGCGGCGTGGACGAAATACTTCGTCGCTGTGACAGCGGATGCTTCGGCTGCGCCGGATGGCACGCTGACGGCCGATCTCCTGACCTCCTCAGGTGACGGCATTGTCGACCGCAACATCACGCTCCTGAGTGGTGTGACCTATACTTATTCACTCTGGATCAAGCGGGCGGGTGGCGCTGATGTAGCGCTCCAGTTGCTCGCTGCCGACTACGCCGGCCCCGGCGTTTTGGCGAGGCAGGCCATCACGGCGACGGCCGATTGGCGACGCGTCACGATGACGTTCACCACCTCCACCGCCTCCAGTCACAGCATACGCATCGGCGCGGAGAGTACATTTGCGTCCGGTGAGGCAATCTACGCATGGGGCGCGCAACTGGTGGCCGGTTCAGCGGCATCTCGTTATCTTCGCACAACCTCTGCCGCCGTGACGCGGGGCGGCTCGTCTCAGTGGATCAATCTTGCCAACGACATATCTGGCGCGACCGTCGCGTCGGATTATGACCTTACGATCAGCGGGCTGACCTTCAATGGCACGGCGGGGCGCCGCAGTGCGGGCGAGTGTTTGCAGACCGCCGGAAGCGGGTATGCTCAACTTCCCGCCAACACGCCTTTCGCCAACACGCTCCACAAGAGTGGTGCCGCCTTTTCGGTGTTGTGCTTCGGCTACATGAACGCTGGCCGGTTCAGCCTTGTCAACACGGGGCCGGGGTCCTCGACGGATACTGGCGTGCTGTTTGATTATCTGTCAGGGACGCTGCGGTACTACGTGTCAAACGGTTCCGTCAACACGATGAACAAAAGCACTCCGCTGTCGCTGTCGGCTGGCATTCATGCGCTTGGCCTGTCGTTTTTCGATGGCGCCTCCTCCTTCTTCTACTTCGACGGAGGGTGTGTCTCTGTAGGCGGGGCAAACACCTGGACGGGTACGTATGCGGCGTCAACAGCGTCCGCCGCGCTGCTTCCTCTCCAGATCGGCAGACAATCCACCGTTTCCCCGGATGATGCCGGGCAGTCCCGGTTTGTGCAGGCCATGTGGAACCGGGCTCTCACCAAGACCGAACTCGATCAAGCCTTTGACGCCCTCCGGGGCCGCTGGAGTATTTGACCATGAGCCGCTATCTCGGCACCGCCCCCGCCGTCAACGCCTTCTCGGCCCCCGGCGCGTTCGGCTTCAACGACATTCTGACCCAGCAGGTGATGGAGCAATGGGACGCGGGGACTGATCCGTACTGGGCAAACACCGTGCTGCTGTTCCAGCCCAAGTTCGGCGACACGACGTTCCTGGACCGCAGCGCCTCGGCCAAGACCATCATCCCCGCTGGCAGTCCCGCGCTGACGGCGTTCAGCCCGTTCGTAGGCGGGGCCAGCATGGCGAGCAGCTCTGCCGGGACGGACTACCTGACCCTGGCCGACAGCGCGGATTGGGACTTCGGCACCGGAGACTTCGTCTACGAGGCTTGGGTCTATTGCAACACCACTGCCCCCACTCAGATGCTCATGGGGCAGATCGGCACCGAACTCACGATGTACCTTGCCTATTCCACTTATTCAAACCTGCTTCCTTATAATACTTACTCAGGCGGAACTGGCGCACCAAACAGTTCGTTGGGGGCGAAGATCTACCAGAACGGCTGGATGTACTGCGTGATGGCTCGAGTTGGAAATGTCGTGCGGATGTATCTCAACGGAATGTTGGTGCTGACCGCGACGGACACGTCCAACATCAACGCCGCCACGGGGTTCCGCATCGGCCATGCTATGACCGCTCCCTTCACGGGATACATCGCGGCGGCGCGTGTCACCAAGGGAACGTCGCGGGGGTACATCGGCTCCACTATCCCCGTGCCCAAACGGCCCTTCCCGATCCAAGGCCGCAGTCTTGCCCCCCTGCTGACGGGAACACCCATCGGCAACCACACGGCGCAAGGTGGTCTCGCCGCAGCGTTTGACGGCGTTACCAGTCAGACCGTCCTCGCCTGTGCCCAGACCGCCCCCGGTGTCAGCGGGTACGGTAACCTCATCGGGCTTTCCCTGGCGTCGTCCAAGTTGATCACCGCCTTCAAGGCATGGGCACCGAACGACGACTACTTCCTTGGAAACAACACGAGCAACGGCCTGAAGCTGGAAGGCTGGAACGGCAGCGCTTGGGTGACGCTGTGGACCGGGACTTACCCCGCCGGGGTGGCGTCAGCGATGTTCATCGCCGACGGTATCGATCTGACGGCTGGTCCGGTCAGCCAAGTGCGGCTCAACGCCGTTGGCAACGGCACCAACTCCACTAAGTTCGCCGAAGTCCAGTTCTTCGGCCGCTGAGCGAAAGGCTTCGTCATGCTCGATCTCTACAGCCACCGCAGCGGTCCGCCCGCCCCGTTGCCCGAAATGATCTTCTCCATGCCGCCGTGCTGATCGGCTAGGCTGGCCATACTGTCCAACGGAACACGTTCTGGAGGAGCCGGCCCCCTTGGAAACTCAAGGTTTCCAAGGGGGCCGTATGGCTGGGGCGGCAGGGATCGAACCTGCGAATGGCGGTACCAAAAACCGCTGCCTTACCGCTTGGCGACGCCCCAATCGGGAAGGAGCGGGACCATAAACGCAAATTTCGCCGCGTGCAACCGCTGGAACGCGCCTATCGCCCTTCGCGCCTCCACGCCACGATCATCGCCCCCAAAGCCAGCAGCAGCACCGCCGCCACCGGCAACAGCGGCACGTCGGACACCCCCGTCACCACGAAATCACCATTCGCCCGCAAGCCGATCCACCCGGACCCGCTCTGCGCGCGGTCGGCCTTGGTGCGGCGCACATCCGGGGCGCCATCGGCGATCCACTGCACGCCGCCCCCCGTTGCCTGCGCCACCGGCTTGATCTTGTCGCCGGTCGAGCGCACGTCGGCCAGTTCCGGCGGGTTGACGGCGCCCACCACCGCCAAGGCCGTGCGGTCGCCATCGGTGATTCGGTAGATGCCCGGCTCGCCGGCGATCACCGTGGCGGCGGCGTGGCCGGTCTTGTCCTCGTTCATCTCCAGCGTGCGAGTCTCGTCGGACGGCGTGCTCAGCGTGACCGAGCGCGGATCGGGCTCCAGCGAGCGGCGCTCGACGGTGATCTTGTTGCCGTCCACGCGGGCGCGAAGGTCGTTCTCCTCAAGCTCCGGCTCCTTCATCAGCCAGTGCGCGAGGCGGCGCAGCAACTCGGCCTGCGGGCCGCCGCCCTCGTAACCACGACTCCACAGCCACATCTGGTCGGACGCCAGCTGCGCCACGCGGCCCTCGCCGACACGGTTCAGCACCAGCAGCGGCAAGCCCTGCGCGCCGTTCATCACCACCGAGCCGCCCTTCGGCACCACCTCCACCTGATGGAACCAGCGGCCCCAGGTGGGCTCGCCGTCGGCCTTGTCGCCGGGCAGACCGGTCGTGACGGGGTGGCGGCGGCCCAGCTCGGTGACTTTCGGGCGGAACGGCAGGTCGAGCGTCTGCCCGGTCGGCTCGCCCGGCAACACCTGGCCCAGCGGCGTGCGGGCCAGCGACAGCGCGGTGGCGAAGCCCTGGCCGGAAGCCTCCAGCAGGGCGCCGCCCTTCTCCACGTAGCGGGCGATGTTCTCCAGGTACATCTGCGGCAGCACGCCGCGACGGCGGTAGCGGTCGAAGATGATCAGGTCGAACTCGTCGAGCTTGATCTCGAACAGCTCGCGGATCGGGAAGGCGATCAGCGACAGCTCGCGGATCGGCGTGCCGTCCTGCTTCTCCGGCGGGCGCAGGATGGTGAAGTGGACGAGGTCCACCGCTGGATCGACCTTCAGCAGGTTGCGCCACGTGCGCTCGCCCGCGTGCGGCTCGCCCGAGACCAGCAGCACGCGCAGCCGGTCGCGCACGCCGTTCACCACCACGGCGGTGCGGTTGTTGGCGAGGGTCAGTTCCTGTTTGCCGGCCTCGACCTCCATTTCCAGCACGTTCTGGCCGCCGTGCGTGACCTGGAAGTCGATGTGGTAGTCCTGGCCCACCGGCACCTGGAACTGGCGCGGTGTGCCGCCGTCCTGGCGCAGCGTGACCAGCGCGTTGGGCGTCTGGCGCTGCGGCATGTCGTCGACGCGGATGACCAGTTCCACCGGCTTGCCGACCAAGCCGTAGGTCGGCGCCTGCACGATGGCGAGGCGGCGGTCGCCCTCGTCGCGGTTGCCGGTCAGCAGCGTGTGCACCGGCCCGCCCTCGGCCAGCTTGGCGACGTTCTCCGGCACGTCGTGGATCTGCCCATCGGTGATCAGCACCGCGCCGGCCATGCGGCGGCGCGGCACGTCGGCCATGGCGCGGTTCAGCGCGTCGAACAGCCGCGTCTCGTTGATCGCCGCCGCACCCGAGGCGCCATCCCCGGCGCGCACCACGCGCACCTCCAGATCGTCGAAGCGCTTCAGCTTGTCGGTCAGGTCCGACAGCGCGCGCTCGGCGCGGCCCCGGCGCTCGCCGATGTTCTGGCTGGGCGACTGGTCCACCACGACCACCGCCACGTCCTTGATGGGGTCGCGCTTCTCGTGCACCAGCGAGGGGTTGATCAACGCAATCGCCAGCACCGCCAGCGCCAGGAACCGCCACAGCGCCCCGCGCGCGCGCCGGAACAGGCCGAGCAGCACGACCAGCGCCGCCGCCGCGAACAGCGGCAGCAGCCATTCCCACGGCAGCAGCGGGTTGAAGGCGATGGAGTTGCCGCCGGACAGGAGGTCGGTCATTGGCCCCAACCTTTCATTGTCCAAGTCTCTCCAGGATGGCGGGGACGTGCACCTGATCGGCCTTGTAGTTGCCGGTCAGCGCGTACATCACGAGGTTGACGCCGAAGCGGAAGGCCATCTCGCGCTGGCGCTCGCCGCCGGGCGCCACGGCGAAGCGCGGCTGGCCGCGGCCATCCACCGCCCAGGCGGCGGCCCAGTCGTTGGAGCCGATCAGCACCGGCGACACGCCGTCGTTGGCGCGGCCCTCGCGCGCCTCGACCCAGAGGTCGCCACCGGCGTAGCGGCCGGGGAAGTCCTGCATCAGGTAGAACGCCTTGGTCAGCACATGGTCGGGCGGCACCGGCGCCAGCGGCGGGATGTCCAGCCCTTGCGCGATCCGTTGCAGCGCCAGACTGCCCGGCCCGGCGCCGGGGCCGAGCGAGGCGGCCTGATCGCGGGTGTCGAACAGGATGGTGCCGCCGTTCTTCAGGTACTCGTTGACGCGCGAGCGGGCGCGGTCGGACAACGCCCCGGCGTTCGGCGTCACCGGCCAGTAGAGCAACGGGTAGAAGGCCAGCTCGTCCGCCTCCACATCCACCGACATGGTGCCGGCGGCCTCAACGGCGGTGCGGCGGTTCAGCACCTCGACCAAGCCGTCCAGGCCGGCGTGGGCCACGTCGTCCACGCTGGAATCGCCGGTGCGCACGTGGGCCAGGAACGTCTCGGCGGTGACCTTGGTGGCGTGCGCGTCGTCGGCGCGGGCCGGCGCGTAGGGCAGGAGGAGGGTGAGCAGCAGCGCCGCAGCCGCGGCCCCCCGCGGGCGTGCCCAGCGGCCGAGCAGGCCGCGCAGGGCCAGCGCGATCAGCAGATCGAGGATGGTCAGCGCCATCGCCACGGCGAGCAGCGCCGGCTTCAGCGCGACCTCGCCGCGTTCGGCATAACTGCCGACACCGACGCCCAGAGGCATCGCCCCGAACGGCTCGATGCGCGTCAGCCCGGCGGTGAGGTTCAGCGCGCGCCGAGCCTCCTCGGTGCCGTAGAAGCCCGGCGGGTGGCGCGGGCCGATGGCGTCGGGCTTGAAGGCGTCGCCGGGCATGGGGAAGGCGGTCGGCGGCGGCGCCGTCAGGCGGCCATACCCGTCCAGCACCGCCAGCGGCTCCAGCGTGCCGGCCTGATTGGTCCCGGCGACCCCCTCGCTGAGGCCCGCCATCCGGCGCAACATCTCGACGAACAGGCCGGACAGCGACAGGTTGGACCAGTCCGGGCTGGCGGTGGTGTGCACCAGCACGACCCAGCCGGCCCCGCGCCGCTCGGCGGTCACCAGCGGCGTGCCATCGGCCAGCCGCGCCCAAGTGCGGTCGGCGAGGTCCACGGAGGGCTCGGCCAGCACCTGACGCTGCACCAGCACGTCGTCGGGGATCTTCAGGCCGAAGAACGGGCTTTTCTCGCCGAAGGGCTGCAAACGCGCCGGTTCCGACCAGGACAGCGCCCCGCCCAGCGTACGGTCGCCCAGGCGCAGGCGCACGGGCACGAGCTGGTCGGCGTTCTGCGCCAGCCGCGGGCCGGCGAAGCGCACCAGCAGGCCGCCCTTCTTGACCCAGGCCTCGACCGCCTGCGCCTCCTCGCCGGACAAGGCGCCGACGTCCGACAGGATGAGGATCGCCAGCTCGCGCTTCAGGAGGTCTCGGATCTCGCCGCGGCGCACTTCGTTGTAGGGCTCCAGCGCGCGGTTCAGATAGTGCAGGTCGGACAGCAGCGGCTGGTTCTCGCCGTCCGGCCGGCCGGAGACCAGGCCCACCGGCCGGCGGCGCCAGCGCTCGTCCAGCAGAACGGTGGCGCCGGCCGTGGTCTCATTCTCGATGCGCAAGGACGCGGCCTCGTTGCGCAGTTCCACCGGCACCTCCAGGCGCAGATCGCGGGTCTTCTGGCCGGCCTCGAAGGCGACTGTCTCGCGGGTCAGCAGGCGGCCGTCGCCGGCCCCCAGGCGCACGGTGACCGGCTCCGGCCGGCTGGCGTCGGCGCGCACGATGCGGGTGACCAGCGCGGTCCCCTCCGGCGCCGGGGGCAGCAGCAGGTGCGGCGGGCGGGCGACGGAATCGTCCAGCACCTCCACCGAACCCAGGCGTTGCAGGGCGGCGGCGAGGTTTCGGGCGTTCGGGTCGCCGACGCCGTCCGCCAGCCAGACGCTGTGCAGCGAGCCGGTGACGCGCAACCCCTTCACCGCCTCCAGCGCCGCGGCGCGGTCGGTCGGCCAGGGGTTCGGCTCCAGAGCCTGGATCAGGCGGCGCGCCTCGACCGGGGGCAGGGCGGCGCTGGCGGCGATCTTGTCGCCCGCGGCCGGCGGAGCGGTGGCGAGGACGATGACCGGGCGGGACTGGCGGTCGGCTTGGCCGACCACCTCCTCCATGGCGCGGCGGCGGCTCGGCCAGTCGCGTGCCGACGCCCAGCCATTGTCCACCACCAGCATCAGCGGCCCGCCGCCGGGCAGCGCCGCGCGCGGGTTCAACAGCGGCCCGGACAGGGCGAAGATGACCAGCGCCGCGATGATCAGGCGCAGCAGCAACAGCCACCACGGCGTGCGGGCGGGCGTCTCCTCGCGCGCTACGAGGTCGCGCAGCAGGCGGATCGCCGGGAACCGCACGAGGCGCGGCGCCGGCGGGGTGACGCGCAGCAGCCACCACAGCACCGGCAGCACCACCAGTGCGGCCAGCACCCACGGCGTGGCGAAGGCGAAGGAGCCGAGACCCAGCATGCGTTTCCAAACTCTGCGCGTGAACCTTGCGCGAAGGACCTAATGTGCGCCCTGTTCCCCCTCTCCCCAACCCCTCTCCCGCAAGGGGAGAGGGGCTTTTCAGTGCGGGACCTGCTCCCCTCTCCCCTCGCGGGAGAGGGGCTGGGGGAGAGGGGGGCAAAGCAAACTGTTAAACCGCCTCCTGCGCCAACGCCCCCCACAGCGCCAGCAGCGCCGTCTGCGGCGGTCGGTCGGTGCGGTGGATGGCGAAGCTCCAGCCGGCGGCGCGCGCCAGGGCCGCCAAGCCCTCCTGGTGCGCTCGCAGCCGTTCCAGATACGCGGTGCGCACCGCCTCGACGCGGGGCACCAGAATCTCGTCCTCGCCCTCGAAGCCGGTGAACTCGACACGGCCGTCGAAGGGCAGGGTCTCCTCGGCGGGGTCGAGCACCTGCATCAAATGCCCGCGTAGGCCCCGCCCGGACAGGCCGGCCACCGTCGCCTGGATCTCCGGCAGCGGCGACAGCAGATCGCCGAACAGCACCACCTGGGCATGCCGCGGCAGCGGCTCGATGCGCGGCAACCCGTCCGCCCGCGGCGTCGCACTGGGGTCGCTCAGCAGATTGGCGAGGCGGTTCAGCGTGTGCTTGCCGTGGTCCGGCCGCACGCCGGAGTTCAGCAGCGCCACCCGCTCGCCGCCGCGGATCAGCAGAACCGACGCCGCCAGCAGCAGCAGATCGGCGCGCTCGCGCTTGCTCGGCAGCTCGGGGGAGGAGCGGTACTCCATGGAGCCGGAACGGTCGCGCCACAGCCAGACGCTCTGCGCCGCCTCCCATTCGTTCTCGCGGACGAAGACCGGCTGCGTCTTGGCCGACTGGCGCCAGTCGATCATCTGCGGCGCGTCGCCGGGCTGATAGCGGCGGAATTGCCAGAACGTCTCGCCCAGGCCGACGCGGCGGCGGCCGTGCACGCCCTGCGCCACCGTGGACGCCACGCGCTCGGCGGCGACCAGCAGCGGCGGCAGGCGCGCGGCCAGCCCCTCGGCACGCTGCTGGGCGCGCAGGGCCTCCACACGGGGCGAGGGGCGGAGCGCCATCACAGCAACGGCGCGCAGAGGCGGTCGATGACGTCCTCCATGGTGACGCCGTCCGCCCGCGCGGCGAAGTTCAGCGCCATGCGGTGGCGCAGGATCGGCTTGGCGAGCGCCACCACGTCGTCCAGCGACGGCGACAGCCGGCCGTCCAGCACCGCCCGCGCGCGGGCCGCCAGCATCAGCGACTGCGAGGCACGCGGCCCCGGTCCCCAGGCGACATGGCTGCGCACCTCGGGAATGTCCGACGTTTCCGGCCGGCCGGCGCGCACGAGGTCGAGGATGCCCTCCACCACGCTCTCGCCGATGGGGACACGGCGCACGAGGCGCTGCGCCGCCTGGAGATCGGCGGGGGTCAGCACGGTGACCGCCTTCTCGGCATCGACGCCGGTGGTGGCGATCATCATGCGCCGCTCGGCGTCGCGGTCGGGGTACTCGACGTCGATCTGCATGAGGAAGCGGTCCAACTGAGCCTCGGGCAGCGGGTAGGTGCCCTCCTGCTCCAGTGGGTTCTGCGTCGCCAGCACGTGGAAAGGCTGCGGCAGCGGGTGGTAGTGGCCGGCCACCGACACCCGGCCCTCCTGCATGGCCTGCAACAGCGCCGACTGGGTGCGCGGGCTGGCGCGGTTGATCTCGTCGGCCATCAGCAGCTGGCTGAACACCGGGCCGGGCAGGAAGCGGAAGGACCGCCGGCCGGTCTCCGCCTCCTCCAGCACCTCGGAACCGAGGATGTCGGCCGGCATCAGGTCGGGCGTGCACTGGATGCGCTTTTCGGCGAGGCCGAGCACGGTGCCCAGCGTCTCCACCAGCCGCGTCTTGGCGAGGCCCGGCACGCCGATCAGCAGCACGTGCCCGCCGGCCAGCAGTGTGACAAGCGTGAGATCGATGACGTCCTGCTGGCCGAAGATGATGCGGCCGATGCGCTCGCGCACGAGCTGGAGCCGGAGGCCCAGGGTCTCGACTTCGGCCAGAAGCTGCTGCGGACTTTCGGGCGTCGGCGTCGGGAGGATCGCGTCGGTGGCGCTCAAGGGCCTAAACTCCCCAGTCTTGAATACCGGTTCAAAATCCAGCCTCGCCGACCTATGTGACGAGTATGGCGAAATTACGTTGCTCAACCGCGCCGGTCCGGCCGGCGCGTCAGGAACAAAGTCGGGGGTGTGATGCAGGATGACAAGCCGGATGTGGGCCGGGAGGCGCCCAGGCCGGTCGGCCTACCTCATTTTCCCGTGGAACAGGACACCGGCATACGCATTGCGCGTGACGGCACGTGGTTCCACAATGGCGATCCGATCAAGCGGATCGAATTGGCCAAGCTGTTCTCCACGGTGTTGCGGCGGGATGACGCAGGTGATTATTGGCTGATTACGCCTGTCGAGCGCGGGCGCATAGTTGTCGATGATGTTCCGTTCGTCGCTGTCGAAATGACGGCAAGCGGAATTGGCGAGGATCAGGTTCTTTCGTTCCGTACAAATTTAGACGAATGGGTAGAAGCGGGATCGGATCACCCCATCAGAGTTTCGCACAACTCGGAAACTGGTGAGCCAACCCCCTACATCGACATAAGAAAGGGACTGGAGGCGCGTATCGCACGGTCCGTCTACTATGAGATGGTCAACCGTTGCGCGACGACCGGCCCCGATGGGGAGGAGGCTGAGATCGGCGTATGGAGCAACAAACGATTTTTCGTGCTGGGCAGGCTGCTTGGCGAGTGACCCACGACGAAATCCGCAAGCGCTTCCCCGGAGGCGCCACCGCGTTGCCGCACCCCGCGAAGGTGCGCGGCGACCATGACCTGAACCCCGGCTTCCAGTTGCCGTCGGACACGCTGCGCGAGGCCGCCGTGCTGGTGCCGCTGGTCGAGCGGCCGGAGGGGCTGACCGTGCTGTTCACCCAGCGCACCGCCCATTTGAGCGCGCACGCCGGGCAGATCAGCTTCCCCGGCGGCCGGCGCGAGACGTACGACCACTCGCCCGAGGACACCGCGCTGCGCGAGACCGAGGAGGAAATCGGCCTGTCGCGCGATGTCATCGAGGTCATCGGCCGGCTCGACACCTACCTGACGCGGACGGGGTTCCGGGTGACGCCGGTGGTCGGGCTGGTGCGCCCGCCCTTCACCGTCGCCCCAGACCCCACCGAGGTGGACGAGGTGTTCGAGGTGCCGCTGACCGTCATCCTCGACCCCGCCAACCCGCAGCGCCACAGCCGCGAGGTCTTCGGGCAGCAGCGCTGGTTCTACGCTTTCCCCTACGAGCAGCGGTACATCTGGGGCGCCACCGCCGGCATGCTGGTGAACCTGCGCGACGTGCTGGCCGAGACGCCGTGACGCCGGCTGCGCTGGTAAGTGGCTTTCGGGCGGGCTAGGTTGGCCGGATGCAGCCCGCCGGCCGTCTCGAACCGCAGCCCTGGATGACCGCACCGGAAACCCGCGCGGTGATCGAGGCGTTGCGCGCCGGAGGCGCCGACGCGCGCTTCGTCGGCGGCTGCGTGCGCGACACGTGGCTGAAGCGCCCGGTCAAGGACATCGACATCGCCACCCACGCGGCGCCGGAAGCCGTCATGGGCATCCTGGAGGCGGCGGGCATCCGCGCCATCCCAACGGGAATCGCGCACGGCACGGTGACCGCCGTGATCGGGCGCGAGCATTACGAGATCACCACGCTGCGCCGCGACGTGGAGACCTTCGGCCGGCACGCCCGCGTCGAGTTCACCGACGACTGGAAGGAAGACGCGGCCCGCCGCGACTTCACCATGAACGCGCTGTCCTGCACGCCGGACGGCACCGTCTACGACCCGTTCGGCGGGCTGAAGGACATGGCGGCCGGGCGGGTGCGTTTCGTCGGCGACGCACGCCAGCGGTTGCAGGAGGACGTGCTGCGCCTGCTGCGCTTCTTCCGTTTCCACGCGCACTACGGGCGCGGCGCCCCGGACCCGGAGGCGCTGGCCGCCTGCCGGGAGATGGCCGACCGGCTGCCGACGCTGTCGGGCGAGCGCTTGCAGGGCGAGATCATGCGCCTGCTGACCGCTGCGTCCGCCGCCGACGTCTGGTGCCTGATGATCGGGCAGGGCGTGATGGCGCACCTGCTGCCGGCGGCGACCGACGTGGCGCGGCTGTCGCGCATGGTGGAGCTTCAGCACGATCTGGGCGAGGCGCCGGACCCGCTGCTGCGCTTGGCCGCGGCGCTGGACGCCGATCGGGCCGGGGCGTTCAGGGCCGCGGAGACGCTGCGCCTGTCCAACGCCGAGCGCGACCGGCTGGTGAGCATCGTCGAGCCCAGGGTGGCGGTGTCGCTGCACGACGATCCACCGGCCCGGCGGCGGGCGCTGTACCGGCTGGGCGATGCCGGGCTGTACCGGGACGTGGTGCGTCTGGCCGCGGCCTCGGCGCCGGGGCCGGTGTCGCTCGACCATGTGCGCGAGGTTCTGGCGACCGCGGAGGCGCTGGACAGCCTGCGCTTTCCGCTGGCTGGGCGGGACGCGCTGGCGCTGGGCGCCAAGCCGGGCAGGCACGTCGGCGAGGCGCTGCGCGACGTGGAGGCGTGGTGGAGCGGTCAGGACTTCCGGCCGGGGCGGGACGAGTGTTTGGAAGAGTTGAAGCGGCGGTTGAGTGCGGTTGCCTGAGCTGCGCGTGTGCCAACGTCGGGCGCGGTGCCTGTCACGGCCATTTCACCTCCGGCGGCAGACTCATCAAGATCGCCTCCGTGTTCCCCCCGGTCTTCAGCCCGAACGTCGTCCCGCGGTCGTAGAGCAGGTTGAACTCCACGTACCGCCCGCGCTTGACCAGCAGCGCGTCGCGCTGCTCGGCCGTCCACGGCTCGTTCATCCAGCGCCGCACGATCTTCGGGTAGGCGTCCAGGAACGCCAGTCCCACATCCCGCGTGAAGGCGAAGTCCCTCTCCCAGTCCCCATTGTCCACATTGTCGAAGAAGATTCCGCCCACCCCGCGCGCCTCG
The DNA here is from genome assembly GCF_053470425.1 of Azospirillum terrae. NCBI lineage: Bacteria > Pseudomonadati > Pseudomonadota > Alphaproteobacteria > Rhodospirillales > Azospirillaceae > Azospirillum > Azospirillum terrae. Next base: position 109,178 of record NZ_JBPXMR010000009.1, on the reverse strand, counting down.
CCTCGGTGCGGCAGGAAGAAGTAGCGATCGCACCATTCCTTGTACTTTTCATGACACGCCGGGTCGTGGCGGTCGCAAGCCTCGCGCAGCGCGCCATGAAACTCCTCGGTGTCCGTCTCGTCCGGGAATGTCGGCGTCAGGTCCGCCCCGCCGCCGAACCAGCCCACCCGTGTCGCGATGTGGCGCGTGTTCATGTGAGTCGCCGGCACCAGCGGCGAACGCATGTGCGCCACCAGACTGATGCCCGAGGCCCAAAACCGGCCGTCCTCGGCGGCGCCGGGGATGCTGGCGCGGAATTCCGGGCTGAACGTGCCGTGCACGGTGGAGACGTTGACCCCCACCTTCTCGAACACCCGGCCATGCAGGATCGACATCACGCCGCCGCCGCCTTCGCCTCCGCCCCCATCTTCTCCAAATGGATCAGGGCGTGCCCATTCCTTGCGCACGAAGCGGCCGGCGGGCAGGTCCGCGTGCGTGCCCGTCAGCTCGTCCTCGATCCGTTCGAATTCGGCGCAGATCCGGTCGCGCAAATCCTCGAACCATGCGCGGGCGCGGGCCTTCTGCTCCTCGGTGGGGACGGTTGGGGTGGTCATGCGGACTCCGGAAAGGCGCCGGTCTGGCGCAGGGCTTCACCCAGAACCATGGCGGCGGCGAGCGCCACATTCAACGAGCGCGCCGGCGGGCGCAGCGGAATCACCACCCGCGCGTCGGCGGCGTCGTGCACCTCGTCCGGCACTCCGGCGCTTTCGCGGCCGAGCAGAAGCTGGTCGTCGGGCCGGAAAGCAAACGCCGTGTAAGGCACCGCCGCCCGTGTCGTGAGCAGCACGAGTCGGCCCGGCGCGCGGTCGCGGCGGTACGCCGACCACGAGGTATGGCGAATCAGGTCCAGGTGCTCCAGATAATCCATACCGGCCCGGCGCAGGCGCCGGTCATCGAGGATGAAGCCGCACGGCTCGACCAGATCCATGGCCACGCCGAGCCCGGCGGCCAAGCGCATCAAGGTGCCGGTGTTCTGCGGGATGTCGGGTTCGAAGAGCACGAGGCGCATGGGATTCCCGAAAATGGATTAGATTTCTCTGATGCTGCATCGCAACGCGCGACACAATGTCCGCAGACTAGGGCTTTTCAACGGCGCGCCGCGACGGTATACCGCACCCCAAAAGGCAGGGTAGCTCTTCCGTTCGTCGATGCATGCCAGAGGTATGAGCGACGTGCGGACAGGTGGCCCGAGTCGTGCTAGAACGCTCCGCGAATTCACCCGGCGCCGTCGCGCTGCGCAGTCTTGAGGAGAATGACGCTAATGGCTGAGACCACGCATCCGTCCGGCACGGGTGCCCATGCGGGCCCCGGCGGCGAGGGGACTTCCCGCCGTGATTTCCTGTATCTTGCCACCGGTGCCGTGGGTGCCGTCGGCGTCGCTGCGGCCGCCTGGCCGTTCGTCGACAGCATGAACCCCGCTGCCGACACGCTGGCGCTGGCCTCCATCGAGGTCGATCTCGCCCCGGTCGCCGAGGGCCAGTCGATCACCGTGACCTGGCGCGGCAAGCCGGTCTTCGTTCGCCACCGCACGGCGAAGGAGATCGAAGAGGCCAAGAAGGTCAATCTGGCCGAACTGCGCGACCCCGCGCCGGACGACAAGCGCGTCCAGAAGCCCGAGTGGCTGATCCTCGTCGGCGTGTGCACGCACCTCGGCTGCGTGCCGCTGGGGCAGAAGCCGACCGATCCGCGCGGCGACTACGACGGCTGGTTCTGCCCGTGCCACGGCTCGCACTACGACACGGCTGGCCGCATCCGCAAGGGCCCGGCTCCGGCCAACCTCGTGGTGCCGCAGTACGCCTTCCTCAGCGACAACCGCGTCCGGCTCGGCTAAGCGGCCCTAGGTTTCGGGAGACTCCCATTATGGCTCAGGCTCACGCCTCCAGTTTCAAGAACCCCGTGGTGAAGTGGATCGACAGTCGCCTGCCGATCTTCACGATGCTGCATCACGAGTACAACGAATACCCGATGCCCAAGAACGTCAACTATCTGTGGGCGTTCGGGGCGATTGCCGGCATCATGCTGGTGATCATGATCGCGACCGGCGTCGTGCTGGCCATGCAGTACGCCGCCAACACGACCATCGCTTTCGACTCGGTCGAGCGCATCATGCGCGACGTGAACTACGGCTGGCTGCTGCGCTACGTGCACGCCAACGGCGCGTCGTTCTTCTTCATCGCCGTCTACATCCACATGTTCCGCGGTCTCTACTACGGTTCCTACAAGGCGCCGCGCGAGATCCTGTGGATCATCGGCGTGGTGATCTTCCTGCTGATGATGGCGACCGCCTTCATGGGCTACGTGCTGCCGTGGGGCCAGATGAGCTTCTGGGGCGCCACCGTCATCACCAACCTGTTCTCGGCGCTGCCCATCGTCGGCGACCCGATCGTCACCTGGCTGTGGGGCGGCTTCTCGGTCGACAACCCGACGCTGAACCGCTTCTTCGCGCTGCACTTCCTGCTGCCGTTCGTGATCCTGGGTGTCGTCATCCTGCACACCGCGGCGCTGCACATCTGCGGCTCGAACAACCCGCTGGGCATCGACCCGAAGGGCCCGCAGGACACCGTGCCGTTCAACCCGTACGTCACGGTGAAGGACCTGTTCGCGGCGGTGGTCTTCCTGATCTTCTTCTTCGCGTTCGTGTTCTTCATGCCGAACTACCTGGGCGACCCGGACAACTACATTCCGGCCAACCCGCTGGTGACGCCGGCGCACATCGTGCCGGAGTGGTACTTCCTGCCGTTCTACGCCATCCTGCGCGCCATTCCGGACAAGCTGGGCGGCGTGCTGTGCATGTTCGGCGCCATCGCGGTGCTGGTCATCCTGCCGTGGCTCGACACCTCCAAGGTGCGCAGCTGCAAGTTCCGTCCGATCTACCGCCAGTTCTTCTGGGTGCTGGCGCTCGACGCGCTGGTGCTGGGCTACGCCGGCGCCATGCCGGCTGAGGGCAACTGGCTGCTGGTCGGCCGCATCGGCACGGCCTACTACTTCTTCCACTTCCTGATCCTGCTGCCGGTGCTCGGCAAGCTGGAGCGTCCGCTGCCGCTGCCGGCCAGCATCAGCGAACCCGTTCTCAAGGGCGGTGGCCGCGTTTCCGCCGGCGCCCATGCCAAGCCGATGGAGAAGGCCTAATGCGCGCCTTGAAGACTGCTATCCTCTCGGCCGCGCTGGCTCTCGGGCTCAGCGCTCCGGCCCTCGCGTCGGAAGGCGCGCACATCCCGCAGCAGAGCTGGTCGCACTCCGGTGTGTTCGGCACCATCGACAAGGCGGCGGCGCAGCGTGGTTTCCAGATCTATAAGGAAATCTGCGCGGCCTGCCATTCCATGCGGCTGGTCCCGATCCGCACGCTGGCGGGCATCGGCTTCAAGGAAGACGAGCTGAAGGCGCTGGCCGCGACCTACGAGGTCCAGGCCGGCCCGAACGACAACGGCGAGATGTTCCAGCGTCCGGGCATCCCGGCCGACCGCTTCCCGTCGCCGTTCCCCAACGACAACGCGGCCCGTGCGTCCAACAACGGCGCGCTGCCGCCCGACCTGTCGCTGATCGCCAAGGCCCGCAAGGGCGGCGAGAACTACGTCTACGCGTTCCTGACCGGCTTCGAGGAAGCGCCCGAGGGCGTCAACCTGATGCCGGGCATGAACTACAACAAGGTGTTCCCCGGTCATCAGGTCGGCATGCCGAACATCCTGATGCCGGACGGCGTGCAGTACGCCGACGGCACCAAGGCGACGGTCGAGCAGGAGGCGAAGGACGTCGCCACCTTCCTGACCTTCGTCGCCGAGCCGAAGATGGACGAGCGCAAGCAGATGGGCGTGAAGGTCATCCTGTTCCTGCTCGTCTTCGCCGGGCTGATGTACGCGACCAAGCGCCAGATGTGGGCCAAGCTCCACTGATCGACGCGTGCGAGTGACGAAACTGCTGGACAGGGCGCCCTCGGGCGCCCTGTTCTGTTATGGGCTGGCGCAACGGGAGGCGGGGATGAGTGACGAGGCGTTGATCGACGAGATCGTCGAGTACTGGTTCGGCGAGGGGCCGAAGCTCTACTGGTTCACGGAGTCGGAGAGCTTCGACCGGCAGGTCCGCGACATGCTGCTGGAGCCGCACGAACGGGCGGCGGCCGGACGGTTCGACCATTGGATGGACGACGTGGACGGCTGTCTGGCGCTGTGCATCCTGCTGGATCAGGTGCCGCGCAACGTCTTCCGCGGCACGCCGCGCGCCTACGCCACCGACGAGCAGGCCCGCGCCGTCGCCCGCCACGTCATCCAGAACGACTTCGATGTGGAGTGCGAGCCGGAGGAGCGGATGTTCCTCTACCTGCCCTTCGAGCACCACGAGGATTTGAACAGCCAGAATCTGTCGGTGCAGCTGTTCCACGAACGCGTCGGTGTGACCGAGCCCATCGAGTTCGCCGAGCGGCACCGGGCGATCATCGAGCGCTTCGGCCGCTTCCCGCACCGCAACGCCATCCTCGGGCGCGAGAGCACGCCGGAGGAGCTGGAATTCCTGAAACAGCCGGGATCGTCGTTCTGATGACCGCCGACTCCCTGCCGGTTGATCGCGCCCATGTCCGCCGCGCCACCGCCATCGGCGGCACGGCAATCCTGCTGTGGTCCACGCTGGCGCTGCTGACAACCCTGTCCGGGGACATTCCGCCGTTCCAGCTCGTCGCCATGTCCTTTGCGCTGGCCTTCCTGGTGGGCACGGCGGCTGCGGTGGTGCGCGGGCGCGGCGTGCTGGCGCCGCTGCGCCAGCCCTGGCCGGTGTGGCTGCTGGGTGTGGGCGGGCTGTTCGGCTACCATTTCTTCTACTTCCTGGCCTTCCGGCTGGCGCCGCAGGCGGCGGTCGAGGTGAACCTGCTGAACTACCTCTGGCCGCTGCTGATCGTGCTGTTCTCGGCGCTGCTGCCGGGCCACCGGCTGAAGGCCGGCCACGTGCTGGGCGGGTTGCTGGGGCTGGCCGGGACAGCGCTGCTGGTGACCGGCAAGGGGAAGGGGCTGAACATCGAGGCGGCCTATCTGCCCGGCTATCTGTCGGCGGCGACCTGCGCGGTGGTGTGGGGCGGCTATTCGGTGCTGTCGCGCCGCTTCGGCCATGTGCCGACCGAGGCGGTGGGCGGCTTCTGTCTGGCGACGGCGGTGCTGGCGGGACTTTGCCATCTGGCGTTCGAGGCGACGGTGGCGCCCGGCGCCATGGAGTGGCTGGCGGTGCTGCTGCTCGGCACCGGTCCGGTGGGGGCGGCGTTCTTCGTCTGGGACCACGGGGTGAAGCGCGGCGACATCCGGGCGCTGGGCGCGCTGTCCTACGCCACGCCCTTGCTGTCCACCTTCCTGCTGATCCTGTTCGGCCGCGCCGAGGCCGGCTGGACCGTGTGGGCGGCCTGCGCGCTGATCGTCGGGGGGGCGGTGCTGGCAAGCCTGGACATGCTGCGTGGGCGGGGATAGGATCAAAGTCGCCGTTGGCGAGGTGTGTCCGCACGCCGCCGCGCGGATGAGACGCTCCGCAAAATGCGTCTCATTGTGTCTCATCCGCCGCCGAACGGATGCAACACTCACCGGTATCGCGTTGCATAGCGTTACATAGCGTTGCATCCAGCGCCGCCGGGCCGAGAAAGGCACGGCGTTCGAACCTCCGTTACCCCGGCTCCCATCCCTCCGGCGCCATCTCGAAGCCGGCGAACTCGAAGGCCGGAGAGACGGTGCAGCCGACCAGCACCCAGCCCTCCAGCGGCCTTGCCGCCTGCCATGCGTGCGGCGGCACCACGGCCTGCGGGCGCTGACCGCCCATCAGGTCCATGCCCAGCACGTGCCGCGTCACCGCCAGCCCGTCCTCGCTGATGGACAGCTCCAGCGGGCCGCCGGCGTGCCAGTGCCACATTTCCACCGCGTCGACCCGGTGCCAATGCGAGTGTTCACCGGCGCGCAGCAGGAAGTAGATGCCGGTCTTGACGCCGCGCCCGCCGCCCTCCGCCGTGTGGCGGTAGGTCTCCACATAGTGACCGCCCTCGGGGTGCGGCTGCATCCCGAGGGTGGCGATGATGCGCTCCGGCGTCAGCGACTCCGGCATGGGATCAGGCGGCCGGCGGTGCGGTGCGGCGGAAGCTGTCGCGGGCCGACGCCTTGTCGAACCACGCCTTGAGAGCCGGGCGGCCCTGACGCCAGTCCTCGTGCCCCCAGCGGAAGTCCAGGTAGCCGAGCGTCGATAGGATCGCCAGCGTGCCGATGGTCGGCTGCTCCAGCGCCAGCGCGCCGGCCTCGGCCTCCAGCACGTCGCAGGCGCGGGCCATCGCCACGCGCTGCCGCTCGGCCCACGAGGCGGACTTTTCGCCGTCCGGGCGATTGCCTTCCAGGCGGCGCAGGATGGCGGCGTCGCAGATGCCATCGGCCAGCGCCTGCTGGCGCAGCGCCGTCCAGCGCGCCGGGCCGGGCGAGGGGAACAGGCGCGCGCCGTCGTGCAGCGTGTCCAAATATTCGCAGATCACCGGGCTGTCGTAGAGCGTCGGGCCACCGGGCAGGACCAGCGCCGGCACCTTGCCCAGCGGGTTGTCCTGGGGCAGGTCGGTTTCCGGCGACCACGCGTCGGTCTTCAGCAGTTCGATCGAGCCGTCGAGGCCGCATTCGATGGCGACCATCATCACCTTGCGCACGTAGGGCGAGGTGGCGCTGTAGCGCAACTTCATAAGATCGGTCCCTTCCCGTTGGTTGGCTGGGATCTTAATGCAGAGATGCTGGGGCGGGAACCCTTCAGAACCGGTCCTTGCGCCCGCGGATCTCGGCGAACACCGCCACCGGGTCGGCGCCGGCCATCCCCACCGCCGCCTGCACGCCCGGATCATCGGCGCGCAGGAACGGGTTGGTGCGCTTTTCCAGCCCCAGGGTCGTGGGAATGGTCGGCTCGCCGCGCTCGCGCAGGGCCTTGATCTCTTCGGCGCGGGCGGCCAGCTCGCGATTGTCCGGGTCGACCGTCACGGCGAAGCGGGCATTCGACAGCGTGTACTCGTGCCCGCAATAGATGCGCGTGTCGTCGGGCAGCGCGCGCAGTTTGCACAGCGAGTCCCACATCTGCGCCGGCGTGCCCTCGAACAGCCGGCCGCAACCCAGCGCGAACAGCGTGTCGCCGCAGAATAGCGCTTGCGCCTCCGCGAAGTGGAAGGCGATGTGCCCCGACGTGTGGCCGGGCACGGCGATGACCCGCGCCGCGTGCGGACCGAACGACGCGGTCTCGCCTTCGGCCAGGGCGATGTCCATATCCTGGATACGGTGGGCATCGGCGGCGGCGCCGATGACGGGGCAGCCGAATCGCTGCTTCAGCGTGTGGTTGCCGCCGACGTGGTCCGGGTGGTGGTGGGTGTTGAGGATGTGCGTGAGGCGCCAGCCGCGCTGCTCCAGCGCCGCCAGCACCGGCTGGGCGTCGCCGGGATCGACCACGCCGACCGCGTCACCCTCGCGCAGGAGGTAGATGTAATTGTCGTTGAACGCCGGTACGAGGTGGATTTCCATGGTCTGTGCGTCCTCCCCTTCGGTTTGTGATAGGCTGTGACCGTCATGTACACCGATATTGTCGATCTCCGGGAGTTCTACGAGTCCAGCCTGGGACAGGTGGCGCGGCGCATGGTGCGTCGGCGCATCCGCCAGATGTGGCCGGATCTCAAGGGGCAGATCGTGCTGGGCGTCGGCTACACCACGCCCTTCCTGCGCCCGTTCCGCGACGAGGCGGAGCGCGTGCTGGCGGTGATGCCCGCCTCGCAGGGGATCAGCTTCTGGCCGCCCGAGGGGCCGGGGCTGGTGTGCCTGAGCGACGAGGCGGAGCTGCCCTTCGGCGACATGTCCGTGGACCGCGTGCTGCTGGTACATGGCCTGGAGGGCACCGAGCAGCTGCGGCCGATGATGCGCGAGATCTGGCGGGTGCTGGCCGGCGGCGGGCGGGTGCTGGCGGTGGTGCCGAACCGGCGGGGGCTGTGGGCGCGTGCCGACTGGACGCCGTTCGGCCACGGCTTCCCGTATTCGCCGTCGCAGCTCAAGCAGGTGCTGCGCGACACCATGTTCGTGCCGGAGCGGACGGGGCACGCGCTGTTCATCCCGCCGGTGCGCTCGCGCTTCCTGCTGCGCTCCGCCCCGGCGTGGGAAGAGGTCGGCGAGCGCTGGTTCAAGGCGTTCGCCGGCGTCACCATGATCGAGGCGTCCAAACAGATCTTCGCCGGCGTGGCCCGCCGCGCGCAGCCGGTCAAGCGCCGGCTGATCGTGCCCTTGCCGGGCGGTGCGGCGCCTGCCGCGCGGCGGCTGTGGCCGGACGGGGCGTAAAGGGCGTCCTTACGCTATCCCCACGTCCGCCCCGGCCCGGTCCTTCAGCAGGTCGGAGAGGCGCTGGCGCAGTTCTTCGGCGCCATAGGGCTTGTGCAGGATGCTGATGCCGCTGGCGTGCACCTCTTGGATGCGTTCGGGCGCGGTGTCGCCGGTCACGATCACCGCCGGCACGGCCCGGCCGAGCACGCGGCGGATCGCCAGCACCGCCTCCACCCCGGTCATCCCCTCGCCGAGCCGATAATCGGCGACCACCGCGTCGGGGACGAAGCCCCGCCCGGTCACCAGTTCCACCGCTTCCTCGCCCGACGCGGCGGCGACGTTCCGGTAGCCCCAGGTTTCCGCCATCATCTGCAAGCCGATGCAAACGATACCGTCGTCCTCGATGATCAGGATGGACCCTCCGGCCGGTGCCGCCGGGTGCCCGGTGGGGTGCGCGTTGCTCTGCGGGGCGGCAACCTCGTCCATCGTCACGGTGAAGCAGGAGCCGCGGCCCGGCGTGGAGCGCAAATCCACCGTGATGCCGAGCAGGCGGGCGATGCGCTTGACGATGGCCAGCCCCAGCCCCAGCCCCTTGGACTGGTCGCGGCCGGGATTGTGCATTTGGAAGAACTCCTCGAAGACCGTCTCCTGCTGGTCCTCGGGGATGCCGGCGCCGCTGTCGAAGACTTGCAGAAGCACCTTGCCGCCGCGGCGCCTGCAGCCCAGCAGGATGCCGCCCTCGCAGGTGTACTGGAACGCGTTCTCGATCAGGTTGCGCAGCACGCGCTCCAGCAGCACCGCGTCGGAGCGCACCCAGGCCTGCGCCGCCACGGTGCGCAGGCGCAGGCCCTTCTGCTCGGCGCGCAGGCGGTATTCGCCGCCCAGCTTGTCCAGCAGGTCGCCGACGGCGACGTCGTCCAGCGTCGGCGTCACCACGCCGGCATCCAGGCGCGACACGTCCAGCAGGCTGGACAGCAGGCGGTTCAACGCCCCCAGCGCGCGCTCCATCATCGCTACCGACTTGGCGAGCGCCGGCCGCTCGCGCGCGTGCGGCTCCACCGAGGCCAGCAGCAGCACCAGCGACTGCACGGGCTGGCGCAGATCATGGCTGGCGGCGGCGAGAAACTTCGACTTGGCGAGGTTGGCGCGCTCGGCCTCCGCCTTGGCCCGCAACGCGTGGTCCTTGGCCGTCAGCAACGCGGCCTCGGCCTGCCGTTCGCGCCGCACGTTGCGGATGCCGAAGCCGATCATGCCGCACAGCGCGGTCAGCACGCCGCCGGTCAGCAGGGCGTTTCTCTGCGTGCGCGCCGCCCAGGCATCGAGCACCGTGTCGACCGGCACGCCGGTGAACACCACCAGCGGCCAGCCGTCCATGCGCTTGTAGGCGCCGAGCCGCTCGATCCCATCGATGGTCGAGCGGCTGAAGAAGGTGCCCTCCGGCGCCTCCTTGAGCAGCTTGGCGAACAGCACCGAGCCGGACGAGTTGATCGTGCTCTCCGTCTTCGGCAGCGGGAAGCGGAGCACCACGTCGCCGTCGTCGCGGAACAGCGTGAAGGAGGTGCCGGGGACCGGATTCAGGCTCTCGTAGAAGCTGGTGAAGTGGTTGGCGTCGATGGAGGATTCGACGACCGCCCGCAACGTCCCGTCCGGCGCCCGCACCGCCCGGCTCACCGCGAACAGGAAGCCGCCGGTGAGACGGCCCCAGATCATCGGGCTGATGAAGGTGCCGATGTCCACCGGCCCGGTGTGCACCGAAAAATACGCGCGGTCGGCGGAGTTGGCCTTTGGCGGGTCGCGCTGGATGCTGGTCAGGGCCACGTCGCCCTTGGGATCGAGAATCCACAGCGACTGGATCGACGGCATCTCGGCCGTCAGCCGCAGCAGCCGCTCCCACGCCTCCGGCGTGCGGGGCAACGCGTCGGTTTCCACCCCGTTCAGCAGGGCCGCCACGTCGGACAGCACGACGCCCTCCGCCTGGATGGCGACGCGGGCGTGCCCCTCCATCAGCGTTGCCGTCCGGCGCAGACTCTCGCGCGCCTCGTCGAGGGTGTTCAGCCGGTCCAGATAGGCCAGCGCTCCAAACAGGCCGACGCCGCAGACGAGGCTGAAAGCCAGCGTCCACGCCAGAAGCCGTTCGGTCGCCCACAATGTCCGCACGCTGTCCGAACCTTCCTCACGCAAGCAAAACGCGGTCTTGACGCTACTCTCGGATGCAGTGCCGCGGCAGCCTAGCCAAAGTGGATAGAGGTACCCCCACCGAAAGTCATGGAACGCAGCTCGCTCCGGGCGCGAGAGCATCCCGCCGCAGCGCGGTTGAGGGGGCATGGCATTCCCGAAACGCACCGTGGCGGCGTTTGCCGCCGGGCTGATGCTGGCAGCGTTCGCGGCCGGTGCGCAGGAGCCCGCCGAGATGCCGCCCGCCGACCAGCCGGCCGAGGCGCTGCCCGCCCCGGTGGAACCCCCGGCACCGCTGCCGGCCCCGTCCACTGTTTCGGTGGACGTTCTGCGCCAGCTGGCCCGCGACGCGGACGATGTGTGGCGCGTCGCCATCCTGTCCACCGAGAGGCCGGTGGACGGTGTCGCCGTGCGGCTCGGCGACCGGGTGGCGCTGACCCAGGCCGACTTCGCCCGCCGCCTCGACCAGCTGGCCCGCTCGCAGGGCATCGCGCTGCCGGGCGGTCCGTCGCCGGAGGCGAAACAGCGGGTGGAGACGTTGCGCACCCAGCCGCCGGGCGCGTTCGCCGGGGTCCTCGCCGCCCTGGTCCGGCAGAGCTATCCGGGCATGCTGCGGGCGCTGGAGGGCTGGGCTGAAGGCCCCGAGCACGCCGTGGCCGAGGCGCTTTTGCCGCCGTTGCGCGAGGAGCTGGCCCTGGCGGAGCGGCTGGGCGCGCCGGCCTTGAGCGGCTCCAGCGGTGCCGTGGAGGGCTCGGCCTCGCCGCAATAGCCCGGCCGCAACCGGAACATCCGCGCTGCCCGCGAGTTCAGACGGGGGTGTGTCGCAACACCAGGAACAGGACCGGCCATGGACATCTTCGACCGCATCAAGCACGACCACGACACGCTGCGCGACCTGCTGGAACGCATCGAGGACCCCGACAAGGAGAACCGCCGCACCGTGTTCGAGCAGTTCGCCCGCGAGCTGTGGGCGCACGGCAAGGTCGAGGAGGCGGTGTTCTACGCCGCACTGACCAAGCACAAGGACGCCAAGGCCGAGACCATGGAAGGCCTGAACGAGCACCACATGATCAACGGTCTGGCCGAGGAACTGAGCGCCATGCCGGCCGACAGCGGCGCCTGGACCGCCAAGATGCAGGTGCTGGGCGAACTGCTGCGCCACCATCTGGACGAGGAGGAGGACGAACTGTTCGACGAGGCCCGCGACGCGCTGAAGGACGAGCGCGCGGACGAGTTGGGCCGCCTCTATGACGAGCGCAAACAGCACGCAATGGCCGCCCTGGCGCCGCTGCCGCGTGGTTGATCCGCCTTTGGCCTGCCGTGGACGCCCCGGCCCCCCGCGCACATCGTCGCGGCCCCTACAAGCGGTTGCCTGGCGGGCCGCCTTACCCTAGCGTTTGTTGTGGGGGAAACGAACGCGCGGGGGGAAATCTGCGATGGACAACGTGAAGACGGTCGCCAACACCGGGGCGAACGGCAAGCCGAAGAAGAACAAGGCGCCGAAGGCGAAGGATCTCGGGCTCGACGCGCCGAAGCTCAAGGGCGAGGTGCTGCGCGACGCCAAGGAGGTGGCGGCCATCGAGTCCCACTGGAGCGCCGTCGGCGGCGCCAAGCAGAAGGGCAAGGGCGGCAAGCCGGCCAAGAAGCTCAACTACGTGGACGAACTGGCGCGCCTGCAATTCGAGCTGATCAAGCTTCAGGAATGGGTGCGCCTGAACGGCCTGAAGGTCTGCGTTCTGTTCGAGGGGCGCGACGCGGCCGGCAAGGGCGGCGTCATCAAGCGCATCACCGAGAGCCTGAACCCCCGCGTCTGCCGCGTTGTGGCGCTCGGCACGCCGACCGAGAAGGAGCGCGGGCAGTGGTACTTCCAGCGCTATGTCCCGCAGCTCCCCGCCAAGGGGGAGATCGTGCTGTTCGACCGCAGCTGGTACAACCGCGCCGGTGTCGAGCGCGTGATGGGCTTTTGCACCATCGATGAGTACGAGGAATTCCTGCGCGCCTGCCCGCTGTTCGAGGAAATGTTGGTTCGCTCGGGCATCATCCTGATCAAGTACTGGTTCTCGGTCAGCGACGAAGAGCAGGAGAAGCGCTTCTCCGAGCGCATGCGCAACCCGATCAAGCGCTGGAAACTGAGCCCGATGGACCTGGAGTCCCGCAAGCACTGGGTCGAGTACTCCAAGGCCAAGGACGCCATGTTGGAGCACACCGACTGCAAGCTGACGCCGTGGTACATCGTCGACGCCGACAACAAGAAGCGGGCGCGGCTGAACTGCATCCACCATCTGCTCCAGCAGATCCACTACAAGGACATCGCGCCTGTGGAGCTGGAATTGCCGCCGCGGCAGAGCGACGACGGCTACAAGCGGCCAAAGAAGTCCAAGCAGAACTGGGTGCCCGAGAAATACTGATACGGTCGCAGGCGGGCCGCGTTACATCCGTCGTCGCCGGGGAGCAAAGGCGATACCGCCAACGCCGCTTTGCGGCCGAGCGCGGTTTCGCATAGACGTTGGGCAAGGCCCTCACGGGAACGGGGGGCTGCGCCCCGGTAAACGATGGTCCAAGCGAAGACGGCGGCGAGGTCCACGCCGTGTCGGGGAACGTTGTGTATCCCACGATCCCCTTCGCTTGGTGGCTAAGCCATGCTTTTCGGCGCACATCGGCGGGCACCATGTGGGCACTGTGCGGATGGCGGCCTCACCGCGCGACGGCGTCGTGGATGGGAATGCGAGGTGTTCGATGCGCCGGGCCTGTTCGTCCCCAGCAGCGCGGTGTTCTCCACCTCCGGCCACGCCAACCCGACGCTGACCATCGTGGCGCTGGCGGAAATAAACTTTCAGGACAGGCACTCAGAGGCATCTATCCCATCAACGTCGCCAAACTGTCATGCGTCGGTCAACGTGCTGCGAATGGTGGCGAGTAGATCTGAAACAGAGAAGGGCTTCACCAGAAAGCCATGAGGTTCCAAGCCTTCGACCTGCTTGGCGAGATCGGGGGAGCCCGACAGGACGAGCACAGGAATGTCGGCGATGCGGGAATTGCCACGCTGCGCCACGCGGAATTGCCAGCCGTTCATACCCGGCATCATCAAGTCCAGCAGGATCAGGTCTGCCCGCCACTCTCTGTCGGACAGCAGGGCCAGCGCTTCCACACCGTCCGCAGCCTGCCGGGTTTCGAAGCCGCTGGCCTCTAGCAGCATGGCAATGCCCTGCCGCATCAGATCGTCATCCTCAACGATCAAGAGGCGTCGCATGAACCTCCTCCACGCTGGACGGGATCATCACGGTGAAGGTGCTGCCCGATTCCGGAGCCGACCTGAGATCGATGCGACCGCCCAACGTTCCGACGACCTTCCGCACCAGCGCAAGGCCGAGCCCGACGCCGGGCCTGTGCTTGTGGGCGACCGGTTCCAGTTGCTGGAACGGCTCGAAGATACGCTCTTGATCTTCGGCTGGAATGCCGATGCCGGTGTCCGCCACGATGAAGCGGTACCCGCCGGGACCGGCATCCGAAGCGATGCTGACCCACCCGCGCTCCGTGTATTTGACGGCGTTGTCCAAGAGGTTGACCAGGATCAGGCGCAGCAGGTTCGGATCGGTGACCAGCGGTGGCCGCCTCAACGCTCGGTGCTCGGCCACAAACGACAGCCCCTTTGAACGGGCCCGCACCTCCACCTCTGCGGCGACCTCGGCAATCATCACATCGATATCCACGGGACTGGGGGTGATCGCGACTTTACCCTCCTCGATCGAACTGTGCTGAAGGATCGTGGTGACGATCTGGGTCATCCGTGCCGAGGCCGCTTCCAGACTGCCGATCAGATGCCCGTTCGACGCGGCGCCCTCCGCGCCCTTGAGAAGCGCGATGTACAGTTCGAAGTTCTGCAGGGGCGAGCGCAATTCATGCGACACCATGGCGAGGAACCGGCTCTTGGCGCGGCTCGCCTGCTCGGCCTGATCGCGCGCGACCGACAGTTCGGCGGATAGGGTCTTCAAGGCCCGGTTCTGTTGGGTCATCGCCTGGGCAAGCGTGTCGAGACTGCGCTCCCGCGACTGGAGTTCGGCGCGCAGGATGTCGCCGGCCCGCTTCACGGCGTACAGGTTGGTCGCGCGGGCGCGCAGTTCGCCCTCCAGGAATGGCTTTGTGATGTAGTCCTGCGCCCCGGTCGTGAGCAGGTTGATCCGCAACTGGTCGTCGGCCTTGGCGGACAGCACCAGGATGGGGGTGTCCTCCAGCCCCTCCGCGGCCCGGATCGCGGCGATCATCCGATCCCCGCTCATGCGCGGCATCATCAAGTCGGTCACGATGATGTCGGGCCGCAGCGCGACGGCCTTGCCGTAGCCCTCCTCGCCGTCGCCGGCGGTGACGATGTCGAAGTCGCCGCACAAGGTGCGGACGATGAACCGCCGAAGTTCCGCATTGTCCTCAACCACCAGCGCCACCGGCCGATCCCCACCGGGGCAGGCTTCGGCATCCTGGCTTGCTGGTTCCAGCGGAGCCGGAGGATCGGCGAGCCCGCCGCCCGGAACGAGCGGCTCCGGCCGCGATGTGGCCGCCAAGCCGACCCGGACGCCGTCGGGCGCCACGAGGGGGAGGACCACCTCGAAGGTGGCGCCGCCGTCCCCGTCCACGACGCGGACGATGCCGCCATGCAGCATGGCGAAATCCCTGGCAATGGCAAGGCCGAGGCCGGTGCCGCCGAACCTCTGCACGCTGTCGGCCTGCCCCTGCCGGAAACGCTCGAACACCCGCTCCCGCTGCTCGGGCGGGATACCGGGCCCGTTGTCCTCGACCCGGATGAGCGCGTGGCCGTCGCCTTGTTGCTCGATCGTGCACAGCACTCGCCCGCCGCGCGGCGTGAACTTGAACGCATTGGACAGAAGATTGAGGACGATGCGCTCGACCTTGTCGACATCGACCTGCGCAGCCAGGCGCTCCGGCGACTGCACCGTGAACTTCACGTCCAGATCGGCGGCGAGCACCTCGAAGTTCCCGGCGGCTTGCTGGATGATCTCGACGAGGTCGCACGCGCTGTAGACAAGCTCGACCCGGCCGGCGTCGAGTTTGGTTGCGTCGAGCAGGTCGTTGACATGCTTCAGCAGCGTGTAGGCATTCTTGCGGACCACCTCAAGATCCCGGCGCTGCTCGCCGGAAAGGTTGGGGCCCGTCGCCAGGATGCGGTTGACCGGACCGACGACGAGCGTCAGCGGTGTGCGGAATTCATGCGAAACGTTCGAGAACAACTCGGTCTTCGCGCGGTCGATGACGGTCAGGCGCTCGTTGACGCGCGCCAACTCGGCCTCCCGTCGTGCGAGTTGTGCGTTGGCCTCCGTCAGCGCGGCGGTGCGTTCGCGCACCTTACCCTCAATCTTTTGGTTCAGGCCGAGGAGTTCCTGACGCTTCATGCCCATCTCGGCGAGGATCCCCGCGAGCATGTCGAGGAAGGCCAGGGCCTGTCCCACATGCTCCCGGGAATAGACCGGCACCTCGGCGACGGCCTTGAGATACTTCCCTTCGTCAAAGCCGAACTGTTTTGCGCGCGTTCGGAAGAGGTCCAGGTCCGGAGGCTCGTGGAAGAACTGACCAAGGAAAAGATTCGCCACATGGTGTCCGCCCACCACCACGGGCGATGCGGCATCCACCAGCCCGTTCAGGCAGGTGTAGCAGGCCGCGCCACCGGCGTTGACGGTTTGCGAGATCACCACGTCACTTTCGGTGCAACCCTTCGCAGTGCCGGGATGGGCGCGGTGGAAGTCGAGGCAGACCCGCTTCCACCCCGCGCCCACCATGGCTCCGTCCCGGGTCCGCAGAATGTCCCCAGAGACGTCGACCACCGCCGACGCCAATCCAGTCATTTCGGAGAAGAGTTGCAGGAGGGCACGGATGCGCTCCAAATCCACCAAATCTCCGAGACTGTGTTGCACATCCATTAATTGACAATCCGCTTGCGCTGAAAGGAGTGGAGTTGCGCCCCTCACAGGGGGCTGTTCGCTCCGCGCCGATGATTGTACTGCGCCCTATCAATTTGCCAAAGGCACTAATGCGCTGACTGATCCTTCCTTGAAGCGTTGGGTGCAACATTGTCACAGGAACTCCTGGTGCCCCGCGTTTGCCTTAGATGTCGCGGATCTCCTGCGCCCACCATCATGACGTGCGGCCCGGATTACCTCGCCGGCTGTCGCTTCCGCCGGTGAAGCCGCTGCCGGTGGCGGCCGGCGCCAGCCAGGACGAGGCCGCGGCATGATCGAGCATCTCGACACCGACATCGCCGTGATCGGCGGCGGCATCGTCGGCGGCTCCGCCGCGCTGTTCCTGCGCCGCATGGGCTTCGCCACGGTGCTGCTGGAGCGCGACTGGTGCGGCGCCAAGGCGAGCGGCGTCAATTTCGGCGGCGTGCGCCGCCAGGGCCGGCCGCTGGAGCAGCTGCCGCTGGCGCAGCGGGCGCATGCGCTGTGGGGCCGCCTGCCCGAGCTGGTCGGCAGCGACGGCGAGTACCTCCGCTCCGGCCATCTCAAGCTGGCGCGCAGCGAGGCCGACCTGGAGTCGCTGATCGCCTACCGCGACCGCGCCGAAGGCTTCGGGCTGGGCCTGGAGATCATCGCCGGGCAAGAATTTCGTGATCGCTGGCCGGCCCTGGGCGAGCGGGCGCTCGGCGGCTCGCAATGGCTGGAAGACCAGCATCGGCCCCAACGTGCTGGAGTACATCCCGAACTCCGCCAAGATCTCGGAGATGGTGCAGACCGGCGAGGCGGCGGTGTTCCCGCTCACTCCGACCGGCGTCGGCGCGCTGAAGGAGAGGGGCCATCCCGGCCGAGTACGCGCAGCCCAAGGAGGGCTCGGTGATCCTGATGGTGGCGCAGTGCGTCGTTGCCAACACCCCCGATCCGGAGCCGGCGCAGCAGCTGGCGTCCTTCCTGCTGTCCACCGAAGCGCAGGAGGCCGCGCTGAAAGACCGCGGTGATGGTGGATTGGGACGCCATCAACGAGAAGCGCCCGGAATGGAACCAGCGCTGCAACAAGGAGATTGAGCGCTGGACCGCGCTCATCGCCATCGGGGCGCGCGGCGGCCGAACGCATGACCGCCGCGCCACCGGCGCTCAGAGTTCGAACCGGATTCCCTGCGCCAAGGGCAAGGCGTCGGAGTAGTTCACCGTCGCGGTCTGCCGGCGCATGTAGGCCTTCCAGGAGTCCGAACCGGACTCCCGTCCTCCGCCAGTCTCCTTCTCGCCGCCGAACGCACCACCGATCTCCGCACCGCTCGGACCGATGTTCACGTTGGCGATGCCGCAGTCGGAACCGGTGGCGGACAGGAACCGCTCGGTCTCCCGCACGTCGGTGGAGAAGATGCAGGACGACAGGCCCTGCGGAACGGCGTTCTGCAACGTGATAGCCTCGTCCAGCGTGTCGTAGGACAGCACGTAGAGGATCGGCGCGAAGGTCTCGTGCCGGACGATGTCGGTCTGCGCCGGCATCTCGACGATGGCCGGGCGGACGTACCAGGCATCCGCTCCGCGTTCGGCCTGCACACGCTCACCGCCGGTGACGGAGCCGCCGTCGGCGCGGGCGGCCTTCAGGGCGCTCTGCATGGCCTCAAACGCCCCGGAATCCACCAGCGGCCCGACCAGCGTGCCGGGCTGGAGCGGATCGCCGATCGGCACCGAGGCGTAGGCCGCCTTCAGGCGCGGCAACAGACGGTCGCGCACGTCCTTGTGCACGATCAGGCGGCGCAACGTGGTGCAGCGCTGGCCGCAAGTGCCGACCGCCGCGAAGAGGATGGCGCGCACCGCCATGTCCAGGTCGGCGCTGGGGGCCACGATCATCGCGTTGTTGCCGCCCAGCTCCAGGATGGCGCGGCCGAAGCGCCCGGCCACCGCCACCGCGACCTCCCGTCCCATCCGGGTCGAGCCGGTGGCGGAGACGATGGGCAGATCCGGGCGGGCGACCAGCGCCTCGCCCAGCTCGCGTTCGCCGACGGCGACCTGCAACAGGTGCTCCGGCGCATCGCCGAAGCGCGCCACGGCGCGCTCGAAGATGCGCTGGCAGGCGAGCGCGGTCAGCGGCGTCTTCTCCGACGGCTTCCAGATGACCGGATCGCCGCACACCAGCGCCAGCGCCGCGTTCCACGCCCAAACGGCGACCGGGAAGTTGAAGGCGCTGATGACCAGGCAGGGGCCCATCGGGTGCCAGGTCTCGCGCATGGCGTGGCCGGGCCGCTCGGAGGCGATGGTCAGGCCGTAGAGCTGGCGGGACAGGCCGACCGCGAAGTCGCAGATGTCGATCATCTCCTGCACCTCGCCCAGCCCTTCCTGGAGGATCTTCCCGGCCTCCAGCGTCACCAGCCGGCCGAGGTCCTCCTTGGCGGCGCGCAACTCCTCGCCCAGCAGGCGGACCAGCTCGCCGCGCTTCGGCGCCGGGACGGAGCGCCACGCGGCGAAGGCGCGCTGCGCGTTGGCGGCGATGTCCGGCACCGCCGACGGATGCGTCTGGGCCACATGGCCGATGATGGATCCGTCGATGGGCGAGCGGACGGCGACGGCGTCGGCCGCCGCGGCCGACTGGAGGCCGAAGCGGGTCAGGATCTCGCGGTGGGGCACGGGGGGCTCCTGCGTGGGAAAACGGGGGATCAGCGCGGCCGTCCGGCCGCTCGGATGTCGGTCAGGGTGCGGTTCGGCGTCAGCGCCTCGGGGTCGATCTTGACGTGCAGGATCGCCGGCAGGCCGGAGGCGCGGGCGCGCTCGAAGGCCGGGCCAAACTCCTCGCCGCGCTCCACCGTCTCGCCATGCCCGCCGTACGCGCGGGCGAAAGCGGCGAAGTCGGGGTTGCGCAGCGCCGTGCCGGAGACGCGGCCGGGGTACTCGCGCTCCTGGTGCATGCGAATGGTGCCGTACATGGCGTTGTCGATCACCAGCACGATGACCGCCGCCCCCTCCTGCACCGCAGTGCCGAACTCCAGCCCGGTCATTTGGAAGCAGCCGTCACCGGCAAAGCACACCACGTCGCGCTCCGGGTGCGCCAGCTTGGCGGAGATCGCCGCCGGCAGTCCGTAGCCCATCGAGCCGCACACCGGCGCCAGTTGCGTGCCGAAGCGGCGGAAGCGCCAGAAGCGGTGCAGCCACGTCGCGTAGTTGCCGGCGCCGTTGGTCATGATGGCGTCGTCCGGCAGATGCTCGCGCAGCCAGACTATCACCTCGCCCATGCGCACCGCACCCGGGGTGACGGGCGGCACGTCGCTCCAGGCGCGGTAGTCGGCGTTGGCCGCGGCGGCCCGCCCGGCCCAGCGCGGCTGGACGTCCGGCAGGGATTCGGCGGCCTCCAGGAACCCGGCGGGCGTCGCATTGATCGCCAGCGTGGGACGGTAGACGCGGCCCAACTCCTCGGGGCCGGGGTGGACGTGCACGAGGGCCGCGGCCGGCTCGGGGATCCCCAGCAGCTCATAGCTCTGCGACGGCACCTCGGAGAAGCGGCCACCGAGCAGGAGCAGCAGGTCGGCCTCGCGCACGCGGGCCGCCAGCTTCGGGTTGATGCCCAGCCCGACATCGCCGGCGTAGCAGCGGTGCGTGTGGTCGAACAGCATCTGCCGGCGGAAGGTGACGCCCACCGGCAGTTCCAGACGCTCGGCGAAGCGGTGCAGGCGTTCCACCGCCCCCGCAGTCCAGCGCGAGCCGCCGGCCAGCACCAGCGGGCGCTCCGCCTTGTTCAGCAGGTGCACCAACTCCGCCATCTGGGCGGGAGTGGGGGAGGTGTCCACCGCAAGCGCCGGGGCGGCGGGGACGGCGTCGGCGGCCTCCACCAGCACGTCCTCTGGCAGCGCCAGGACCACCGGGCCGGGACGGCCGGACATGGCGGTGTGGAAGGCGCGGCTGATCATCTCGGGCACGCGGTCGGCGCTGTCGATCTCGGCCGCCCATTTCGCCATGCCGCCGAACATCTGGCGGTAGTCCACCTCCTGGAAGGCGTCGCGGCCGCGCATGCCACGCTCGATCTGGCCGACCAGCACCACGAGCGGCGAGGAATCCTGCTGGGCGATGTGGATGCCGGCCGCGGCGTTGGTAGCGCCCGGCCCTCGGGTCACCATGCAGACGCCCGGCCGGCCGGTCAGCTTGCCCGCCGCCTCGGCCATCATGGCGGCGCCGCTCTCGTGCCGGCACACCACGGTGCGGATCGGGGAATCGTGCAGCGCATCAAGCACCGCGAGATAGCTTTCGCCGGGAACGCAGAACACGCGCTCGACGCCCTGCGCCTCCAACGCCGCGACCACCAGCTGGCCGCCCGTTTTCACGCCCATCGCCTGTTTCCCCATGATCCGTTGCTCATCCTTAGGTGCCATGATCCGGTCAGAAGCGCGCGCCGGCCAGATGGGCCAGTTGCGCGCCGACCTCGTAGTAGACTTCCTGCGCGACGCGGTGCCGTGCGGGCACCGGATCGCTCACCGGCAGCGGCAGTTCGTCTTCCGAAAGGGAACCGGCCACCAATTGCGCCAGACACCGGCCGAACACCGTTCCCGGCGCGATGCCGCGGCCGTTGTAACCGCTGAAGGAGACGACCTGCCGGCCCAGACGGTGGAAGCGCGGCAAATTGTCCACGGTCATCCCGATCTGGCCGTACCATTCCGTCTCGAACCCGATGCCGCGGAGCTGCGGGAACAGCTTCGCCAGGGCGCGCCGGCCCCAATCCCGGTGGATCGCCCGGCCCGGCCCGCGCAGCGCGCCGACGCTGCCGAACACGAGCCGGCCCAGCCGGTCGAAGCGGAAGGAACTCAGCACCTCGCGGGTGTCCCAGGCCCCCTGCCGCTCCGGCAGAATAGAGTGGGCCAGTTCCTCCCCGAGCGGCGGCGTGGCCAGGTTGAAGTACGGCAAGTGCACGAGTTCGCTCCGCACCTCCGGCCAGACCGCGCTCGTATAGGCGTTGGTCGCCACGACGACCCACGCAGCGCGGACCGTGCCGCCCGGCGTGTGCAGGCGCCACGCGGAGCCCTCGTCGCCGACCGCCGTGACCGGGCTGTCCGTGTGGATGACCGCTCCGGCGGCGATGGCCGCGGCGGCCAGCCCGCGGGCGTAGGCGAGCGGCTGGATGGTGCCGGCGCGCAGGTCGAGCAGGGAACCGGCGTAAGCGGCGGTGCCCACTTTGCGGGCCGTCTCGTCCGCGCCCAGCAGGTGGACCGGCGCGCCGCGCGCCTGCCATTGGCGCGTGCGCTCCTGAAGCTCCTTGAACCCGCCGGCCCCGACCGCGCAGTGCAGCGTTCCGCGCCGCTCCGCCTCGCAGTCGATGCCGTGCCGCTCGACCAGATCGAAGACCACGCTCGGCGCGTTGCCCAGCAGGTCGAGGAGGCGCTGCCCATGCGTGGCGCCGAGCACGGCAGGAAGCTCGTCCGGCATCACCCACAGGCCGGCGTTGACCAGGCCGACGTTGCGGCCGGAGCCGCCGTAGCCGATCCCGGCGCCTTCCAGCACCGCGACCGAGGCGCCAGCTTCGGCCAGATGAAGCGCCGCCGACAGCCCGGTGTAGCCCGCGCCGATGACGGCGACGTCCACGGCCAGATCGCCCCCGAGGGGCGCCGTGGCCGGAGCAGGCGGAGCGGAGCACTCCCACAATCCATGCGTCCGTGGATCATTCTTCATGCGGCGGCACCCCGTACAAACGCACTCACGTCATGAGCGGGCTGCATCATAGTGACCGGCCACACGCGTTGCTTCAACCGACAATGGCTTGTAACATCATTCCAGATTGGAATGATCTGCCGGTGCCGAAAGCGGAGGGGGTGCCTGAGATGGCGATCGTGCGCCGGTTCCTGCCGTCCATGTCCCTGCTGACCGCGTTCGAGGCGGCCGCCCGCCACCAGAGCTTCACGGCGGCGGCAGCCGAATTGAACCTGACGCAGAGCGCCGTCAGCCGGCAGATCCGGGCGCTCGAGGAGATGCTCGGATCCGAGCTGTTCCTGCGCGAGCGGCAAACGGTGCGCCTGACCTTCGCGGGCGAGACCTATGCCGAGCAGGTCCGCGAAGCCTTGCGGCACATCTCGACGGCGACGCTGAGCTTCCGCGCCAATCCTCGCGGAGGCACCCTCAACCTTGCGATCCTGCCGACGTTCGGCACGCGCTGGCTGGCGCCCCGGCTTCCCGCCTTCGTGGCGGACCACCCCGGGATCACGGTCAATCTGACCACCCGGCTGGCGCCTTTCGACTTCCAATTCGACCAACTGGATGCCGCCATCCACTTCGGTGCGCCGGACTGGACCGGTGCGGAACTCGACTTCCTCATGGGTGAGATGGTGGTGCCCGCCTGCAGTCCGGAGCTTCTTGCAAAACATCGGTTCTCGGCCCCCAGGGACCTGCTCGACGCTCCCCTGCTGCATCTGGTGTCCCGGCCCGATGCCTGGGAGCGCTGGTTCGAGGCCATGAACGTGCCGGCGCAAGGCGTGCGCGGCATGCTGATCGACCAGTTCGCCACCGCCGCTCAGGCGGCCTCGGCCGGCATGGGTGTGGCGCTCCTGCCGAAGTTCCTGATCGAAGCCGAACTGGCGCGAGGAGATCTAATGGAGGCTTTCGACGGTCCGGTGGAAAGCGCGGGGCGCTATTATCTGGCATGGCCAAGCAAACGTGAGTCCTACCCCCCGCTCCAGGCGTTTCGCGGTTGGATACACCGCGTCATGAATCCGTAACGTCCCGCGTTCTTCCTGCTTTCGCCCGAGCGCTGAGCCTTCCTTCTGGAAGCGGGCGATCTTGTCCTCGTCGAATGCGTAGCGCTTGCGAGCCATGGTGCACCGGGGGCGGCTACCTCTTTCGAGGGCACGCCGCTCCCGGCAGAGCACGAGCTTGTTCAGGATGAGGCATTGGCGTCCGCAGACAAGCGTGTGTAAGTGGACGCTAATGTGGCATCCCAAAATCCGCTTAACGCGCTGATATCCCGTCCTGACAGGTTCGACACCTTTCTCAAGGTATCATCCTGATATGGTCAAAAGGCCATCGTCATCGAGCAGGCCTGACGCCAAAGTATCATTCTACTCTCTGGCGGACTCCGTCATAGCGCAGGCCCTCCACCTCTGGATCAATTTTGAAAGGCACCGTCAACTTGGTGGCGGCTCGTTGCTGAGCCCTATGAACTTCACCGACACCCCACTGCACCGCCGGTCGTGCCACATCACCTTGCTGCCCATCCTCAGACAGGTGGAACCCAACAACCTCAATGGAAGCCTTCAGGCGCCGTCGGTATCAGAACCCCGTTTCGCGGATCAGCGCGGCGGCGGCAACCCGCCAGAAGCGCTGGACGAGGCTGCGCGCCTCGCCCTCGACGCGGGCAACGCCTCGGGTGATGTGCGCCGGCCCCTGAACCGCATCCACGTCGAAGGCGATGCGGTAGACCGCTTCGACTGGACCAAGCGCCGACCGGCCAAGCGCTCGGCTCGGTCCCGCCGGGTCGTTCTGCCCTTCGACCGCCACTGGCCCGCCATGCAGCGAGGCGAGCGCCGGCACGTCCAATACCCTCACGGCGACCGCATCGATGCTGCGCACCCGCGCGTCCTGCCGCCCGCGCAGCGGGTCGTCGGGGTGGAAGCGCGCCGCCGCCCCCGGACGGAGCCGGTCGAAATCGCCCTCGCTGACATAGCCGACCAGCTCGCCCGGCCCCGGTGACACGATGATGCCCAGCGGCAGCTTCGGCCCGACCCAGCGGCCGGGCAACAGCGCATCTTCTAAATCGGTCACCGTGCCGGTCAGCGGCGCGCGGACCTCCAGCCGGGTGCGGCTCTCCAGCAGCCCCTGCCGCTCGGCAAGCGCGGCCGCCAGATCCTCCTCCATGGCCCGCAGCCGGTCCAACTGCTCGCGGCTCGACGACAGGCGGGCGAGTTGGTCCTGCATCCAATTGATGCGCAGGTTCACCTGCCCCAGCTTGCCCTCCAGATCGGGAGCGGACAGGCGGAACAGCAGGTCGCCCGCGGCCACCGTCTGACCGGGCTTGACCAGAATCGCCTCGAGCTTGGCAGGCAAGGAGGCGTAGAGGGTGGCGAAGCCAGTGGACCGCCACACCACGGGCACGGACACCGTGCCGGCCACCGGCAGCATGGCCAGCCCGATGGCCCCGGATAGCCCTAACAGCGTCAGCAGAACGCGGCCGTTCAGCCGGAACCCCTCGCGCAAGTGCCACCACGCCTTGGCCTCGGTCAGGACGGGGCGGGCGACGAACCAGCCGATCTCGATGGCGAACAACACAATCCCCAGAACCTTGATAGCGACGTGGTAGACCAGCAGCGCGATGCCAAGGAACACCACCAGCCGGTACGCCCATGTCGCATAGGCATAGACCAGCAGCGTGCGGCGCAGGCGCGGCGTCATGTGCTCCGGCGGTGCCATGCCCAGCCCGAACAGCCACTCCCGCAGCCTCCAGCGGGCCAGAGCAAACGCGCGGTCCTGCAAATTCGGTACGTCCAGCGCGTCGGACAGCAGGTAATAGCCGTCGAAGCGCATGAAGGGGGAGAGATTGACCGCCAGCGTCGTCAGCCAGCTGACCGTCGCCAGGAAGAAGGCGGCGCTGCGCAGCGGGCCGTCGGGCAGAAAACTCCAGGCCAGCGTGGCGAAGACGGCCAGCGTCAACTCGGTCAGCATGCCGGCGGCCGCGACCGCCAGCCGCTGGCGCCGCGACACCAGCCGCCAGGCGTCGGTGGTGTCGGTGTAGAGCACCGGCCACATCACCAGGAAGGCCACCCCCATGGTCGGCACCCGGCAGCCGTAGCGTTTGGCGGTGTAGGCGTGCCCCAGCTCGTGCAGGATCTTGGTCCCCGCCAGGGTGACGCCGTAGAGCGCCAGCCCCTCCGGGCTGAAGAAATGCTGGAAGGTGTGCCGGAAGGCGTCCCACTGCCGCGCCACCAGCAGCGCCCCGGCGGCCCCGGCCAGCAGGACGAAAACCAGCCACGCCCGGCTGTAGAAGGGCGCCACCCAGCTCGCCGTCGTCGCCAGGAAGCGGTCGGGGCGGACCAGCGGGATGCGAAAGAACAGGTAGTTGTGGATCAGCCACCAAAACCAGCCGGTCTTGCGCGCGGCGGCCTGACGGGCCAGATGGGCGGTGTCGGTGGTCTCGGTCAGATTGTTGACCGCCAGGAACCGGTAGAAGCCCATCACATCATCGACGCTGGGTTCGAACAGGCTTTCCGCCGCGACCGCCGCCGCGATGGCGCGCGGCTTGGTCAGATGCCATTGGGCGATCAGCGCGAAGGCCTCCGGGCCGATGCGGAAATAGCGGTTGCGCACCGGATCGTGGATGGTCCAACCCGGCGCCCCGTCCAACCCGGCGGGTGCCGGCAGCAGCGCCAGATCGTCGCGCAGGGCCGGAAGCGGCGCCAGATCCGCCGGCGGGGAAACCGCCTGGAAACCGGCGGGCGGAGCGAACGCAACGGACAAGGGGCGCCCTTTCGTGCGGAAAAAAGCCGTCAGACGCCGATCGTCTGGCGCAGCAGGGCCAGCGGGCGGCGGAACAGGTAGAGGGCCAGCGGCACCCGCTCGCCCAGGATTTTCGCGGTGCCGCGCAGCCCGATGCGGGGCGGCGGCTGTCCCGAATCCTGGGCCGGCTCCAGCGCCGCCTTCACCCGGTAGGACAGGACGCCCGACGCCGACAGCCCCGCTTCGTAGCTGGCGTGAATCAACCGGGCGCGGAGCGGGCGCAGCGGATCGACGTTGAGGAACAGCTCGACCGTCGAGCCTTCCTCCAGCACCAGAGCGTCACCGACCGGGACCTGGATGTCGATCTCCGGCGCTTGCGGGTCGGCCAGGGTCAGCACCCGTTCGCCCACCGCCACCGGTTTGCCCAGCCAGTCGTTGACGTCGGTGAAGACGGCGATGCCGGCCCGTTCGGCCCGTACCGTCGCCCGATCCAGCAGGTCGCGGGCGAGGCTCAGCTCGGCGCGGCGCAGCTCGACCTGGGCGCGCAGCTGGGCGACACGGGCCTTGGTCTGGGGATCGGCAAAGGCCGCTTGGGAGGCGCTCAGCAGCTCGGCCTCGGCCTGGGTCAGTCCCTTGGCCGCGACCTCGTGGCGGCTTCGCAGAACCGTGGTGTCGAAGTGGAACAAGGGCTGCCCGGTGGTAACAGTCTCGTTGGGCTGGACGCGGAAGCGTTCGATCACGCCGTCCAGCGGGGCGGCGACGATCACCGGGTCGCTGGCGCGGATTTCGGCCGGGGCCAGGGTGGACATCGGCACCGGCAGCGCCAGCACACCGCCGATCAGCCCGAGTGCCAGCAGCCGCAGCATCGACCGCCGCAGACCGCGCGGCCGCGTGCGTTTTCCGGCGAGCGCCCACCAGGCGTGGCCGTAGCCCTCGGTCAGAGGCTGGAGCAGATGGATGTCGCCTTCGGTCCAGGGCTCATCGCGGCTCAGCCACAGCCCGGCGCGCGGAACCCCGTCCGGTCCGGACAACGGACACCATAGAACCTGCGCCGGACCCCATTCGGCCCAGGCGGCGCGCAGGGCCGGGGCCTGGGCGGTGGGATCGACGGCGTGGATGGTCCGGGCGTCCGGCCCAGAGGCCACGGCGCGGACGGCGTCCTCCAGCCAGCGGGCGAAGGGGGCGTTGGGGTCGAGAACCGCAATGTTCGACACCGCCTCCAGAGCCGGGCGGCCGTCTGGCAGGGTGAGGAACGCCGCCTGCCGGTAGGCGATCAGCCGGCGGGTCTGGTTGACGATGTGATAGCGCAGCTCGGGCACCGCCGCGAACCTCCACGCCTGCCGCTGCAATTCCAGCAACATTAGCAGGCTGGTGAGCGGGTTTGCCGCCTGGGGTGGCGCGCCGGCCGTCGAACCGCTCATGGCTTGGCGGCGGGCGTGGCGGGCAGAACCGCCAGGGCTTGCGGCGGGAAGACCGCCGTGCCGCTCATCCCGGCGATCAGGCCGTTGCCGGGGCCGCTCTCGCAGAGCAGCCAGGCGGTGACCTTCACCGACTGGCTGGCCGGATCGACTTTGGCGCCGGGCTGCACGACCTCGCCGGGCAGGGTGGCGCCGGTCTCGTCCACCCGCAGCTCGAACCGCTGCCCCGGCTTCATCCAGACCAGCCACGCGGACGGCACGATCAGCTCCACCTTCAGGTCGCGGTCGGACAGGATCTCCAGCAGCGGTGCGCCGGCGGGGACCGATTCATGTTCCTGGATGCGCCGTTCGACGATCCGCCCGTCGAAGGGCGCCTTGATCTCGCAGCGGCGGGTCTGGAGCTCGGATTTGCGGACGTCGGCACGAGCGACCTGGGCCTTGGCGTCGGCCAGTTGGACCTCCGCCTCGCCGATCGAGCGCAGGCTGGCGAGCCGGCGATTGACCCGTGCCGTGACCTCCGCGGCGTTGAGCTGGGCGCGCGCGGCGTCCAGTTCCGCCTGATAGCTGGAGCAGTCGACGGCGACCAGCACGTCGCCGGCTTTGAAGCGTTCGCCGGCCTCCACGGCCAAACGGGCGATGCGGCCGGGGATCTCGGCGGACAGCACGGCGTGCCGCCGCGCTTCGATCAAGGCGCGGACCTGCCCTTGGCCCGGATCCTGGGCGAAGGCCGGCGTTCCAACCCCCAGCAGCAGGGCGGCGGCCAGCGTGGCGCGGCGTGTCACGAGGCCACCACGAGAGCGGTCGAGCGGACGGTGCATTCCTGCCGCTTGCCCTTCGCTGCCCGGCAAAAGCGTTCCGCTGCGGCGTGATCGGCAAAACCACCCACGCGCAACTGCACGATCGTCTTGCCGTCGGTGCTGCGCCGGCTGGTCACATACCGGGCCTCCGTGCCGGCCGCCGTTGTGCCCAGACGCCGGGCCAGATCGCCCCAGGTGTCTTGCGCCAACCTCTGGCTGGCGTACGCCCCGAGATCGGCCTGGATGACCGCCGCAGCAACGCCACCCGCCGCGGCCGGAGCCGGTGCAGCGGCGGGGATCGCCGCCACCTCGGCCTTCGGCATCGGGGAGTCTGGGGCCGGCGTCGGTCTGGCCAGATCGCTCACGCGCAATGCGCTGTTGGCACGCTCCTGCCACGATGCCAGACCGGAGCGGACCGCTTGGGTGAGGGTTGCCAGATCATTGGCAGGCATCGTCTCGGGCAGCGGATCGACGCCGGCCGACACCATCACGCGGGCATAGGCGTTGTGCAGGTCGGCGAAGACCAGATCGCGCCGCAGATCGGACAGCAGAGTCGTGACCTCGGCCTGGATCACCCCCAGCTCACCGATCTGGCCGGCGTCGCCGACGTTGACGTATTGGGTGCGGATGCGGCTGTCCAGGTCGGCCTGTTCGGCGGTCAAGCCGAACTCCTGGTGCAGCTCGCGAAATTGCAGCATCGCCACGCGCACCTGGCTCAGCACCGCCATGCTCAGCGCCTGCCGGCGGAAAGCGACCAGTTCCTCCTGCGCGTTGGCGTGGGACAGGGTGTCGGGGGCCGCGATCAGGTTGATCAGGTTCCAGCTGATCCGCGCGCCGTAATCGGCCCAGCGCTGGTTCAGCAGGAAGCTGTTGCTGTCGTAGCGCAGGGCGGCGTTCACGTCGATGCCCGGCAGCAGCTTCAGCATCGAGCGCCACGTCTCGTCGGCGGAGATACGCTGGTTGTAGCTTTCCTCCAGCAGTTCCGGGCGGTTCAGCAGCGCGTGGGTCTCCAACGCCTCGACCGGGATGTCGAGCTTGGGCGGCGCCGTCATCGTGGCGAGCGGCGGCAACTCCACCGCGAAGGGCTCGCCCGGCGGCAGGCCCATCAGGGCTCCCAGCTGCGCCTTCGACGCCACCAGCTCGCGCCGCAGCGACTGCAACTGGCGCAGCGTCTCGACCAGCGTGCGGGTATAGCCCAGGGCCTGCAACGGTGCCTGGACGCGCAGCGCCTCCAGGGTGCGGGCGTCGCGGCGCGCGCCGTCGACGCGGCGCTCCAGCGGGGCGATGCGCTCCAGCAGGCGTTCGGCGGCAACGGCGCGCCAATAGGCGGTGCGCACGTCCTGCAGGATGCCCTGCACCACGCGGCGGCGGCGCTCGTCGCTGATCAGCACCAGGTTGGCGTTCTGCCGCGCCCGCAGATAGCTGACGCCGAAATCCAGCACGTTCCAAGTGAAGCCGAGATCGCCGATGCGCCGATTGCGGTCCATCGCCGTGGTGCTTTCACCGGTCCGTCGCCCGGTGGCCAGATTGAGGCTTTCCGAGCCGGCTTCGTTGTTGCGCCCGGCATAGCCGGCGGCGGCCACCACGCGGGGCAGCATGTCGTAGTGCGACAGGTCGAGCTGCTGGCTGGCGATCGCCGTCTCCATGATCTTCACGCGTTCGTCGAGGTTGTATTTGATGGCCCGCGCCATCGCCTCGTGCATCGAGACCGCCTTGATCACCGGCTCTTGCGGCGCGAACACGACGCTCAGATCCGTGCGCACGCGGGCCAAGTTGTCGGCGGCGGACAGCGGGGTCGGCGCCACCGTGCAGCCGGTGGCCAGAAGAGACGCGCAGAGCGCAACGACCGGAACCGTCGAAGACAGCAAGGGGCGGCGAAGACGGGCGGTCGGAGTCGTCATGGGGAGGCTTGATCCATTTGGCGTGAAGGAGGCAAGGCGGACGAAGGACCGGCGGGATGGAAGCGCCATGGCGCGCGGGGCCGCCATCACGCGGCCCGGCTTCCCCGCAGGACGTGGTTGGCGAGGGCGGCGAGCAGGGCGGAAGCCCCGGCCGGGCCGCCATGGGCGCGGGCGACCTGATGGGCGAAGCCCGGCGCCACCCGGCCGGCCACGCGGCCGACCGGCGTCGTATCGGCCCGTTCGTCTTGCCCGGCTTTCCGTGGGACGGTGCCATCCGCGGCGTCGGCGCCGCTCTGGTCTTGCCCTTGCGGGGGTTGGCTCGGCTGGTCCTGGTTTTCACCGTCCGGCGCGGTGCCCCGATTGCCGGACTGGGCGCCTTGGCCGGTGCCGGTCCCCCTGTCGGTCTCCTGGCCTTGGGTGGTGCCGGCCGGGGTGCCGAGGCGGTTGCCGGTCGCCGTACCGGTTCCACGACCCGTCCCGAATCCGCTGCCGTCCAATCCACCACCGAGTCCGCCGCCCAGCGCGCTGCCGCCGCTGGAGCCGGAGCGTCCGGTGCCGTCCGACAGGCCGTTGAAGCTGGAGATGCCGCCTCCGGAGTTTTGCCCGCCGAGGCTGTTCAGCGTGATCGAACGCCCCTCGTCGCTGCTCGACGATCCGTCGCCGAGGCTGCTCAGTGTCACCAGCCGTCCGGCGTCGGTGCCCGAGGAGGACCCGGTCGGGCCGCCGCTCGGCAAGGACGGCGCCGAGAACGACCCGAGGTTGGGAACGGAGGAGAACCCGGTGGTGACGCTCGTCGAACGGGACGAGGGGCTGTTGGTCGACGGCCCGTTGCCGACGTCGGCCGTGGTGGCGGCCGTGGTGGCAGTCGTGGTGGCGGTCGTGGTGGAGGTGGTGGCCGTGACAGCAATCGTCGGGGCCACCGCGTCGATCAGAACGCCCTGCGTGCCCGGCACGCCGCTCAGCGTCGCCGCCAGCGGCTGGCTGGCCGCGTCGGTGACGGTCGCGCCGTTGAGCGACATTGCGCCGATCACGATGCCGTCGGGATCGGCATCCCCCGCCTGCACGACATAGTCGAAGCGCAGAATCGTGGGGGTGCTTCCCGTCGCGGTGTAGACCGCCTGGCGCGCCGTGCCGCCGATGTCGAGCTGGATCGACGGCGTTCCGTTGGTGATCGTGACCGCCTCGCTCACCTGCACGAAGACGCTCAGCGTCCAGCCGGCCCCGTACGTCCCGTCGGCCGGCCCGGTGACGTTCACGATCGTCGGCGCCAGGGTGTCGATGACGAGGTTCTTGTTGGCGCCCAGCGAGGTGGCGGCGCCCGGCGCCGCCAGCGTCAGCGACGCTGCGGTGCCCGCCGTGTTGGCGATCGTCCCCGACAGCGCCGCGGTCGAGGAATAGTCGAGATCCGCCGTGGTGTCGCCATTCTGCACCGTGTAGGTGAAGGTCAGGGCGCTGGTTCCCGCACCGCCGGCATAGGTCGCGGTGCGTCCGGTGTTCAGCGCCAGCGTCGGCGACCCGGTCACCGCCACCGCCTCGGAGAAGCTGACGCTGATCGTGATGCTGTCGCCGACCTTGTAGGTGCCGTCGGTGGTGCTGGAGGTCACGCCTGTCACCGTCACCGTCACCGTCGTCGGCGCACTGGTGTCGGCGACGGTGATCGACAGGCCCGACGAGGCGGCGGAGACGTTGCCCGCGCTGTCGGTCGCCTTGGCGGTCAGGGTGTGGGCGCCCGCCGCCAGGGTGGAGGAGGTGATCGACCACGTGCCGCCGCCATCGGCGGTGGCGGTGCCCAGCACCGTCGTGCCGTCGGTGTCGTACAGCGTCACCATCGCGCTGGCCTCGGCGGTGCCGGTGACGGTCGGGGTCGGCGTGCCGGTGACGCTGGACGTCGCCAGGGCCGGCGAGCCGGGCGCACCCGGCGCCGTCGTGTCGATGACGATGTTCGTGTTGGCGCCCAGCGAGTTGGTGGCGCCCGGCGCCGCCAGCGTCAGGACGGCGGCCCGACCGGCCGAGCTGTCGAGGATGGTGCCGCCGTTCAACGCGAGCGCCGCGGTCGAGAGATAATCCAGATCGGCCGCGGTATCGCCCGCCTGCACCGTGTAGGTGAAGGTCAGCGTCGTCCCGCCCGATCCGCTGGCGTAGCTCGCCGTCCGGCCGTCGTGGCCGAGCGACAGCAGCGGCGTGCCCGTCACCGTCACCGCCTGGTCGAAGGTCACGGTGATCGAGATGGTGTCGCCCGTCTTGTACGAGCCGTCGGCGGTCGAGGCTGAGACGCCCGTCACCGCCGAACTGGCCACCGCCGTGAGAACCACGTCGTTGCCGGTGCCGCTGGCGTAACGGACCGTGCAGGTGTAGCCGTTGCTGATCAGGTCGGTGCCTTCGGCGGTGGTGCCGAAGATGCCGGGCGTGCCGGTGACCGCGTCGGTGCTGTCGTTGTCGATCACTTGGTAGGTGGCGCCGTTGGTCGCCGTGTAGCCGCCGACCCGGCTGATGGTGAGGGAGCCGCCGTTCAAAGTGACGGTGCCCTTGACCGCCACCTGATCGAAGTCGGTGCCGCCCACCCCGCCGCCGCCGCCGATGTCGATGTCCAGCCCGCCGCTCAGCTGCAGGCTGCCGTTTACCGTCAGCTTGCCGATGCCGTTGTTGGTCCCCGCCACGCCCGGCGCCAGGGTGGCGCCGGCATAGACCGTCAGCACGCTGGACGAGCCGGGGGTGAAGATGCTGCCGGTTCCCCCCAGCGTCGCCCCCGACGCCACCGAGACCCCGTTGGTGCCGGTCAGCGCACTGGTGACCGCCAGCGTGCCGGCGGACACCGAGGTGAAGCCGGTGTAGGTGTAGGTGCCCGACAGCGTCAGCGTGCCGGCACCCGACTTGGTCAGGTTGTTGTTGGTGCCGGAGATTATCCCCGACAGGGTCACGGCGGCCGAGTTGCTGATGGTGCCGTGGTTGGCGCCCAGCACGATGTTCTGGCTGAGCGAGGTGGCGCCGGTGATGTCCAGCGTGCCGCCGTTCAGCGTGATGGCGCCCGTGCCGATGTTGGAACTGGTCCCGATCGACAGCGTGCCGGCCGACACCGTGGTGGTGCCGGTGTAGGTGTTGGTGCCCGACAGGGTCAGCGTGCTGGCGCCCGACTTGGTCAGGTTGCCGGCGCCGGAGATCACCCCCGACAGCGTTGCGGCCGCCGAAGCGTTGACGGTGCCGTTGCCGCCGGCCAGCACGATGTTCCGGCTGAGCGAGGTGGCGTCGGTGATGGCCAGCGTGCCGCCGTCCAGCGTGATGGCGGCCGTGCCGATGTTGGAACTGCCCCCGATCGACAGCGTGCCGGCCGACACGGTGGTGGTGCCGGTGTAGGTGTTGCTGCCCGACAGGGTCAGCGTGCTGCCTCCCGTCTTGGTCAGGTTGCCGGTGCCGGAGATCACCCCCGACAGCGTTACGGCCGCCGTAATTCTGATGGTGCCGGTGCCGCCGCCCAGCACGATGTTCCGGTTGAGCGTGGTGGCGCCGGTGATGTCCAGGGTGGAGCCGCCGTTCACCGTAATGGCGCCCGTGCCGATCTTGTTGGCGGCGGAAATGGACACCCAGCCGGAACTGATCGTGGTGGTGCCGGTGTAGGTGTTGGTACCCGTCAGGGCCAGCTGGCCGGCGCCCGTCTTGGTCAGGTTGCCGGTGCCGGAGATCACCCCCGACAGCGTCACCGATTGCGAATTGCTGATGGTGCCGTGGCTGGCGCCCAGCACGATGCTCCGGTTGAATATGATGCCCCCGGTGATGTCCAGCGTGCCGCCGTTCAGCGTGATGGCGCCCGAGCCGATCTTGTTGCCGGCGGAAATGGACACCGAGCCGGCATTGATCGTGGTGGTGCCGGTGTAGGTGTTGGTGCCCGACAGGGTCAGCGTGCCGGTTCCCGTCTTGGTCAGGTTGTAGCCGGTGCCGGAGATCACCCCCGACAGCGTCACGGCAGCCGAGTTGCTGACGGTGCCGTGGCTGGCGCCGAGCAAGATGGATTGGCTGAGCGTGGTGGCGCCGGTGATGTCCAGCGTGCCGCCGTTCAGCACGATGGCGCCCGTGCCGATGTTGGAACTGGCCCCGATCGACAGCGTGCCGGCCGACACGCCGGTCAGGCCGGTGTAGGTGTTGCTGCCCGACAGGGTCAGCGTGCCGCTGCCCGACTTGGTCAGGGCGCCGGTGCCGGAGATCACCCCCGACAGGGTGCCGTCGGCCGATTGCACGACGGTCAGGGCCCTCACCCCCAGCGTCACCGCGCCGGCGCCCGACAGCGAGCCGATGGTCTCGTCCGTCGACAGGGCCAAGGTGGCGCCGGAAGCCACCGCGACGCTGCCGCTGTCGCTGAGCGCGCTGCCCCCCGACAGCGTCAGCGTGCCCTCCGACACCGTCGTCCCGCCGGAGCGGGTGTTGGCTCTCGACAGCGTGAGGGTGCCGGTTCCCGATTTGGTCAGCGCGCCGGTGCCGGAGAGGATGCCGGACAGCGTCACGGCGGCGCTGTTGGCAACCGTGCCGCCGTCGCTGTCCACGGCGACGGCGTTGTCGATCGTCGTCGCCGCGGTGAGCGACAGCGTCCCGCCGTTGAGCGACAGCGTTCCGCTGCTCAGCGCGTCGTCGCTGGCCACCGCCAGCGTGCCGGCGTTGACGGTCATGGCCCCGGACCAGATCGCCTCGTTGCCGCCGGAGCTGGTGTAACCCAGCGTCAGCGTGCCCGCCCCCGCCTTGGTCAGGCCCGCCGTGGCGCCCCCGTTCAGCCTGCTGTTGATCGTGATGGTGTCGCTGGCGCCGTTGGTCACCGTCAGCGACCCGCCGCTTCCGAACGTCACCTGTTTCGCGGTGAGCGTGTAGCCGCTCGCCGCGTCGGCGTCGATGGTCAGCGCCCCTGCGATGGTGATGTCGTACGACAGCGTGGTGGTCTGGCCGGCCAGGGCGCTCGTCAGAACCAGCGTCTTCGAGGACGTGCCGGCGATGTACACGGCTTCGTTCAACGACACCCCGTTGAGGTCGCTGCCAAGGTCTTCCGCCGCGGTGTCCACATAGATGCGGTCCGACGTGACGGAGAGCAGAGAGTTGCTCGTTTTCCCTTCCCCCGCGAGTTGATAGACGATCTCCATGTCGCCGGTGGGCGTGTCGTTGCGAAAGGTGATGCGCCGCAGCACGTCCTCGACGAGCGCGGTGGTCGGCACGGCGGTGCCGCCGGTTCCGGTGCCGTCGAAGCTGATCGTCATCCGGCCGCTGGAGCCGGTAACGGTCGCGAAGGTCAGGCCGCCGGCCTGCAGGGTGCTGCCGCCGACGGTGAACAGGGCGTCGCTGCCGTTGATGGTCGCGGTGTCGAAGCCGAACACGTCGGCCGTTACATCGGTCGGGACGTTCGAGCGGGTGAAGAGGATCGACGTGTCGGACCAATCCCCCTGGCCGCCGTTCTTCGCGTTGTTTGCCCAATGGCTGATGGTGGCGTCGAACCCGGTATCGAGCCGCACGGTGTTCCCGACGCCCGCCCAGGCCACGTTGTCCCCGAAGTGGCCGACTGAGGGGGCGGACGGCACGCCCGTCACGGTGATTGGAACGCCGCCCGAGATGCTGATGTCGCCGCCGGTGATCGGCCCGTTCCAATCGTCCGCCGCCTTGAGTTCGTACGTCGCGCCGCCGCTGTCAGCCGAGGAGTGGGTGCCGTTGGCGTTCAGAACGTACCCGAGGTTGGACTTCGTGGTGCTGTCGAGGGTGGCGGAAAAGCCGGTGGAACTGGTGATCTCGGCCGTGCCGCTCAGCGCCAGCCAATAGCTCCCGTCTTCGCCCAGGACGGAGAACTTGCCGATATTGATGTCGTTGTCCGCGCCCGGCTGCTTGACCATGTTGGTGCCGGTCACCGTCAGCACGCCGGTGGAGGCGTCGTAGGTCGTCGAGCTGATGGTCGGCTTCTGGGTGTTGGAGACGGTGACCGCGTTGCCGGTGGTGTCGGCGGCGGCGGAGTCGTGCCACCCCGCGGCGGCGGCGATGGTGTAGGCCGTCCCGCCTGCCGCGCTGCTCCCGTTCTTGTTCAGCAGCCCTTCGACGTTGATCGCGTCGGTGTCGTTGAGGGTCACGCTGAACTGGGTGGCGCTGGAGGCGCTGACGGCTCCGGTTCCGGTCAGCGTGTAGCTGTTGCCGCCCTGTCCGGTCATCGTCAGCTTGGTGGCGTCGACCGCCCCGCCGGCAGCCAGATCGGTTCCGGTCACCGTCAGGACGTTGGTCGAGGCGTCGTAAGCGGCCGAGGCGATGGTGGCGGCAGCGGCGCCATCGAACATCATGCGCGGCTCCAGCGCCATGATCGCGACCGGATGCCCCCCGGTCTTGCGGGGGGGCGGAACGGGAGACTCGCGGCGGCCGAACACACGGCTGAGAAGGCTCATTCTTCACGTGCTTTCGGTTGGGTGCCGAGCATCTCCGTCGCTTCGGCGATTCCGCGACAGAGCCCGCGATCGGGGGCGGTTCGAAGCCTAAGCGTGGCCGGTCCGGCTGCCCATCCCATGAATATGTGATGCATGGAGTCCGGGAGCCGCCGCCCCCGTCAGGGCAGGTGCCGGAGCAGATCCAGCGTCACCGTCGTGCCGTCGGGGCCGGACGCGATCG
Organism: Azospirillum terrae; assembly: GCF_053470425.1. Lineage (NCBI taxonomy): Bacteria > Pseudomonadati > Pseudomonadota > Alphaproteobacteria > Rhodospirillales > Azospirillaceae > Azospirillum > Azospirillum terrae. The sequence goes on along the minus strand of NZ_JBPXMR010000009.1, from coordinate 72,592 downwards.
TCAGCTCGGCCCCCAGCGCCTCGGCGCGGCGGCGCAGGTTGCCCAGCCCGCGGCCGCCCTGGCGTTCCGCGACGCCGCCGCGGCCCCGGTCGCTCACCGACAGGCGCGCCCCGTGATCCGGCAGCGGCGACGGCCCCGCCTCCACCTTCAGGATCGGGGAGCCGCTATGGCGGGCGGCGTTGATGGTGGCCTCCTGGAGGATGCGGAAAATCGCCAGCGTCGCACCGGGGTGCAGGCCGGCCACCTCCGGCAGCTCCGCCGTCCGCCATTCGAGGGCCAGGCCGTGAGCCGCCAGTTGCGGCTCGATCCGTTCGCGGAACAGGGCCAGCATGACGCCCAGGTCGTCGCCGGCCTCCTCCAGCGAGGCAACGACCAGCCGCAGGTCGGCGAGCGCGCTGCGAACCGCCTCGGCCACCTCGTCCGACCCCGTCCCCCGCAGCTCGCACAGCGCCAGGATCGACACGAGCTGTCCGGCGATGCCGTCGTGCAGATCGCTCATCAGGCGGACGCGCTCCTGCTCCAGGACGGCCTTGCGTTCCTGCGCCTTCTCGCGGGTGAAGCTGTGGCGCAGGGCGTCCTCGGCCGCCGCCACCTCGTCCTGAAGGCGGGCGCTGAGCCGGTCCAGCCGGCTCATCGCCTGCCCGAAGCGCCAGATCAGCACGCCGCCGATCGCCGCCATGAAAATGGGCGCCCCGAACCGGCCCAGCATCACGCTGCGTTCCCCCAGGGCGCCCCGCAGGATGAGCCAGTCGTGGAACGCCAGCGCGACGGTGACCAGGAAGGTTCCGGTCAGGAGCGCCGCTGCGCTGTTCCGGTTGACGACCGCCTCCCGGGCGACGACCACGGTCGCCCACACCATGATCGCCAGCACGACCGGGGAGGCGATCTTGCCGACCACCCAGGCGTGCGCCTGCATGGGCAGCGCGAAATGGCTGAGCGCAACCGCTGCCGGCGGCAGCAGGAAGACCCAGACGGGGGCCGGCGGCCGGCGGCCGACGAACAGGTACGCCAGCGGCAGGACGAGGCTTCCCGACAGGAAGCGGGCCTGGCTGGACAGCCGGAGAATCCGCTCGTCCAGGGCGTCGCCGACGATGCCCGGCAGGGATTGCGTCGCATGCGACAGGAGCAGGATGCTGAACACGAGGAAGATCTGCTCCCCCGGCCGCGACAGCCACATGATGAACATCGCCAGCCCCATGGCGATCTGCCAGCCGTCGATCATCCGCGGCAGCGTCGAGAACAGGAAGACGCGCCGGTCGTGGTCGGGGCGCAGCCGCGCGTCGGGACCGATCGCGATCTTGTCCAGAAAGCCGCTGATGATCCCCTTTTTGGTGAGGGTGATCTCAACCTCGTTGCCGCCGGGGCGCAGCAGCGCCGATGGCAGGACGACCAGCATCGGAATGACGGCGGACACCTCGGAGGCCGATTGCTGCCAGACGCTCGACTCCAGGAACGTGCCGTTCAGCGACACCTCGACGCTTCCCTGGAACCCCGGGATATAGAGCGACCACAGCCCGTCGCCGGCCGGTTCGTGGCGCAGGCCCACGCGGAACGTCCGGGTGCAGCCGTCCGGCTCGGCATCCGGGTTCCAGGTGGTCGGGCAGCGATAGGGCAGCGACACCGCCTGCCAGTCCGTCCCGTCCGGCCCGGCGACCGCAACCGCGGCCTCCCGGATGAACAGCGCCTCGACCTCGGGTGGCCACGCATGAATGCGCAGGGCGATCAGGGTGACCGCCAGCGGGATGCCCAGGGTGAGAAGGACGACGACCAGCCATCGTCGCAGGGGGCGGGGAGGGAGGACGGGAGGGGGCTCCGTCATGAACGAACGATCGCCCACCGGTTACGGCCCCATGCTGATGATCCGGCGATGGATGGCGGTGAAGACGGCCTCGCCGCGGGAATTCACCTCCAGCTTCCGATAGATGTTCTTGATGTGGGTCATGACGGTGTTGCGCGAGATGCCCAACCGCTCGGCGATGTCGCCGTAGGTGAAGCCCTTGGCAATGCCCCAGAGGATGTCGATCTCCCGCTCGGTCAGGGCCGGCAGCGGGGTTTCGTCCTGGGCGGCGGGAGCCGCCTGGACCCGCCGGATGATCGTCCGGGCGATGGAGGTCGAAATCGGCGAACGCCCGGCCACGAGATCGAGAACGGCGCCCACGAGATCGACGGACGCCGAATCCTTGAGGATATAGCCGGCGGCGCCGGCCTCGATTGCGGCCAGCACGCTGCGCTCGTCTCCCAGCACGGAGACGACCATGATTTCCATGGCCGGGAACAGCCGGCGGGTTTCGCGGATGAGGTCGAGGCCGCTGCCGTCGGGCAGCTTGATGTCGGTGACGAGCACGGCCGGAAGCTGGGCGGCGCGCAGGGTCCGTGCGTCCGCGCAATTGCCTGCCACGGCGACCAGTTCGAGAGGCTCCGCGTTCCCGAGAATGGCGGCCATGCGTTCGCGGATCGGGGCGTCATCTTCCACCAGCATCACGCGGATGCGGTGATCGGCGGCTCTGGCTTCCGCCCGCTTGTCGGTCGTCACGTTCGGCGTCCCTTCTCCGGACCGGGACTGATTCCGGTCAGGTGCCGGCCAGATTAAATCGCCGGGGACGTGGCGCAATACCCAGAATATGGGATGTGCGGGAGTGTGGCGTTGGCGCAAGGCCACGTAGGCGAAGCCCGCGCTCTTGTCGATGTCGTACGTCGGCCCGGCGCCACGACCCTGCGAGACTCTCGCTTAACCTGCCACCTCGGCTCTCTCGCCGATCGGGTCCACCTCGTCGTTGTCCTTGTCGTACCAGTAGCGGAACTGACGGGGGCTGGGAACGCGGCTTCGCGGAACAAGCATCTTCCGGCCGGTTTCCTCGTTGATCGCCGAATCCGAGTAATGAAGCCGGATGAGGTCTTCGTAAGCGCCGCTGAGGTCGAGTTCCTTGTTGGTGACAAAACGGCGGGTGATGACCGCCCGGAAGAGGCTTCGCACATTGGCGTCGATAACGATGTTGCCGTATCCGTTGGAGACCAGATTGAGCTTTGTTTGTTCGGTGATCGCTCTGTCTTTTCCAGGTGCTCCGCACTTCGCGTAGTCGGGAAGCAGGGCGTTCGGTGTCATCCCGCGCTGCCAGTACCGCCGGAGAAGGCGATACAGGGTTTGATTGGTCACCCTGTTGGCCGCCATGACGCGGCGAATCGCGCGGCCGCGCGACTGTGTGACGAAAATGGCGGGCTGGTCTTTCACCAATGGCTCGATCAGCGCCCAGGCGGCATCGCGTTTCGCCTTGTGGTCGGCCGGAATGCCCACCTCCGACACGGGAGCGAGCCAGGGATCGTCCTCGCGGATCAGAAGCGCATTCTCGTCGATGAGCGCCTGAACGTCGCTCATCTCATGGAAGGTCGGCAAAGCGGTCGCGGATTTGATCTCGATGGCGAACAGGCCGCGGCCCATGGGGGCGATCCACAGAACACGTTCGGTTCGCTGGTCGGCGGTGAAGGTGAGCAACTGGTTGACCAGGAGCGATGTCATCCGGCGGCCCTCCCCACTCCAGCCGAAACTGCCCGGAAGCGCCGCACCGACGCGGTGTCGTCCAAGGGATCCGACATGTCGCAGGTAATCACCTTTGTGGCCAGCAGGTGCCGGACCAACATCAGGCACGTTCCGGCAGGCATGGCCAAGTGGGCGTCCATGGCACCGCAAAAGTGTCGCAACGGTTGGTCTGTAATCCAACCACCGATCTCCTGCTGGACCAGTGCCGCCTTTTCGGCGAGATAGCCGGGGTAGGGTTGGCTGAGGTCGTCCAGCGAGATGAAGCTGTGAACCCAGGCGATGTTGCGGACGACGGTCGTTGGAATGTCCCGCTCCGTGACGATGCCCCAATCCACGCCCCGTTCTGACCAGTAGCGGCGCTCGATCTCCAGTTTCTCGATGATCCGCGGCGTGTCCAGTTGATCGGCGGGCTTGACGGCGCGCGCCAGCGTGACGAACCGCCCGTCACGGACGACATCGACCACGATGTCGGTCGTCATCACCAACGGTGTCTTGGTCGCGGTGTCCGCCGGGTGTTTGATCCCAAGCTGAGTGGCGATCCGCTGGGTAGTCTGCCGGTCGATCGGGAACTGCTCCCGAATGTCACGCACGGCCTCCGACCAGTCGAACAGGTAGAACAGGCCGCACTCGATGTCCGACAGGAGATGATGGATGCGTCCCGTCTTCCATCCCCGCAGCCGGTGAGAGCGTCCTGTCGACGGGACGTCCTGGATGGTGAGCCATGGTTTGTAGGATGCACCGGAGCCTTCGCCGCGCCCTTCCTTCTGGAAGCGGGCGATCTTGTCCTCGTCGAACGCGTAGCGCTTGCGAGCCATGGTGCCTCCGGGGGCGGCTACCTCTTTCGAGGGTACGTCGCTCCCGGCAGAGCACAAGCTGGTTCAGGATGAAACTTTATGCGTCACGATGACACATTCGGGTCCAGGATGAAACATTGGCGTCCGCAGACAGCGTGCCCCTGACCCTCTCCATCCTTACTCCACCGTAACGCTCTTCGCCAAGTTGCGCGGCTGGTCGACGTCCGTGCCCTTCAGCACGGCGGTGTGGTAGGCCAGCAACTGCACCGGAATGGCGTAGAGGATCGGTGCCACCAGCGGGTCGCAGGCCGGTAGTTCGACCGACCAGCGCACGCGGTCGCCCAGGCGGTCGATGCCGCGCTTGTCGGCGATCAGCAGCACCTTGCCGGACCGCGCGCAGACCTCCTGCACGTTCGACACCACCTTGTCGAACAACCCGTCCGAGGGCACCAGCACGATCACCGGAACCGCCTCGTCGATCAGCGCGATCGGGCCGTGCTTCAGTTCGCCCGCGGCGTAGCCTTCGGCGTGGATGTAGCTGATTTCCTTCAGCTTCAGCGCGCCTTCCATCGCCAGCGGGAACATGGCGCCGCGGCCGAGGTACAGCACGTCGCGCGCCTCGGAGACCTCCTGCGCCAGCTCGTTCAGGCGCTCGTTGTGGGCCAGCACCTCGGCGGCGCGGGCGGGGACCTCGCGCAGCGCCTTGGCGATCTCCCTCATGCGTTCCGGCGCGATGGTGCCGCGCGCACGGCCGACCACCGCGGCCAGACAGGCCAGCGTGGTGAGCTGCGTGGTGAAGGCCTTGGTGGAGGCGACGCCGATCTCCGGGCCGGCCATGGTCATCAGCACCGCGTGGCTCTCGCGGGCGATGGTGCTCTCCGGCACGTTGACGATGGACAGGATGTGCTGGCCCTGGCGCTTGCAGTAGCGCAGCGCCTCCAGCGTGTCCAAGGTCTCGCCGGACTGCGAGATGAACAGCGCGACACCACCCTCGGGCATCGGCGCCTCGCGGTAGCGGAACTCCGAGGCGATGTCGATCTCGACCGGGATGCGCGCCAGCGTCTCGAACCAGTACTTCGCCACCAGACCGGCATAGTAGGCCGTGCCGCAGGCGACGATGGTCAGCCGCGTCGCCTTGGAAATGTCGAACGGGAACTCGGGCAGGCTGATGTAGTGAGTCTCGGGGTTGATGTAGGCGTTCAGCGTGTCGCCGATGACCTGCGGCTGCTCATAGATCTCCTTGAGCATGTAATGGCGGTAGCCGTCCTTGCCGATCAGCGCGCCGGACACCGACGAGGTCTTGACGGGGCGCTCGACCACCGCGTCGGTGGCGTCGCGAATGACGGCGCCGGAGCGGCTCAGCACCACCCAGTCGCCGTCCTCCAGATAGGTCAGCCGGTTGGTCAGCGGCGCCAGCGCGAAGGCGTCGGAGGCCAGGTACATCTCGCCCTCGCCGTAGCCGACGGCCAGCGGCGTGCCGCGGCGGGCGCCGATCATCAGCTCGTGCTCGCCCGCGAAGATCAGCGCCAGCGAGAACGCCCCCTCGAATCGCTTCAGCGCCGCCGAGGACGCGTCCACCGGCGTCATGCCCTGGTCCAGGTAGTGTGTCACCAGATGGACGATGATCTCGGTGTCGGTGGCGCTCTCGAACACGTGGCCGTGGCCCTGCAACTCGGCCTTCAGCTCGGCGTAGTTCTCGATGATGCCGTTGTGGACGACGGCGACGCGCTTGGTGGCGTGCGGGTGGGCGTTGTTCTCGGTCGGGCCGCCGTGGGTGGCCCAGCGCGTGTGGCCGATGCCGACGATGCCGGACAGCGGGTCGTCGCGCAGCTTCATGTCGAGGTTGACGAGCTTGCCCTCGGCGCGGCGGCGCTGGATGTGGCCGTTGACCAGGGTGGCGACGCCGGCGCTGTCATAGCCGCGGTATTCCAGCCGCCGCAGGCCTTCGACCAGACGCGGGGCCGCTTCGTGGGTGCCGAGGATGCCGATGATGCCGCACATGAAACCCGTCTCCTGACAGAAAAAACGCTTTACCTTAGCTCTTTTTCGCCTTCTCGCGACGCTTCCGGTCGCGGAAGTCGGCGGCCCAGCCGGGGTAGGTCTGCTGACGCCCGCGCGCCACCGCCAAAGACTCCGCCGCCACGTCCTGGGTGACGACGCTGCCGGCGCCGACGATGGCGCCCGCCCCGATGCTGACCGGGGCGACCAGCGACGAGTTCGACCCGATGAAGGCGCCCTCGCCGATGTCCGTGTGGTACTTGCCGAAGCCGTCGTAGTTGCAGGTGATGGTGCCGGCGCCGATGTTGGCCTTCGCACCCACCCGCGCGTCGCCGATGTAGGTCAGGTGGTTGACCTTGGCGCCGGGCTCGACCGTGGCGTTCTTGATCTCGACGAAGTTGCCGATGTGCGCGTCGGCGCCGATCACCGCGCCGGGGCGCAGGCGGGCGTAGGGGCCGAGGATGGCGCCCTGGTCCACCGTCACCTGCTCCAGATGGCAGAACGGCTTGATCTCGACGCCGTCGCCGACGCGGACGCCGGGGGCGAACACCACGTTCTGGCCCACCACCACGTCGCGCCCGAGGTGCGTGTCGAAGCTGAAGTAGACGGTGTCCGGGTCGGCCAGCGTGGCGCCGTTCTCCATGGCGGTCCGGCGCAGGCGGCGCTGCATGATGGCCTCGACCTCGGCCAGTTCGACGCGGGAGTTGACGCCGATGACCTCCTGCGCGCTGCCCTCGACCACGGCGCAGGCGAGGCCCTCGGCGCGGGCGATCTGCACCACGTCGGTCAGGTAGAACTCGCCCTTCTTGTTGTCGTTGCCGATGCGGCCGATCAGATCGGCCATGCGGGCGCCGTCGAAGGCCATCAGGCCGGCGTTGCACAGGGTGACCGCGCGTTCCTCGGCGCTGGCGTCCAGGTATTCGACGATCTTCTCCAGCCCGCCCGCGGCGTCGAGGATCAGGCGCCCATAGGCGCCGGGGTCGTCGGGGCGCATGCCCAGAACCACCACCGCCGGGTCGCTGGCCTGGGCGCGCGCGTCCACCATGGCGCGCAGCGTGGCCGGGGTGACCAGCGGCGTGTCGCCGTACAGCACCAGCACGTCGCCGGAAAAGCCCTCCAGCAGGCCGAACGCCGCGCGCACCGCGTCGGCGGTGCCGAGTTGGCTCTCCTGCACGGCGGTGGGGGCGGGGGCGACGGCCGCCGCGACATCCTCCATGCCCGGCCCGACGACGACGACGACGCGGTCGGGATCGAGCGCGCCGACCGCCGCCAGGACGTGGCCGATCATCGAGCGCCCGGCGACGCGGTGCAGCACCTTCGGCAGGTCGGACTTCATGCGCGTGCCCTTGCCGGCGGCGAGGATCACACAGGCGAGCGGACGTCGGCTCATGCTTTTCCCTGTTGGTCTTGGCGCGTGCGCGCGTTCCTTCACTGCCACAAACGGCGCGCGGCGCCCAAGTCAACTTTTGTGTCAAGCTGCAATAGGCGCGGACCCGTCCGGGAGCCTGACTGTCTAGAGCATCGGTGGGCGTCCATCAACGACCAGTGATGCCCACAAGGCGATGGACGCGGCCTTGAGCTTGCCGGCCGTGCGGTGTTATCGAATCCTCTTCTTTCCGTTCAAAGGAACGTCAGCCGATGTCCGTTTCTTCCACGCCCCCGTTTCCCGCGCTGGTCTTCGATTTCGACGGCACGTTGATCGACAGCGCCCCCGAGATCACCGAGGCGTTGAACGACACGCTCGCCATCTACGGGCGCGACCGGCTGAGCGTGGAGCAGGTGCGCGGCATGGTCGGCGACGGCGCGGCCAGCCTGCTGCGCTTCGCCTTCCAGGCCACCGGCGGCGTTGACGAGGCGGCGCTGCCGGAGGCGCTGAAGCGCTACGGCGACATCTATTTCGAGCGCTCCGCCGACCCGTCCTGCCTCTATCCCGGCGTGGCGGAGACGCTGCACGCGCTGGCCGGGGCCGGCGTCAAGCTGGGCCTGTGCACCAACAAGCCCGAACGCATCACCCGCAAGGTGCTGGAACTGGTCGGGCTGGCGCCGCTGTTCGGCGCAGTGGCCGGCGGCGATACGCTGCCGGAGCGCAAGCCGAATGGCCGCCCGGTCAGCTTCGTCATGGAGGCGCTGGGCTCCGACCGTGCCGCCATGGTCGGCGACGGCATCAACGACGTGCTGTCGGCACGCGCCGCCGGCATTCCAGTGGTGCTGGTCAGTTTCGGCTACCCGCGCGGCGACGTGCACGGGCTGGGGGCCGATCTGGTCATCGACCGCTTCGCCGAACTGCCGGCGGCGCTGGAGCGTCTGGCAACCTGACCCCCGTCCGCGGTGTTGACGCTGGCATGGCCAAGCAGCACCGCGCCGACCCGCCCAACACCGGCCCGGCCGATCCCCCTCCGTTCGACGAGGAATCGCCGGATCTGACCGACCTCGCCCGGCTGTCGCCGGAGGAGATCGCGTTCCTGCTCGGCAGGGCGCCGGAGCCCTCCGAGGACCAGCGCGAGCGCTGGCTGCGCACCGAGCGCAACGCCCGCAGCAACGCGCAGCGCACCGCCCGCCGCCACGCCGACGCGGCCTATGCCGATCACCTGCGCACCGGCGAGCGCGACCGCCAGCGGCGCCGGCGCGCCGGTGCGCCTGCCGCCCCACCGGAACCGGCGGCAGCGCTGCCGGAGATCACCCCGCGCGAGGCGGCGCGCCGTTTGGCCGCGCATCTCCGCGACACCGACACGCCGCAGACTCGTCAGTTGCGCGGCCGGCCGGATCTGGTTCAGCGCTACGTCGCCGGCTTCACGATCTACCGTCTGCTGTCCGCCAGCGGAGCGCGGCCGACACGCGGCGCGCTGGCCGAGGCGTTGCGCGGGCATTTCGGCCTGACGTTGACGCCGCCGCAGGTGCAGAAGCTGCGCGATCAAGTGGAGGGCTTTGTCCAACCGGGTGGCCCGTGGCACACGGAGTAGGGCAGGGCGATACGGTGCGTCACGCAGCGGATGGGGGCGGAAGGTTAAATTTCCCTGAAGACGTGGTTAATGATCCATTAAGCGAATCCGCCGCTTTTGGCTTAATGAACCTGCAACTGTGGCTGCTGCGTGACGGAGTGTATCGGGCTTGTGGTGGCGCACCCATGATCCGCAAGGGGTATACCGCCGGTACAGGCGATAAATTAACCTGTTGTTAACCATGATGGAGGCATAACGGGAGTACGGAATGACTGACCTCCATCTTGGTTCCGTTTGTTTCCTCCCTGCACCTCGGGCCGCCCATCGGGCGGCCCGTTTTCTTTTCGGGGCAGGGCGATGGCGGAGCTCGCGAAAATCGGTTTGACATCCTCGGGGCGGCCCTTTAGATAGGCGTCCACCGCGGCGGGGCGCTTCGCTCCAAGGCGGGATGCGGTTTCCGGGGGTGCCAAGGCACGCTCGGCGGGATGGGCGCATAGCTCAGCGGGAGAGCACACCCTTCACACGGGTGGGGTCGTAGGTTCAATCCCTACTGCGCCCACCATCCCAATTCGAAAAGGGCCGGAAGAGCGATCTTCCGGCCCTTTTTTCATCCCCGGCGGGCCCTGAAACCTTTGCGCCATTTTGCTGCATCGCGGCAAAAAGATGCGCGACAATTTGGCGCGCTTGCTTTACAAGGGCGCCCATCTTTCCCCATGCCTGGATTCGTCGGATGGAAAACCTCAGCACCTCCCTGCTCGCCGTTGTCGCCCTGGTGATCGCGCTCGGCCTCATCGGCGCCGCCGTGGTGTTCGCGCCGCACATCCTCGTGCTGGTGGCCACCGTCGCGGCGCTGAGCTACATCGCCGGCATGGTGATCATGACCGTTCGGGGCTGATCCCCGTTTCGTCCGCGCGGGCGGGGCAGGCGTTCCCGTCTCGCGGACTGGCCGGTCCTGCCTTGAGCTGGACAACAGGGGGTGCGGCGGACTATTGGAGCGCACCCGTTTTTCCGGATCGACAGGAGGCCGCCATGGACACCCTTCCCATCGTGCGCACGGTGGCCGACCTGCGTGCCCAGGTCGCCGCATGGCGCAGCCGGGGCCAAACCGTGGCGCTGGTGCCGACCATGGGAGCGCTGCACGCCGGCCACATGGCCTTGGTCGAGCGTGCCCGCGGCTTTGCCGACCATGTGGTCGCCAGCGTCTTCGTGAACCCCACGCAATTCGCCCCGCACGAGGACTTCGACCGCTACCCGCGCGACGAGGCTGGTGACGCGGCCAAGCTGGCAGCGGCCGGCTGCCATCTGCTGTACGCGCCATCGGTGGCGGAGATGTACGCCGGGGGCGCCTGCACCACGGTCACCGTGGGCGGCCCAGCCGAAGGGCTGTGCGGCACCTTCCGCCCGCAGATGTTCGGCGGCGTGGCGCTGGTGGTGACCAAGCTGTTCCTGCAGGCGCTGCCGGACGTCGCCGTGTTCGGCGAGAAGGATTACCAGCAGCTTCAGGTGATCCGCCGCTTTACCCGCGACCTCGACATCCCCGTGCGGGTCGAGGGGGCGCCGACCGTGCGCGAGGCCGACGGGCTGGCCCTGTCGTCGCGCAACGCCTACCTCAGCGCCGACGAGCGCGCCCGCGCCCCGGCGCTTTACCGCGCGCTGACCGCGGCGGCCGAAGCGCTGGCCGGCGGCGCGCCGGCCGGTCTGGCGCTGGAGGCCGTCGCCGCCGGCATCGCCGAAGCCGGCTTCGGCAAGATCGACTATGTGGAACTGCGTGACGCCGACACGCTGGTGCCGGTGGACCGTGTCGAGCGCCCGGCGCGCCTCATCGCCGCCGCCTGGATGGGCAAGGCGCGCCTCATCGACAACGTGCCGGTGTTGCCGGCCTAGTTTCCCCCGCCTGGTTTCCAAGCCGGCCGGCGGCCCCATGTCCTTCCCAGGAACCGCACCCATGGGAGGGACGCCATGCCCTACGACGCTGCCGACACCGCCGCCCGCCTCGGGCTCAAGGACCCGGAGCTGCTGCGCTTTCAATGCTGGATCGACGGCCGCTGGGTGGACGCCGACAGCGGCCGCACCGTCGAGGTGCGCAACCCCGCCGACAACACGCCGCTCGCCACCGTGCCGCTGATGGGCGCGGCCGAGACGCGCCGCGCCATCGAGGCGGCCGAGCGCGCCTGGCCGGCATGGCGGGCGAAGACCGCCAAGGAACGCGCCGGGGTGCTGCGCGCCTGGCACGATCTGATGATCGCGAACAAGGAAGACCTCGCCCGCATCATGACGGCGGAGCAGGGCAAGCCGCTGGCCGAGGCGCGCGGCGAGGTGGTCTACGCCGCCTCCTTCATCGAGTGGTTCGCCGAGGAGGGCAAGCGCGTCTACGGCGATACCATCCCCAACCATCTGCCGGACCGCCGGCTGGTGGTGATCAAGGAGCCGGTGGGCGTCACCGTCGCCATCACGCCGTGGAACTTCCCGGCCGCCATGATCACCCGCAAGGCCGGGCCGGCGCTGGCCGCCGGCTGCCCGATGGTGATCAAGCCGGCCACCGCGACTCCCCTCTCGGCGCTGGCCATGTGCGTGCTGGCGGAGCGCGCCGGCATCCCGGCCGGCATTCTGGGTGTGGTCACCGGCTCGGCCCGCGAGATCGGCGGCGAGATGACCGCCAACCCGACGGTCCGCAAACTGTCCTTCACCGGCTCCACGGACATCGGCAAGCAGTTGATGGCGCAGTGCGCCGGCTCGGTGAAGAAGGTGTCTCTGGAGCTGGGCGGCAACGCGCCGTTCATCGTCTTCGACGACGCTGACCTCGATCAGGCGGTGGCCGGCGCCATCGCGTCGAAGTACCGCAACACCGGGCAGACCTGCGTCTGCGCCAACCGGCTGCTGGTGCAGGACGGCGTCTACGACGCCTTCGCCGCCAAGCTGGCCGAGGCGGTGCAGGCCCTGAAGGTCGGCCCCGGCCTGACCACCGAGGGGGCGCAGCAGGGGCCGCTCATCGACATGGCGGCGGTGGAGAAGGTGGAGGACCACATCGACGACGCGCTGTCCAAGGGGGCGCGGATCGTGCTGGGCGGCAAGCGGCATCAGTTGGGCGGCAGCTTCTTCGAGCCGACCATCCTCGCCGACGTGACGCCGGCCATGAAGGTGGCCCGCGAGGAGACGTTCGGCCCGGTGGCGCCGCTGTTCCGCTTCAAGACCGAGGATGAGGCGGTGCGCATGGCCAACAACACCGAGTTCGGGCTGGCCGCGTACTTCTTCAGCCGCGACATCGGCCGCGTCTGGCGGGTGGCCGAGGCGCTGGAGTACGGCATCGTCGGCATCAACGAAGGCATCATCTCCACCGAGGTCGCCCCCTTCGGTGGCATGAAGGAGAGCGGCATCGGCCGCGAAGGCTCCAAATACGGGATCGAGGAGTATCTGGAGATCAAGTACCTGTGCATGGGCGGCCTCGGCCGCGCATGACCCTGAACGCGGGGCGGACCATTCGCAACCTCGGCGTTTGACCCGCCCCCCGATTCGTCCCATAGTGACCATGTTGGGATATCGGACCCCATGCGGGGCGGGCGAGGCGCTGTGCGGATCGTTTTTCGGCGAGGGAACGGTGAGGCCATCGCCCTCAGCTTCCCGGTCATCATCACGCTCCTTCTGCTCCTGCTGGCGAGCCTGGGCGGCGTCAGCGTCGTCGTGGTCAGGGCGTCGCAGCACTCCGACGAGCGCGACGTGACGGCGCGCATGGGGGCGAAGAAGAATTACGCGGTCCTGCCGGAGATGTCGGTGGCGCTGGGCGGTGGCGGTCGCACCATGGATCTGCGGGTCCGCATCGAGCTGGACCCCACGGTGGACCCCAAGGTCACCGCCCCCTACACCGCGCGCATCGCCGACCGGCTGAGCGACCGCATGCGCGAGGTCGAACCGGAACGCCTCACCGGCGCCGATGGCGCCCAGTTGATGAAGAACACCATCACCTCGGTCGTCGATCGCGAGATCCGCACGATCAAAGTGCGCGACGTGCTGCTGGAGCGCATGGTCATTCGCTGACCTCTGCGATGCTTCGGCATTTTATTCAAATCAGCTACGAAAATCGAACCAGTTCCGGTGCAAAGACAAAATGAAGTGATACGTCTTTACAAAGCAAGAATTCTTAGCATCCAACAGTATAAAATACCTTTATTTGACGGTTCCATCAGGTCTCAATAAAGTCACTGTCAACCCCGCCCGGCGATCCGCTGCGGACGAGGGATGAGAAGGGGACAGAGACCATGGCCCGGACCGCGAACCTGAGGTTGGAAGCGCCTTCTTCCGAGCGTTCGTTTCCCCGTGGTCTCCTGATCCTCGCGGTGATCATGGCCGGGCTGGCGGTTACCGGGTTCGGCGGTTTCATGCTGGTGGGCGTCAAGACGGCGCACGCCGGCAAGATGGCGGGGCCGGTCTACGCCCCCTTGCCGCCGTTGGAGTTCGCGCTGACCGACGGCCGGTTCGTCCGCCAGGTGGACCTCAACATCGTGCTGGAACTGCCGCGCGCCATGGAAAAGAAGGAGTTGGACGCGCACGTCCTGCACATCGCCAACGCGCTGAACGCCCGCATGGTCGAGGTGGAGGCCGACGAGCTGCGCGGGCCGTCCGGTACGCAGCGGGTCAAGGACGTGGTCAGCGCCGCCGCCAACCGCGAGCTGCGGCCCATGCGCGTGCAGCAGGTGCTGCTCCAGAAGCTGGTCATGCGCTGACCCCAGCGCTGTTCCTCACGTTGCCCACTCGACAGCCGCCTCGGAAACCCCCACCATCCCTGCCAAGCAAGGAAGGCAAGGAGACCGCCGTGGCGGATTTCGATTTTGACCTGTTCGTGATCGGTGCCGGATCGGGCGGCGTGGCCGCCAGCCGGCGGGCCGCAAGCTTTGGCGCGCGCGTGGCGATCTGCGAGGGCAGCCGGGTCGGCGGCACCTGCGTCATCCGCGGCTGCGTGCCCAAGAAGCTGCTGGTCTACGCCAGCCAGTTCCGCGACGCCTTCACCGATTCCTGCGGCTTTGGTTGGGACAGCCACGTGCCGGCCTTCGACTGGCCGACGCTGATCGCCAACAAGGACAAGGAGATCGACCGGCTCAACGGCGTCTACATCAAGATGCTGGAGTCCTCGGGCGTCAAACTGTTCGAGAACTTCGGCCGGCTGGTCGACCGCCACACCGTCGAGGTCGGCGGCGCGCGCTACACCGCCAAGACCATCCTGATCGCCACCGGCGGCTGGCCGTCGCTTCCCAACATCCCCGGCATCGAGCACGCCGCCACCTCGAACGAGGCGCTGCACCTGGAGTGCCTGCCGCACAAGGTGATCATCCTCGGCGGCGGCTACATCGCGGTGGAGTTCGCCAGCATCTTTCGCGGCCTGGGCGCCGAGGTGACGCTGATGATCCGCGGCGAGGAGCTGCTGAACGGCTTCGACGACGACATCCGCGTGGCGCTGGCGCAGGAGATGCGCAAGCGCGGCATCGAGATCATCGCCCGCACCAAGCCCGTCAAGGTGGAGCAGGGGCCGGGCGGCTTCACCATCACCGACCACCTGGGCCGCGAGCATTCCGCCGGTCTCGTCATGGCGGCGACCGGGCGCAAGCCGAACACCGCCGGCCTCGGCCTGGAGGAGGTCGGCGTCGCGCTGGACGAGGGCGGGGCGGTCAAGGTGGACGAGTGGTCGCGGACCAGCGTGGACAACATCTACGCCGTTGGCGACGTCACCGACCGCATGGCGCTGACCCCCATCGCCATCGCCGAGGGCCGCGCGCTGGCCGAGACGCTGTACAATGACAACCCCATGCGCATCGGCTACGACAACGTGGCGACCGGCGTCTTCTCGCTGCCGCCGCTGGGCACGGTCGGCCTGACCGAGGCCGAGGCGCGGGCGAAGCACGCCAAGGTGGACATCTACCGCACCGGCTTCCGGCCGATGAAGCACACGCTGTCGGGGCGCGACGAGCGGGTGATGATGAAGCTGGTGGTGGACGGCGAGACGCAGCGGGTGCTGGGCTGCCACATGATGGGCATGGACGCGCCGGAGATCGTCCAGGGGCTGGCCATCGCGCTGAACATGGGCGCCACCAAGGCCGACTTCGACCGCACCATCGCGCTGCACCCCTCCACCGCGGAAGAGTTCGTGCTGATGCGCGAGAAGGTGCAGGAGCCGCAAAAGCTATGAACCAACAGGGCCGGGAGGATTATTCCCCTCCCGGCCCTGTCCGAATGGTATAATTGGAACGCTTCTAAACAGGGTTCTGTTGTCGGGGAACCCCCTCACCGCACGGCGGAAGGACTTCCCCCTCATGTTCATGCACAACAAGAACCTGATGTACACGGTGCGCGTTTCCGAGCCCAACCCGAAGCTCGCCAGCCTGATGCTGGAGCAGTTCGGCGGTCCGCAGGGCGAGCTGGCGGCGGCCATGCGCTATTTTACGCAAGGCATCGCCGACGAGGATCCGGGCCGCAAGGACATGCTCATCGACATCGCCACCGAGGAGCTGAGCCACCTGGAGGTGATCGGCTCCATCGTCGCGATGCTGACCAAGGGCACCAAGGGCAAGCTGGCTGAAGGATCGGAGGCGACCGCCGACCTCTACGCCAACATCACCCAGGGCAATGGCAGTCACACGCTGTCGATCCTCTACGGCGGCGGGCCGGCGCTGACCAACTCGGCCGGGCAGCTGTGGAACGCCGGCTACATCGACTCCATCGGCGAGCCGACCGCCGATCTGCGCTCGAACATCGCCGCCGAATCGCGTGCCAAGATCATCTACGAACGCCTGATCAACGTCACCGACGACCCCGGCGTCAAGGACGCCCTGGGCTTCCTGATGACGCGCGAGGTCGCGCACCAGAAGATGTTCGAGAAGGCGCTGTACTCCATCGAGAACAACTTCCCGCCGGGCAAGCTGCCGGGCAAACCGGAGTACACCGACAAGTACTACAACATGAGCACGGGCACCGGCGACATGCGCGGCCCCTGGAACCAGGGCGACCAGTGGGAATTCGTCGAGATGCGCGCCGACCAGAAGCCGGTCAACGGCGGCGACGGCAACCCGACGGTCCGCCTCGCCGCCGAGGAGATGAAAGCCATCGAGAAGGTGGCGGCGCGCACCAAATCGCGCACCGACCTCGACCCGGTCACGGGCGCCGATCTGGGCGCCGGGCCGGGTGCCGGCAAGACCAAGAAGGTCTGAGCCTTACTCCGCGGAGCCGGCCGCCGCCGGCTCCGCCACCGGATCGGAACCTCCGGCGCGCGTTTGGTACAGCACCAGTACGATCAGTGCCGGCGCACACGCCGCCGTCGCCACTAGGAAGAAGCCGATCCAGCCCATGTGCGCGGCGAAATAGCCGCTGCTCGCTCCGAACAGGTCGCCGCCCACCTTGGTGAAGCTGGTGAGCAGCGCGTATTGCGTCGCCGTGTAGGCGACGTTGCACAGGCTGGACAGGTAGGCGACGAAGGCCGCGGTGGCGATGCCGGCGCAGACGTTCTCGATCGCCACTGTCACCGCCAGCATCACCACGTCGTGCCCGGACCACGCCAGCAGCACGTAGGCGAGGTTGGACAGCATCTGCGCCACACCGCCGGTCAGCAGCGCCCGCAGCACGCCGACCCGGCTGACGAAGACGCCGCCGATCAGCCCGCCGACGATGGTCGCCCACAGGCCGAACACCTTGGAGACGGCGGCCACCTCGCTCTTCTCAAAGCCCAACTCCTTGTAGAAGGGCTGGGACATCTGGCCGGCCATCACTTCACCCATCTTGTAGGTGGCGATGAACAGCAGGATCAGGATCCAGCCGCGCCGCGTCATGAACTGGGCGAACGGCGCCACCACCGCGCCGTACAGCCACGCCAGCAGCTCGGCCCGCCGTCCGGCGATGTGCGGGCGCGCCGCCAGCCACTCGGCGACGTGGCGCTCACGCGCCTGCGCTTCGCGCGAGGTGGGGGCGGCGGGTTCCGGGTTCAGCAGGATGGTCAGCATGCCGACCACCATCAGTCCGGCCATGACGGTGTAGGAGGTGTGCCAGCCGACGACCTCCGCCAGATAGAGCGCCCCGGCACCGGACGCCAGCATGCCGAAGCGGTATCCCAGCACCAGGGTCGCCGCCCCGGCGCCCTGCTGGTCGTCGCGCAGGCTCTCCACCCGGAAGGCGTCGATGACGATGTCCTGGCTGGCCGAGCAGAAGGCGACGACGACGGCGAGCAGCGCCGTCCACCAGGGATCGACCGCCGGGTCGGTTTCCGCCAAGCCCAGCAACGCCAGCGCCAGCGCTCCCTGCGTCACCAGTGCCCAACCGCGCCGCCGCCCGAACAGGCGGGTGACCAGCGGCAGGCGCAGCCGGTCGATGATCGGCGCCCAGACGAACTTCAGCGCGTAGGGGACGGTGACCAGCGCGAAGAGCCCGATGGCCTCCTTGCTGATGCCGCCCTCGCTGAGCCACCGCGTCAGCGTCGAGCCGGTCAGCGCCAGCGGCAGCCCCTCGGAGAATCCCAGGAACAGGATGGCGAGGATGCGCGGGTGGAGATAGACCGACGCGGCTTGTGCCCAGGACGACGCTTTCACGGGAGCGAACCCTTATGAGGTCGGACGTTTCCCGTTTATAGCCGCCGCCCGGCGACGGGGCGAGGGCGCTTTTTCGGGCCTTCGCCGTCCCCGATTCGGGAAGGGGTGGAAAAAATCCGTCCCAGGACGTATAGGGTTGACCCCCACGGCCGGTCCCCGGCCTAATGCGCGGCAGTTCTAGCGGAAAGAGTGCGTGTCATGGCGGAGCGTTGGACCCCCGACAGTTGGAAAAGCAAGCCGGCCATGCAGATGCCGGTCTATCCCAACCCGGCCAAGGTCGAGGCCGTGCTCGAACGCCTGGGTGCCTACCCGCCGCTGGTCTTCGCCGGTGAGGCGCGCCGTCTGAAGGCGTCGCTGGCCCAGGCCGTCGAGGGCAAGGCGTTCCTGCTCCAGGGCGGCGACTGCGCCGAGAGCTTCGCCGAGTTCCACCCCAACAACATCCGCGACACCTTCCGCGTGCTGTTGCAGATGGCCATCGTGCTGACCTTCGGCGCGGCCATCCCGGTGGTGAAGGTCGGCCGCATGGCCGGCCAGTTCGCCAAGCCGCGCTCGGCCGACATGGAAACGGTGGACGGCGTCGAGCTGCCCAGCTACCGCGGCGACATCATCAACGGCTTCGACTTCACCGCCGATGCCCGCATCCCCGATCCCGAGCGCATGATGCAGGCCTACACCCAGGCCGCCTCGACGCTCAACCTGCTGCGCGCCTTCGCCCAGGGCGGCTACGCCGACCTGCACAAGGTGCACCAGTGGACGCTGGGCTTCGTCGAGCGTTCGCCGGCCGGTGAGCGCATGCACGATCTGGCGCAGCGCCTGGACGAGGCGCTGGCCTTCATGGCCGCCTGCGGCATCACCGCCGACACCACCCCGCAGATCCGCGAGACCGACTTCTTCACCAGCCACGAGGCGCTGCTGCTGCCGTTCGAGCAGGCGTTGACCCGCGTCGACAGCACGTCGGGCGACTGGTACGACGTCTCCGCGCACATGCTGTGGATCGGCGACCGCACCCGCCAGTTGGACGGCGCGCACGTGGAGTTCCTGCGCGGCGTCCGGAACCCCATCGGCGTGAAGTGCGGCCCGACCACCGACCCGGACGAGTTGATCCGCCTGATCGACGTGCTGAACCCGACCAACGAGGCTGGGCGTCTGACGCTGATCGTGCGCATGGGCTCCGACAAGGTGGCGGAGAAGTTCCCGCCGCTGCTGCGCAAGGTGACGCGCGAGGGCCGCAAGGTGGTGTGGTCGTGCGATCCCATGCACGGCAACACGGTCAAGTCGTCGAACGGCTACAAGACCCGTCCGTTCGAGCGCGTGCTGACCGAGGCCAAGGCGTTCTTCGCCGTCCATCAGGCCGAAGGGACGCACGCCGGCGGCGTGCACTTCGAGCTGACCGGCCAGGACGTGACCGAGTGCACCGGCGGCGCCCAGGCGATTACCGACCACAAGCTGGCGCAGCGCTACCACACCGCCTGCGACCCGCGCCTCAACGCCAGCCAGTCGCTGGAACTGGCCTTCCTGCTGGCCGAGGAGCTGAAGCGCGGCCGTGTCGAGCGCGACGCCGAACGCCGCGCCGCGGCGGCCGCGGCGGAGTAATCTCCGGGGCATTCATCAGACAAGGCGCGCGGGTCCCTACGGCCCGCGCGCCTTTTCCTTTTGCGAAATCCCTCCTACAGTGCGGGCCAGCGATCCGCCGGAACGGCCGGGCGACACGAAGCGCCCCGACGGTTGTTCAAGACAGGGAAGGGATTTCGATGGACGAGACGATGCGGAAGGGCGTGCCCACCCATCCCTCCGCTGCGGCGGTGAGCGACTGGACCGACACCTATTTCCGGCGGACCAAGGAAGCGGCGGGCAAGTTCGGCGACAAGCGCGTCACCTACGCGGTGTTCATGCGCCGCCCGGTGGTCTGCGCGCCGCGCCTCGCCATCGAATGGCTCGAAGGCGTGTGCCGCGAGCGCGGCAGCGAGGTCGACGTCCAGCTCAACTACCCCGAGGGCAAGTGGGTGGGGGCGGGTGAGCCGATGATGTACATCACCGGCTCTTTCTACCATCTGGTCGATCTGGAAACGATCCTGCTGATGAAGCTGGGTCCGGCCTGCGTGGCGGCCTACAACGCCTTCACCATGTGCGCCGACCTGCCGGGCGTCGCCTTCCTCGCCATGGACGCGCGCCACTGCGCCGGTACGGAAATGGCGGAGATCATGGCCTACGCCGCCTCGGTCGGTTCGGCGCGGGCGCGGCGCAAGGTGGGGGCCAAGGGCTTCATCGCCAACGCCACCGACGCCACCGCGCATTATTTCGGCCAGGAAAAGGGCATGGGCACCATGCCGCATGCGCTGATCGGCTACGCCGGATCGACGCTGCGCGCTGCGGAGATGTTCAACGAGACCTTCCCCGACCTGCCGCTGACCGTGCTGGTCGACTATTTCGGCCGCGAGATCACCGACGGGCTGGAGGTGTGCCGCCGCTTTCCCAAGCTGGCGGCGGCGGGCAAGCTGTCCGTGAGGCTCGACACGCCGGGCGGCCGCTTCGTCGAGGGGCTGGACCCGCCGGGCTCCTACGCGGTGCTGGAGCGCCACGCGCCGCACGCCGTGCGCGGCTATCGCGACGAGACGCAGTTGCGCTACCTGATCGGCACCGGCGTCTCGGCGGCGGCGATCCATTACGTGCGCGAGAAGCTGGACGAGGCCGGCTTCCCGGCGGTGAGGATCGTGGCGTCGTCGGGCTTCAGCCCGGCCAAGTGCCGGGTGATGGCCGAGGCCAACGCCCCGGTCAACATGATCGGCACCGGCAGCTATTTGCCCGAGCGCTGGGCCGAGACCTACGCCACGGCCGATATCATCGAATACGACGGCGAGAAGCGCGTGAAGGTGGGCCGCGAGTTCCTGTTCCGGCGTTAAGGCTTTACCTGGTAGATCCTGAACATCCGGCCCTCGTGCGCCAGCACGAGGTGGCCGGGGACGGGGTTGTCCATGAACGGTGCGGTGTAGAGCACCACCACGGTGTCGAAGCGCGTGGTCCAGCGGCCCCAGTAGCGGTCGGCCTGGGTCCACGGCTCCAGCGTCGCGGCCAGCAGGTCGGTCGTCCGCGGCAGAGAGGCGATGATCGAGCTGTCCAGGTCGGCGTACTCGTCCCGGATCTGGAGCACCTGCTTGCCGGGGTGCACGTAGGCGGTCGAGACGTAGCTGCCGCGCGCCATCGCCAGCACCGGCATGTGGTGCAGGCCCAGCGACACCACGCGGTCGTCGGTGTACTGGGTGTGACGGAACAGCGAGCGGCGCTCCACCCCATCGGCGATGGCGACCAGCACGGTGCTGCCCGGCCGGATCAGCGTCAGGGCTTGGCGCATGTCCTTGAGGTCCGGCTCGATCCGCGCGAAGGCGGTGCCGGCGTCGACGCAGCGCAGCAGCGCCAAGGTTGCGATCACGGCCACGAAGGCGCTGCGTGCGGCGGCGCTCGGCAACTCCCAGCGGGCGAAGCCAATGGCGAGGAACAGGATGCCCACCGGCAACCGGCTGTCGGCGAAATACGACCCGAACAGCACCAGCGGCAGCGCCGCAAAGCTTGCGAGTCCCAGACCGATGACGATCCAGCCGGCGGGATGAAGGCGCAGCGCGCCGCTCCACAGCCCCCAGGCGAGGCCGAGCGCGACCGCGGCCCCGGTGACCACGCCGATCGGCATGGCATAGGCGCCGAACAGCCAGTCGAACCCCATCAGCTTGGCGCTGCCCACCCACAGAAACGCCCCGGCGAAGTCCGCGGCGGGGCTTTGCAGCAGCAGGGCAGGGCCGATCAGCAATGGCAGGCCGAACGCCGCCAGATCGGGAATCAGCCGTTGCGGCTCGGTCCAGGTGCCTGTGGCGGTTAGCCGCCACGACTCATAAGCCAGCAAGCCCAAGCCGTAGATCCCCAGCGCGAAGAGATGGGCGAAGAACAGCAGCGGCACGGCTGCCAGCGACACGGCGGCGCGCGTCAGCGGCCCGCGCCCGGACACCGCCACCCAGGCGGCCAGTGCCCACAGCGCCATCCCCAGGCCGAACAGGTAGTTGAACAGGCCCATGTAGGTGGCGACGGTGTAGAGGAACAGGAACGCCGCCAGCGGCCCCAGCTCCAGCCGCCCCCACACCGCCCGGTACAGCGCGAAGCTGCCCGACACCAGCGCCACGAACATGGCGACGACGAAGGCCTTGAACGCCGCGTCCATGCCGATCAGCGTGCCCAGCGGCGGCACCAGCACATCCATCAGCAGGTTGGGCAGGATGCCCCATTGGATGCGGTAGAACCGTGACAGGTCGGGATCGAGGTCCAGATACGCGATGGCGTGCAGCCGCATGAGATGATTGGGGTAGTCGGTCAGCGGCGGCACCTCGGGCAGCAGCACCGGCACCGCCGCCGCGATCAGCAGCATCAGCGACACCGGCGCCAGCCACGCCAGCGAGCCGGAGCGCGCCGCAGGGCGCAGGCCGATGCTGTCATCGCTCATGGGGTCCTTGAACATGGGCTGGGCTCCGCGGGCTGGACACTCCGTGCCTGGAAGCTAAGCCGCGGGCGCGTCTTCAGCCGAGGAAAAGGCGGGGTAGCCCGGTCCACCTACCCCGTAGCGCCCGCTGGATCACAGGCCTCCGCGACCGCCATCGTCCGCACTCCCGGCCGGCCGCCGCCGACCGGCGTGCCGTCCACCGCGACCACCGGGCGGACGCCCAGACTGCTGGTCAGGAAGACTTCGTCAGCGCGGGACAGCTCGTCCGGCGCGACCGGCCGCTCGACCACCGCGACCGCGTCCAGCACCGCCGCGCGCATCACGCCGGGCAGGGCGCCTTCGCTCACCGGCGGCGTCACCAATACGCCGTCCAGCACCAGGAACAGGTTGGCGGCGGACGCCTCGGCGAGGCGGCCGGCGGTGTTCAGCAGCAGCGCGTCGTCGGCACCGCGCCGGGCCGCCTCCTGGCGCGCCAGCACGCCGTCGAGATAGCTCAGCGACTTGATCCGCGCCAACGGCGAGTGTTCGTTCCGCCTGGTGTCCCGCACCACCACGACGCGGGCCGGCGGCAGGGGCGGCGGCAGCGGAGCGGCGGTGATGAGCAGGGTGGGGCTCGGCTCGACGGGCGGAAGCAGGCCACGCGGCCCCGGCCCGCGCGTCAGCGTCAGGCGCAAGGAGGCGTCCGCCAGTCCGCGGCGTTCCAGCAGCGCCGCCATCGCCGCGGCAATGCCGGCATCGTCCAGCGGCACCGGCAGGCCGAGCACCGCCGCCCCAGCGCGCAGGCGGGCGAGGTGGCGGTCCAGACGCACCGGCCGGCCCGCCGCCACGCGCAACGTTTCGAACAGGCCGTCGCCCAGCAGCAGGCCGCGGTCGGCCGGCGCGATGCGCGCCTCCGTCTCCGGCAGCAACGCGCCGTTCAGCCACAGATGAGTCATGCCCAGGCTCCTCCCAGAACGGCCAGCTGGGGCCGGATCTTGACCAGCATCTCCTCCCATTCCGCGGCCGGGTCGGAGTCGGCGACGATGCCGCCGCCGGCTTGGGCGATCACCGCGTCGGGCGTGATCGACAGGGTGCGGATGACGATGCTGCTGTCCATCGACCCGTCGAAGCCGATGCGCACCACGCTGCCGCAATAGGCGCCGCGGCGCGACTCTTCCAACTCGTCGATGATCTCCATGGCGCGCACCTTCGGGGCGCCGGTGATCGACCCGCCGGGAAAGGCGGCCCGCAGCAGATCCACCGGCCCGAGGCCGGGGCACAGCCGCGCCGTCACCTCCGACACCAGATGATGCACCGAGGCGAAGCTCTCCAGCCCGGCCAGTTCCGGCACGCGCACCGAGCCCACCTCGGACACCCGCGCCAGATCGTTGCGCATGAGATCGACGATCATCAGGTTCTCGGCGCGGTCCTTGGGGCTGGCCAGCAGTTCCTCCGCCGCGGCGCGGTCGGCGGCCGGGTCGGGGTGGCGCTGGCGGGTGCCCTTGATCGGCCGGGTCTCCACCCGCCCATCCGCCGACACACGCAGAAACCGCTCGGGCGAGGCGCTGGCGATCCGCAAGGCCGGGCCGCAGTTCAGGAACGCCGCGAAGGGCGCCGGGCTGAGCGCGCGCAGCCGCTCGTACAGCGCGTAGGCGCTCACCTCCGCCGGCCGCGGCGCCATGAAGCGCTGGGTGAAGTTGGCCTGGAAGATGTCGCCGGCGCGGATGTACTCCAACACCCGCTCGACCCGCGCCATGTACGCGGCGCGGTCCAGGTCCGGCGTCCAGGCGGCGGTTACCGAAACCGGTTCGGCCGGCAGGGGCGGTGCCGCGAGCTGCCCGGCGAGCGCCGCGGCGTCCGGGCCGGTGGTCCAGGCCCGCTGCTCATGGTGATCGAAGACGGCCACCGTCTCGTAGAACCCCACCACCATGTCGGGCAGGCCATCCGGGTTGCCGTGACGCGCCGGCAGCCGCTCCAGCCCGCGCGCCAGCTCATAGCCGAGGAACCCCACCGCGCACCCGCTGCCGCCACGGCGCGCGGCCAGTTCGCGTTCCAGCACGGCGAAGGGCGCGCCCTCCACCGCGGCGCCGTCCACCCGCACCCGCCCGTCCACGGCTTCGATCACCCGCACCGGGTCGATGGCGATGGTGGAGAAACGCCCGCGCCCGCCCGCGTCCGCGGCGCTGTCCAGCAGCATGGCGTGGGGGCGTCCGGCGAAGCGGCGGAAGGCGGATACCGGGTCGAGGAAGGGAAACGGGACAGGGTCCATCACGGCACCAACGCAGTGGCGGAGAGGGGCGCTTCCCTGTGCCCGGTTTGCCGCGCCGCTGTAAAGCATGATCTCCGATCCGGGAACGGCAGCGCAGCATGGTTTCCACAATGCGGGAACATCGTGTTGGAAAACGGCGCACGGCAGGGGTGTATTAGCGGACCAAGTTTTGCATAATCGAAGGCGTCGAAGCCGCGCCCGGCGCTGGCGGCGGTATTGGTGGGACGGCGATGCTGAACAGATCGAACGCGCTGATGCAATTCCCGAACACCCGGCCGATGGCGCGGGCGCGCCGCGGGGTCCTCGCCTTGGCTGTGGCGCTGCTTGCCGCCGCCGGAGCGGTGCTCCCATCGGACGTCCAGGCGCAGACGACGCAGTCGAACATCCGCCAGACCAAGCACAATCTGTCGAAGAACGCGCCCGCCGCGAACACGGTGAAGTCCACCGATGTGGATCAGGTCTGCGTGTTCTGCCACACGCCGCACGCCGCCACCCAGGACAACACGAAAAGCCCGGTGGGGCCGCTGTGGAACCGCAAACTGTCCACCGCGACTTACACCACCTATGCGTCGAAGTCGCTGGACTCGCTGCCGTCCGGGGCTGTCGGCCTCGACCAGCCGGGCGGGTCGAGCAAGCTCTGCCTGTCCTGCCACGATGGGACGGTCGCCATCAGCAAGATCGGCGTGCTGAACGGCAAAACCAATCCCACCGTCACCATGACCGGCACCGCCCCCGACGACGGCATTCCGACCGGTGAAGGCGCCACCACCGGCTTCACCCGCCGCCTCGGCATCGATCTGAGCAACGACCACCCGATCTCGTTCACCTACGACGACGCGCTGGCCGCCAAGGACGGCGAATTGCGCAAGCCCACGCTGTCCGGCGGCACACCGCGCCTCATCGACAGCCGGGCCATCGGCTACCGGCCGACGCTGCCGCTGGAAAACGGGCAGATGCAGTGCACGACCTGCCATGACCCGCACCTGTACGACCCGGCCGATGCCAACCGGAAGTTCCTGCGCCTCAACCGGCTGCAAAAGAACAACGGCCCGACGACGACGTTCAACGCGGCGAACGACCTGATCTGTCTGGCCTGCCACACCAAGGACGGCTACGCCCAGTCGGCGCACGCCGACTCCACGGTGGCCAACGAGACCTACACCAACACCGCCGCGACCGACCGCGGGTTCCCGGTGGGCACCCAGGTCTGGCAGGCGAGCTGCCTGAACTGCCACGACCCGCACACCGTGCAGGGCTCGCGCCGGCTGCTGCGCGAGGGCACCGACGGGCCGGACGACGGCAGCGGCCACCACACCGGCGGCAGCTCGGCGACCGAGGAGGTCTGCTACGCCTGCCATTCCAAGGCCGGCAACTTCGCCAAGACGGTGCTGACCAGTCAGGGCACCGCCAATTTCGAGGTGCCGGACGTCAAGACCGACTTCACCCAGCCCTCGCCCGGCTCGCACATGCCCATCACCATCGCGGGCGCCGAGGAGCACGACATCATCAACAAGGACGGCGTCGAGGCGCAGGCCACCCTCGCCAACCGGCACGTCGAGTGCCCGGACTGCCACAACCCGCACCGCGTGCTGAAGAACAAGGTCTTCGACGGCTCCGGCGCCACCACGGCCGGCACGCACGTGCACGACGACACCGGCGCCACGGCGCACAGCAACACCATCTCGGGCGTGCTGCGCGGCACCTGGGGGGTCGAACCGACGTACGCGTCGGTGCTGACCAGCGCCTTCGGCACCAACCCGACGGGCTTCACCGTCAAGCGCGGCGATCCGGGGGTCAGCACCGCCACCGACGTCGACCAGACTTACGTGACCAAAGAGTACCAGATCTGCCTGAAGTGCCACTCCAACTACGCCTACGGCATCAGCCCGCCGACGCTGGGCACCTTGTCCGGCACCACGTCGAAGTATTTCACGCCGAGCGAGACCACCACCTGGACCGGCTCGCTGCTCTACACCAACCAGGCGATGGAGTTCCAGGCGCCGACCAACGACACCGGCGAGCAGACGGGGACCGGCGGGGTAAACAACAATCACCGCTCCTGGCACCCGGTCATGGCCCCCACCGGGCGTGACCCCGGAACCCGCGGCAACACCGGCATGAACGTCAACTGGCTGGGCCCGTTCAGCAAGGCGGTCGGCACCCAGACCATGTACTGCTCGGATTGCCACGGCAGCAACGTGCCGACCGCCGGCACGGTGACGCCGGACGGCAATTCGGCCAGCAACGAGAACGGCAACCCCTGGGGGCCGCACGGCTCCAGCAACAAGTTCATCCTGAAGGCGCCGTGGAGCGAGAACACCGGCAACCCGAGCAACTCCAACGATCTGTGCCTGCATTGCCATGACTCCGTCGCCTACGCCACCGCCGGCGGCAAGACCACGCGCAAGAGCGGCTTCTGGGACGCCGGCGGCAGCAATCAGAACCTGCACGGCCACCATGTCGACCGCATCGCCAACGTCAACAGCGGCAATACGTCCAAATACAAGTGCTCGCTGTGCCACATCGCGGTGCCGCACGGCTGGAAGAACAAGGCGTTCCTCGCCAACCTGAACGACGTCGGGCAGGAGGTCGGCCTGACCAACGGAACGGTCATCGCACTGGCCAACGGTGGCCGCTACTACCGGGCGCCCTACTACATGGGCTCCGTTCTGCGGGTGAAGACCTGGGCGAAGGCCGGCCAATGGACCGACGCCAACTGCGGGCCGTTGAGCGGGACCGCCGGCAAGGACTGGATGAAGGTCGCCTGCGCCGGCTTGCCCTGACCCGGTGAACCGGCGCCCCTTCCGGGCGGCTTGCCCATTTCCGGGAACGTTTCCGGCGCGGTTCCCATGATCGGCAACCGCCTTGCCCGCCGCCGCACGCGGGCGATGGGTTTTTCCAGCGGCCCCGGCTGGCCTGCGAATTGCTGTCTGGGCTGACGCCGTTCGAACGCAGCGCCTAGCCATCGGAATCCCGCCTCATGCACAACTGTCGTCTCGGGCATGATGCCGCCTGACCGTTCACGGCCGGAACGCCGTTGCCGGCAGGGCGGGGTTCACCTCCACCGCTTCAAGGGTGGTAGTGCCGGTGTTCATGCCCATGGCGTAGTGCTGCTCGCGGAAGGGGACCAGCACGCCGTCCACCGTGCGGAAACCGTCGTACAGCGTGGCGAACTCCATCTGCTGCCCGCCCATGGCGAGAATCCCGCGCGAGCGCAGGATGCGTCCGCTGTCCGGCTCCATGTCGGCGACCAGCATCATGCCCTCGTCCAGCGGCACCGCCAGCGCGCGCAGCGCGTGGCCCTGCTGGTCGGTCACCGGCCCCAGGTCGCGCACTCGGGCGCGGTTCTCCAGCAACAGCAGCGGCAGGTTGAAGCGCACCGCTTGCAGGATGATGGACTGGCGCAGCGGCTTGGGCGCCTCGGCACCGTCCTTCCAGGCGCGCGGGCCGTCCAGAACGCGCACCTCCGCCGGCTGGCCCGGCGCCTCGATGCGGATGCGGAAGCGGTCCGGCCGCTGGAAGACTCGCTCCACCGGCCCTTCGGCGCCGGTGCGCAGCGACACCAGCCGGCCGCGCTGGAGCATGCCGGTGACGCCCTTCAGCGCCGCCTCACCGCCGTAGGCATCGACGCTCCGGTGGATCAGCGCGTCGATGTCGGCTGGCGGAGCCACGGCATCGGCGGCGCCGGCTGCGGCGGGCGGCAGCACGAACAGGATCAGGACGGCGCACAGCCGGCTCAGCGGCGTCATGACGGATCTCCTTACGGCCACGCCAGCGATATGGCGCAAGGCCGCGGCGGGACGATGCCCCATGGGAAAGTTTGGCACATGGAATGGAGGGTATGATGGATCGTTCGACCCGCCCGGCGCGCACCGCGCGGGCCAAGGCCGGGAGCGCTACGGCCGTGGCGCTGGCGATGCTGGCGTTCGGGGCGCAGGCCGACGCGGCCGGAGGGGACATGCTGTCGCAGAAGATCCGCTTCGTCGACATGCTGATCGAGCGCGCCCGCGCCGTCGGCGGCACCTCGCTGGACGAGGCGCTGCGCCTGCGCGGCAAGGCCGAGGAGGCGATTAAGGCCGGCCAGAACCCCGAGGCCGACCAACTGCTGTCCGCGGCGCTGCGCCAGTTGGCTTCACAGAACCTGTCCGCCGGGCCGGCCGGCGCCGTCGCTCAAGCCGAGAACCGCCGCCGCTATGGCGAACTGACCGAAGGCATCGGCGTCTTCCGCGAGGCGTTGGGAGAGGCGGTGCGGCTGAAGGGCTCGGCGCTCACCAGCGTGGTCGACATGCCGAAGGTGGAGGCCCTGGTGGCGCAGGCGCGCCAGCTCTCCGAGGACGGCAAGCACCGCGAGGCGCTGGTGCCGCTGCTGGAGGCGCACGGCAAGCTGGAAGCCGCGGTGGTCCGCCTGCGCTCCCACGACACGGTGACCTACAGCCGCGTGTTCCGCACGCCGGAGGACGAACTGCGCTTCGAGACCGCGCGCCTCGACGGCAACCGCCAGCTCATCACCCGCGCGCTGGACGCCGAGCGTCCGGCGCCGCAGCGCAGCCGCCTGCTCTCCGCCCAGGCCGAGGCCGCCAAGATGGCCGAGGCGGCGCAGGCTCAGGCCAAGGCCGGGAACGTCAAGGCCGCGATCCGCAGCGTGGAGCAGGCGAACAACCGCATCCTGGACGCCGTCATGGAACTCAGTCGGGAGTGAAGGGGTCCAGCCCC
Organism: Azospirillum terrae; assembly: GCF_053470425.1. Classification (NCBI taxonomy): domain Bacteria; kingdom Pseudomonadati; phylum Pseudomonadota; class Alphaproteobacteria; order Rhodospirillales; family Azospirillaceae; genus Azospirillum; species Azospirillum terrae. The sequence goes on along the minus strand of NZ_JBPXMR010000009.1, from coordinate 43,324 downwards.
GGCCCGGCTCCATCGGGACACCGATGATGGAACCGGGCCGGACGGCAACCCGCCGGCCCATGGACCGGGGCTGGATCGCTGGCCCTCCACATTTCCTCCGGAGCCTTATTCTTGACCGAACGGCTCGTCTTGGTTGACCAGACATTAACGGCCACGGCCGTCCCCCGCCATGACCCAGAGGTCTGGTGCGCACGGCGGGGTGGTGCATCCTAGGAAGGAGAACCCCTGCGGTTCGGCCTGGGTGACGGTGGCCCTTACTTCACGTCGAGCGTCTGGGCGTAGGCGCCGAGGTTGGCGAGCGTGTCCGGCTCCATCCAGATGTTGGCGGGCATCGCCTCGCCGGGGCGGCCGTTGCGGATCTTGTGCAGCAGGCGCCAGGGGTCCTCGACGGCGATGGTGCCGACATAGGACGGCGCGCTGCTGCTGCCGAAGTTCTGCGCCTTGCCGTCGTAGCCGTGGCAGGTGGCGCAGAGGTTCTGGAACATCGCCTTGCCGCGCGCCGGGTCGCCCTTGAACTTCGCGGTGCCCGGCTCGATGAAGCGCGCGGTGTCCAGCTGCCCCTTGGAGATGAACAGGCCCAGGCGGCGGGCCGCGGCGTCGGGCATCATCTCCGGCGTGTAGCGGTGCGTCGGGTTGCGCAGGATCGCCACCACCGCCTCCGGGTCGGCGCCGGCCATGCCGGAAATGCCCTTGATGCCGGTGGTGTGCGCGCCGCTGCGGTAGGCGCCGTCGACGCCTTTGTAGTCCCAGCCGTGACACTCGACGCAGCGCCACGTGTCGGCGCCCTTGGCAGCACCGGTCCGGGGGTAGGACAGGTGCGTGCGCGCCGGCAGGTTCTGGTCGAGGATCTCCGCCCACTGGTCGTAGAGCCGGCCACCGTAGGCGATGGTCCACTCCTCGCTGGGGTCGGCGGGCGTGCCCTTGATCCAGGGGTCCTGGTAGGGCGCGCGCTCCTGGTGGACGTGCTCCTGCGCGGACGCGCCGGGGGCCGCCAGGGTGGCGGCGAGCAGGCCGGCGGCGAGGATGGCGGGGGCTTTCATGGTGTGGCCTTCCGTGATGGACGGATGAACGGGGGAGGGAGGGGCGGTCAGCCGGTGTAGGCGCCCTGCGTCTCGGCGCCGAACCACGCGGCGGCGACCGCCAGCGCAAACGGCACCAGACAGAGCGCCCCCAGCAGCACCGGGCGCAGCGCCGCGCGCACGGGCATGCGCTCGGCCAGGGAATCGGCGAAGACGATGGGCAGCAGCAGCGCCACCGCCAGCGGCGGCGTCTTGGTGTAGAGCACGAGCTGTCCGGCCAGCACCGGCACCAGCCCGCCCAGGCCGAGCAGCAGCGCCGCCCCGACCGCTTGGCGCTGATGCGGCCAGTTGATCAGCAGGAAGCCGCCGGTCGCCGTGGCGACCGCCAGAGCCAGTTGCAGGATCGACGCCGAACCGCCGAGCAGCGCCACCACGCCGGTGCCCACCGCGGCGGCGACGATGGTGACCGGGACGGTCAACCCGTTTCCCACCCCGCCATCCTCCAGCCGGCGCTCCAGGCGCAGCATGACGACGATGGTGCCGAGCACCGCGCCGGCCAGCCCGAGCCAGACCTCGGCGGACCAGCCGCGCAGCAGCAGCGGCAGCGTCAGCCAGACCAGCGCCGCCACCGGTGCCGCCGCCACGGCGGCCAGCCGGACCGCCCGCCGCGCCGCCGTGGCGTCCAGCGCGATGCCCAGCGCCAGGAAGCCCACCGCCACGTACAGCAGTTTTTGTTGCGCCGACACCGGCGGCAGCGGCGGCAGGCCGAGCGTCAGGACGTGCGAGACAAGGTACGCCACGCCGACCGCCGCGCCGGTCGCCCAGCGGGCGCCGCCGAGGCGCGCCAGCAGGCACAGCGCGACGCTGAGCGCCAGGGGCAGCAGGCCGCTCTGTACGGCGGGGTTGATGAGGATCTCGTCCAGCATGGCCATCCTCAGGGGAAAAGCTCTCGGGGTGGGAACTCGCCGTGCCACGCGCAGTAGCCGCGGTCAAGACGCGTTTCGTAGGTCCAGCCATCCCGCCCGTGTTTGTACAGGGCGAAGATTTCGCGGAAGCCGTCCTCGCTGATGTCCTCGGGCGTGCAGGACAGCTGAAGAATCTCGGCGCCGGACGGGCCGGGCAGGATCTGCCAGTCGGTGCGGATGGTACGCTGCAATTCGATGGGGCGCACCTCCTCGGTCAGCGTGTCGGTGGCGCGCAGCGGCTGGATGCGGCCATCGGCGACGGCCAGCGCCAACCCCTGCGTGCCGTTGAACGCGCCGAAGCCGCCCTGCTGCACCAGCACCAGGAACTCCTCCGGCCAGGCCGAGGACAGCGCCACCGGCTGCACGTCGGCGAAGGGGGAGGTGAGCGGGAACTCGGCCAGCGTGTCGCCCTGCCGGTCCACCAGCCGGAGCTGCGCCGGGATCAGCCATTGGCCCATCACCGATTGCTCGATGGCCGGGTTGCCGGTGGTGCCGAACCAGTACATCTGCGCATAGTCGCGCCGCACCCGGCCGGGGATGCGGTCGTCCAGCTGCAACTCCAGCGCCCCGTCGATGCCGTGCACCTTTTGCTCCAGCGGGAAATGCCCGGTCACCACATAGCCGTGCGGCGCCAGGAAATGCCACGCCTCCTGCGCCCGCGCGCCGGGCGGCACCAGCATAGGCGCACCCAGCAGCAGCGCGGCCAGCATGAGGGCGCGGCCGGTGCGGCGCGGGGCGATCTCAGGCTCGGCCGATGACATCGGGGGTCTCTGCGGGAAAACGGTGGGAAGGCGGGCTGCCGTGGGGTAGCAACGCCCATGCCAGCCCTGCGCCGGGGGTGGCGCGCCATGTGCATCGCATGCACGGGATATCGACCGAGACCCGGCCCCAGAGACAAAGACCATGAGCCTCACCCGCCGCCGCTTCCTGACCATCGCCGCCGCCGCCAGCCTGACCGGCCTGGCACCGGCCGCGCGTGCGGAGGAGGCGGTGCGCTGGTCCGGCGCGGCGCTGGGCACCACGGCCAGCCTGACGCTCCAGGGCGCCGGCCGCGAGGCGGCGGCGCGCGCCGTTGGCCTCTGTCTGGTCGAGCTGGCGCGGCTGGAGCGGATCTTCAGCCTGTTCCAACCGCAATCCGCGTTGTCGCGCCTCAACCGCGACGGCCGCCTGGACACCCCGCCGGCCGAGCTGGTCGAGGTGCTGGAGCAGGCGCGGCGCTTCCACGCGCTGTCGTCGGGGGCCTTCGATCCCACCGTGCAGCCGCTGTGGACGCTGCACGCCGACCATTTCGCCATCCCCGGCGCCAATCCCGCCGGACCGGACGAAACCGCGGTCGCCGCGGCGCGCGCATCCGTGGGAATGGACGGGGTGGTGTTCTCCGCGCGGGGAATTTCTTTCTCGAAACCGGGAATGGCGGTGACGCTGAACGGCATCGCCCAGGGCTTCATCACCGACCGCATCGCCGCATTGCTGCGCGACCAGGGTTTCCGCCACGTGCTGGTGGACATGGGCGAGCTGCGCGCGCTGGGCGCGCGCGCCGATGGCGTCCCCTGGCGCGTCGCTGTCGAAGGGCCGGGCGAGGCGCTCGACCTCGACCTCGCCGACCGTGCGGTCGCCACGTCGAGCGGGCAGGGCACGCCCTTCGAGCCGTCCGGCCGCATCCACCACATCTTCGACCCCGCCACCGGGCACAGCAGCCGGCAGGCGCGCCGCGTCACCGTCGTCGCGCGCGACGCCACCACGGCCGATGCGCTGTCCACGGCGCTGTGCGTGCTGCCGGCCGAGCGGGCGCGCGCCTGCTTCGAGGCGTCCGGCGCGCTCGCCGCCCACATCGTTCCGGCCGCCGGGCCGATGATCCGTTTCACCGCGGCCTGAGTCGGTTTCAGGGAGACCCGTTGCCATGCATCGTTTCGCCAACCCCGCCCGTTTTCTGCGCATCGCCGCCGTGCTGCTGCCGTGGAGCGCCGGGCTGACCGTCATCCTGCTGGTGCTGGGCTTGTACCTCAGCCTGTTCGGCTCGCCGCCCGACTACCAGCAGGGCGAGACGGTGCGCATCATGTACATCCACGTGCCGGCCGCCTGGATGAGCCTGTTCGTCTACACCAACATGGCCGTCGCCGCCGCGGTGGGCTTGGTGTGGAAGCACCCGCTGGCCGACCTGTTCGCCAAGGCCGCCGCCCCCATCGGCGCCGGCTTCACCTTCGTGTGCCTGTTCACCGGGAGCCTGTGGGGCGCGCCGATGTGGGGCACCTGGTGGGTGTGGGACGCGCGGCTGACCAGCGTGCTGATCCTGTTCTTCCTGTACATCGGCTACATGGCGCTGGTGAACGCCTTCGATGACCCGGAGCGCGGGGTGAAGGCCGGCAACGTGCTGCTGCTGGTCGGCATCGTCAACGTGCCGATCATCAAGTTCTCGGTCGACTGGTGGAACACGCTGCACCAGCCGGCCAGCGTCATCAAGATGGGCGGCCCGGCCATCGCCGGCTCCATGCTGTGGCCGCTGCTGGTCATGGCGGTGGCCTTCACGTCCTACTTCGTTACCGTCGTGCTGCTGCGCGTGCGGGGCGAGATCATCGCCCGCAAGGTGCAGACGCTCCGCTTCAGCGAGGCTCGGGGGTAAAACCGGGGGTAAGATCATGGCTGAGTTCTTCGCGATGGGCGGCTACGCCGCCTATGTCTGGCCGGCCTACGCGGCGGCGATCCTGGTGATGCTCGGGCTGCTGGTCGCCACGCTGCGCGGTCTGCGCGCCCGCGAGGCGACGCTGAAGGCGCTGGAGGGCAGCCGCCCGGCGCGCCGGCGCACCCGAGGCACGGCCGCGGCATAACGTACAAGACCTGAATCGGACGCCAATCGGCAGGGGAGTGAAGGGTGCGGCACGCTCCGCGCCCCGTTTCCCGTTTTGCCGCATCGGGAAAGGGAACGACCATGGAATCGCGCATTCCGCAACTCGAATGGAGCGCCGCCTACGCCATCGGCCACCATGAGATCGACGAGCAGCACCAGCAGCTCTTCGAACTCTACAATCAGGCGCTCCGTGCCTTGCGGGAGCACCCCGAGGATCTGACGCCGGGGGCGGTGCTCCAGGCGTTGCTGGACTACACCGGCTACCACTTCACCACCGAGCAGGCGGTGATGGCCGCCAGCCACTACCCCGGCCGCCACGAGCACGGGCGCGAGCATCAGGCGCTGTTGGCGACGGTTTCCGCCTTGGTGGCGCGGGTGGAGGCGGACCCCAACCTGCTGTCCGACGTGGTCGGCCTGCTGCGCGTCTGGATCCAGGGCCACGTGATGCACACGGACCGTGAACTGGGCGAGTTCTTGAAGGGGCAGCAGTAAACCCCTCTCCCGCCCCGGGAGAGGGAGGGGCCCGCTCGGCACGAGCGGGAGGGTGAGGGTAAATCCAAGGATCCTTGCCTTTACCCTCACCCGGCCGCTTTCAGCGGCCACCCTCTCCCGGGACGGGAGAGGGTTGAAAAAACTTAGCCCCGCACCGTGCGCAGGAAGCGTTCCACCTCGTTGCGCAATAGGCCGGACTGCTCGGTCACCCCGTGTGATGCCGACAGCACGTTCTCCGCGGCACTCCCCGCGTCGTTCGCCACGGTGCTGACCTTGGCGATGTTGGCGGACACCTCCACCGTACTCGCCACCGCCATCTGGGTGCTGCGGGCGATCTCCAGCGTTGCGGTGTGCTGCTGGACGACCGCCGCGGCGATGTCGGCCGCCACCTCGTCGATGCGGCCGATGATGGCGCCGATGTCGGTCATCGCCGCCGTGGCGTCGCCCGTCGCCGTCTGCACCGAGGCTATCAGGTGGCGGATCTCGTCCGCCGCCTTTGCCGTCTGCATGGCAAGCTGCTTGACCTCGGTCGCCACCACCGCGAAGCCCTTGCCGGCCTCGCCGGCCGAGGCCGCCTCGATGGTGGCGTTCAGCGCCAGGATGTTGGTCTGCCCGGCGATCCGGTGGATCAGGCTGACCGCCTCGCCGATCTTCTGCGCCGCGAGGTTCAGCGACTGCACGTTCGCTTGGCTGCCATTGGCGCGGTCCACCGCGGCGTGGGTGATGCTGCTGGACTGCGAGACCTTGGCGTTGATCTGCTCGATGGAGGCGGCGAGGCTCTCGGCGGCCGACGCCGCGCTCTGCACGCTGCGCGTCGCCTCCTCGGCCGCCCCGGCGACCACGCACGACAGGCGGCTGGTCTGGTCGGCGGTCTGCGCCATGGACTGCGCGGTGTACTCCAGCTCCGTCGAGGAGGCGGCCACCGTCTGCACCACCTGATTGACGCTCGCCTCGAAGCTGTCGGCGAGCTGCTGCATCATCTGCCGCTTCTCGATCTCGGCGCGGGCGTCGCGTTCCTTCTGCTGCTGTTCCAGGCGGCGCATGGCGATGGTGTTCTCCTTGAACACCTCCACCGCGCGGGCCATGTCGCCGACCTCGTCGCCCATGGCGGTGCCGGGGACGTCCACCTCCAGCTCGCCGTGCGTCAGGCGGTCCATGGCGGTGGTCAGGCGCTGGATCGGCCGGCTCATCAGCGTGCCGACTCCCAGCCCGGCCAGCAGCGTCAGCACCGCGGCACCGGCGCCCATCAGCAGCATTTCCTTTTCCAGCTGGTTGATGGTGGCGAACAGCTCGCGCTCGGGCAGCAGCACCAGCGCCGACCAGCTCAGGCCGGGGAAGTCGCCGGCCCCGGCGCTGTGCGTGTAGCCCACAGCCTGCTCGGTGCCCTTGGCGTAGTGGCGGGCCAGCACGGCGCCGCTCTGGCCCTTGATGGCCGCCGCCGCGGCCACGGAGCCGCTGTCGATCCACGGCGTCTTGCCCAGCGCCGCCGGGTCGCGGCGCACCACACCTTTGGCGCGCTCCACCGGGTCCAGCTCGGCCAGCGTGCGGCCCTTCTGGTCGAGCAGCACGATCCCGGTCCCCGGCATGCCGCCGGCCGACAGGTGCTGATAGGCGGTGGCGACGATGTCGTCCACCACGCCGAAGTCGGCGAAGTTCACCCAGACGGCGATGGGCTTGCCGTCCTTGTCGCGCACCGGGGCGGCGAACACCAGGCTGTAGCCGTCCGAACCGCCGAGCCTGGCGACCTCCGGCACGAACTGCGGCGGCTCGACCACGGTGCCGGTCAGGCCGTTGCGGCCCTCCAGGAACTGGCCGGCGACCGCCTTCTTCAGCCACTCGGCGTCCTTGAACTGGTGGTCGTAGAGCCACAGCGTGTCCAGCGGCTTGCCGGCGCCGTCGACGTTCGGCACCGCCAGCACCTTGCCCTGCGGATCGACCAGCGCCATCAGCTTGTAGACGCCGTAGACGCGCATGTAGGCGTTCATGGCGTCGGTCAGCGGGTTGGGGTAGTCGGGCGTGCTCCAGTACGCCTTGACCTGCGTCGCGCGGTTGAGCGCGAACGCCTGTACGTCGGCATAGCGCTGCAACAGGTTGCGGTCGATGGTCTCGGTGATCTGAACGGCGGCATCGCCCGCGCGCTGGAGCCCCATGTCGCGGAACTCGCCCTCGCTGCCGACGACGCTGATGAAACCGCCCACCGCCGGCATCGCCGCGAAGACCAGAAGCCACCCCGTCAGCTTGACGCGGATGCCCCCGAGCAGCTTGCGCAAAACTCCGGTGCGCATGGCCATACCCTCCAAAACGAACAGTCTCGGGTATGGTTGCAAGAACCGGGGCAGTTCAGGGCCGTTGGCGCAAATTGCCGAAAATGCCGGGAAATCGCGGATGTGGCCGAGGGCGCGGGGCGGCGGCCGTCCCGTTCCCGGGAATGACCGGCGCCGCTTCCCGGCTTCGGGAAGGACGCGGGTCCCGCGTCACGGAAATGCCGGGCTTCCGGGTGTGGCCTGCCGCTTGCAGAGCGGTGGTCAGTACCCCCGTCCCCTGTCCGCGAGAGCACCGCCATGAAGACCTTCGCTTCCGCCCTGATCCTCGCCGGCCTCTTCGCCGGTGCCGCCACCCCCGCTCTGGCGCTCGACACCTACAAGATGGACCCGGCGCACGTCAGCGTCGTCTTCAAGGTCAATCACCTCGGCTACTCGAACATCTGGGGCCGCTTCAACACCGTCTCGGGCGCCTTCGCGCTGGACCAGGACGCGCCGGCCAACAGCAAGGTCGAAGTCGTCATTAAGACCGAGAGCGTCGACACCAACCACCAGAAGCGCGACGACCACCTGCGCTCGCCCGACTACCTGAACGCGGTCGAGTTCCCGGAGATGAAGTTCGTCAGCACCAAGGTCGAGAAGACCGGCGACAAGGCCGCCAAGGTGCACGGCAACCTGACCATGCTGGGCGTCACCAAGCCGGTGGTGCTGGACGCGGTTCTGAACAACGCCGGTGCCCACCCGTTCCGCAAGGAAGTGCAGATGGCCGGCCTGTCGGCGTCCACCAAGATCAAGCGTTCGGATTTCGGCCTGACCTATTCGGTCCCGGCCATCGGCGACGACCTCGAGCTGTTCCTCGAGATCGAAGGCGTCAAGCAGTAAGACGCCTGTTCTTCCAGTTCCCCTCCAAGTAGACCGACCTTTACGGGCTCATGGCAACATGGGCCCGTTCTTTTGCCCAGCACCGGGAAGCGCACGATGTCTGTCCCCCGGAAACTTGCGGCCGTCCTGATCCCCGTGGCCGGGGCCGTCCCACCTATGCTCGTCGGGCTGTGGCTGCTGGGCGCCGACCTGCTGCCGGTGGTGTCGCCGATCCGCGACCTGCTCAGCCTCGTCACCGGGCGCTTCTTCGACGCCCAGGCGGCGGCGCTGCTGGCCGGGCGGCTGGACGTGCCCTGTGGGGTGCTGAAGGGCGAGGCCTTCTTCATCGGCGATGCGTGCTACGGCTATTTTGGCCTGACCCCGTCGCTGCTGCGCATCCCGCTGAACGCCGTGTGCCCGACCTGCGTCTTCCAATGGGCGCGGTTCATGGTGTTGGCGGCGCTGCTGCTGAGCTACGCCGCCATGGTGCTGATCGCCCGCCGCGCGCTGGACGGCACGGACCTCTCCGGCACCCGCCGGCTGGTCTGGGCGACCGCCTTCGGCTCGGCGGGCGCGCTGGGCAGTTCGCTGATCTTCCTGGCCGGCAACCCGATCCCCTACCACGAGGCCATCCTGTGGGGCGGCGCCTTTGCGCTGCTGGCTTATTGGGCGCTGGCGGAATACGGGGCGAACGGCCGGCCGTGGGCGCTGGCGGTCGCCATCGTCGCAATTTTGCTGGCGCTCAACGGCCGGATCAGCACCGGTGGCGGCGTGGTGGTCGCGGCCGGGCTGGTGCTGTTGCCCCGCCTGCTCGGCCGCGGGCGGGTGCTGGCCGCTACCGGGCTGCTGCTGGTCGGCATGGCGGCGGTGACGCCGCTGGCGGTCAATCACCTGAAGTTCGACCAGACCAGCCCGCCCATGGACCGGCAGGGCTTCTACATCGGCGACCCGGTGCGGCTGAAGCGGGTGAAGCTCGGCATCTTCCAGTTCAGCAACGTGCCCTGCACGCTGGCCGCCTATGCCTCGTTCGGTTCGGTCCGCGTTGGCCCGAATTTCCCCTGGATCGGCCCGGCGACGGGCATCTGGATGCCGCCGGAGCCGCTGCCGCCCGGCCTGGAGGCCTGCCGCGGCACCAACATGGACAACATCGAGCCGTTCCTCGCCATCCAATACACGCACCCGGCGCTGTTGCTGCTGGCGGCCTTGGGAGTGGGGCGGGCGCGGCGCTGGTGGCCGCTGCTCGCGGGGAGCGTCGTCGGCGGGGCGCCCGTGCTGCTCTATTCGACCATCACCGAGCGCTACGTCCACGACCTCTTCCCGATCCTGGTGCTCGCCGCCGCGCTGGGGTTGCCGGTGCTCGCCGGCTTGGAGCGCGCCTGGATGCGGCGCGCCGCCTGGGGGGTGGTGCTCGCCACGACGGTGCTCGGCCTGCACGCCAACGTGGCGGCGTCGCTGCTGCATCCGTTCCCGCAGCCGGAGGCTGTCTACCATCTGCGCACGTTGCAGCGCGCCACTCAATCTTTCAGCGCCGGCCTCGCGCGGTAGAGCACGTAGGTGCGCGCCAGTGCCGGCGGCAGCGCCACCGGCTCCAGCCACGGCGGCGGGGCCGAGCGGTACAGCCGGGTCACCAGCGCCGCCGGGTTCTCCATGAAGAAGCGCCGCATGTACGGCCCTTCGCGGCGGCAGAGCAGGACGAGGCCGACCTGACGGTGCCGGGCGGTCGCCTCGCTGCTCCGTGGGTCGGGCGCGACCATGATGGTCTGCAAGTCGAGGATGCTCGCCGCCGCCCGGTGATACGGGCCGCTCAGCGTTTTCCAGCCGGTCTTGTAGGCGACCTCCGGGCCGTGGAACAGGTCGGTGACGATGGTCCCGGCGCCGGGCTCGGGCGTCAGGGCGCGCAACGTCGGCGCGATGTCCGAATACTCGCAGAGCGGCCGGTGGCTGCTCGTCGCGGTGGGGAACCATGTCGGGGCGATGATCCCCTCGGCCACCGCCGGGCCGCTGGCGAACAGCGCCGCCGCCGGAACCCAGGCCCACTCCCGGTGCCGCGCCGCCGCCACGACCATCAGCGCCCAGGGCACCGCCGCGAAGGATTGCAGGAACAGGGTGACGCGGGCGGCGTGCATGGTCAGCAGGATGCCGACCACGAGGTAGGGCAGCAGCGCCGTCGCCGGTGCCGTTCCCCGCGACCGCACGGCCACGACCGCGCACCACGCCAGCACCAGCGCTGAGGCCCAGACGTCGTAGAAGAAGGAATAGGCGTTCTCGGGGCTGTTGGGCATCAGCGACGCTTCGCCCTCGACGGCGGCGAGGATCGCCTGCCGCGACACCGGATCGATGTTCGCGTACCCGCCCTGGAGCAGCATGGGAAACGCCGCGATTAGCACCGCGCTGCCGACCGCCAGCAGGCCCCCCGTTCGCCAGAACCCGCGCCGGGCCACGGCCCCCACCGCCAGCGGCATGGCGACGATGGCGACTTGCAGCGCCGAGAGGCGGTCCGGCTCGACCGCCAGCCAGTCCGCCACCGGCCGCTCGACCGCCAGCCCCACCGCCATCACCGCCAGCGCCGCCCCGGCGAACGTCACCAGCCGCGCGCCGCCGCGGTCGCTCAGCACGATGGCGCACACCGCCGGCAGAAAGATGATGAGCCCCTCCGGCGTCGCCCACACCGCCAGCCCGCAGGCGAGCCCGGCCAGCAGCGTCTCCCGCCGCCGCACCTCCTCCAGCAGCGCCGCGCGCAGCAGCCACGCCTGCACGGCGACGGCGAGGCACGCTTCCAGCGCGTGGTGGTCGGCTCGGCCGACGCCGGAGTTGATGGTGACGTTGCGCGCCAGCACCAGCGCCAGCATGCCGAACCCGATGCCCCACCACGGCACGATACCGCGCAGGCCGCGGCAGAGCGCCAGCAAGGCCAGGATCTCCATGACCGGGGCGAAGAACAGCCCGGCCCAGAACAGCCCCCGCTCGAAGCCGAGCACCGGCGCCATCAGCCCGCCGGCCGCCAGCAGCAGGTACTCGACCACGTGCCCCCAGTGCACGTCCAACCCCTCGGGCGCGGCCATGGCGTCCAGTTGCGTGGAGCGGGGCGAAGCGCCCTGCCACATGGCCTGGACGCGCAGGAGACGGGTGTAGCTGTCGGCGTCGGTCTGATGCACGAAGGCGCCGTTCGACAGCGCCGGCAGCACGTCGGTCAGCACCAGCACGGCGTTGGCTCCACCCACCAGCAGCACGGCGGCGAGGACGGCCCACAGCACGTTACGCACGCTTGGAAGCCCCGCCGAGCGCCGCGCCCACCGCGGCGATCACCGCCGGCCAATCGCCGGGGGAGGGTTGCCGGAACAGGCGGGCCGAGGGGTACCACGGCGTGTCGTCGCGGCCCAGGCCCCAGCGCCAGTCGGGCGCCGCCGGCAGCAGCACCCAGGTCGGGCAGCCCAGAGCGCCCGCGAGGTGGGCGGGCGCGGTGTCCACCGAAATGACGAGATCGAGCCCGCCGATCACCGCCGCCGTGTCGGCGAAATCCGTGAAACCGGACCCGGCGTCCGCAACGCCGGACAAAGCGCCCGCCGCCGGCCCGACCTGCAACGAGACGAACTCCACATCCGGCGCGCCGCGCACGAGGTCGCCGAGCAGGGCGGCGGGAATCGAGCGGTTGGCGTCGTTGCGGTGCCCGGCGTTGCCGGCCCAGACCAGCCCGACCCGGCGCTTGTCCGTCCGCCGGGGCTCCGCCGGTGCCGCCAGATAAGCGGGCATCGCCGCGTCCTTGGGCGCGAGGCGCAGCAGGTGCGGCAGGCTCATCAGCGCGGCGTGGTAGTCGGTGCGCGGCGGCGTCTCGTCACGGGCGACCACCTGACGGATTCCGGGCAAGCCCTGGAACAGGCGGACCAGCGCCGGCTGGACGTGCAGCACCACCTCCATGCCCAGGGCCGCGACGCGGCCGGCGAAGCGGACGAACTGGATGGTGTCGCCCAGGCCCTGCTCGCCGAACAGCAGGATGCTGCGTCCGGGCTTCGGCTTGCCGTTCCAGGGCTGGCTGTTGCGATAGACGGGCAGCGGCTCGGCGCCGTTGCGGCGCCAGCGCCACTCGTAGGCGGCGAAGCCCTCGTGCCAGTCGCCGGTCAGCAGCTTCAGCAGCGCCAGATTCCAGTGCGCGTCGGCATAATTGGCGTCCTGCACGGTCGCCTCGCGGTAGGCCGCCAGCGCCGCCTTGAACGCGCCGAGGTCTTCGTGCAGCGTGCCGATGTTGTAGTGCACCGTCGCCAGCTGCGGGCACAGGTCGCGGGCCTTGCCGTACGCCTGGAGCGCCTCGGCGTTGCGGCCCTGGTCCTGGCGCAGGCTGCCGAGGTTGTTCCAGGCGGCGACGCTGCCGGAGTCCAGCTCGGCCGCTTTCAGGAAACAGGCCTCGGCCTTGTCGAACCGCCCGCGCACCTGATGCAGGTTGCCCATCTCGATGTGCGGCCCCGGATCGCCGGGAAGCCGTTGCGCGGCGGCGTCCAGCGCCGCGACGGCGTCGTCTTCGCGGCCGAGCCCCATCAGCGCCGCCCCCCGGCACAGCAGCGCCGCGCCGTCGTCGGCCAGCGCCGGGGCCTCGTCCAGAACGCTGAGCGCGTCTTCATGCCGGCCCTGCGCCGCCAGCGCGTCGGCGAGCTTGATGCGCGGCTTGGCGCTGTCCGGCCGCAGGGCGAGGGCGCGGCGGAACGACGCCTCCGCCTCCACCGGCCGGGCCTTGGCGAGCAGGACCAGCCCCATGGTCACGTGCGCCTCGTAATGGTCCTTCTTCAGCGCGATGGACTGGCGCAGCGCCGCCGCCGCCGGATCGTGCCGACCGAGGTCGTAGAGCACCGCGCCCAGATTGGCGTGCACCTCGGCCCATTTCGGGTTGAATTTCAGCGCGCGGCGGATGAAGTCCACGGCAAGGTCGCCATTGCCGCGCTTGTGCTCGACGAGGCCCATGAGGTGCAGCGCGTCGGGATGCTTCGGCTGCAGGCGCAGCACCGTCGCATAGCCCTGCGCGGCCTCGTCGAAACGTCCGGCCTGATGGTGGGCCATGGCGGTGTGCAGGGTGTCGGCTACGGACACGGGCGGTTCTCCGCAGGGTGTGCAGCGCACTATAGGCGCCGGGCTGGAAGAATACGATGCGGGACCGCACGCCCCGTTCAGTCGGCGGCGCCGACCGCGGTGTCCGGCCGTTCGGCGGTCTGTATCGGCGGCAGGCGGTGCGCCAGCGCGGCCATATAGGTCATCGTGCTGCGCGGCAGTTTCTGGCGCCCGGCCAGCGCCGCCTCGTAGCATTTCGGACCGCAGTTGTACGCCGCCAGATAGCCCGGCGAGCCGTAACGGTCGTACAGGTCGCGCAGGTACGCGGTGCCGGCCAGGATGTTGTCGCGCGGGTCGGCCGGGTTGCCGCCCAGGCCGTGACGGTTGCGCAGGCCGCGGTAAGTGTCCCGCGTCACCTGCATCAGCCCGACCGCGCCGCCGTTGCGGGCGTCGGCCCGGCCGCCGCTCTCATGGCGGATGACGGCGCTGATCACCGGTTCGGGAATGCCGAAGCGCTCGCTCGCCTCATGGACGAGCGGGGACCACGGGTCCTTGGAGGCGCGCGCGGGGGTCGGAGTCGGAAGGCTGGCGGCCGGCCGCTCGGGCTTGGCCGCGGCTTCGAAGGGGGAGGGGAGGGAGTGCGCGCAGGCCGACAGGGCCGCGCTGCACGCCAGGGCCAGCGCCATGCGGCGGGCCGTCCCTGACGCAGAAAAAATGACGTTCATAGCAGTCACCGGAGCGAGCGTGCTTGCGTGAAGCACAAATGTCACTCTCGGTATTGCAAGGCCCGGACCAAAACGGCGCCGCTTGGGGCGGCGCCGTTGCTTGGTGGGATCTAAAGGTTTTCTTGAATCGTAGGGTGTGGTTCCCGGATTCTGGAATCGGACCGGGCGGTGTTACTTGCGCTTTGGGGCGCCGCAGCAATCCGGCGCCACCACGACGGTGCGCGTCTCGCCGTTCAGGCCGGGGAACTCGGTGAACAGCGCCGCAACCAGCGGTGGCACCACCTCGGGCAGGTTGCGGTTGCTGCCCTCGCTGTAGGCCCGGCCCTCGAACAGCTTCACCGGCTGGGCGCTCTTCTTGCGGGAATCGACGACGCTCAGTTCGACCCAGCGGGTGAAGACGGTGTAGCTCTGGATGTCGCTGGAGGCCAGCGGCGGTACGCCGCAGTCGAACGGCGGCGCGACCCGCGCGCAGTTCTGCCGATGCCAGAAGGCGTCCCGCGCGAACAGCGGGGTGGAGACCAGTTCCGAGCGGCCGTTGTCGATGCCGTAGCGGAACTCGACCAGCAGGTCGGCCGGCTTGCCGGGGGTGGCCGGCCTGTAGCCGGCGGACACCATCTGGCTGACCACGGTGCCGGCGTAGGTGTCGAACTCCACGCTGCCCTTCTGGTCGTTTTGCGGCTGGATGGCGAAGGTCTCGCCGGCCGGCGGCAGGTCGCGGTGGAAGCGCGTGACCGTGGCCGAATAGTTCTGCGTTCCACAGCCCGTGACGGTGAGCGCGATCAGCAGCAGGAGGGCTTTCTTCATCATCGGGGGTCTCGCTGGAGCGGAAGCCTTACTGGCAGTGTGCCCGTTCGGCGGGCCGTGGGGAACGACAGAATGTGGTCAAGCCGGCGGGCGAACGAGGTTTGCTGAAAGAGTGGCCCTGGCCCTGGCCGCAGCCGTCGGATTGCGGCGGCGGTTTCAGCGCGCTGAATTTTTAGTGCAACACGCGGGCCAAACGCCCGACCGCGCGCGGGCCGCGAAAAGCCCCATCCCTCAAGTCCCTTCCCGGAGAACTTCGCCGCGACATCCCGATTCCGGGAGGGGGCTTCCCGCATTTTAGACGTGTCGGGCGCCGGTTTCGCCGGGAGGCGCGAATTGCCGGGCTTTTTAGCATTGGCATGCGGCATGCAAAGCCCAGGGCAAGACACCAAAGACCAGAACGGCTTGGAGGAGTGACTACAATGAAACGCCTATCGTTCGTTCGCACGGCCACGCTGATGGCGGCGACGGCTGCGGTCGTAACGGGTCTGTTCGCGGCGTTTTCAGGCTCCGCCGACGCCCAGAGCCTCACCGGCATCCGCAACACGAAGCACAACCTGTCGAAAGACGGGCCGGGCATCAACAAGACCACCGACGTCGGCGAAATCTGCGTCTTCTGCCACACCCCGCACGGATCGTCCACGACGGCCGTCGCCCCGCTGTGGAACAAGAAGCTCGCCAATCCGGCGGACTTCGCGGGCAAGATGTACAGCTCGCAGACCTTCGACGGTGCGGACACCGTCGGCTTCATCAGCTCCTCGGTGTCGCTCGCCTGCTTGAGCTGCCATGACGGCACGCAGGCCATGGACACCGTGCTGAACGCACCGGGTTCGGGCGGCTACAACGCCAACGGCGCGACCTTCGCCGGCGGCTGGAGCGGCGCCAACCAGAGCGGCGGTAAGATGACCGGCCTGGCCTGCTTGATGTGCGACGGCGATCTGAAGAACGACCACCCGGTCGGCATGGAATACGCCAACTGGAACAACGCGCCGCTCGACAAGGACTTCGCCAAGGCCACCAAGATCGTCAAGGGCGGCCTCAACGTCTGGTACGTCGAAGCGGGCGCCGCCTCTCTCGACGCCGCCGCGCGCGACAAGAAGGACATGTTCCTCTACACGCGCAACATCAACGGCACCGACACCCCGTACGTCGAGTGCGCCAGCTGCCATGATCCGCACTCGGACAACGCGACCTTCCTGCGCATTCCGAACACCAACAGCCAAGTGTGCCTGACCTGCCATACGAAATAGTTAGGCATTTGGTTATAAAGTCCTGAAATCCGGCCGGACGGCACCCGCCGCCCGGCCGGAATCAGAAAGGAAATCCCATGAAGCGCGGTCTGCTTCTGGCATCGTGGATCGCCTCTGCGGCGATCCTGTTGCCGACTTCGGCCTACCCCCAATCCCAGGATCGGCCCGCCGACGCGATCATCGCGAAGGTCGCGTCCGCTCCCATCACCATGATGGAATTGGATGCCGTGCTGGCTCGGACAGTGCGGCAATCGTTTTATCACGGCAGCGTGACCCCGGAGCGGCTCGTGGAGCTGCGCCAGAAGGTGCTGGGTGAGATGATCACCGAGCGGCTGGTGCTGGCCGAGGCCCGGAAGCGTGGGATCGGGCCGGACGAAGCGGCCGTGGAAGAGCGTCTCGCCGGCTTCGAGAAGCAGTACAAGGACAGCCCGCAGTGGCCGCAGATGCGCGAAGAGGCGATTCCGGCACTGCGCGAGAAGATGCGCGAGAACAGCCTGCGCGCCCGCCTCGAGGCGCAGGTGCGCGATGTCGCCGCGCCGACCGAGGCGCAGCTCAAGACCTTCTATAAGGACAACATCTCGTCCTTCACCGAGCCCCAGCGCACTCGCGTCTCGGTGATCCTGCTGAAGGTCGATCCGTCCGCTCCGCGCGAGACCTGGGATGCCGCCAGGCAGGAGGCCGAGCGCATCCGCGCCCGCCTGCTCAAGGGCGAGTCCTTCGCCGATCTGGCCAAGATGCACTCCAACGATCCCTCGGCCAACAACGGCGGCGACATGGGCTACCTGCACCGCGGCATGCTGCCCGGCGAAATCGAGGAAGCCCTTGAGAAGCTGGCTATCGGCAAGCTGTCCGAACCGCTCCTGATGCTGCAAGGCTACGGCGTGTTCCAGCTCACCGAACGGCTGCCCGCGCAGGTCCGCAAGCTGGAGGACGTGCGCGAGCGGGCCACCGAGCTGTACCGCCGCAACACCGGCGAGAAACGCTGGGCGGAACTGGCGGAAAAGCTGCGCCGCGAGACGAAGATCTGGATCGACGAACCCTTCAAGCCGAAGCCGTCTGCCGCGCGGAACTGAGCCCGCGGCAGCGCCAAGGGGGCATGAGCCATGCGCCCTCTCCTGCATTGCGGCTGCATCGTTGTCGCCGCCCTCCTCGCCCAGCCCGCCGCGGCAGAGGACTTGCTGTCGGGCTTTGACTGGCCGGCCCTAAACTGGGGCGGCGGGACGAGCTACAGCATCTCCTCCGCCCGCGCGGCGGGGGAGAGCACCCGCACCATGCGGCAGGCGGTGACGCAGTCGCTGGAGGGGTCGACCTACGTCTATGCCCCCTGGCTTGCCGGCGTGACCGGCACGCTGAACGTCACCAAGGCGGTCGGCAGCTCTCAGTCATCGAGCGAAAGCTCGCTGATGCTGACCGGCAACGCGACCATCGGCATCCTGCCGCGCAGCCTCTACCCGGTCGAGATCTCCTACAACCGCTACAACAGCGCGCTGAGCTACGGCACCGGCAGTCCGGGTGCGGCCAGCGACATCACCGGCGACAGTTTCCAACTTCAATCGCGCATTCTCTCATTCGAGAAGACGTCGATCGGCACCACGCTCAGCGTCTCCCGAACCCGCTCGGACGACGGTTTCCAGGAGAACTACAAAGAAGCCGACATCAGCGCGACGCGGTCGTTCGACAAGGACGACGTGAACCTGCGGCTGACCTACCGCGACCGCGACTTCTCGCGCCCGGACGGCACCAGCGAACTCGGCCGGGCCAGCAGCCTGTCGTGGCGCTATCGCTCGGTCCCGTTCCTCGACGTCACCACCGAAAGCGTCACGACGATCCGCTACAGCACGCTGGAAAGCCAAGTCTACAGCGAGAAGAACCTCGTCTTCCAGGGGGTCTCCACCGCCCTGTGGCGCCCGAAGGAACTGCCCGAGCTGGGCGTGTCCGCGGCGATGCGCACCTACAGCCAGAACGGCACGGCGATCTACACCAACACCAACCAGCGGACGCAGAGTGCCTACCAGACCGCCTTCGTCGATCTGGGGGCGAGCTATCTGTTCGCGCCGCGCCTGATCGGCAACATCGGCTTCGACGCCGGCTACGACGCCAGCAAGCAGCAGCAGGTCGCGACGACCCCCACCAGCAATTCGGCGATCCGCTACGGGACGCGCACCAATCTCTCCTACACCTCGGCCAGCCAGCAGCTCATGGGCTTCGACTGGAACTGGAACTCGTCCGCCGGCGCCACCGCCCGCCATTCCAGCGCGGGCGTGAACCATCAGGAAACCGTCAACATCGGCCACAGCGGCCGCTATCAGTTGGAACTTCCCTACATCGAGACGCCGTTCGCGCTCAGCCTGAGCCAGAGCGTCGGCACCGGCTACGCCGACACCGGCTACCTGCTCAGCCTCAGCCATTCGGCTTCCATCAGCCGCTCGGCGCGCGAGGGCAAGAACTGGGACTACGCCCAGGTCTCGATCAGCGACAGCCGCGCCTTCGGCACCGCGGCCACCGATGGGCAACTGATCCACGCGCAGTTCACCCGCGGCTACGACCCCGACCGCTTCACCAGCCTGAGCGGCAGCGTCACCTATCAGATCGCCCGCTTCCGCTCGGCGACCGGCGAGGCGGTCGCCACCGACACGCTGTCCGGCAGCATCAGCTTCCGCCAGAGCAACGTCTTCGGCATGGAGCGGCTGAACTTCACCTCGGACATCTCGCTGGAACCGCCGTCGATGTTCCGCAGCGAGCGCTCGTTCTTCTCGACCTCCCAGCTCGGCGTCAAGGAGCAGGATCCGGGGCTGGGCACCCAGCGCTGGACCAACCGGCTCGACTATACGATCGGCAAGCTGCGCGCGAGCCTGATCGGGCGCGTGATGAACACGCCCAAGGGGATCGGCGAAAGCGTCTTTTTCCAACTGGGGAGATCGTACTGACCGCTTTTCCCAATTCTGGCAATGGCGCCGGATCGGACGCGGCAGTATCGGCGAAATCCGGCGATTCCAGGGGTTCCGGCAATTCGGCTCGGGTCTTGCATCATGGAGGTCCGGGGCGCGTATGCCCGTTCGCCCAGGAGTTCGTTATGCTGAGAAGGATCCTTGCCAAATGGCACGTCGCAGCCGCCCTGCTGGTCTTGGCGGTCGTGGGTGTGCTGGCGACGGCCTCGTTCAACGAGGCGAAAGCCGAATACGGTGACGTCGTCATCAACAACTATTCGGACGCGGCCGGGATGCGGCCCCCCGTGTTCCCCCACTGGTTCCACCGCATCCGCTTCCGCTGCAAGGTGTGCCACGGCGATCTGGGCTTCCAGTTCAAGGCCGGCGGCAACGACATCACCATGCTGAAGATCTTCGACGGCCAGTTCTGCGGCGCCTGCCACAACGGCCAGATCGCATGGTCGGTGGAAAACTGCACGCTCTGCCATTCCGGCAAGCCCAACACGCCGACGAAGGTGCACAACAGCACCATCGACCGTCTGGTCACGCCGCCCAGCAAGGCCGGGCAGACTCCCGCGGGAGGCCAGAAATGATCCGCATCCGCTTGAACACACTGGGCGCGGTGGGTGCTGCCCTGCTGTGGTGCCTGTCCGTGGGCGCCGCCCCGGCGCAGGCCCAGGACGGTGCCAACAAGTTCAACCGTCTGATGAAGTCGTCGATCGAGAGCAACGCTCCGCCGACCACCGACGGCATCCACGACGCCACCAACGCCGGCACCGGCGCCCTCCAGCCGCCCAAGGAAGCCTTCGGCGAACTGCCCAAGGGCAATTCGGGCAACAAGGTCGACTGGGTGAAGGCCCTGCGCACGCAGGCGGTGTTCCCGCGCGTCGACAAGGAAGGCACCAAGACGCCCAAGCAGACGATGGACCTCGACATCATCCGCGAGGTGAAGGGCTCCATGCCCGACGTCGTCTACCCGCACCTGGCGCACACCGAGTGGCTGGACTGCGCCCAGTGCCATCCGAAGATCTTCGTGCCCAAGAAGGGCGGCAACCCGATCAGCATGGCCGCCATCCTCATGGGCCAGTACTGCGGCGTCTGCCACGGCAAGGTGGCGTTCCCGGTTTCGGAATGCTCCAAGTGCCACTCCAAGCCGAAGTCGAACGCGAAGCTGGCCTCGTCCGCCCCGCGCGCCAACGACGAGGCTCCGGCCGCGGCGACCCCGGCCGCCGCTCCGGCTCCGGCGCCCGCCGCTGCTCCGGCCGCCGCTCCCGCGGCTCCGGCCCCGGCTCCGGCCAAGGCGGCTGCGAACATGACCAAGGAGCAGCTGATGACCAAGGGCAAGGCTGTCTTCCTGGACAACTGCGCCGGCTGTCACGGCGAGAACGGCGAGGGCCAGCCCGGCACCTTCCCGGCGCTCAAGGGCAGCAAGGTCGTGCGCGGCCCGCTGGACAAGCACATCAAGACGGTGCTCAACGGCGTCGAGAACACGGCCATGCCGCCGTGGGGTGAGAACCTGTCCGACGAGGACATCGCGGCGGTCATCACCTTCAAGCGCAACTCGTGGGGCAACAACACCGGCGACGTGGTCCAGCCCGCCGCCATCAAGGCCGCGAGATAACGGGGAAACGACATGAACGTGCTTTTGAGATTTGGCGGCGCCGCTGCCGCCGCCTTCGTGGCCCTGGTTCTGGTGTGCTCGCAGCCGATGGCGTCGGACAAGCGCGTCCCGGTGACGCCCTCGACCACCGAGCAGAAGGCGAAGTTCGTCACGAACCTGGTCTCCCAGTCCGTGGCGAGCCGGACCATCGAGTCCAGCAACGACGCCGAAGCTAAGAAGGCCCTGGCGACCGCCCGCTCGCTGATCGAGGCGGCCAAGCAGGACATCGCCGCCAGCAAGTGGGAAGCCGCCGACACCAAGCTGAACCAGGCGGTCGACCATGTGATGACGCAGTCCCGCCGGCTGTCGGAGTCGACGGTCAAGTCGGGCCGGGCGCAGGAGGTCTACGCCAGCCGCATCGCCTCGGTTAAGGCGATGATGGACGCCTACACCCGCGTCGCCGAAGAGAAGAAGCAGGCGGGCAAGGCCGCGGAACGCAAGGCGGCCATCCAGCAGACCCTCAACGAGGCGGAATCGATGGCCGCCAAGGGCAACCATGAGGGCGCCCTGGTGATCGCCGAGCGGGCCTACACCTCCATCACCAAGGAGGTCGCGGCGCTGCGCGACGGCGACAAGCTGACCAAGACGCTGAAGTTCGATTCGCCCGCCGACGAGTACGTCTACGAGGTGGACCGCAACGACAGCCACTTCTTCCTGCTGAAGCTGACGATCTCGGAGAAGAACCCTGATCCGATGATCCTCAAGCAGGTCGAGGATCTCCGCGGCAAGGCCCAGAGCATGCGCACCGACGCCGAGGGCAAGGCCAAGCGGAACGATCACAAAAAGGCCATCGATCAGCTCGGCGAATCGACGGATCTTCTGATCCGCGCCTTGCGCATGGCCGGAGCCTACATCCCCGGCTGATGCGGACGGCGCCCCCAAAGGGCGCCGATCGGTCGGGCTTTACGGCCGGCGGACGGTGCGTGCATCATCCGCCGGCCATTTGAGAGGCATCATGCGTCGGTTCCTCACCATCGCCGTGTTCCTCAGCGCCGTCCTCCTGTGGGGGGCGGCGTCCGCCCCTGCGGCGGAAAAGGGCGCGCCGGCACAGGCACAGATGCACCCGCCCCTGGGGGCTGAGGGCATCTACGACCCCACCAACCCGTCCCTGTCTGTCCTCCAGGCGCCGGAGGAGGCGCTCGGCCCGCTCCCGCCCGGCCTGTCGGGCGGCAACCACGTCAACTGGGTGGAGGCGCTGCGGCGTGGCCAGATCAACCCGCGCAAGGGCGTGGCGGCGGACGCGCAGATGAACGTCGTCGACATGAACGTGCTGATGAGCCGCACGGCGTCGATGCCGAACGTCAAGTTCCCGCACCGCGAACACACGGAGTGGCTCGCCTGCACCAATTGCCATCCGGCCATATTCCTGCCGAAAAAGGATGGCAATCCGATCAACATGTATTCCATCCTCAAGGGCGAGTTCTGCGGGGTGTGCCACGGCAAGGTGGCGTTCCCGCTGACGGACTGCTTCCGCTGCCACAACACGCCACAGGATTCCCGGAGACTGAAGTGATGCGTTGGCCGGCCATGCGCACGACCTCTACACGTGTGGCCGCGGTCGTCGTGGCGCTGCTGTTGGCGGCCTGCCAGACCGGGTCCATGAGCGCGTCCGACAACCAGCGGCAATGGCGCCTCTATTCGGTCGAGCAGGCCGGCGGCGGCGGCCGGCGGCTCATCCCCTACACCACGCTCGACGGCTATCTGGCGCGTTCCGGCAGCAGCATGGGGGCGGTCGCCCGCGCCATCACCGGGGCGTCCGAGCTGACGCCGCTGGTCCGCACGCCGGTGGCGGTGGCGGCCGGCGAGCCGGGCATCTTCATCGTCGACGAGGCCTCGCACGCGCTCTACCGCTTCCGCTGGCGCGCGGACGAAGCGAAGGACGGCATGCCCGGCGCCGATTTCCAGCGCCTGCGCACGTTGAGCGATGTGGACGAGCCGACCGACCTGCACCTGAGCCAGCTCGGCGACATCTTCGTGTCGGACGGCAACGGCAAGAAGGTCGTCCAGTACGACAAGGACGCCGAGCAGGTCCGCGTCTTCAAGGATGACGAGAGCCTCAACCGCCCAGTGGCGGTGACCACCGACAAGCGCGGCCTGCGCGTCTTCGTTGCCGATGGCCTGTACGACCGCGTGGTCGCCTTCAACCGCGCCGGCATCTCGCTGTACGGCATCGGCGCGCGCGGCGACGGCGACGGCAACTTCCGCAATATCCGCGCGATGATCCAGGGGCCGGACGGCCTGCTCTACGTGGTGGACGGCATCAGCCGGCACATCAACGTCTTCGGCCTGGACGGGTCGTACATCGCGACCTTCGGCAAGGAGACGTTCACCGACCCCGGCGGCATCGCCGTGGACGACGACGGGCGCGTCTACGTGTCGGACGGCTTCAACCACCGCATCATCGTCTACGCCAACCGCCGCGTCGTGGAGACCTACGGCAAAGCCGGCTCCGGCCCAGGCGAGTTCCAGAACCCCGGCAACCTCGCGTACTACCAGGGCCGCCTGTACGTGGCCGACCGGCAGAACGCCCGCATCCAGGTCTTCCGCGTCGTGCCCGAGGATCAGGCGCGCCAGCGCGCCTCCGACACCAGCACCGGCACCGAAGCCCCCAAAAGCGAAGCGCCGCAGGG
Source organism: Azospirillum terrae (assembly GCF_053470425.1). Lineage (NCBI taxonomy): Bacteria > Pseudomonadati > Pseudomonadota > Alphaproteobacteria > Rhodospirillales > Azospirillaceae > Azospirillum > Azospirillum terrae. Next base: position 19,854 of record NZ_JBPXMR010000009.1, on the reverse strand, counting down.
AGAAACGAAATGAGGCGGGCCGCCGCGGCGTTGCTGGCGGTGCTGCTGCTTGCCGGCTGTGCCGGGCCCAAGCTGGCGCCCACGCTGGCCCCCGGTCCCAAGGCGCACGTCTGGCCGGCGGCGCCGGAGACTCCGCGGTACGCCTACGCCGGCACGCTGATCGGCGAGAACGACTTCGCGTCCGACACCGCCGACACGACGCGCAGCACCGCGCTGAAGATCGCCGAGTTCATCACCGGCGCCCTGTTCGGCCAGGCGGCGCCGGTCGAGTTGCAGCGCCCGGTGGCCGGCGCCGTCGACGCCGCCGGGCGCGTGATGGTGGCCGACATGGGGCAGCAGGCGGTCATGGTCTTCGACATGCCCGCCAAGAAGTTCCTGCGCTGGAGCCAAGTGTCCGAGGCGCAGGACTTCGCGGCACCCTCGGGCGTCGCCACCGATGGTGCCGGGGGGGTGTACGTCACCGACGCCGAGCTGGGGGTCGTCGTTCACCTCGACCAGGGCGGCAAGCCACTCGGTACGTTCGGCAAGGGCGAGATGACGCGCCCCACGGGCATCGCCCGCGATCCTAAGGGCGGCCGCATCTACGTCACCGACACGGCCCGCCACAAGGTGCTGATCTTCGCGCCGGACGGGCACCTGATCGACACCATCGGCGCCCGCGGCCACGAGAAGTACGAGTTCAACTTCCCGACGCACCTCGCCATAGCCGGCGACCGCCTGTACGTCGCCGACACGCTGAACTTCCGCATCCAGGTCTTCACACTGGAGGGCGACGGGCGGCTCAGCTTCGGCCAGATCGGCCTCAACGTCGGCAACATGTCGCGGCCGAAGGGCGTGGCGGTCGGCGCCGACGGCCGGGTCTACGTGGTCGAATCCTATTACGACCATCTGCTGGTGTTCGATCCGGCCGGGCAGTTCCTGATGCCCATCGGCGGCACCGGCACGGACGAGGGGCGCTTCTACCTGCCGGCCGGCGTGTGGACCGACGCCACCAACCGCGTCTACGTCGCCGACATGTTCAACGGGCGCGTCTCAGTGTTCAAGGAATTGACCCAGGGGAAGGACTGATGGGCGCCGCCGCGCTCGAACGGCGCCGCGCGAAGGCGGCGCGCCGCTCCCCGGCGTCCGGATCAACGCCGCGCGCGCCGGTGCGCCCGCTGGCGCGCGCCTTGGCCGTGCTGTCGTCGCTGTGGTGGACGCTGGCGTGGATGGCGCTCGCCGCCGCCGTGCTGGTGCACGGTCAGCTGAGCGGAGCGCTGGACGCGCGCTGGCTGGCGCTGCCGTGCGGCGGGCTGTTCGTCAATCTGGCGGCGGCGCTCGTCACCAACGAGCGGCTGCGGACCCAGCCCGGCCTGCTGGTCTTCCACGTCGGCTTGGCGGTGCTGGCGCTGACCGCCGCGGTCGGGCGCCTGACGGCGCTTTCCGGCTCGGTCGAGGTGACGCAGGGCTCGGCCTTCGATGCCGCGCAAGTGACCGCCAAGGCGGCGCCGCTGCACCCCTGGGGCCTGGGTGGCGTCACCTTCGTGCAGGGGCCGTTCCGCATCGACTATGAGCCCGGCCTGCAACGCCGCCACACGCACAGCACGATCTTCGTGCCGGCGGCCGGCGGGACCTGGGACGAGGTGGACGTCGGCGACGACCGGCCGCTGAAGATCTCCGGCTACCGGTTCTACACCACCCCCAACAAGGGCTTCGCGCTGGTGCTGACGCACATCGGCGCCGATGGGCGGCGCCAGACCGGCGCCGTGCACCTGCCGTCCTACCCGATGAACGAGTACAAGCAGGCCAACAGCTGGCCGATGCCGGACGGCGGCCCGGTGCTCGATCTGTGGCTCGACATGCCCACGCCGGTGCTGGCCGAGGATTCCGCCTGGACCTTCCGCGTGCCCGAGGACGCCACGCTGGTGGTCGGCCTTGGCGGGCGGCGGCACGAGCTGAAGCCCGGCCAGGAGGTGCGCATCGGCGACGCGCGGCTGCGCTACGAGGATCTGCGCGCCTGGATGGGCTACACCGTGTTCTACGACCCGTCGCTGCCGTGGCTGGCGGCGGCGGCGCTGGTGGCCTGCGCCGGCCTGGGCTGGCACGCGGTCGCCAAGATCCGGGCGGTTTCGGGGGAAGCGGATGCTTGAGGACTGGACGCTGCTGGTGGCGCTCGGGCTGTACGCCGTGGCGGCGGTGATGGCCGTCGTCGAGGCGCGGCGCGGCCGGACCAAGCCGCTCCCGGTAGCGGCGCCCATCGCCGTGGCGCTGCTGGTGCACGCGGTGTCCATCGCGCTGCGCTGGCAGCGGCTCGACCACGGGCCGTACGTGGACATGTTCGAAGTGCTGTCCAGCAACGTCTGGAGCCTGCACGCCGCGGCGCTTGCCGCCGTGCTGCTGATGCCGCGGCTGCGCGGGCTGCTGGCGGCGGTGCTGCCGGTGTTGCAGATCCTGGTGCTCTGGCTGCTGACGGTGGAGGTGCGCGACACCGTCTTCCCGGTCACCTACGACACGCTGTGGCTGCCGGTGCACGTGTTCCTCGGCAAGGTGTTCCTCGGCATCACGGTGGTGGCGGTGGGCGGCAGCATCGTCATCCTGCTGCGCCGCTGGGCCTCGCCGCAGGGCTTCGCGGCGCTGCCCTCCACCAAGCTGCTGGACGAGATCAATTTCCGTCTGGTGCTGCTGGCCTTCGTGTTCGAGTGTCTGATGCTGTGCGCGGGCGCCGTGTGGGCGCAGGACGCCTGGGGCCGCTACTGGGACTGGGACCCGCTGGAGACCTGGGCGTTCCTGACCTGGATGGCGGTGGCCGGCTATCTGCACCTGCGCGTCACCAAGCGGCCGCCGCCGGAGGTGTCGGCGCTGGCCATCCTCGCCATCTTCGTGATCGCCTTCGGCACCTTCTTCGGCATGCCGTTCATCTCGGTCGCCCCGCACAAGGGAATGATATGAGAAAGACGCCGCGCACCACCCGGGTTCTGGCCGGGGTGCTCGCCGCCGTGGCGGCGGTGGGGACCGCCATCGTCATGCTGAGCGGCGGCGACCACGGGGTTGCCGTGCCGGACCCGGTGGCCGCGGTCGCCGCTCCAACTCCAGCCCCAGCCCCAGCACCGGGCGCCGATCCGTTCCGCGAGTATTTCGAAAGCGGCGTGGAGTACATGCGCCAGGGCCGCGCACACGAGGCGCTGGTCAGCTTCAACGCCGCCAGCCATCTGCGCCCGCATGTGCCGGAGGTCTTCGTCAACATCGGCTTCGCGCACGAGGCCTTGGGCAACCACCAGAACGCCGCCGAGGCGTTCGACCGGGCGCTGGAGATCAACCCGTCGCAAGCCAACGCCTACTACGGCCTCGCCATGGCGCTGGAGGGCATGGAGCGGATGGAGGAGGCGCTGGGCGCCATGCGCACCTTCGAGCACCTGCTGCCCAAGGACGAGCAGAAGTTCCGCCGCTTGGCCAGCGGCGCCATCTGGGAGTGGGAATCCGCGCTGCGCGCCAAGCGCGAGGAAGCGCGGACACCGCCGCCCGCCACACCGCCCGAGCCCGCCCCACCCGAGCCCGCCGCCCCGAAGGAGGGCAACTGATATGGATCGCCGGACGTTCCTGGGCGGCGCCTCGGCCGCCGCGATGGCGGGTCTGCTGGCCGGCTGCCGCGACGAGGCGGCGCCGGAGCCCTCCGCCTCGGACCTGCCGGGCGACCTGCGGCTGGTCCGGCTGTACGAAGCGGGCGAGGATCGGCTGTCCGACTTCGCCGGCAAGCCGCTGCTGATCAACTTCTGGGCCACGTGGTGTCCGCCGTGCCGGGCGGAAATGCCGTCGCTGCAACGGCTGTCGACCCGGCTGGCGTCGCGTGGCGGGCTGCTGCTCGGCGTGTCGGAGGACTCCAACCCCTTCCCGGTGCGCGAGTACCTGCGCGGGCAGGGGATCACCTTCGCCCGTCACATCGACACCGACCGCAGCACGGCGCGGCGTCTCGATCTGGCCGACTACCCGACGACCATCGTGATCGACGCCGCCGGCCGCACCAAGACGCGCATGATCGGCGCCGCCAACTGGGACGACCCGGCCATGCTGTCGACCCTCGGCCGCCTGATGGGAATCCGGCTGGGGTAGGGAGGTGGTGACCCGAACCAAGTGAGGCTCTTCGGGCGAACGTTATGATTCGTTAGAGTGCTAATGAATGCCTTGACCGCCGCAGAATGCTGCGCATAGAGTCTCATTCTGTCTTTTATCGTCTGATATGAAGACGATGGAATGAGCAACCGGAGGTCAAGGTGCTGCGTCGGCTCGTCGACAAGTTTATGGCTCGCCTTGTCGTTCCGGTCCCTGAATCGCTCGCCTTTTGCGAATTCGAATGCAGAAAAGCCGTCTGCTCGGCTGAGCACTTTATCTCCTGTCAGCGTCGCATTCGCGGCTTTCCCGGACTCTTCGGACAATAGTGTTTCGGGCGTCGGTTGAACGGCGCGCTTGCTCTGGCCGGTTGTTCGCTCTAGGATGAAAATCCTCGTTGCCGAGGCGCATCCGCGCGATGCCGAGCGGATGCAACACTCCATTGGAGTGCACCCCTAAACCGAGACAGTGAAACGTGTCACAGTTCTCATAGGAAGGAGAGCTGATGACGGGATCATATTCTCTGGATCTGAAGTTGGCCGTTGTGCGGCGGATGGACGGCGGGTGCGCTGTGAGCGCGCTGTCGCGGGAGGTCGGGATCCACCGGGCGCAACTGTACCGGTGGTACCGGGCCTGGAAGGCGCACGGTGAGGCCGGGCTTCGGCCTCCCGGGCGGCGGGGGCGGGCGCAAGCGCTGGCGGCTGGCCGAGCTCCGGTTCCGGTGGCCGCGCTGGAGGGCGACGACCTCCCTCCGGCGATCCGCGAGCGACTGGCCCTGCTGGAGAGCAAGGTCGGCCAGCAGCAACTGGAACTGGATTTTTTCAAGCACGCCTTGCGGCATCTCGAGGAGGCCCGCCAGCCGCAACTCGGCTCTGGCGGACCGGCGTCTACGCCAGCATCCGGGCGATGACGACGCAGCAAGGCGGCTTGTCGGTGGAGAGGATGTGTCGGCTGGCCGGGGGCAGCCGGGCCGGCTTTTACCGGGAGTGGCGCAGCGACGCCCCCGGCGAGGAGGAGATGGATCTGCGCGACACCATCCAGCGCTTGGCGCTGGCCCATCGCCATTACGGCTATCGCCGGATCACCGCGCTGCTGCGGCGCGACGGCCGGCGGGTCAATCACAAGCGGGTGCTGCGCCTGATGCAGGCGGACAATCTGCTGTGCCTGCGCCGCCCGGCCTTCCGGCCGGCGACGACCGACGCCCGCCACTCCTGGCGGATCTGGCCCAATCTGGCCCGCCACCTGCACCCGTTGGCGGTCAACCAGCTGTGGGTGGCCGATATCACATACGTCCGGCTGGGCGAAGCCTTCGTCTATCTGGCCGTGGTGCTCGACGCCTTCTCGCGGCGGGTGGTGGGCTGGGCGCTGGCCGACCACCTGCAGGCCAGCCTCGCCCTCGCCGCCCTGGAGATGGCCTTGGCGAACCGCGCGGTGGTGGCGGGCGCCTTGGTTCATCACTCCGACCGCGGCATCCAGTATGCCTGCGGCGACTACATCGCCCGCTTGGAGGCCCGCGGCATCCTGCCGTCCATGAGCCGGGCCGGCTGTCCCTACGACAACGCCATGGCGGAGAGCTTCATGAAAACCCTCAAACTGGAAGAGGTCGATGGACGGCGCTACCGCGACCTCGCCGACGCCAAACAAGCTATCGGCCGCTTCATCGAAACCGTCTACAATGCCCAGCGCCTGCACTCAGCTCTCGGCTATCGGACTCCCACCGAGGCCGAAGCCGAAGGTATGGCGCTTCAGGAAAATATTCCAAAGGTTGTGCCGGCTGGCCAGCCGGCACAACCTTTGCTGACAACCCTGTGACACATTCTTTGTCTCACTCCAGGGGTGCAGTCCACCATCGAATCGCGTTTCATAGTGTTTCATAGCGTTGCATCCGCCGCTGCCGGTTCAGGCTAAGCCATTGATGTTCAACGAAACCAGCAAGCCCCTACCGGCACGTGATTGCAACGTCGGCGGTCACGAACGCAACGCCGCGTTTCACGCCGATCAGGAATGTGCGTCAGCAGCAGGCGCGCGAATACTGCGCCTTGTTGCCGCTATCGTTCAGCAGGCGCAGCGCGTGCACGCGGTTGCGGGCGCCGATCTTGCGGAATACGTTGGACAGGTGGCTTTTCACCGTCACGACGCTGATGTCCAGCGTGTTGGCGATCACCTTGTTGGGCATCCCTTCCTTGAGGAGGTGCAGGATGTCCCGCTCGCGGTCGGTCAGCGCCTTGGCGCCGCAGGCGCCGTCCGGCGCCAGGTCGTGGCCGCAGATCTGGCCGTTTGGCGCGTCCTCCAGCGACAGCATGGCGGCGGGCACGTACTGCTCGCCGCTGGCGACGAGGCGCACCGCCGACATGACGATGTTGGCGTTCATCTGCTTGGAGATGTAGCCGGACGCGCCGGACTTCATGACGTCCAGGATGAAGGAGCGGTGCAGCGCCGGGCCCATCACGATCACCTTGGTGTCGGGCCGCTGGCGGTGGATGTCGGTGACCAGTTCGACGGTGTTCACACCAGGCATGCAGAAGTCGACGATCACGATATCGATCGGCGCGTCGGCCTGCACCGCCTCGCGCAGGGCGCGCATGGTGCTCGCCTCGACCAGACCGCCCTCGCGGCACATCGGGGACATGTACGGGCGCAGCCCGTCTATCAGCAAAGAGTGATGTGTCGCCAGGACAATGTGCATGGACGGTCCGTTCAACGCCTTAGCAATCGTTGGATTGAACGCAGTTCCCGCTGCGCCGGTAGAAGATCGCGATGCCGTTTTCTTTATCACAATTCCCCGGTATTAGAAAGAGGGGATTGCACACTATGGAATCATTGTAAGTCGCAGAGCCGCCATGATCTGCGAGCGGGGAGGATAAATATCCAAATATTCTCAATATTGGGAAGGCGAATTCCAGGTTCTCTGATCTGAGATCTTTTGGTGGCTGGTGTGACAGTGTCGAGTGCGCTGATATGTTGTGCGGCACAGCATTGTGGTCATACCAAGTTGCGGCTCGGTTTTTCACGTGTCGAGCTTGCGGTATTTGTAAAATGCTGTATTGAATTAAACTGTTCGGTGACCGCTCGTTTGTGTGCGTTGTGCTGGCGGCGGGGCCGGGGCTTTGAGAAAGTTCGGTGCGCTCGTGAGTTCGGGCAGGATTTCATTTTTCGGAAACGGCGCGGGCTGGCGCGCCCGGACGCCGCGTGGGGCTTTCGACCCGTCGCTCCCGGCGGACCTGCTGCGCCGGTTCGCCGTTTTGCTGACCGTCGCGGCGGTGACGATCTCGCTGCTGATGGGCGCCGGCGTGTACGCGATCTACCGCTCGGAGATGATCCGCGACGCCGAGGTGCTGGCCTCCAGTGTCGGCGAGGCGCTGCTGGCGCAGGAGCGTGATCTGCTGCTGCTGCCGGCGCAACCGGGCGTGGTGGCGGTGCGGCTGCCGGAGGAGCAGTTCACCGCCTTCGACCATCGCATGCGGCGCTATCTCCAGCCCTTCGGCATCTACAAGATCAAGATCTACAACGCCGACACGCGCATCGTGTACAGTACGGACATGCCGCTCATCGACCGCACCGACACCGAGAACCCCGTGCTCCGCGAGGTGCTGGCCACCGGCAGCACGCTGTCGTCGATCAAGCGGCGGGGGCAGGTGGCCGACCTCGGCGGCGGGGTGCGCTTCGGCGTCGATGTGGTCGAGACCTACCTGCCGATCCGCCACGAGGCCCGCATCATCGGCAGCTTCGAGGTCTACCTGGACCTCGGCCGCCAGTACGAGCATCTCGGCCGCTCGGTGGTGTCGTCGCTGGCGGTGGCGGTGCTGCTCATCGTCACCGCCTTCGCCATGCTGTACACCTTCGCCCGCGGCGCCGCGGCGCGCTACGCCGCCGCGCTGACGGAGCTGCAACGCCGCGATGCCACCGACGCGCTGACCGGCGCGCTCAACCACCACGCCCTCCTGGAGAAGGCGGAGGAGCTGAGGCAGGCGGGGGCGACCTGTCTGGCGCTGATCGAGGTGGACCAGTTCCCATCCCTGGTGGACACCGGCGCCCCGGTGATGGTGGACGAGGCGTTGCGCGTCGTCTCCACCGCCATCCGTGAGCAGATGGGTGACGAGGAGTTGCTTGGCCGCCACCGTGGCGGCACGTTCCTGGCGGTGCTGTCGCGCTCCGACCTCAGCGCCGCGGTGTTGTTCGGCGAGCGCATCCGACGCGCCGTTTCCGCCGCCACCGCGCCGGCCGGTGGCGGTCGCCCGGTGACGGCGAGCATCGGCATCACGCGCTGCTTGCCGGATGACGACATCAACGTGGCGATCCGCCGCGCCGAGGACGCCCTGCGCCGCGCCAAGTCCGATGGCCGGGATTGCGTGCGGGCGGTGTGATGTTGGTAAGGGCAGGAATTCACACGGATTTTGGGGATTTGAACACGGATTACACGGATTTTCTTTGATGCTTGCAAAGTCTCGGGTCACCCCGAAGGCCGCTGCTGCGCACGAATAAAAAATCCGTGTAATCCGTGCCTAAATCCGTGTAATCCGTGTGAAACCTTGCCTCACCCACGAAGCCTGCACTCCGCTACTGCTGCACCGGAAACTTCGCCACGATGGTGCGAGTCTTGCCGTTGCGCTTCACGGTGATCGGCATCCAGGTTCCCGGCGCCTGACGCTGCACCACCGCGGTGACCTCGGCCAGACGGTGGACCGGGACGCCTGCGGCGGTCTCCAGCACGTCGTCCACCGCCAACCCGGCCTTGGCGGCGACGCTGTCCTCGCCGATGCGGGTGATGCGCAGGCCGTCCTGGCCGGGCTCCAGCGTCACGCCCAGGCGGGGCTTCGGCATCAGCGAGGCGTCGTCGGTCGGGGCCATGGCGAACACCGCGTCGGCCACCGTGCCGTCGAACATGGCGCAGGTGCGCGCCCCGTCCCACGGCAGCAGCACCGCCGACCCGTTCACGCCCAGCGTGTCGAGCTGGTGCGGGATGCCGAAGCGCCGCTCGATGTGGCCGTAGCCGACGATCACCACCACCGTGCGGCCGGTGCTGCGGTGCGTCTCGGCGATGCGCTCGGCCATGGCGCGGTCCCACACCGACTGCGCCTCGATGAAGCGGCGGAACTCCGGCGATTCGCGCCCCGGCTCGCGCGGCGCATCCGCTGGCTTGTCCTTCCCGCCCTCGTCGTGCATGCCCAGCGCCGCGGAGAGGTAGTCCATGTAGGCGGCCGGCGGCGGCGCCGGATCGCCGATGCCGGCGCGCTCGGACACCGGGACGGCGGCCCAGCCCTCCTTGCGGGTGCGGGTGACCAGCGCGCGGTCGATGTTGACCGCCACCAGCGGCACGCGGTTCATGCGGGCGAAGTGCAGGATCGGCAGGTAGAACTGTGCGTCGACACCCCACAGCGTGCCCCAATCGGTGTTGCGCAGCAGTTCCGCCTCGTTCAGCTCGCCGGCCACCCAGCGGTCCAGCACCGCCTGCTTGGAGCGCGGCAGCATCTCCAGCCCAATGGCGATGTTCGGGTTGAGCGCGTGCACCGCGGTCAGCGTCTGGAGCTGCCAGCGGTGGTGCTCGGCGCTGTCGTGCCGCTCGCCCAACAGCACCGCCGGTGCCGCGGCGGCCCGCCCCAGCACGGTGTCGGTGCCCAATTGACGGCCCCGCCCGTCGTACCAGCCGCCGGGCGCCGTGCAGCTTTCCGCGGCCTGGACGGCGGACGGCTCGGAAGCGGCGGGGACGGTGCCGGCGGACGTGCAGCCCGCCAGCAGCAGCAGGGGAAGCAGGCGTGTCAGCACGGCGGTCTCCTTCGAGGGCGGGCGCCGCTCAGGCCCGGCGGTGCGCCGGTTCCGCGATAGCAGGCGGCGGTGCATCCTCGCAAGGGAAGAAGATCTCCACCCGTGTTCCCCACGCCGGACGCGATTGAACGCGGATGGCGCCGCCGTAGCGCTGCACGATGCCGTGCACCGCCGACAGGCCGAGGCCCTTGCCGTCGCCGACGCGCTTGGTGGTGAAGAACGGCTCGAAGATGCGCGCCAGATTCTCCGCCGGGATGCCGCAGCCGGTGTCCTGCACGACCAGACGGATGGAGCTGCCGGCCGGCACCAAGCCGATCTCGACACTGCCCGACGCCTCGCCGCCGGCATCGGCAACGGTCTCGCCCGTCGTCGCCGCGGCGTCGGTCACGGTGTCCACCGACACGGTCAGCGTGCCGGAATCGCCCATGGAATCGACCGCGTTGCGGCATAGCCCGTCGACCACCTGTTCGATCTGCTGCGGGTTGGCGCGGACGACGCACGGCGCATCGGTGATCCGCGCCTCGACGGCGACGCCCTTCGGCGCGCTCACCCGCAGGCGCTCGACCACGGAGCGTGCGGTGGTCTCGACATGCGCCGGCTCGTCCGACTCCTCCACCGGCTGGCTGAAGGCCAGCAGGTCGCGGACGATGGCGGCGGCGCGCCAGCCGCCGTCGAGCACCTCCGACAGGTGCTTCTGCACGGGGTGCTCGGGCTCGATCTCGTAGGCCGCCGCCTCGGCGCGGGCCAGCAGCGAGTTGAGGATGTTGTTGAACTCGTGCGCGGCGCCGGCCGCCAGCGTCGCCACCGCCTCCATGCGCTGCGCCTGATGATAGCGCTCGGTCAGCAGCGCCTGCTGCTGCTCGGCCTTCCGGCGCTCGGAGATGTCGCGGATGATCGAGGTGGAGTACATCGCCCCGTGCGACGCCCAGTGGGCGTTGGTGAACTCGATGGGGAACTCGTGGCCGTCCTGGTGGCGGCCGTGGGTGGTGATCAGCCGCCCGCAGCTCTCATAGCCCTCGCCATCGCCGCCGCGGCACACTAGACAACGTGCGTGCTCGGTCCGGTACTGCGGCGGGATCAGCCGCTCGATGGGGCTGCCGAGGATGTCCGCCTCACGGTAGCCGAAGCAGCGCTCGGCCGCCCGGTTCCAGAAGATGATGCGCCCGTCCTCATCGGCCGAGACGATGGCGTCGGTGGCGGATTCGGCGACGCGGCGGAACTGCTCCTCGCGCTCGCGCGCGGTCTGCAAGGCGCGGGTCACCTCGCGCTTCAACCGCTCGGGTGAGGCCAGCAGGATGTACATGAGCAGCCCGGTGGCCAGCGCCAGCAGGATGCCGATGATCCAGATCGCCGTCGACGCGGCGCCGGCCGACGACCAGCCCTCGCGCGGAACGACGGCGAGCTGCCAGTTGCCGGTCGGCAGGCTGACGTCCAGCACCACCGGCTCGCGCTCGAACAGGGCGTTGTCGCCGAAGAAGTTGGCGCCGCCTTCGCCCAGCCCGTCGGCGCCGCGCAGCGCAACGTCGTAGATGCTGTCGTTGGGCACCAGCCCGCCTTCGCGCAGCAGCGGCTCCAGGTCGAGGATGATGGTAGCGAAGCCCCAGAACCGGTCCTCCGGCCCGCCCGGCGTGCTGGACAGGAAGATCGGCAGGCGGGCGATCAGACCGGTGCCGCCCTGCACCAGGGCCACCGGGCCGGCGACGACGAACAGGCGTTGCGCGATGGTGCGGTCCACCGCCTGACGGCGGGCCGGGTCGGCGCGCAGATCGTGGCCCACGACCTTCTTATTGGTCTGCAAGGGATAGACGTGGCTGACGATGCCCTGCGGGGCGAGTTGCAGGCTGCGGATGCCGTCCACGCCGGTGTGGGCGATGGCGTCGGCGAAGGAGTCGAATCCCTCGTCGAGGTGGTTGATCTGGCTGCGCGCGAAGGCGGAGACGCCGTAGACGAGGCGCAGGCGCTTGTTCAGTGCGCCTTCCAACTTGGCGCGCAGCACGCTGGCGTAGAGCACCGCCTGAAGGCGGTTTTCCTGCTGGTGGCTGGCGCGCTCGAAGGTGTCGAGCACGCCGACGGTAGCGAGGATGAGCAGCGAGGCGACCAGCGCGCCGACCACCGCCCGGACGGGCATGCCGACACCCCTGCGCTTTGCGATGCGAGCGTGTGCGTTCATGCCCCGGAACCTTTCCTGGCGGTTACCCGGCCGTGGCCGCCATCGGCGGTGCGAAACCGTAGCCCTGAGCCGAGCGCTCGCGGCGCTGTCTCTGCGTTTCGGCGGCATAGCCGGCGGCGATCCAGCCGTTCAGCCCGGTCGGCAGCCAGCACGCCTCGTTGTAGCCCCAGCTGTGCACCCGCCGCACCGCCACCACCGCGTCGTAGGAGCCGTGGCCCTCTCCGTAGAAGACCATCGGCGTGTCCTTCTTGGCCAAGCGCGCCAAGTCGAATTCCCTGAGCTGGTCCATCTGCATGTTGAGGGCGCCCGGAATGCGGGCGGCGCGCCATTTCGCCCGGCCGCGCACGTCGCAGATCAGCGCCCCGCGCTCCTTCAGCGCGCAGGCGACCTGGGCGTCCACCGCGGCGATGGCTTCCAGGATTCTCGGCGAGGGCGCCGGCATGCCGTTCACCTGGCCGCTGACGAGCTGGAGCAGGGGCTCGAGCGGCAAGAGAATTCTCTGCATGGGGTTCCCCTCCAGTGGTGCCGCACCATACGGCTGCTTCCTGGAGGTCATATAAGCAAGCGGCGTGCCTGACGCGAATCGCTGAATTTCCGCCGTTTTTTGCCGACGAGGCCCCGCAGCGCCCGGTTGGGGCGGGAAAAGTTTCCGAGTATGGGAAGGGCCATTCCAACATCTGATGCCACATCGCCTAGGGAGGGGGAACCGGGCAGGGGTGCGACGGATTGGGGCGGGCTACTCTTTGGCGGCGGCAGTGCGTTCGATCATGACGGGCGCGTCTTCGCGGAATTCCCGGCGCCACTGCGCGCGGCGTGCCCCCAGCTCTTCCCAGTCGCCCGGCGGGGGCGTCGTCTGGAAGCGGCCGGCGTCGGCCTTGACGTAATTCGCAACCTTGGACAGGCGGCCATCGGGCACGAAGCTCAACATGCTGTCGAAGATGTTTGGGCTGGTCACGTCCGATCCGCCGACCTGATACACGAGCAGCGCGTCCTTGACCTGACAGCCGAGCGCGAAGCCCGTCGCTTCCGACGTGCCGCGCCGGGCGTGGAACTCGAACAGCGCGCAGGGGCGTTCGGTTGGCGCGCGCAGGAACACCCGCTCGAACGTCCAGCCATTGGGCGCGGTGTGGCTCAGGCTGGCGAACTCGCCCTCGCGCCCGGCGGTCGAGCGGGACAGGGCGAGCAGCGTCGCCTTGTCGGACGCCGACAGCCCGTCAAAGACCACCGGCGCGATGGCCGGGCCGAAGGCCACGCCGATTTCGGCCATGCGCGCCCATTCCTCGAAGCCGGGATTGGCCTCCGCCGCGGGCAGCACCGCGGCTTCGCGGGCCGCCTGGGCGGCGGTGTCGCGGGCGCCGGTGCCGGATGTGGTGGCGTTGCAGCCGGCCAGCAACAGGACCGTGATCGGCAGGGTCAGGAGGAACCGGGGCATGGGGCGCATCCGCGTGGCCTTGGGTCGTTCGTCAAGTCGCTCGATCGCGCGTCGTTGCAAGTGGGACAAAACGCCTCCCGCGGCCGCGCGACCGCTCGGTTATCGTTGCAACACACGTGCCGCCGTACGCGTGTAACGCGCGCGCCATCCAATTTTGTTTCAGGCGCGCTGCGGGTGTCGTGCGGCATAATAATTGCTTGGTCTTAGGTTAAAGAACCGGGGCCATGCGCCAGGAGGCCGGACATGAGCGAGACATTCACCTGGAGCCCCGCGATGAGCGTCGGTCGAGACCAGCTCGACCGCGACCACAAAGGCATTATCAAGGCCCTGAACGAGCTTTCCGCGCTCAAGGGCAGTGATGATGGGGACAAGGTGCAGCCGGTGCTGAACCGCCTGCTCAAGTACACCGTCTCGCACTTCGGCCGCGAAGAGTCGTACATGCGCGACATCGGCTACTCGAAGATCGCCGAGCATGAGCAGAAGCACGACCTGTTCATCCAGAAGGTCCAGTTCTTCGTGACCGAATACCGGGAGGGGCGGCGCTCGATGCTTGCTGGGGAGATGGCTGAATTCCTTCGCATCTGGCTGTTCGAGCACATCATGAGCGAAGACATGGCCTACGCGGCCGAGGCGGTGTCCCATGGACCAGCAGACAAATAGGACGAACTTCGAGGACCTGCTTCGCACCCAGCTCAAGGACGGCGACGTCGCCACCTTCGACCGCCTGCATGTGATCAGCCTCGATCAGGTCGCGACCGCCTTCGGAGCGGTTGAGTGGGGGCGCATCCGCGAGCGCGCCATGGCCATGGCCGAGCGCGTGCTGACGCAGAATCTGACGCCGCGCGACGGCTTCCTCGTCCAGGACGACCGCTTCATCGTGATCTTCGCCGGCCTGTCCATGCAGGAGGCGTCGCTCAAGGCCAACCAGGTGGCCCGCCGCATCCGCGAGAAGCTGATCGGCGTCCAGGGCTCGTCCATGAACGGCATCGACATCGCCGCCTCGGTGGTCGATGTCCGCCAGTTCGGTGCCGATGCCAAGCCGGCGCCGCGCGGGCCACGCGGCCACGCCCAGTATCACCATTCCACTGGCGGCGACGACCGCAGCGGCAACGCCGACAGTCTGGTGCGGCGCGTCCTCAACTCCGTCGAGATCACATATGTGGCGGTCTGGTCGTTGCAGAACCAGCAGGTGTTCGGCTACCGCCTGTACCCGTCGCGCGCCGTGCGCGGCAAGGTGGTTTCCGGCGAGGCGATCCTGATCGAGCGCGCCTTCGACCCGATGGTCGCCTACCTCGACCTGTTCATGCTGGAGACCGCCGCCGACATGATCTCGCGCGGCCTGCACGCCGACGCACAGCTCGTCGTGCCGATCCACATGGGGACCTTCCTGAACGAGGGGAAGCGCGAGTTCGAGCAGTTCGCCATGACGCTGGCCGCCGATCCCTGGCGCCAGCACATCGTCTACGAGCTGATCGGCGTCAACGACGACACCTCGCGCGCGGTGCTGGAGAACGCGTTGCGGCTGCTGTCGCCGTCGGCCAAGTTCATCATCATCCGCTGCGAAACCGAGGCGTCCAACATCGAGTACGTCAAGGATTTCGGCGTTCGGCATCTTGGTATCAGCCTGCACGCGGCGTTCATCTCGCCGTTCGGCAAGAAGACGATCCGCAAATACATCTCGCATTTCGGCAGCGACTGCCTGCGGCGCGGCTTCTACACCTACATCTGGGGCGTGGACACGCGGCTCGACGCGCAGCTCTCCATCGGCGCCGGCTACGCCATGCTGGCCGGCAGCCTGTTCGGCAAGCCGCGCGAGCAGCCGATCCCGCCCTACCCCGTCAGCCAGCGCAGCCTGTTCCAAACGTGAGAATCGCCGCGCCCATTCCCCGAGGCGGGAAAGTCCGTCCCACAACCGGGAATTTTTCCGAGCGCTGCCGCCGTCCCGCCGGGTGTGCCGTGCATGGGCGTCCGGCACGGACCGGGGCATCCCCGGCAATTGAGGCAACCGCTGTACATTATTGTCGCAGCAGGAAATTTACGCGGAGAGGTATGACCGGTTGGCACGCGGCATGCTCCCGTCCATCCGGCTCCACGGGTTCGGGGCGCGCCTTCCGGCGTGCGTTGTCGCCCTGGGCAGGTTGAGGAGGCGTTTCCTTTTGTCCAGCATCCAGGCACTGCGGCGCGACGACGGCGCCCCGGACATCGCCGGCGGGGAACCCGCCCGGGCGGAGTCCGGGCCGTCGCGCGTGCCCGCCGGTCTGCCGGGATGGGTGGGGCGGCTGAGCGCCAACACGCTGGCGGCCAAGGCGCGGATGCTGTTCGCGGCGATCGGGCTGCTGGTGGTGTTCTCCATCGGGCTCGCCGTCGTCTACTACCAGCGCGCCGAGAGCGACCTCGGGCGCGTCAACACCATCGAGCATCTGGCCTACGGCCTCGTCAGCGTCTCGGCCCAGGGCGAGGATCTGCTGCGCGACCTGACCATTCCCGCGGACGCCGGCGGACCGCACAGCCGCGCGCTGGCCGAACATTGGCTCGGCGACCTTGCCGCCATGCGCCCGGACGGGCTGCTGGCTGCGGCGCTCCACCCCAAGGACGTCACCGCCTTCGAGTACGACGTGCAGCGCCTGGAAGCCATGCTGACCGAGGGGCTGAACACGCAGGAGCGCCTCGACGAGTTCCGCTCCGAGATCGAGATGGCGATCAACCGCTTCACCGGTCAGGCGCACGACGCGCTGGTCGAGATGCGCCGCCGCCACATCGACGAGCTGGAACAGGCGAAGACCCGGCGCCAGCAGTTGATGGTCGTTTTCGTGGCGCTGTGCGTCGGCGCCTTCGCCGGCATCGCGGTGTTGGGGGGCCTGTTCGTCACCCGTCTGGTCAAGGCGTTGGCGGTGCTGGAGCGGCGCAGTCGCGGCATCGCCGCCGGCGACTACGGCGAGCCGATCCCCGCCGGCCGCGGCGACGAGGTCGGCCACCTGATCGAGGCGGTCAACACCATGGCGCGCAAGCTGGCCGAGCGCGACCGCGAGGCCAATGCGGTGCGCCAGCAGGCCGCCCAGCAGGAAAAGATGCTGGCGCTCGGCACGCTGGCCGCCAGCATCGCGCACGAGGTCGGCAACCCCTTGCAGTCCATCATGGCGGTGTGCGACCAGCTCGCCGGCTGCCTGTGCGAATCGCCGTGCGAGCGGCGCGACACGCTCCTCGGCCACACCGACGTCATCGCCGAGCACGCCGGCCGCATGGCCCGCACGCTGGACGAGGTGCGCGGCTTCGCGCGGCCCAGCGTGCCGGAGACGCAACGCTTCGACCTCAACCGCGTGGTCGAGCGCACGCTGAACCTCATGCGCTTCGAGCCGCGGCTGGCGAAGATCAAGCTCAGCACCGAGCTGTGCGCCGAGCGGCTGTACATCGACGGCGTCCCGGACCACATCGTCCAGGTGCTGATGAACCTGCTGATCAACGCCGCCGACGCGGTGGACCCGGAGCAGGGCTGGATCCTCGTCACCACGCGCCGGGCCGGGCGGCGCGTGATCCTGTCGGTTTCCGACAACGGCCCCGGCATCCCCGAGTCCGTGAAGAAGGCCGTGTTCGAGCCGTTCTTCACCACCAAGCCGGAAGGCAAGGGCACCGGGCTCGGGCTCAGCATCTGTCGTTCCATCGTCAAGGACCACGGCGGTCAGATCGAGATCGTCAGCGCCCCGGATTCCGGGACGTCCATCGTGATCCGTTTGCCTTACAGCGAGTGCGCAGCATGAGGGTACTGGTCGTCGAAGATGAGGTTTCGTTCCGTCAGGTGCTGATCGAGCAGATGGGCAAGGACGGCATCGAGGGGGTCGGCGTCGGCACGGCCGAGGAGGCTCTGGCGCTGCTGCCCGACGGCGGCTTCGACATCCTGCTGACCGACCTGCGCCTGCCCGACCGCGAGGGCGTCGAGATCCTGCGAGAGATGCGCGAGCAGGGCATCGAGATCCCGGCGCTGCTGATGACCGCCTACGCCTCGGTGTCCACCGCGGTCAGCGCGCTCCAGGCCGGGGCGGCCGACTACATCATCAAGCCGGCCCGCGTTCCCGACCTGATCCGGCGGCTCCGCCAGATCCACGAGCTGGATCAGCTCAAGCGCGAAAACCAGCTGCTGCGCAAGATCATCCAGCAGGAGCCGGGGCGCTACTGGTTCCCCGACACTTCGGACGGCCACCAAATCAAGCAGATGCTCGGCAAGGTCAGCCGCACCGACCTGACCGTGCTGATCACCGGCGAGTCCGGCACCGGCAAGGGCATGACCGCCCGTCTTATCCACTCGCTGTCCTCACGCGCCGATAAGCCGTTCATCCCGGTCAACTGCGGCGCCATCCCCGAGACGCTGGTCGAGAGCGAGCTGTTCGGCCACGTGAAAGGCGCCTTCACCGGCGCCGAGAAGGCCAAGGACGGCCTGTTCGTCGGCGCCAGCAGCGGCACGCTGTTCCTCGACGAGATCGGCGAGCTGCCGCTGGCCATGCAGGTCAAGCTGCTGCACGCCATCGAGGAGAAGATGGTGCGCCCCTTGGGCGGCAACCATTCGCGCAAGACCGACGTGCGCATCATCGCCGCCACCAACCGCAACCTCGAACAGATGGTCTCGGCCGGTACCTTCCGCATGGATCTGTACTACCGCCTGAACATCTTCGAGGTTGGCCTGCCGCCGCTGCGCCAGCAGATGTCGGTGTTCCCCACGGCGGTGGAGTTCATCCTGTCGCGCTACCGCGCCAACCACCAGATGGACGGCCTGACCATCGACCCGGAAGCCGAGGCGCTGATGCGCGGCTACCAGTGGCCGGGCAATCTGCGCGAGCTGGAGAACGTGCTGGAGCGTGCGGTTCTGCTGTGTGAGGACAACACGATCACCAAGTGGGACCTGCCGGCCAGCATCACCGGGACGAACGCCGGCATGCCGGCGGTGGCGGACGCAGCGCCCATCGACTCGAACAACTCGCTCAAGGATCAGGTGGCGTCGTTCGAGCGCAAGCTGATCCTGAACGCCATCCAGGCCGCCGGGGGCGACCGCCGCATCGCGGCGCGGAACCTCGGCCTCGGCCTTTCCACCCTCTACCGCAAGCTCGAAGAAACCTCCCCCACGAGCATCGACGAATAAGGACAAGAATCATGAGGCTGCTCGTTGCGCTCGCCATCGCCGGAACCCTGTCGGTCACGACCGGCATCGCCCTCGCCAACCAACAGGCCGGCCACGGCGCCGCCATCGGCAAGAGCCTGCCGGAGCTGACCAAGGCCGCCGAACTGAACGACGCGGTGGCGCAGAACAACCTTGCCGTCATGTACGCCACCGGCTCCGGCGTGGCGCAGGATTACAAGCAGGCCGCCAAGTGGTACGAGAAGGCGGCGGAGCAGGGCTACGCCATCGCCCAGTACAATCTGGCCGCCATGTACGAGCACGGCATGGGCGTGTCGCGCGACCTGCGCGCCGCCTCGATCTGGTACCAGCTGGCCGCCGACCAGGGCGACCCCTGGGCGCAGTTCAACCTGGGCCGCCTGGAGAGCACCGGCGAGCTGAAGCACACCGTCAGCGCCTACCGCTGGCTCTACCTTGCCAACGAGGCCAGCGACACCGAGGTGAAGCGTGTGGCCTCGCCGCTGCTGAAGGAAGTGGCCGCGCAGCTCACCCCGGCGCAATCGGCCGAGGCGACGCGCCTGGTTTCGGCCTGGAAGGCCCACGCGAAGAAGTGACCGCCGAACGCGGCACCGACAAAAAACAGGACCTATGGAGAGGGGTGTTATGGCTTGGGATGACAGCTGGCGCACGGGACACAGCGTCTTCGACCTCGACCACAAGCAGTTGGCGACGCTGCTCGACCTGCTGGAGGACTCGCTGGCGATGCTGCCCGGCAGCGGATATCCGGCGTCGATGGCGCAGCGGCTGGTGATCGAGGCGCGCGAGCATTTCCGGCGCGAGGAGGCCTACCTCCTCCAGCACCCGACGCCGGACACCGAACAGCACATCGTCATGCACGAGGCGTTTTCCGAAAAGCTCGAAGCTCTGGCGGCTGCGGTGGCGCGGAGCGACGAGCCGGCCGCCCGCGCCCTGATCGCCGAGGCGCACACCATGTTCGTCGAGCATCTGCTGCCGGCCGATGCGGCGATGGTGGCGTACTTCAAGGAACGCTCGGCCGTGGTGCGCTGACGTTTGCGGTCAAGGAAGCATTGCATCTCCCACACCGTCATGCCCGTGCTTGACACGGGCATCCACCTCTGGCCGGCGCTGGCGTGCGGTGACGGAGATGGCCGGGTCAAGCCCACGGCTGTCCGGTTAAGGATCATGTCCATTGCAGGGTGAGTTGCCTTGGCTCTTCGCCTAGGTTTGGACGGGGAGCGTTGAGGCGGTCGAGGCGCTTTCGGTGCATGAGGTTGGCGCGCA
>NZ_JBPXMR010000008.1:0-243145 GCF_053470425.1 Azospirillum terrae | reverse complement strand
TGCCGCATCTCCACGCGACGAAAGCGGCGAGCCAGGTGCTCGACCAAGTCCTCCAGGGCGCTTGCCCATCCGGCTGCTTCGCTGACGGCCGTCATTCGTGGATCCTCCCTGCTGATCCACGAATGACGGCCGACGCCGCTCAACGTTACCTTCGGATAATCCCCGCTGTAGTACTAGGACAGGCCGCGGGCATGACGGAGCAGCCGACGCGTGGCGTCGCTGACGCGGGCATAGATGCCCACAACAGCCTGCCACGCCGGCAACGCGTGGATCCAGGCCAGCCAGCGGATCGCCACCTCGTATCCCCACGCGAACCAGGGAATCGTCAGGAGCTTGCTGCGGCTCGCCCGGAACAGCCGCTCGACGGTGACGAGCTTGATCAACTCAGCACCAGCGATGAGCAGGACGCCGTTCAGAGGGTGCCCGGTCGCGACGACGTACAAGCCCAGCGGCTTCGCCGGTTCCAGCATCACCAGCGGCACGAGCAGCAGCGCAAGCGTCGGATAGGGGCCGAGCGAGCCGACCCAGCGCTCCATGCGGATGACCAGCGGCTGCCGGCCGAGCCACGTGAGCAGGGGCCGGATCGCCGCGAGGAGCACCGCGTCCACGAGGAAATAGAGGATTGCGGCGGTGCTCACCAGCGGCGACAGGGCGCGTCGCAACGCCCGGCGCCCCGTAGGCTCGGGTGTTCCGCCGGCCGTCGTCGGAGCTGGTGTCATCGGATCGTCACCGGATTCGCTGCCGCCCCCATCATCCCTCCAAGCTGTTCGGGCCGAGCGGATTCAGACACCCGGCAGCATTCGCCGCAGCACTGCGTCGCGCAAGACGAAGCGGTGGTAGAGAGCCGCCAGGACGTGCACCGCGGCGACGCCCAGCAGAACGTAGCTGAGCACCACGTGAACGTCGCCCGAGGACCGTCCCAGCGGCGATCCCTCCGCCACAAGCGGAGGAAGAGGAGCGACCCAGAACAGCGTCACCCTCCAGCCCCGGGCGGAAGCGTTCATCCAACCGAGCACCGGCACCGCCACCAGAAGCAGATAGAGCAGCCAGTGGATCAGGGACGACACCAGGTTCTGCCATCCCGGTAAGCCCGCCGGCGGCGGCACGGGGTGGCTCAGTCGCCACGCAAGCCGGCAGACGAGGAGGAGCAGGATCAGCGTGCCGACCGCGAGGTGCAGGTTGATCAGGGTTTCCGGCTGCGTGCCGCGGTGGATCGCGGGCATGGTCCAGGCGATGGCGTACTGGGCGACGAGCAGAAACACCATCGTCCAGTGCAGGATCACCGCCACCGGCGTGTAGCCGATGAACTCGGAACCGGTATCCGGTCTGTGAAGCGGCATGCGTCCCTCCGTTTCGATGGTCTCTGACGTGGGCCGCGGCGCCAGCATGTCACCCCCCGGCGATGGCCCCCCTGCCTTTCGCGGTATGGCATGCGCGCCATACGCCTCCGGCGCACGGACGCGGTTCACGGCTGCCCCTGGCCTCCGCCTGAGCCGTAGATGTTTCCCGTGGTGAAGCTCGCATCCTCGGCGGCGAGCTGGACGTAGATGGAGGCGAGTTCGGCCGGTTGCCCCGGCCGGCCGAGAACGGTGGCGCTGCCGAAGTTCTTGTACTTCTGCTCCTGCGCGCCGCCGCTGATCTGCAGCGGGGTCCAGACCGGGCCCGGCGCCACGCCGTTGACCCGGATCCCCTTGGGGCCGAGCTGCTTCGCCAGCGACTTGACGTAATTCATCGTCGCGGCCTTGGTCTGGGCATAGTCGTACAGGTCCGGCGAGGGGTCGTACGCCTGTTCGGAGGTCGTGCCGATGATGCAGGAGCCCGGCCTCAGGTGCGGCAGGGCGGCCTTGATGATCCAGAACGGGGCGTAGATGTTGGTCTTCATCGTCGCGTCGAACTCCTCTGTCGTGATGTCGAGGATCGAGGGCTTCGACTGCTGCCGGCCGGCGTTGCAGACCACGATGTCGAGCCCGCCCAACCCCTGCACGGCGTCGGCCACGAGGTTGCGGCAGAACGCCTCGTCACGCAGGTCGCCGGGGATGGCGAGGCCGGTGCGGCCGGCCTCCCGGATCAGTTGGATCACCTCGCAGGCGTCCGGTTCCTCGGAAGGGAAATAATTGATCGCCACGTCCGCGCCCTCGCGCGCGTAGGCGATGGCCGCCGCCCGGCCGATGCCGGAGTCGGCACCCGTGATCAGGGCCTTGCGGCCGGCAAGGCGGCCCGATCCGCGGTAGCTGGTTTCACCGTGGTCCGGCTTCGGGTCCATGTCACGCGCCAAGCCGGGCCAAGGCTGCGGCTGCGCGCGGAAGGGAGGCTTCGGGTACTTCGAACGTGGATCATTCATGGTCGGCTCGCTTTGGGGGCTGGTGGTGCGCTGTTGATCGCGTTGCGCCATGGCCGGACCGGCGGCAGCCACCGCCACGCTGGCGCCGATACCGCCAACCACCTGCCGGCGGGAGCATGCGTTCTGCTGGTCCGTGCTCATTGGCCGCTCCGATCACATCATGCGGTGAGAACAGCCGAGACGCGCTCAGGTCCCCAAGACGGCGGGCATCGACGCTGTCAGCCGCTGCTTCGCGTCGCGGCCACAGCGTGGTCGGGCGGTGGCGAGGAAACGGCAGCGGCGGCCGGCACCGGCGCGGGACGCAGCAGCGCGATCAGCAGCAGCCCAACGACCATCAGCCAGCCGATCACCACGAAGCCGTCGATGGTGGCGAGCAGGTAGGCTTGGCCGCGCACCGTGCGGGCCAGCAGCGACGCCGCCCGCTCCGCCGCTTCCGGCCCACCGATCGACTGGCCGAGCAGGCGCGCGGCGGTGCCGGCGAGGCGCCGCGTCACCGCCGGATCCCCCGCCGGCACGTGCAGGCCCAGCGTGAAGGAGTGGAACTGCTCGCGCACCCGCACGAAGGTCTGCACGAAAGCGGCGCCAAGCTCGCCGCCGAGCAGGCGCGACGTCTGCAGCAGGGCGCCGAGCGTCAGGATGTGGGCCGGATTCAAGTTACGGACGTTGAAGAAGATCAGCGAGGTCATGGCAAAGGATTGTCCGAAGGCCTGGAGGATCTGCGAGGGCAGGAAGGTCTCGCCGATCCAATCGGCGGTGAGGTGCGATGCCATCCAGCAGGCCAGCCCGACCGCGGCGAAGCCCGCCCCGAGGGTGAGGCGCGGGTCGACGTGGCGCAACAGCGTGCCGATCAGCGGGGCCAGCAGGACCTGCGGCATGGCGATCCACAGCAGCGCGTCGCCAACCTCCAGCGGCCGGAAATTGTGCACGGCGATCAAGTATTGCGGGATCAGATAGGCGGTGGACAGCATCGCCAGCCGCATCATCACGAGTAGCAGGCAGAGCAACGGAATGTTGCCGCGCAAGATCGCGGAAAAGTCGAACCACGGCTTCGTGGAGGAAAGTTCCTGCACCAGGAAGGCGCCGACCAGCACCGCGCCGCCGAGCAGCAGCCCGTTGACCACGCCGGAGGTCAGCCAGTCCAGACGATTGCCTTGGTCGAGGGCGGCATAGAGCAACCCGAAGCCCAGGCTGGCGTAGGCCATCCCCCACCAGTCGGCGCCGCTGAGCAGGTCGCGTTTCACCGGTTCCTTCGGGATGCCGAGGTGGACGCAGACGAACATCAGTGGTGCCAGCACCGCGGTGTCCCAGAAGATCCATTGCCAGCCCCAGCGCTCAGAGAGCCAGCCCTCCAGCGAGGCGGCGACGTTCAGCGACAGTTCGATGTTCATCGCATAGACGGCGATGCCGTAGACGATGAAGCGGGCCGGCAGATTGCGGAGGATGAAGCCGATGGTGAGCGGGACGAAGGTCCCCGACGCCAGCCCGGCGATGGCCTGGAAGATCAGCACGCCGGTGAGGCTGCCGGTCAACGGCAGCAGGACCATCGCCACCCCGTACACCGCCGCTGCTGGCAGCAGGATGCGCCGCGGACCGAACACCGCGCCAAGGAAGGGGCAGAGCGGCGCCACGAGCATTTGCGCCATCGTGTAGGTGGTGGTGATCCAGGCGGCCTCGTCGTAGCCGGCGTGGATGGCTCCGCGGATGTCGGCGAGGCCGAGGCTGGTGATGCGCGTGGTCAGCGTGGCGATCACCGCGCCCAGCAGCACACCGAGAATCCCGACGTAGGGGTGATGTGTGATGGCCCGTTGCAGCCAGCGGTGGAAGACCGGCCGGGGGACTTGGTGGCCGGCGGTGGTGTTGCCCCCGGCGCCGCTCATCGCGCTGCCTCGGCGCCCGGTTCGAGCGCCGACGTGTCCACGGTTACCTCGACCGACATGCCGGGGCGCAGCCGGTCGGCCAGCGGGCTCGGCTGGTCGAGGACGATCTTCACTGGGATGCGTTGGACGATCTTGGTGAAATTGCCGGTGGCGTTCTCGGGCGGCAGCAAGGCGAACTGACTGCCGCTGGCGGGGGCATAGGCGGCCACCTGGCCGCGCAACTCCGTACCAGGGAAGGCGTCGACCCGCACCA
The DNA here is from genome assembly GCF_053470425.1 of Azospirillum terrae. Classification (NCBI taxonomy): domain Bacteria; kingdom Pseudomonadati; phylum Pseudomonadota; class Alphaproteobacteria; order Rhodospirillales; family Azospirillaceae; genus Azospirillum; species Azospirillum terrae. The sequence goes on along the minus strand of NZ_JBPXMR010000008.1, from coordinate 238,674 downwards.
CCGCAGGCTGACCAGGCCGCATGTGGGTGAGTTGCGTTTCCTTGTAGTTCGCCATGACCCACACATTCGGCAACGGCACCAGCGTGACCACTTGGGTTCCGGGAGCGACGTACTGCCCGGCGCGGACCTGCCGCTGCCCGAGCACGCCGTCGGCCGGTGCGGTGATCCGGGTGTAACCAAGGTTGATGCGCGCCAGCGTGAGCGCCGCCTCCTGCTGCGTCAGCGTCGCCTCGGCCTGCCGGCGCTGCGCCTCCAGCCCTTCGATCTGAGCCTTCTGTTGCTCGATCTGGGCGTAGGCCGCGTCCAGTCCCTTGAGGTTGGCCTGCACCTGATTGAGCTGCGTTTGCTGCGTGCGCTTCTGGCTGTCCAGCACGGCGATGGCGGCCTTGGCCGCAGCGACGGCGCCCTCCGCCTGCGCCACCCGAGCCCGGTAGTCGGCGTCAGCGATCTCGGCCAGCGTGTCGCCGGCCCGCACGCGCTGGAAATCCCCGACCAGTACGGCCGACACGGTGCCCGAAACCTGCGCGGCGATCGGCGTGACGTCGGCCTGAAGGTAGGCGTCGTTCGTCCATTGCCTCCCGGCCGAACCAACCCACCGGTCCCAGCGGGTCGAGAAGGCCAGTACTAGGAGGAGCGCCAAGCCGAGGACGGCCCCGCGCACGATCCAGGGATTCCAGGTCACCACCTGCCCGGCGTGCGCCGGTGTTGTGGGCGGGGGTGCAGCCGGGGGCCGGCTGGACCGCTGGACCTCGCTGTGGTGATGGGCATGGGTCATCGGGATGCCGCGCGCATGATGCCGGCTCACCGGCCCTCGTTCGGATCGTTCTGGTGCTAACGCTTTTCCGTGTGATTGCTCCCGCTGACCGGCGGTGGTCCTGGACCGAAATCCTGATCCACGGCCGTCCCCTTCTGCAACAGCCGAAGCAGCAACTGCTGCCCCTCAGCCAACCTTCACGAAATTGTTCGCCGGCTCCGTTCCGCTCGGGGTGTGCGTTAAGCCCGTCCGCTGCACCACGCTTCGCACGCCACCGCGCGCTGACTGCGTCGTCCACGTTCGATGGTGTAGCGGTGGAGCTTTCGGTGGAGCTTCTGGCGCTGGATCGGCCTGGGGCTAGATTATGGATAACAGCGCGGCTCCCGCCTGACACGCCGCCGGGTCAACCGGAACCGCTTCCATGGACGACCTCTTCACAGCGGAACCGGCGCTGGGATTACGGCCTTTGCTGGCCGTGCGCGGGGCAGGGGGTGCAAGGAAGCCGCCATGAGTGAGCCCCACAACAGGGTTGTTCAAATCAGGCGCTTCGGCGGTCCTGACGAGTTGGAGGTGGTCGACGCTCCCCTGCCGACGGCCAGCCGGGGCGAGGTGCGGGTCCGCGTGCTCGCTTCGGGCGTGGAATACACCGACGTGGTGATCCGGCGCCACCTCTACCCGTGGGTGCGCCGTCGGCCGCCGTTCGTGCTGGGCTATGACGTCGTCGGGGAAATCGATCAGCTCGGCGATGGCGTGAGCGGCTTTCAGCTTGGCGACCGCGTGGCCGATCTGACGGTGCTCGGGTCGAACGCCGCCTTTCGCACGCTGCGGGCTGACCGCCTGACCCGCGTGCCGGCGGGCCTCGACGCGGCGGAGGCGGCCACGCTGATCTTGAGCTGGACGACCGCGTACCAGCTTCTACGCCGTGTGGCTCGGGTGCAGCGGGGCCAGCGCGTACTTGTGCATGGAGCTGCCGGCGGTGTCGGTCTGGCGCAGCTCGCCCTCGGCAGGCTGGCCGGCCTCGAGCTGTGGGGCACCGCGCGCGGCGAGCATGCGGCGTTGATCCGCGAACTGGGCGCCACGCCGATCGACTACCAACGCGAAGACTTCACGCGCGTCCTGCCGGGCGGGTTTGACGTCGTCTTCGACGGCATCGGCGAGGACGGTTATCGCCGCTCGTTCGCGGCGCTTAAGCGCGGCGGCCTGCTCTGCGCCTACGGCTACTCGGCGGGCGTGCAGGCGCACCATCGCATGCTCACCATGTTGATGTGGATGGCGCGCCTGTATCTCTGGGGGTGGTTGCCCGGCGGCAAGCGCACCCGCGTCTATTCGATCAATGTGATGCGGGCGCGACGTCCCGCTTGGTTCCGGGAGGACCTGGAGCGGCTCTTCGACCTATTGGTAACACACGCCATCCAGCCGCGCGTCGCCGAGCGGATTTCCTTGGATGAGGTCGCCGAGGCACACCGCCGTCTCGAGGCGGGCGGTCTCGACGGCAAGCTCGTCCTATGCCCGGATCTCCCGTCCCAACACGATCGTGTGCCGTCTCACGTTCGTGCGTAACGGCTGATGCAGCAGGGAAACTGTGTCCCCTGTCGCTGCACGGCGCACAGTGATGCTTAGGAACCGGTCGTCAATACCATGCGGAAGCGCGCCTTCCCACTCATCATGCGCGCATAGGCTTCCGCTGCCCGGTCGAGTGGTATCGTCTCGATCATCGGGCGGATGCCGGTCAGCGCGCTGAAGGACATGGTGTCCTGTGAGTCCATTGCCGTTCCGGAGGGCCAGCCGTGGATCGAGCGCCGCGCTGAGATGAGCTGCAACGGTGTGACCTCGATCGGATCGGCGGTCGCACCGACGATCAGAAGTTTGCCATCCACGCCCAACCCGTCGACCACGGCGGTCATGGCCTTGGAACTGGTGGCGGTCGCGAGGATCACGCGAGCACCGCCCAGCTTGGTCAACTCGTCCACCACATTCTGCGCCTGGCTGTCGATGTAGCGATGGGCGCCGAGTTGTCGGGCGAGCGGCTCCTTGTCCGTGCCGCGCGCAATAGCGATCGTGTGAAATCCCATCTTCACGGCGAATTGCACGCCCAAATGCCCCAGCCCGCCAATGCCCAGAACGCCGACCAGATCACCGGGACGAGCACCGCTGTTTCGTAACGCGTTGTAGGTGGTGATACCGGCGCAAAGCAGTGGGGCCGCGTCCTCCGACGATAACTCGTCAGGCACCAGCGCCAACGCCTCGGACGGCGCCACCATGCATTCAGCGTAGCCGCCGTCATAGTTGACGCCGGGGGTCTGGGCGAAGCGGCAATTGATGAAGTCGCCCCGCCGGCAGCGATCGCAACGGCCGCAATGGCCGCCATGCCAGCCGACTCCGACGCGCTGCCCCGCCGTCCAGTTTTGGACACCCGCCCCCATCGCATCGATGATCCCGACGACCTCATGTCCGGGCACTCGTGGGTACTGGATGTGAGGGAAAGTCCCTTCGACCGTGAAGGCATCGCTGTGGCAAATGCCGCAGGCCTGGACCTTGATGCGGACCTGACCGGGGGCGGGTTCGGGAATATCGCGCTCGACCAGTTCGAGCGGTCCGTTCGGTTTGGAAACCTGCACCGCGCGCATCTTCGCCATGTTCGAGCCTTTGATTGTCTGGATCTCGGCCCCCGAATGGCAGTGTGGCCCAACCGCCGCGGGGTGCTCTGTCCATCAACCGTTTCCCCCCCACTGTTGTCGCGCGCCAGCGCCTGTCACCCGCTCCCATCATCGGACAGGACGTATCGGTCACGCCCGGCACGGACGCCGAACACGGCCGCACATGCGGTGATTGCCGCGAACAAGACACCGGCGGTACCCCATGTGCCACTCCAATCGTGCAGAAGTCCGACCGCCAGCGGCCCGGTGGCGGCCAACGCGTAGCCGACGCTCTGCGCCATGCCCGACAGCTGAGCGGCGATATGGGGATCGCCGGACCGAAGCACGATGATCGTCAGCGCGATGGCGAAGCACCCGCCCTGGCCGATGCCGAGCAGCACGGCCCATCCCCACATGGTGTTCAGCGGCGCGAACATGCAGCCCAACATGCCGGCGAGCCCGCAGGCGAGGACGACCACCACGGCAACGCTCTGCTGGCGCGAACGCGTCGCCAGGATGGGCGCGGCGAGCGAGGCTGCGACTTGCACCAGGATGGAGCAGGACACCACCAGCCCAGCCAGAACCGGCGCCACCCCGCGGTCACGCAGAATGACGGCCAGCCATGCAAAGACGATGTAGGCCAGCGACGACTGCAACCCCATGAACAGGGTGACCTGCCAGGCGAGCCGGTCGGTCCACAGCCGGCGCGCGGATTGCGCGCCGGGCCTTGGACCGTGCCGCGGTGCGGTCGGGGCCAGCGCCGCCCAGGCGACCGCCGCGATCAGTGCCGGCACGCCCCAGAAGCCGAGCGCCAGCGCCCAGGAATTGCCGAAAGCGTGGGCCAGCGGCAGCGTCGCCCCGGCCCCGGTCGCCGCCCCGGCGCACAGGCCCATGGTGTAGACTCCGGTCATCAGCGCGGGATTGTTCGGGAAATCACGCTTCACAATGCCGGGCAGCAGCGAACCGATCACGCCGATCCCCGCTCCGGCCATGATCGCGGCCAGCACATGCGCGGAGAAGACCGGCACGGCCCGCAGGCCGATCCCGCCGGCCAGCACGACCAAGGTGAGAAGGATCACCCGCTCGCTGCCGAACCGCCGCGCCAAGCCTGGCGCCAGCAGCCCGAAAATGCCCAGGCACAGCACAGGCAGCGTGGTGAGCGCGCTCGCCATCGTCGCGGAGATGCCGGTGTCGCGCACCAGCTCCGCCAGGACCGGGGCCACGCTGGACAGGGCTGGACGCAGGTTGAGCGCCACGAGGACCAGCGCCAGCCCGCCGAGGAACGAATGACGGGGCGGCGGCGCAGAGCCCGGATCGTCCTCGGCATCGATCAGCAACTCGTCTGCCAGCGTCGGTTCGTGCGGTTGGCGGTCGCGCTGGATTGGATGGGAACCGTGCATCATCCCTCGGCATGGATGGCGTGGGTCAAAAAACGACGGGGCCACGCCGGATCGCAGCCCAGCGTGGCTTGGGGCAGGACTTTTAAATTCATTTATGTGGCCAGCCTACCTCATCGAAATCGAAATCCCCCAGACAAACCGACTGCGGAGGTTCACGCTTCCCCTGAAATCGTTTGCCCACATGACGGACGCAAAGCCGATCCGGGCGAATTTCTGCCCTGAGGCGCGTCACCCCCGAATGCGCCGTTGCACGGGTGCCAAGCGCGCTTCCATCCTCGAAGGCCCGCGATGGTGTGTGCCGCCGGCGATGTGCCGCGCCGCCCATCCGGAACACGGTGCGAGCAGGAGAAGCATCATGGCCGAAATGACGTTGGAGGACCGCCTTGCGGCGGCGTCCAGCCGGCTGCTGGCGGTTCACTCCCTCAACCACTTCTCGCTCAGCGTTCCCGATCTGGCGGCCGCGGAGTCGTTCTATCGCACGGCTGGCCTGTCGGCCACGGCGGAGGGAGACACCCTCCTTCTCGGCACGGCGAACGGACTGACCGTCGGCCGGCTGTGCACGGGGCCGCGCAAGACCCTGCACCACCTCTCCTTCGGGATCTTCCCAGAGGACCTCGACGGCTTCGCCGCCCGGCTGCGGGAGCTGGGTGTCGGCACGGAACGGCCGATGATGTCGCGCTTCCACGACGGTCTGTGGTTCCGCGATCCGGACGGCAACCTGATTGAAGTCGCCGTGGCGCCGCGCACGACGCCAACCGAGAAATCGCCGATGCTCATGGCCCCCCAGCCTGGCGGAACGCGCGCCGCGCAGGGCATCGCGCGGTGCGTGGCGCCGACGCGCCTCGGTCACGTGCTGCTCTTCGCAACGGATGTGGCGCGTTCGATCACGTTCTACGAACGGGCCTTGGGCCTGCGACTGTCCGACCGCTCCGGCGACCTCGTTGCGTTCATGCACACGCCGCACGGCAGCGACCATCACGTCCTGGCTTTTGCCAAGTCGCACCACCGGGCGTTCCACCACGCCAGCTTCGACGTCGGCAGTCCGGACCGGATCGGCCTCGGAGCGATGCAGATGGCCGCCAAAGGGTATGAACGCGGATGGGGCCTGGGCCGCCATGTGGCAGGGTCGAACCTCTTCCATTACGTTCAGGACCCCTGGGGCAGCTTCATCGAATATTTCTGCGACATCGACTACGTCCCGGCGGGTATGGCTTGGCAGGCGCAGGACCTGCCGCCGGAACAAGCCCTTTACCTGTGGGGGCCACCGGTGCCGGATTACTTCTTGGCGAACTCGGAAGCCCTCGACAGTTGATGGCCGCAACCGCGCGGCACACCGCATGCCGCCCTCAGGCTGTGGATCGGCGCGCAACACCGATCGCCGCTCCGGGCCGAGGCGTGGCCTTTGACACGCAGAGCACCATTTGCTACCAACCGCGCCCTCACAGGCTGCTGCCGTAGCTCAGTGGTAGAGCACTCCCTTGGTAAGGGAGAGGTCGAGAGTTCAATCCTCTCTGGCAGCACCATTTTGGGGCCGTAGCTCAGCTGGGAGAGCGTCGCAATGGCATTGCGAAGGTCAGGGGTTCGATCCCCCTCGGCTCCACCATTTTCCGGTGATCCGCACTTGCGTCTTCGGCCCAGCTTCCGTATAAGGCCGCTCCCTTGCGCGGGTGTAGCTCAGTTGGTTAGAGCGCCGGCCTGTCACGCCGGAGGCCGCGGGTTCAAGTCCCGTCACTCGCGCCATGGTGCGGGCGTAGCTCAGGGGTAGAGCACAACCTTGCCAAGGTTGGGGTCGAGGGTTCGAATCCCTTCGCCCGCTCCAGTTTGGGGGATCGTCTAGCGGTAGGACAGCGGACTCTGACTCCGCCAGCCTAGGTTCGAATCCTAGTCCCCCAACCACCTTTGCCCGTCTCCCATTTTGCAAACCGGCAGCTTGACAGCAGCTCGGCTGAGCCGCTACTTCTCGCCGCCCTGGCCGGAAGGGTGGCCGAGTGGTTAAAGGCAGCAGACTGTAAATCTGCCCGCGTTAGCGTACGTAGGTTCGAATCCTACCCCTTCCACCAACAGGATCGTGCGGCATGCGCCGCTATTCCGCCGTATCCGGCGTCTCATCCTCACCCCGCAATGGCGCCGTCATCACGTGCACGGTGCCGGCGTCCCCTTCCGTTGCAGCGCATCAGCTGATCCCTGCCTCACCGCGCGCTCAACGGACTGTCGGTTCCAGGCGTTGGAGAAGAGCCGCAAGCCGGGCTGCCATCTCATCGGCGGGCAAATGCTGACTGCCGCCATGGCCGGCGAACACCCATTCGAAGCGGTGATCGCACAGCTGTCGCAGCGAGCGCAGTTGCTCCGGCCACGACCACCAGCACACCTCCCGCCATGCAGTGAGGTCGTCGCGCTCGAAGCTCCAGGCCAGGGTATCGCCGGTGAACAGGCATCGACCGTCGTACAGGTAGGCGACGCTTCCCTCAGTGTGCCCGGGCACCGGAATCGCCAGCAGATCGACATGAACCCGGACTGGCACGGTCCCGGCGATGATGCGGTCGGCGAACGGGGCGGCATCGCGGTCGGCCTCGTGGATCCAGACGTGCGCATCGAAGTGGCGGGCGTAGCGTTCAGCATCCCCGATGTCATCCCGGTGCGTCAGCAGAATGTCCGAGATCCCTCCCCATGCCTCGAGGGGGCCGACGACGGCGCGCGTCCAGCGCGGCGCGTCCACCATCAGGTTGCCTGCCGCCCGGCGGATCAGAAAGGAGTGGGCCCCATAGGAGGACCGCGCGTTGTAGCCGAGGCGATGGACGCCGTCGCACATGTGCTCCGGAAAGGCAGCCTCGGGAACCTCCTCGGGGCTCTCGGTCCGGACCGAGGCGGTCGGACAGGCGAGCCTCGCCCGCCACGCCTGCATCCGTTCTTCCGGCGTGGCGGGCTGCCGGGCGAAGACCGCCTGGCCGCTCCGCCCGACAATCAAGCCGGGCGCCAGCGTGCACGCCGCCGAGCAGTCGATGCAGCGGGTGTCGACGTACCAGTTGCCGGGAGCGTTGAGGGCGTGTCGCTCGGCCATGCGAGGCTCCTTCTACAGCGGTCAGCGCAGGGTCACGCGAAACGACGGCGCGTGATCCGGCTGCGTGGTCACGATCGCGACGGGCAGCACCGGCCGGGCCTCCGGCGGCAGCGCCACACGGAAGCGGCGGAACAGGGAGGCCAGCACCAGCACCGCCTCGGTCAGGGCGAACTGGGCACCGACGCACACCCGAGGGCCCGCACCAAACGGCAGGAAAGCGAAGCGGTCCGGTGGCGGTGCGCCCGGCAGAAAGCGCGCGGGCTCGAAGGCGGCTGGCTCGGACCACAGCCGTCGGTGCCGATGCAATGTCCAAGGCGCGATCGCGAGGAGTGCTCCCGCCGGCACGCGCACGGCGCCGAGATCGTCCTCACCCAGCGACAGCCGCACGATCATATAAGCCGGTGGATACAGGCGCAGCGTCTCGTCCACGACCGCCCGGGTGAAGGGAAGACGCTCAAGCGCGTTGTAGGCCGTCTCGGGAGCGTCTTCGGGCGCCGCATCGAGCGCCTGCGCCTCCGCCGCCACGCGCTCCTGTGCCTCGGGCGCCTGGGTCAGCAGCCAGCAGGCCCAGAACAGGGTGAGCGCCGTCGTCTCGTGCCCCGCCATGATCAGCGTGGCGACCTGATCGTGCAGTTGCGTTGGTGTGAAGCCGGCCCCGGTCTCCGGGTCTCTGGCCTGCTCCATCAGGTCGAAAAGGTCACGCGGCCGCTCGGCACGGCTTGCCCGCCGCCGTTCGGCGATGATGCCGTCGATCAGCGCCATCCATTCCAGCCGGAAGCGCCGGCGCAGCAGGTCCCAGATGTTCGGCAGCCAGAGCGGAAAGAGGAAATCGCTCGGGTGCGGGCGGGCGAGGCGACGGTTGTAGCGGACCATCATGCCTCGCAAGGCGGGGCCGAAGCGTTCCGTCTCCAGCGAGAACATCGAGCGCCCGGCGATGTCCAGGGCGAGCGCTTGTGTGAAGCCTAGAAGGTCGATCCCCGCGCCCGCGGCGGCCATGCCGCCCAACCGGTTGAGCGCCGCACCGGTGGCAACGGCGACGTGACGGGCCAGCATCGGCAGGGTGCGCGGCGTGAAGGCCGGCGCCAGTGTGCGCCGCTGGCGCCGCCACACCTCGCCGCGGGCAAGCAGCACGCCATCGCCCACGATCGGGCGCAGGATGCGGATGCTGGCTGGTGTGCGGGCGTAGTTGGCGTCGTTGTCCACAAGAACGCGCCGGATGGCCGAGGCGTCGTTCAGGAGGTAGCTCGCCCGCCCGAGCATACGGCGCTCCAGGATTGCGTCCTCGTAGGCCCGTCTGGGCCACGCCGCCAGGGCGTTGGTCCGGAACGCCGCAAGCAGGGTGCGCACCGGAAGTTCCTCGCGCGGCGGCTCGGGAACCGGCGGCACGATCAACGGGCGGGGGCTCGTCAGGGTCGACATGGCTGCCAGCGTCCTCGGCGCGGCCGTATCAGAGGAAGATGTGTTGCTCCTTGACTTGGCAACAGTGGAGCGAGGATGCCTGGGCCGAAAGCCGCCGTCCTCTTCATCACACTCCAACTGGCGGCGGTCGCCCCTTCCCGGAAGCTGAGACTGTCCGATTTGCGCCACAAGCAGACAGGAGGCACCGGAGTCCACCCACCCTCGTCGATCGGCTGGTCGTCGTAGGACCCGGTGAGGTGCATGTCGATAACGAGCGCACCGGAGTCACGCGCGATGGCGCAGCGCATCGACCAGGGCGACGAAAGCCGGCGAGGATTGGCGGCGGCTCGGGTAGTAGAGATGGTAGCCATCCCAATAGGGCGACCATTCCTGGAGCACGCGCACCAGCCGGCCGTCGACGACGTACGGCACGATGATTTCTTCCGGGATGTAGGCGAGGCCGAACCCATCCAATGTCGCGTCGAGCGCGTTGAAGATGTTGTTGAAGACCAGTTGCCCTTCGACGCGGATCTTGAGCTCGCGCCCGTTCTCCTCGAACTCCCACGCGTAGAGCCCGCCGGAGGTCGGAAGGCGGAAATTGATGCAGGTGTGGCCGACGAGGTCCTTCGGGTGGGTCGGCTCCGGGTGCTCGGCGAAGTAGGATTTCGCCCCGACGACCGCCAGGCAGAAGTCCGGACCGATCCGGGCGGAGATCATGTCCTTGGCGAGGTGCTCGCCCATGCGCACGCCGGCATCGTAGCGCTCGGTGACGATGTCGGTCAGCCCGTTGTCGAGCACCAGCTCGACCTTGATGTCGGGATACTGCGGCAGGAATGTCCGCAGCTTCGGCCACAGGACATGCTTGATCGCATAATCGGCCGCCACGATGCGGACGGTGCCCGCCGGCTTGTCACGCAACTCGCTGAGCGCCTCCACCTGGGTCTCGATCTCGTCGAAGTGCGGACCGATGCTGTCGAGCAGGCGTTGGCCAGCCTCCGTCGGGGATACGGCGCGCGTCGTGCGGGTGAGCAGCCGGATGCCGAGCCGGGCCTCGAGTTGGCGGATGGTGTGGCTCAACGCCGACTGCGAGACCCCGACCTTGGCCGCGGCCCTCGTGAAGCTGCGCTCCCGGGCGACCGCCAGGAAGGCGAGCAGGTCGTTGACGTTCTCGCGCGCCATTCATGAAGCCCCCTCATGGTGAGGTCTTCATTATACGCACAACGGGATACGGTGGTTGCGCGGCTGTTTACCGCGTGTACTGCACCTGGACGGAAATTGGACCGGGGCGGTCGAAAATCGACACATCGCCGGTCACCGTGCCGAGGATGACGATCCCCGGTTGAGGGACGCGACCGTCGCGATAGTAGATCACAAAGTGATCGGGTCCCCACAGGCCGAGCGTCCCGACCAAAAAGTCGCGCTGCCGCGCGACCTCCGGCAGAGCGGCCGACAGGGTGCCGGTCTTTTCCTGGCGCAAGTGATCCCGCATCTCGATCGTGACCGGCAACATCCGCGCCAGCGCACGCGCGGCGGCGTTGTCGGCCAGTTCGGCCGTGACGTTTCCCCAATCGAAGGAGATCAGGATGCGGTCCTGTGCCATGGCATGTCCTGTCGTGAGGAATATGAGGCCGGTGGCAATCGACGGCAGGCGTCGCCCAAATTGATGAATCCCGCTCATAACCGCATGCGGTTTTGAGCCGCTAATGGCCGGCGAGCGCCTCGATTATCTATGCCCCACCGGATCGCCCCGGCCCTGACGGGCAAGGTCCGTTGCCCGGCTGAAGGCCATTCTCCACACACTCAGGCAGTCGCATGCAGGTTCACGTCTCTTCCAGGAACGGCACGGCCGAGCCCCGGCCGGCCGCGTGGGGCGCCGTCTTCGCGATGTCGCTCTGCGTCTTCGTGCTGATCGCGTCCGAGTTCATGCCGGTCAGCCTGCTGACGCCGATCGCCACGGACCTGACCCTGACGGAGGGGCAGGCCGGACAGGCCATCTCCGTATCCGGCGTCTTCGCCGTGTTGACCAGCCTGTCCATCACTTCGGTGACCGGGCGGCTCGACCGTAAGGTGGTGTTGTTGGCCCTGACCAGCCTGATGGCCCTGTCGGGGGTCATCGTCGCCGTCGCACCGGATTACGCGACGCTGATGATCGGCCGGGCGCTGCTCGGCGTCACCATCGGCGGCTTCTGGTCGATGTCGACGGCGACCGTGATGCGGCTGGTGCCGGAGGCCTCGGTGCCGCGGGCTCTTGCCATCCTCAACGGCGGCAACGCGCTCGCGGCCACCATCGCGGCTCCGCTGGGCAGCTTCCTCGGCGCCGTCATCGGATGGCGCGGCGCGTTCTTCTGCGTGGTGCCGCTCGCGGCGCTCGCCCTGTGCTGGCAGCTGACGAGCCTGCCGGCGATGCGCGGTGAGCGCCGCTCCGGCAGCGGGACCGTGTTCCGGCTTCTCGGCCGGCCGAAGGTGGCGTTCGGGATGGCGGCGATCCTGTTCCTGTTCATGGGGCAGTTCGCGCTGTTCACCTACCTGCGGCCGTTCCTCGAAACGGTGACCGGGGTCGATGTCTCCACGCTGTCGCTTCTTCTGCTGGTGGTCGGGGTGACCGGCCTCGCTGGCACGATGCTGATCGGACCGCTGCTGAACCGGAGTGTCTATGGCGTCCTCATCGTGATCCCGCTGCTGATGGCCGGCATCGCCGTGGCGCTGGTGGCCTCTGGCGGATGGATCGCCGGGACGGCGCTGCTGCTGGGCGCCTGGGGCCTGATCGGCACGCCCGCGCCGGTCGGCTGGGGGACGTGGCTGTCGCGGACCCTGCCGGCGGACGCGGAGGCTGGCGGCGGCCTGATGGTCGCGACCATCCAGTTCGCGATCACGCTGGGCGCGACCGTCGGGGGGACGCTGTTCGACCTGAGCGGTTATCAGGTCACCTTCGGCGTCAGCACCGTCCTGCTCGTGATGGCCGCTCTCCTGGCCTTCGCCGCATCGCGCACGGACCGGCTTCAGCCGGCCTGACGGGAACACCTCAAACGTGACATGAGAACCAAGGAGCGCTTCATGACCATCAGGGCCTATGGCACCTACGGTGCCGACAAACCCCTCGAACTTTTGGAGATCACGCGGCGGGCTCCCGGTCCGCACGACGTTCAGATCGAGATCGCCTACTGCGGGATCTGCCACTCGGACCTGCATCAGGCGCGCGCGGAATGGGCGGGCACGCAGTGGCCGTGCGTTCCCGGCCACGAGATCGTGGGACGCGTGTCGGCGGTCGGCGCGCATGTCTCGGGCTTCCGAGCGGGCGACCTTGTCGGCATCGGCTGCATCGTCGACAGCTGCCGGCACTGCCCGGACTGCGAGGACGGGCTGGAGAACTACTGCGACGGCATGGTCGGCACCTACAATTCCCCGACCGACGATCCTCCGGGCCACACGCTTGGCGGCTATTCGCAACGGATCGTGGTGCACGAGCGCTACGTGCTGCGGATCCGGCATCCGGAGGAGCAACTGGCCGCGGTCGCGCCGCTGCTGTGCGCGGGTATCACCACCTATTCGCCGCTGCGGCACAGGAAGGCCGGTCCGGGCAAGAAGGTGGGCGTGGTCGGCATCGGCGGCCTGGGCCATATGGGCATCAAGCTCGCCCACGCCATGGGCGCGCATGTGGTCGCCTTCACCACCTCGGAATCCAAGCGCGAGGACGCTCACGCGCTCGGCGCCGACGAGGTGGTGGTGTCGCGCAATCCAGACGAGATGGCGGCCCATGCGAAAAGCTTCGACTTCATTCTGAACACCGTGGCCGCCCCGCACGACCTCGATGCGTTCCTCGTGCTGTTGAAGCGCGACGGGACGATGACGCTGGTGGGCGCGCCGGCGACGCCGCACCCCTCGCCCAACGTCTTCAACCTGATCACCAAGCGCCGCTCGCTCGCCGGCTCGATGATCGGCGGGATTCCGGAAACACAGGAGATGCTCGATTTCTGCGCGGAGCACGGCATCGTCTCCGACATCGAGTTGATCCGCGCCGGCGCGATCAATGGCGCCTACGAGCGCATGCTCAAGGGCGACGTGAAGTACCGGTTCGTGATCGACACCGCTTCCCTGGGCGCCTGATCGCGACGGCCGGAACGAGAGGCCGGGCCTTATTGCTCGACAGCAGCCCCGGACGGGGCAATGACCAGAGGATCTAAGCCATGGACATCACACGCATTGGCTCGCAGCCGTCCGCCAAGGGACCGGCCGACTGGTTCACCGGCACGGTTCGCATCGACCCGCTCTTCCAGGCGAACGCCCCCGCCCGCGCGACGGCCGCCAGCGTCACGTTCGAGCCCGGCGCCCGCACTGCGTGGCACACCCATCCGCTGGGGCAGACGCTGATCGTCACGGCCGGCGTCGGCCGGGTGCAGCGCGAGGGCGGTCCCATCGAGGAGATCCGCCCCGGCGACGTGGTCTGGTTCCCGCCCGGCGAGAAGCACTGGCATGGCGCCTCGCCGACCAATTTCATGACGCACATCGCCATCCAGGAGCAGCTCGACGGCAAGGCCGTCGACTGGATGGAGAAGGTGACGGACCAACAGTATGGCGCGTAGCGGGCCGCCGGAACCAGGAAAGGACAAGCCATGACGCAGGGCATCGAAAGCAAGGTGGTCGTCATCACCGGCGCCAGCAGCGGGCTCGGAGAAGCCGCTGCCCGCCATCTCGCCCAGCACGGCGCCAAGCTGGTGCTGGGAGCGCGGCGACTGGACAGGCTTCAGGCGCTCGCCCGCGCGCTGTCTCTGGGAGATGAAGCGGTCGTCCAGACCGACGTGACGAGGCACGAGCAGGTCAAGCGCCTGGTGGATCATGCCGTCCAGACCCACGGCCGCATCGACGTGATCATCAACAACGCCGGCCTGATGCCGCAATCGCTCCTGGAGCGGGGGAAGATCGAAGACTGGGACCGCATGATCGACGTGAACATCAAGGGTGTGCTCTACGGCATCGCCGCGGCGTTGCCGCACATGAAGGCCCAGAAGGGCGGGCACATCATCAACGTCTCCTCGGTCGCCGGCCACAAGGTGCGGGCGGGCGGGGCCGTCTACGCCGCTACGAAGCACGCCGTCCGCGTCATCTCCGAAGGCCTCCGGCAGGAGGTCAAGCCGTACGACATCCGCACCACGATCATCTCGCCGGGCATGGTCGCGACCGAACTGCCCGACAGCATCACCGAACCCGACGTCGCGGAGAGCATGCGCAAGGCCTACGAGCGCGCCATTCCCGCGGATTCCTTCGCACGGGCGGTGATCTTCGCCATGAGCCAGCCGGAGGACGTGGACATCAACGAGATCCTGTTCCGGCCTACCAGCCAGGAATTCTGAACGCAGGGATCTCCTCGAGCTCTTGCTCAGGGCAGCTTCGGGTCATGAGCTGTCCTAAAGCGGATTTTCATCCGCTTTAGATTCATATGGCCTCATGCGCCGGCTCTCAGCGGATGCCTTTGGCATCCGCCTGCCGCCGTCAGGCCAATCCTCCGGATTGGCCGAGAGGCCGGGCTTCGGCCGCACATGCGGCCGGGACCGCCGTCGCGGTCCAAAGCGGATCGCAATCCGCTTTAGCGGATGGATGCGCCCCTCCTTCCCCGCGCCAGAGTTGAGGTGGAGCTGCGCATCTCTCGCCCTTTGCCTGTGGCAAAGCGCTGGCGGCAAGTGCGGGAGGGTGATCCGGCCGGCCGATCATGGAAGCATCCATGCGCCGGCCGTATCAGAACGTCCTGAGGCTGGTATCAGTTAGCCATCATCGGACAGTTGCCGTCCTTGACCGGCCGGAACGCCTCCTCGGCGGGGATGGTGCCGATGACGTCGAAGTAGTCCCAGTCGCCCTTCGACTGGCCGGGAGACTTGACCTGGAGCAGGTACATCGGGTGCACCTTGCGCCCGTCGGCGCGGATGCTGCCCTTGCCGAAGATCGGGTCGTCGGTCGGCATTGCCTTCATCTGCTTGACGACGGCGCGGCCGTCGCCGTTGGCCTTCAGCGCATCCACCGCTTTCAGGTAATGCAGGACCGCCGAGTAGACGCCCGCCTGCATGTCGTTGGGCATGTTGCGCTGCGGGTGGCGCTCGGAGAACCGCTTGGCAAACGCGCGCGTCTCATCGGTGCGGTCCCAATAGAAGGAACTGACCGCCATCAGCCCCTGGGAGGCGTCAAGGCCGAGCGCCTTCACGTTGTTCAGAACGAAGATCAGCCCGACCAGTTTCTGCTGCTTGCTCAGCCCGAACTCGGCCGCCCCCTTCAGCGCGTTGGTGAGGTCGCCGCCGGCATTCGCGAACGCCACCACGTCGGCCCCGGACGACTGCGCCTGGAGCAGGAAGGAGGAGAAGTCGTTGGAACCAAGCGGGTGACGCACCGCTCCGATCACCTCGCCGCCGCCGGTCGTGACCGCCGCGCGGGCGTTGCGCTCCAGGTCGTGGCCGAAGGCGTAGTCGCTGGTGACGAAATACCAGCGCTTGCCGCCGCGCTGCACCACCGCCTTGCCCACGCCGTTGGCGAGCGCCCAGGTGTCGTAGGTCCAGTGCACGGTGTTGGGCGTGCACTTCGGCCCGGTGAGGTCGGCGGTGCCGGCGCCCGATCCGATGAACACCTTGTTCTGCTCACGCGCGATCTCGTTGACCGCCAGCGCCACCGCCGAGTTCGGCACGTCGAGCACGACGTCCACCCCTTCCTGGTCGAACCACTTGCGGACGATGGAGACGCCGATGTCGGCCTTGTTCTGGTGGTCGGCCGGAACGATCTCGATCGGGCGCCCGGCGACCTTTGCCCCGTAGTCCTCAACGGCCATCTGCGCGGCGAGGACCGAACCACGTCCCTGGTAGTCTGAATAGACACTCGACATGTCGTTGAGGATACCGATGCGGAGCGGCTTGACGTCGGCCGCCGCGGCCATTGAAACCCCGGCTGCTCCCGCCATCAGAATGGTCAGTGTGAAGAGGGCCTTGCGCATTCCGTTTCCTCCCGCTGGTGTTGTGGCGCATGAGATCGTCCGAACCGCGTCAGGCCGGCAAAAGCCCGAGGCTCTTCGGAAGGGACAGGCGATGGATCTCGATGAGTGGGGCGAGGAGCCGCGCGACCGCATCCCGCCCGAGCGAGACCATCGTCTGCCATGGCTGCATCGTCCAGTGCAGGCCAATGGTGGCGCCCAGGTCGATGTCGGCCGGTGAGGCGACCTCCTGATCCAACGCGTCAAGCACGGCGAAGAAGACGGCGGCGCGCAGACGGTGGCTGACGACCGTGGCCTGCGCGCCCGCCGCGCGGTCCTCCACCGACCAGAGACCACCCTCGGCGGCCTTCGCCACCAGCCCGGGCGCCGGCGCATAGAAAGGATGGAGCCGAGCCAGCGTGCCGGCGGCATGGCAGGCGATGACCGGCTTGGTCAGGTCCATGACGCGGAACGGCCCGGCGGGGGTGCCGAACACCTCACGCGCCACGCTCTCCACCACCCCTGCGGGCACTCCCTCGTCGACCAGCCGGACCGCCTCGTTGAGGTAGGGGACGAAGAAGCGGTTGATGGCGAAGCCGAAGACATCGCGACAGACGATCGGCGTCTTGCCGGTGCGCTGCGCGAACGCCGTCGCGGCGTCGCGGGCGGCAGAGCCGGTGGCCGCACCGGGAATGATCTCGATCAGCGGATTGACGGCAGCCGGGAAGAAGTAGTGCAGGCCGATGAAGCGCTCCGGGTTGGCGATCCGGCCGGCCAATTCGCCGATGCGCAACGTGCTGGTGTTGGTAGCGATGATCGTCTCGCGCGGAAGCGCCGCCGAGAGGTCCCGGAACAGGGCCCCCTTAGCGTCCTCGTCCTCGACGATGGCTTCGACGATCAAGCCGCAACCGCTCAGATCCGAAAGCGCCGACGCCGCGCGCAATCGCTCGGAGGCCATGCGGGCATCGTTCTCGCTCAGCCGGCCGGCCTCCGCGGCGCGGGTCCACGAGAGCCGGGCGCGCTCGACGGCCCGTTCGGCCGCCCCCGGTTGCCGGTCAAGGATCAGAACCTTGTATCCAGCGCGCGCGGCGCCTTGTGCGATTCCCGCCCCCATGGTTCCGGCGCCCACCACGCCGACCCGCCCGGTCTTGTCCATGATCCCCCCGTTTGCATGGCTTCCATCGTGACGCCCACGCTTTCCCCCTCTTCAAAGGCGGGGGCCTGCGCTAGGCCATCGTCAGTGCGTCGGCAAAATCGTCGGGCGCCGTTGCTTCTCCGCAGCCGCGCGCCAGGTGGTGAACCTCGGGCAGCATGTGGCGGCGAACGAAGGCGGCCAGTGCGCGGATGCGCTCCGGAGCCGGCGCCTGCGCAGCCGCCGCTTCGAGCCGCGCCCAGGCGGTCGCGAAGGCGACGAGGCCGGTCAGCCGCAGGTAGCCGGCGGCGGCGAAGCCCGGATCGGCGATCCGGCGCACCACCTCGCTTGCCTCGCGCCAGACCGACAGGGCATCGGCGAGGGACGCGGCCGTGTCGCGGCAGCCCGCGGCTTCGGCCACCGCCGCCGCGTCCTCCACGTCGCGGGCGAACGCGTCGGTCCCGCGTCCGGCCGGCAGCAGGCGGCCGGCCAGCGTCATGGCCTGGATGCCGTTGGTGCCCTCGTAGATCTGGGTGATCCGCGCGTCGCGCAGGATCTGCTCGACCCGGTATTCGCGCAGGTAGCCGTAGCCGCCGTGCACCTGGATGGCGAGGTGGGCCGTCTCGACCGCGGCGTCGGTGGCCAAGGCCTTGCACACCGGCGTCAGGAAATCGACGAGGTCGGGGCGCGCGCCCAGTTCCTCCTCGACCGCGGCGCGGTACACCATGGCCCGGCAGCCGAGCGCCAGCGCCGCCTGGGTCAGCAGCATGCGGCGGACATCGGCGTGGCGGTCGATGGGGGCCGCCCCCTCCACGCCGGCCGCCTTGCCCTGCCGGCGCGCCGCCGCGTGGTGCCGGGCGCGTTGGCCCGCCACCTCGGCGAGGCCGACGCCCTGGACCGCCACCTCCAGCCGCTCGAAATTCATCATGGTGAACATGCGCGCCAGCCCCTCGCCCGGCGCGCCGACGATCTCGCCCACCGCCCCGTCGAAGGCGAGCTGGCAGGTGGGCGAGGCGTGCATGCCCATCTTGTCCTCCAGCCGGACGACCGAGACGGCGTTGCGCCGCCCGTCCTCCAGCTCCGACGGGCACAGGAACAGCGACAGCCCCTTGACCCCGGCGGGTGCCCCCGGCGTGCGGGCCAGCACGAGGTGCAGGACCCGCCCGGTCATGTCCTGATCGCCGCCGGAGATGAAGATTTTGCTCCCGTCGAGCCGCCACCCCTCGGCGTCCGGGCGGGCGGTCGTGGTCACCAGACCGAGGTCGGAGCCGGCCTGCGGTTCGGTCAGGCACATGCTGGCGAGCCATTCGCCGGACGCCAGCCGCGGAATCCACAGCGCCCGCTGCTCCGCCGAACCGCTCGCGGCCAGCGTGCGCATGGCGCCCTGCGCCAGCGTCAGGATCATCTGGAAGGAGATGCAGGCGCCGGCCAGCATCTCCGACACCGCGGCGGCGAGGACGTGCGGCAACTCCTGCCCGCCGAACCGCTCGGCCACCGCGAGGCCGGCCCAGCCGCCGTCGCGGTGGGCGGCGTAGGCCGACACGAACGCCTCGGGCATCCGCGCCCGGCCGTCCACCAGCCGCACCCCTTGTGCGTCGCCCACCGGGTCGAGCGGCGCCACCACGGCATCGACGAAGCGGGCCGCCGCGCCGAGGATGTCGGAGGCAAGCTCCGCCTCGTATCCCGGCAGGCGCTCCGCGTCCGCCGCGGCCCGCAGGGTGAACAGGATGTCGCCGACCGGCGTCCGATAGTCGATCACGCGGCCTCCGGATTCTCGATGAGGATGGCCACGCCTTGCCCGCCACCGGCGCAGGCCGAGGCGATACCGTAGCGCAGGTTCCGCCGCCGCAGTTCGCGCGCCACCGTGACGGTCAGCCGGACGCCGGACGCGGCCAGCGGGTGGCCGATGGCGATGGCGCCGCCGTTGACGTTGACCCGGCTGCGGTCGAGGCCGAGCTCCCGTTCCACCGCCAGGTACTGCGCGCCGAACGCCTCGTTGATCTCGAATCGGTCGATGCGGTCGAGGGTCAGCCCGGTCATCTCCAGGAGCGCCCGAATTGCCGGCGCCGGACCGATCCCCATGATCTCCGGCGGCACGCCGACCACGGTGCCGGCGGCGACGCGGGCGAGCGGCACGAGCCCCTGCGCCCGGACGAACCCGCCGGCAGCAACGACGCACGCCGCGGCGCCATCGACGATGGCCGAGCTGTTGCCGCCGGTCTGCACCCCGCCGAAGGCGGGCCGGATCTTGGCGAGCGACGCCAGATCGGTCGGCTTGACGTGCTCGTCGGCGGCAAGCGGCGGGGTGCCGCGCGGCAGCCGGATGCCGCGCGTGGCGTAGCCCTCTAGCTCGAACGTCTCGTCGGCGACGGCGACCAGCTCGCCCTCGAAGAAGCCATCGGCCTGGGCCGCCACGGCGCGGGCGAAGCTCTCGGCGGCAAACGCGTCCACCTCGCCGCGCGTGATGCCGTAGCGCTTGGCAAGGTTCTCCGCGGTGTCGCCCATGCGCGTGCCCGACGCGGTGTCGAGCGTCGCTTCCCACAGGAAGTCCTTGAACTCCACCTGCCCCATGCGGAAGCCGGCGCGGTGGGTGTAGGCGGCCACGGGGTTGCGCGACATGGACTCGGTGCCGACGCACAGCGCCGCCTCGGCCTTGCGCAGCGCCAGCGTGTCGGCGGCGGTCAGCACCGTCTCGAACCCGGTGCCGCACAGCCGGTGCACGAGCAGCGCCGGCACGTCGATGGGCAGCCCGGCATAGAGACCGATGTGGCGCGGCAGGTAGTAGGCGTCGAAGCTCGACTGCGCCATGTTGCCGGCGATCACCGTGCCGACGGCGTCGGCCGGGACGCCAGTGCGCGCCAGCACGGCGCGCGCGGCCTTGATGCCGAGGTCGGTCGGCGAGACGTCGCGCAGCGTGCCGTTGTAGTCGGCGAACGGCGTGCGCACGCCGTCCACCAGCCAGATGTCGTCGTACCGGGTGCCGAGATGGGTGGGCATGGGCGCGTCCTCAGGTCAGGCGGATGATCGCGGGGTCGTCGTCGGCGTACAGCCTCTCCACGAGGTCCGCCCGCCGCTCCAGGACACGCCGCTGGTTGATGTAGCCCTTGTCGGTGATCTCGTTGGCGTCGATGGACGGCGGCTCCTCCATCAGCAGCGCCCGCACGACCCGTGCGGAGCTGCCCGCCCCGCCGCCGGCAAGCGTGCGCAGCGCGGCGGCGACGTGGGCGCGCACCTCCGGGCGGGCCAGCAGGTCGGCGAACGGCATGTCGGGGTCGGCGCCGGGGCACAGCGACAGGCAGGCCGGCCGGTTCGGGAAGATCAGCACGCCGACCTCCTCGCGGTCGTGCCCGGTGACCACGGCGTCCTGGATGACCGGCGCGCCGGCTTCCAGCACGGCGATGCGCAGCGCGCCGACGTGCACCCAGGTGCCGGACATCAGCTTGAAGTCCTCGGCGATGCGGCCGTCGAAGCGGATGCCCTTGGCCGGGTCGCCGGGGTCGGCGAGGCGGACGGCGTCGCCGGTCTTGTAGTAGCCCTCCTGGTCGAAGGCGGCGGCGGTCAGGTCCGGGCGCTTGAAGTAGCCGGGCGTCACGTTCGGACCGCGTACCCGGATCTCCTGCTTGCCGCCGGAGGGCACCAGCTTGATCTCCGTCCCCGGCACCGGCAGCCCGATGTTGCCGCTGTGCCCGGTCAGGAAGTGCAGGCCGGTGGCGAGCGGCGCGGTCTCGGTGCATCCCCAGGCCGACACCAGCGGAACCTGGCGCCCGGTCGCCTCCAGCGAGAGCCGCTGCAAGCCCTGCCAGAGGTGTTCGGGCAGGGCGGCGCCAGCGTAGAACATCAGCTCCAGCCGGGTGAAGAAGGACTTCTGCAGCGCCCGGTCCCCGCGCAGGATCGGCAGCAGCATGTCGAAGCCGCGCGGCACGCTGAAGTAGATGGTGGGGGAGACCTTGCGCAGGTTCTCCACCGTCCGGCCGATCAGGTGCGGCACCGGCTTGCCGTTGTCGATATACAGCGTCCCGCCGTGGCGCAGGATCATGTTGAAGTTGTGGTTGCCGCCGAAGGTATGATTCCACGGCAGCCAGTCGAGGATCACCGGGGGGCGCTCGGCCAGGAACGGCCACGTCAGCGTCATTGCCTCCTGGTTGGAGCACATCATGCGCTGGGTGTTCAGCACGCCCTTCGGCAACCCGGTCGAGCCCGAGGTGTAGAGGATCTTGGCGACCGTGTCGGGGCCGACCGACGCGTTGGCGTCCCGCATCCGCCGATCAGGCTCCGCCGCGAGCAACGCGTCGAACGGCAGCGCGCCGGGCACGGCCTCGCCGTTGCGGCTGGCGAAGACCGCGGCGCCGAAACGGTCCACGGCGCCGAGCGCGCCGGCGAAGGCGGCGGCGTCCTCGACGTAGATCAGCGCGGGGCGCAGTTCGCCAAGGATGTGTCGCAGCTTGGAGAAGTCCTTGGACATCAGCGAATAGGCCGGCGAGACCGGCGCCACCGGCACGCCGACATGCATCGCCGCCAGCATCAGCAGCGCGTGGTCCACACCGTTGTCGGAGAGGATGGCGACCGGGCGGTCGCGGTCCGCCCCGCGCTCGACCAGCGCCTGGGCGATGCGCTCCACCGCCGCCAGGGCCGCGGCGTACGACACCTCCCGCCAGCCGTCGCCTTGGCGTTCGGCCAGGAAAACCCGGTCCGGCGCGCGCTCCGCCCATCGCGCCAGCAGGTCGCCGAGGCAGCGCGGGCAGGGACCAAGGTCGAGCGGCGAACGCAGCACCATGCCGCCGTCCGGTCGCGGTTCGACGGTGACCTGCGGCGGGGCGAAGATCGCGGCGCCGTGCGCGTCCGTCGTGTCGTGTGTCGATGTCAGCATGATCCTACCCACCCCTGGCGGCGGACGGCGGCGGGGGGCATAGGCGGCGTACGCCCGCAGCCTCCCGCGTCCCGAAACGCCGGCGTTCCTGTCAAAAGTCGAGACGATGGTTGGGCGGGGCCGCCGGGGGCGGCCCGCGGGAAGTTCAGCCCTCGGGTGGGCGGACCTGCATGAGCGCTGGAATCATGGTGGTTTCCTCCGTGGCGGCGGTCTCGTCGGCGCCCCTTCGGCGCCCCGCAGGGCAGAAGGAAACTCCAGGGACCTGCGCTATTTTTTTACGATTGTTGCCAAGGCGAACAATCCTGTCAACGTCATTTGTTGCACAACACAACATTATTCGCTTGGAGACGGCAGGGCCGCACCGGCCGCGAACTTGGAAACATCAGGAAAAACGCGCCTTTCAGCGCTTTCTCCGCGGGTGTGCGACGAAACCGCGCAGTGCTTTGGCGGCAGAACTGTTGTTGATCGCAACATTTTCTTTGGCTAGGCTCGTGTTCGGGAATGGGAGGGGCCGCCCAGTGGTCCGAGTAGGAGTGCAGCCATGAATGAACACACGTTCGCCCACCTCACCGTCGAGCGGAAGGGGGCGCTCACCCTGGTCGGCCTGAACCGTCCGGACAAGCGCAACGCCATCAGCGACGCCCTGCTGGGCGAGCTGGACGCCGTCTTTTCCCGGCCGCCGGAGGGCACGCGCTGCATCGTGCTGCACGGCCACGGCGAGCATTTCTCGGCCGGGCTCGACCTGTCGGAACACCGCAGCCGGACCGCCTATGAGGTGATGCAGCACTCGCAGGCATGGCATCGGGTCTTCCACCAGATCCAGTTCGGCGGCGTGCCGGTGGTGGCCGCCATGCGGGGGGCGGTGATCGGCGGCGGCCTCGAGCTGGCAGCAGCAGCCCACGTCCGCGTCGCCGAGCCGAGCTGCTTTTACGCACTACCGGAGGGGCAGCGCGGCATCTACGTCGGCGGCGGCGCCTCGGTGCGCGTCGCCCGCATCATCGGCGTCGGCCGCATGACCGAGATGATGCTGACCGGGCGGTCGTACGACGCCGAGGACGGGCTGCGACTGGGCCTGTCGCACCATCTCACCCCCGAGGGCGAGGCGATGGCGACGGCAACCCACTTGGCCGAGCGCATCGCCAGCAACGCGCCGATGTCCAACTACGCGATTCTCAACGCGCTGCCGCGCATTTCCGATATGAGCATGAACGACGGCTTCTTCACCGAATCTCTCATGGCAGCGCTGGTGCAGACCAGTTCGGACGCCGAGGAGCGCATGCACGCCTTCCTGGAGAAGCGCGGTCCCAAGGCTGGGGCTTGACGGCCACCGCGTGCGGGAGCAGGCATAGGGCCCGACACAGAGAGGTGGACGCATGGCGGCCGGAAAGCGGCGGCGAACGGCGCGGAGCGCAGAGGACGAGGGATTCGAGGCGGCTGCCAGAGGGCCGGGCGTGGACGTCGACATGCTCGAGGACATCGTCGGCTATCCCCTGCGCCGCGCCCAGACGGCCATCTACCAGGACTATCAGCGCGCGATGGCCGAACACGGCATCCGCCCCGCCCAGTTCGCCGTCCTGGTCATCGCCGGCAAGAGCCCCGGCCTGACGCAGTCGGCGTTGGCCGAGGCGATGGGGATTGACCGCTCGGGCTCGGCCCTGCTCATCGACGCGCTGGAGAAGAAGGGCCTCGTCGCCCGCATCCCCTCGGCCACCGATCGGCGGTCCTACGCGATCATGCTGACGGTCCGCGGCCAGGGCGTGCTCGACCGCATGAAGGAACTGGTCCACGAACACGACCGCCGCGTCTGCGCCCGGCTGACGCCCGAGGAGCGGACCACCTTGATCGCACTGCTGAAGCGCCTGTATTAGGGCGGCCTACGCCGCCAGCCCCAGCGTCCGGACAAGGCCGCCGCGGGCGGGGGCTTCCACGGCGTAGATGCCAAGCGGACCGCTGAAGTGCCTCTCCGAGCCGACATACCGCATGCCCAGCCTCTCGGCGACCCGTAGGGAGCGGCCGTTGTCCGGCCCGATCATGGCGATCACGCTGCCCAGCTTCAGCGTGTCGAGTGCGTGCTCCAGCCAGCGCCGTGCCGCCTCGGTGGCGTAGCCGTTGTCCCATTGGTCCCGGCGGACCGCATAAGCGATCTCGGTGCGGCCGTCCGAGAGGGGAGTAAGGCCACACATGCCCAGGAGGTCGCCGGTGGTGCGCGAAACCACCGCCCAACAGCCCAGGCCCGCCTCCTGCTGCTGCTCCATGATGCCCGCCAGCCGTCGGCCCGTCGCGTCCACATCGCGATCCGCGCCGAAGACGCTGTGCCGCATCACCTCCGGGTTGCCGGTGATGCGATGAAGGGGAAGGTGGTCGTCGGCGGAGAAGGGCCGCAGGCAGAGCCGGGGGGTGACGAGGAAACGCATGCAAACCTGAGTCATCACTGCGCTTGTGCCAGACGCATGCACGCCGGCAGCGGCAACCTAGGCCTTTTCGCCAGACAGGCAATGATCCCGATCAATATAAGCCGGCATCCGGTCCCGAGGGGCACGACCGCTGCCCATCGGGAAATCGGTCAACCCATTGGGTTGGCTGGCTGTTTCGTCAGGGCACGAAGGCTTGGCGGTCGATGCCGTAGCGCTGCATCTTTTCATTGAGCGTACGGCGGGGGATGTCCAGGCGTTCCATCACCCGGCCGACGTCGCCGTCACAGGCGGCGAAGGCGCTGCGAATGGCGCGGCATTCGAAATCAGCCACCATCTCGGAAAGCGGCCGTGACGCGCCGGGTGCGGCGGTGTCCCCGCCGCTTCCCGGCGCCAGCGACACAGTGCCCGCGCCGAGACCGAGGGCAAAGCGCTCCGCCGCGTTCTTCAACTCGCGCACGTTGCCCGGCCAGCCATGGCCCATCAGGGCCGCCCGGTCGGCCGAGCCGAGCGTTCGCGGCGGCCGGCCATGGATGCGCGCCGCTTCGGAGGCGAAATACTCGAACAGCAGGGGGATGTCGTCGGCCCGGCGGCGCAGCGGCGGAATCAGGATTTCCGCCACCGAAAGACGGTAATAGAGATCCTCGCGGAAGCGCCCCGCGCGCACCGCTTCCAGAAGGTCCACCTTGGTGGCCGCGACCGTGCGCACGTCGATCGGGATCGAGCGGTTGGAGCCCAAAGGCTCGACCGTCCGCTCCTGTAAGGCGCGCAACACCTTGACCTGCAAGGCCATCGGCATGCTCTCGATCTCGTCGAGGAACAGCGTGCCGCGGTGGGCGTGCTCGAACTTGCCGGCCCGCCGCCCGGCCGCCCCGGTGAAGGCGCCGGGCTCATGGCCGAAGAACTCGCTTTCGAACATGCTCTCGGGAATGGCCCCGCAATTGACCGCGACGAAGGGCTGGCCGGCGCGTGGCCCCAAATCGTGCAGGCAGCGGGCGACCAACTCCTTGCCGGTGCCGGTCTCGCCGTGGACGATGACGTTGACGTTGGTTCCCGACAGTTCGAGGATCTGGCGGCGCAACGCATCCATCGCCGCCGCGGTGCCGAGGATGCGCGCCTCGATGCCGCTGTCGGCGGTCACCTGCCGGCGCAGGCGGCGGATTTCCAGCACCAGCCGGCGCTTTTCGCAGGCCCGCCGCACCGTGTCGGCCAGCCGGTCGGGCACGAAGGGCTTTTCGATGAAGTCGTAGGCGCCCTGCCGCATGGCGTCGACCGCCATGGCGATGTCGCCGTGCCCGGTGACCAGCACCACCGGCAGGTCGGGGTCGCGCTCCAGCGCGTGGCGCATCAGGGTCAACCCGTCCATCCGCGGCATGCGGATGTCGCTGACCAGGATGCCGGGAAAGTCGGCGTCGAGGCGATCCAGCGCCGCGGCTGCGTCCTCCACGGCGACGGTGCGCAGCCCGGCCAGCCCCAGCCATTGCACCAGCGCCACGCGCACCGCCTGTTCGTCGTCGACGACCAGGACATCGCAGGATTCGGCGCGGGACTCGGACATTCAAGGGCTCCGAACCAGAGGGGCCGCCGCCTTGGGCAGAACGACGGCGAAGACGGCGCCGCCGCCGGGAGCGTTCTCCGCCCGCAGGGTGCCGCCGAAATCTTGCACGATGCCGTAGGACAGCGAAAGGCCCAGCCCCAGCCCCTGGCCGACCTCCTTGGTGGAGAAGAACGGGTCGAACAGCTTGTCGAGATCGCCCGCCGCGATGCCGGTGCCGGTGTCGGCGATGCGCACCTCCCAGACCCCGCCATCCGCCCCCTCGGCCACGGTGAGCGACAAACGGCGCAGCGGCGCCTCCTTCATGGCGTCGGCGGCGTTGCGCAGCAGGTTGACGAAGACCTGCTCCAGCCGGATGGAATCCCCCATCGCCCAGGCGTCCGGACCCCCGGCGTCCGGTCCGGCGTGCCGGACCAGCTCGATGCCGTCCTCGCGCAGCGACGCCTCGACCAGCAGCAGCGCCCGGTCCAGCGCCCGGCCAAGGGCCACCGGCTCGCGCCGGCCGGGGCTCTTGCGGGCGAAGGTCTTGAGGTGGCTGGTGATCTCGGCCATACGGCTGGTCAGATCGTCGATCATGCCGAGGTTGAGGGCGACGGTGGCGAGGTCGCCGCGCTCGGCGAAGATTCGGGTCGAGGCGATGAAGGTGCGGATGGCCGCCAGCGGCTGGTTGATCTCGTGCGCCAGCGCCGCCGACATCTGGCCGAGCGCCGCCATCTTGCCGGCGTGGACCAGCGCCTCCTGGGCGCCGCGCAGATCGGCGGTGCGTTCCTCCACCTTGCGTTCGAGTTCGTCGCGGGCCGCGTGCAGCGCGTCGGCGACGGCGGCGCGCGCCTCCAGCAGCGTGCGCTGGCGCTGGCGGCGCTGGCGGAGCGCCAGGACCAGCAGTCCAGCCGCGAGAATCCCGGCCGCGGCCATGACCCCGGTGTCGCGCTGGCGCTGCTCGACCGGGGCGAGGTCGCCGACGTAGTGCAGCGTCCAGCCATGATCGGGCAGGGTGCGCGACAGCATCAAGGATCGGCGCCCGCCGGTGCGGACGATCCGGGCGTCGCCGGACAGCCGGGCGACCTCCTCGAAAGCGGCGCGGTGGAGCGGCGCGTTGGCGTATTGCTGGGTGGCGGCGATCTCGGCGGCGGTCGCCGGGGTGAGGTCGGCCAGGGTGCCGTAGCGCCAGTCCAGGCGGCTGGCCAGAATGGCGACCTGATGGGCGTCGGTCAGCATCACCCCCTCGCCGCCGCGCGCCCATTCCTGCTGCAAGGGCTCCAAATCCACCTTGACGACCGCCACCCCGGCCACCGCGCCGTCCTGTGCCCGGACGGCGCCGGCGATGAAATAGCCGGGCATGCTGGTGGTCACCCCGACGCCGTAATAACGGCCGCTGCCGCTGGCCACCGCCTGGATGAAATAGGGCCGGAAATCGTAGTGCGAGCCGACGAAGCTTCCCGGCTCCCGCCAGTTGCTCGACGCCAGCGTCAGCCCGCGCCCGTCCATGACGAAGAGCGCGGCGGAGCGCGCGTCGTCGTTGACGGTCGCCAGGGTGCGGTTGGCCCGCTCGGCCAGCGTCGCGTCGCCGCCAGCGGCCAGCAGGGCGCGGATGTCGGGATCGCGGGCCAGCAGCGCCGGCAGGTAGGAGTATTTCTCCAACGCCGTCGACACCATGCTGGCGTAGAGGTCGAGGCGCTGGTACCCGGCCGTGCGCATGTCGTCCAGCGCCCGGCGCCGCACCGCTTCGCCGGCCGCCCAGCCCATCAGCGCCGCCACCACGGCGAGCAGGACGATCATCCGCCCCGGCCCGCGGGCGAAGAATCGTCTGGCCGACGCGGCCTGCCGGCCCCCGATCCATCGCGCCTGCATGCCCCCTCCCAGATCCGGTACATCGGCGGAATTCCGCCGAGAACCCGCACCCCTTTCGGCGGAATTCCGCCGACGGCAACCGTCCTCACCCGGCATTTTCGTTGAAACTCAACGCGTTGCCAAGCGTCCGCCAACTGGTCCCGATCTTGAGTAAGGCCGGGCGGCCAACAGCAAGAACCGGGAGGACACGCATGGACGCCACATCCGCCACCGCCACCGCCGAAACCGCGCGCATCGACACCGCGCAGCCCGGCAGCCTCGCCGACATGCGCCGCCGTTTGAAGGCGATCTTCATCGGCTCGATCGGCAACCTCGTGGAATGGTACGACTTCTACGCCTACGCCGCGTTCGCGCTCTATTTCGCCAAGTCCTTCTTTCCCGATGGCGACGAGTTGGTCCAGCAGCTGAACGCGGCGGTGCTGTTCGCCGCCGGTTTCCTGGTCCGCCCGCTCGGCGGCTGGCTGTTCGGCCACATCGCCGACCGCCACGGCCGGCGCACGTCGCTGACCATCTCGGTGCTCTTGATGTGCTTCGGCTCGACGGTCATCGCGGTGACGCCGTCCTACGCCACCATCGGCTTCGCGGCCCCGGTCATCCTGGCCTTCGCTCGCATCCTGCAAGGTCTCAGCCTGGGCGGCGAATACGGCACCAGCGCCACCTACCTCAGCGAGATGGCCGATTCCAAGAACCGCGGTTTCTATTCGAGCTTCCAGTACGTGACGCTGATCGGCGGCCAGCTCTGCGCCATTTCGGTGCTGCTGCTGCTTCAGCAGGTCTTCCTGTCGGCCGAGGAACTGCGCGCCTGGGGCTGGCGGATTCCGTTCGTGATCGGCGGCCTGCTCGCCATCGTCGCCGCCGTCATGCGCCGCAATCTGGAGGAAACCGACAGCTTCATCGCCGCGAAAAAGCAGGCGCCGAAGGAGAGCGCCATCCGTGCCCTGATGCGCCACCCCCGTGAAGTCGTCCTGGTGATCGGGCTGACCATCGGCGGCACCGCCGCCTTCTACACCTACACCACCTACATGCAGAAGTTCCTGCGCCTGTCGGTCAAGCTGACCGACGACCAGACGACGCTGGTCACCGCCGGTTCGCTGATCTTCGCGCTGATCCTTCAGCCGATCTACGGCGCCATTTCCGACCGCATCGGCCGCAAGGCGCTGCTGATGGGCTTCGGCATCGCCGGCACGCTGTTCACCGTCCCGCTGCTGACCGCCTTGCAGAACGCCCACGACGCGTTGACCGCCTTCCTGCTGGTGGCCGCCGCCTGGATGATCGTCACCGGCTATACCTCGATCAACGCGGTGGTGAAGGCCGAGCTGTTCCCGGCCGGCGTGCGGGCCACCGGCGTCGGCCTTCCCTACGCGCTGACCGTCTCGATCTTCGGCGGCACCGCCGAGCCGATCGCCCTGTGGCTGAAGTCGGCGGGCCACGAGGTGTGGTTCTACTACTACCTGACCGGCTGCATCGCGGTGTCCCTGCTGGTCTACACGCTGATGCGCGACACCAGGAAGCATTCCGCCATCACCGCCTGACGCGCTCCGAAACGGCGCGCCGCCCACCGCCTTGGCCGGGCGGCGCGCCGGCTGTCAGCGGTGTTCGGAGAACAGGTCGCGCACCTTGCAGAGCAGCTTCCCGATGGGGCGCGGCTTGGGCGGCGTGACGGTGTCGGCGAACCAGTCGGCCACGGCCTTGGCGGGCTCCGACTCGCCGGTCATGATGGCGGCGATCCCGCGCTTTTCCATGCGCTTGAGAAAGCCCTCGCCCGCCGAGTTGGCGATCACCGCGACGATGCCGTCCAACGGGTGCGGGCCGTTGTCGCGCCAATGGTGGAAGGACTGTTCCCTGGTCAGCTCGACCTGGGACACCAGCGTCGGCGCCCGGTCCGGCGTCGCGTCGTACACCAGCCAATGCCGCGCCTGTCCGGCATGGCCCGTGACGGTCTGGTAATCCCGTGTGGCAACGGCGACGCGCATCGCGCTTCCCTCGACTGCGTATAAATGACGATGATCAAGTCGGACTATAGCCGGAGTTGCGGGGCAAGGCTTCGAAAAACATCGTGCGAATGCGAGTCGTTCGCATTATAAGCGGAAGGGAGGCGGGTCCGTGTCCATCGGCCCGCCGCCGATCCCTCCAGCCGGAGCTTGGTTTCCGCGATGCCCGACACACTTCCTGGGCGAACCGCCGCCCGTTTCCTGCCGCTCCCGATCATCCTCCTCGCCCCGGCCGCGGCGCTGGCGCAGGAGGGCGCGCCGGAGGTGGCGGCGGCCACGCTGCCGCACGATCTGTCGCCGCTGGGCATGTTCCTCGCCGCCAGCCCGGTGGTGCAGGCGGTGATGGTCGGTCTGGCGCTCGCCTCGGTCGCCACCTGGACGGTGTGGCTCGCCAAGTCGCTGGAACTGGCGGCGGCGAAGCGTCAGGCCCGCGCGGGGCTGGCCGGGCTGGAGCAGGCGCGCTCGCTGACGCAGGCGGCGGAACTCGTCGGCTTCACCAAGGGGCCGGTCGCGGACCTGCTGCGCGCCGCCATCGCCGAGGTGCACCTGTCGCAGGACGTGCCCGGCGAGGGGCTGAAGGAGCGCGCCGCCTCGCGGCTGGAACGGATCGAGGCGGCGGCCGGCCGGCGCATGATGCGCGGCACCGGGCTGCTGGCCAGCATCGGCTCGACGGCGCCGTTCGTCGGGCTGTTCGGCACGGTGTGGGGCATCATGTCCGCCTTCATCGGCATCGCCAAGGCGCACACCACCAACCTCGCCGTGGTGGCGCCGGGCATCGCCGAGGCGCTGCTGGCGACCGCCATCGGGCTGGTGGCGGCGATCCCGGCGGTGGTCGTCTACAACATCTTCTCGCGCTCCATCGCCGGCTGGCGAGCGCAACTGGCCGACGCCTCGGCGTCGGTGCTGCGCCATCTCAGCCGCGACCTCGACCGCCGCGCCCTGCCGCGCCTCACCAAGGCGGCGGAGTGAGCCATGGCCGCGCGCCTCGACCACGGCGAGGGCGACCTCGCGGAGACCCACGAGATCAACGTCACGCCGTTCATCGACGTGATGCTGGTGCTGCTGATCATCTTCATGGTGGCGGCGCCGCTCGCCACAGTGGACGTGCCGGTGGATCTGCCGGCCTCCACCGCGGCGCCGCAGCCGCGCCCCGATGCCCCGCTGTTCCTGACCGTCCGGGCGGACCGTTCGCTCGCCCTCGGCGACGCGGCCATCGAGCGTGAGCGGCTGGGCGCGGCGCTCGACGCGGCGAGCGGCGGTGCGAAGGACAGCCGCATCTTCCTGCGCGCCGACCGCACGGTGGACTATGGCGAGTTGATGGGTGTGATGAACGGGCTGCGAGCCGCCGGCTATCTGAAGGTGGCGCTGGTCGGGCTGGATGGCGGGGCGGCGCCGTGAGCGCGGCTGCGGTGCATCCGGACGGCGGCGACCTGCGGCGCTGGACGGCGAGCCTCGTCGTGGTGCTGGCCGCGCACGTGGCCGGCGGGGCGGGGGTGCTGGCGTGGCGCGCGACGGCCGACATGGCGGTGCCGCCGAGCGCCGTGTTGATCGACCTGGCACCGCTGCCGGAGTCTGCACCCGCACCGCCGGTCGAGACCGCGGCGGCCCCGGCGCCGCTTGAACCGCCGCCGCCCGAGCTGCTGCCGCCGGAACCGATCCCAGAACCGCTGCCCGACCTCCCGCCGCCACCGGTGCCGGCGCCCGAGGTGGCGGTCGCCCTGCCGCCGCGCACCAAGCCGCGGCCACCGGAGCGTCCGCAGCCCGCCACCAAGCCGGTCGAACCGCGCCCGCCGGTGTCGGCTCCCGCGCCGCCCGCCGCTGCGGTGCCGGCTGCGCCTGCCCCGGCGGTTGCCGCGCCCTCCGGGGCGGTGCGGAACTGGCAGGGCACGGTGCTGGCGCACCTGGAGCGGCACAAGCGCTACCCGCGCGCCGCCCAGTCACGGCGGCAGCAGGGGGTTGCCCACGTGCGGTTCGTCATCGACCAGCAGGGCCGTGTGCTGTCGCACAGCCTGGAGAAGGGCTCGGGCGTCGCCGCGCTGGACGAGGAAACCCTGGCGATGGTCGAGCGCGCCGACCCGCTGCCCGCCCCACCGCCGGACATGACGCAGCCGCGCATCGAACTGGTGGTGCCGGTGGTTTACGCCATCAAGTGAGGGCCTCCTTAAGCCTCGCCATTATCGATAGCTCCCGATACAATCCCGCCGCGTAATTGCTACGCCGATTCGCCGGTCACCGCAGGCAGGACACTCGGGATGGATGCTGATCTGGAGGGCGTGGCCTCGCCGGGGGCGGAAGAGGCGTTCCGCCGAATTCTCAAGGGTAATGAAGAGGGCGGCCTGCGGCTCTACAAGCAGGCGCTTTCAAACCGCGATGCCGGCCGCATTCCGGTCGGCGTGCACATCTCGATGATGCGGCAGGCCGGACGAGCGGCCATAGCCGATGTCATGGAGCAAACGGGCCGCCTTTTCGGCCATGATCTCGCGCTGTCCTCGGCGATGCCGGGGGTTTCGGCCGAACGCCGGATGTCCGAGTACCGCGCGCTTTTCGCGCGAGGGCAGGTGAACGCGCGGATGCTGGCCGGCTATGCCGACGCGCTCAGCGACGCGGGGGATGCCGCCAACCTCGCGGACCTCATGGATCCGGCCCGGCTGCGGGTGGTCGAAGCCGATTGGACGATGCCGGACGGGTCCGGGCGGCCGTTGCGCGCGGCGGTCGATGAGCTGCTTGCCGCGTCGAAAGACAAGGCGGAGTGGCGGGAAGCCGTCATGAGCGTCCGCAACATGCACTATCTGCCCGGCGCGCTCGATCTCGACCATCCCACGATGCGCTTCCTGGTCCAGTGCATTCGGCGCGAGGTGGAGTCCGCTCTGGCCGCTTTGACGTTCAGCAACCCGCTGCATCGGCTGGCCCATTGGCCATCGAAAACCTACACGCTGAACAGTTGGGCCATGTACTCGGACGGGGCCGGCTACAACACGCAGCACCACCACCCCAGAGGCATGCTGACCGGAGTCTATTACGTGGCGGGCGACTACGGAGAGAACGCCGACCCCGGCGACGGCGCCTTGCGGTTCGGGCCGAGCCCGACCGGCCGCGCCGAATGCGAGGGATGGCCCAGCGCCGTCATTCCGGCGGTGCCGGGGACGCTGTTGCTCATGCCCTCCTACTACACGCACTTCACCTTGCCCGTGGGCCGGCCGATACGGCGGGTCGTCATTCCCTTCGATGTCGTGGAGCGGCTGGATACGGGCGAATAGCCTCCAGCGTCCGTTCGAGCCGGCGGCGGCGATCTGTTTTCGCGAATGCGAATCAATCGCAAAAATGGGTTGCTTCCCGAGCCGGCTACCCCTTATGCCTATGCCTCAGTGATGCGAATGACTATCAATTGCGAATAGCCATCCGCGCGACGACACACGCAAGAGGCAGGACATGACGGGGATGATCGGCGGGTTCGGTGCACGGGGGGAGGGCGGAGGCATCCGCCGTGCGGTGCTTCTGCGGACGACGGCGCTGGTCGCCGTCTGTCTGGCCGGCGCGGCGAGCGCGGCGGAGACGGCGCAGGCCCCGGTCGTTCTCGATCCGGTGAAGGTGGAGGACAGCGCCCCCTCCGCGCGCGCCGCCGAAGGCTACGTCGCCAAGCGCACGAGCGCCGCCACCAAGACCGACACGCCGCTGCGCGACGTGCCGCAGTCGGTGACCGTGGTGACCGACGAGGCGATCAAGGATCAGGCCATGCAGGGCATGGGCGACGTGGTGCGCTACATGCCCGGCATTACCGCGGGGCAGGGCGAGGGCAACCGCGACCAGCTGACCATCCGCGGCAACAGCACCACGGCGGACTTCTTCACCGACGGCGTCCGTGACGACGCGCAGTACTTCCGCGACCTCTACAACGTCGAGCGGGTCGAGGCGCTGAAGGGGCCGAACGCCATGATCTTCGGCCGTGGCGGCGGTGGCGGCGTGATCAACCGCGCGTTGAAGGAGGCGGACGGCAAGACGGTCCGCGAACTTGGCCTGCGCGGCGGTTCGTTCGGCGACAAGCGCGTCAGCGCCGACGTCGGACAGGCGCTGTCCGACAGCGTCTCCGCCCGCGTCAACGCCATGGCCGAGAAATCCGGCAGCTTCCGCGAGGGCGTCAAGCTTGACCGCTGGGGCGTCAACCCCACCGTCACCGTCAAGCCGGGCGACCGGACCAAGCTCAAGCTGAGCTATGAGTACGTCCACGACGAGCGCACGGCGGACCGCGGCATCCCGTCCTTCCAGGGGCGGCCGCTCGACACGGGCGTGTCGACCTTCTTCGGCAACCCGGAACTGAACGTCGCGGAAACCAACGTCGACACCGTCGACGCGCTGGTCGAGCACGAGATCACCGACCATCTCACCATCCGCAACCGAAGCCGCTTCGGCGATTACGACAAGTTCTACCAGAACGTCTATCCCGGTGCCGTCGCCACGGCCGGCACCCGTGTGGCGCTGTCCGCCTACAATCACGCGGTCAAGCGCCAGAACCTGTTCAACCAGACCGACCTCGTCTACGACCTGACCACCGGAGCGGTGAAGCACACGCTGCTGGCCGGCGTCGAACTGGGGCGTCAGAAGACCGACAACTTCCGCCAGACCGGCTTCTTCCCCGGCAACGCCACGACGCTCAGCGTGCCGGTCGCGACGCCCACGGTGTTCACCCCCATGGTCTGGCGCCAAGCCGCCACCGACGCCGACAGCCGGGCCATCACCACCGTGGCGGGGGTCTACGTTCAGGATCAGATCGAGCTGACCGAGCAGTGGCAGGTGATCGCCGGGCTGCGCTACGACCGCTTCGACATCGATTTCCACAACAACCGCAACGGCCAGGACCTCGGCCATACGGACGGCCTGTGGTCGCCGCGCCTGGGAATCGTCTACAAGCCGGTCGAGCCGCTGTCGCTGTACGCCAGCTACAGCGTGTCGTACCTGCCCGGTTCGGGCGACCAGTTCACCACGCTGACCGGCACGACGGCGGCGCTGGACCCGGAGAAGTTCGTGAATCTGGAGGTGGGCGCCAAGTGGGACGTCCGTCCCAACCTGTCGCTGACCGCGGCGCTGTTCCAGCTCGACCGCGACAACACCAGCGCGCCCGATCCGAACAACCCGGCGCTGGTCGTGCAGACCGGCAGCCAGCGCAGCCGCGGCCTGGAACTGGGCCTGACCGGCAACATCACCGAGGCGTGGCAGGTGATCGGCGGCTACGCGCTGCAGAACGCCGAGATCACCAGCCGGACCAGCACCGCCTTCGCCGGCGCCACGGTGCCGGTGGTGCCGCGCCACACCGTCTCGCTGTGGAACAAGTATCAGTTCACGTCGATGTGGGGCGCCGGCATCGGCGTCGTCCACCAGAGCAGCGTCTATGCCGCCGCCGACAACGCGGTGACGCTGCCGGGCTTCACGCGCTTCGACGCTGCGGCCTACGCGAAGCTGACCGAGAACGTCCGGCTCCAGCTCAACGTGCAGAACCTGTTCGACCGCAAGTACTTCACCACGTCGAACGGCAACAACAACATCGCGGTGGGCGCGCCGCGCACGGTCCTGGTGTCGCTGACCAGCAACTTTTAAAGCGCTTCACGCTGCATCTTGAAGCCCCTCCCCCCTCGCGGGGGAGGGGTTGGGGAGAGGGGGAGTTCCCGGCGGCAGCCGGGATATAAGTTCCTGGCCGGCGGTGCCGGCGCCACCCTCTCCCCAACCCCTCTCCCCTCGCGGGGGAGGGGCTTCAGGCCCTGGCGAAAACAGCTTCAAGTGCTTCCAGTGCCGGCGCTCAGTCCCGCGGGATGAGCGCCAGCACCGCGTCGATCGCCGGGGCGCCGTCGCTGCGCATGGACTCGGGAAGCACCGTGCGGGCACCCTCGATGGCCCCGCGGATCTCGCCGGGTGAGACGCCGGCCGCCGACAGGCCGCGGGCCAGCGTGCCGCACACCGCGCTCAGCGCGGCGACCTGTGCGTGCAGGGCGACCTGCTGCTGGTACAGCGCCTCGATCTGGCCCTGCGCCTGCCTGGTGGCGCTGATCAGGCTGCGGAACGCGTCGTTCTGTTCGAGCAGCGCCGTGCGCATGGCATCCGCCTCGCCGCGCGTGCCGAAGTCGTTCCCCGCGTCGGCCAGGAAGGTCTTCCACAGCCGCTCGAATTCAGTTCGGGTCATACCGTCGTACATCGGGAGGCTCTGCCGGGCTGTGGTTTCCGCCCGAGTCTAACACGCGCCAGGGCTGGGCGACAGCCGCGCGGACAGGCGCCTTTCCGGCCCCGCCGACGCTTCGGCGCAAGGGGGTGGTCAAGCGGGCGATCGGTCATGGACCTACGGTCATCAGCCATCCGCGGCGTTGCGGCACCGGGCCGGGCTGGGTAGGGTCCGGGCTCCCCCCAACAACGACAACGAGACCTGCCATGAACGGACTGCGCCCGCAGACGTGGCGATGCCGCGTTGCCGATCTTTTGGACGATCCCGTCGCCGAGGCGGTGCTGCGCCGCGACGGGCTGTCGCGCGACGACGTGTTCGCCGAACTCGCCCCCATCGCCGACGCTCTGACCCGCCGCCGCCGCCGCGAGCGCGGTGCCGGCCCCTGGGCCTTCGCCGAGGCGGACGCCCCGGCCGCCTGAGGTCTCCTTGCTCCACGAATCGCCTCACGAATCGAAAGACGCTGGACGGCGTGCGGCCATTACCTTGACGTGACCTGCCTTGACGCTGTTCGCGTGGCGGACAATGTGAAGTGTCGTGTCCTCGGTTCAAGGAGGCGGGCTTGTTCAATCCTTTGATCACGGCCACCGCCGGCTGGTCGGAAGCGGTGGAGGAGCGGGCGAAGCGGCTTCTCGACTTTCGCCTGGGAACCGAGAACGGCGTGCCGCTCACGATGGCGACCATGCTCGCGCGCTGCCATTACGACCCGGTCGCCAGCGCGCGCTTTTTGATGATCATCCCGCCGCTCACCGCCCAGCGCGAGCTGACCAAGACCGTCACACGCTTCCGAATCGGCGGCGAGCCTTGCCCGGACCCGGTGGCCACCGCGCGCGCCGCGCTCTCCTTCGCCGGCCGCGCCGTCGCCATGCACGAGATTCACCCCGAACGGCAGTTGCTCGCCAACCTGCTGGGCGCCCTTACTGGCATGAAGCGCCCGTCGCATTGACGTTTTCCCGCCTGCCTTATCTCTGCGCACAACCATCCGGGGGTGCGGCGGTGTGGACACCCGCTGTTTGTCAAGCGGGTGTCGCCACCACGTGCGATGGTTGATAAACTGTCTGCCGAGCGTCGGCGCGAGGGAGGCGGATGAACGGCAAGCGGTTTGGTGTGGCGTCACGGCTCATGGCCGGGACGATCGGCGCAGCGGCGCTGATGCTGGGCGCTGCGCTGATGGTGGCGCTGGCGCTGGGCGACATGGATACCGCCGGGCAGCAGCCGCTGCTGGCGGGTGCGGTGGCGGTGTCGCTGCTCGCCGCCGTGACGACGCTGGCGTTGAGCGTCGCCATCGTCCGCCGTCTGGAGCGCGTCAAGCACAGCGTGCGCACTCTGGTTGCCGGCACCCCGGCCGTCAATGCCAGGGCCGTGCCCGCCACCGGCGACGAGGTCGCCGAGATGGCGCAGGCGGTCGACTACTTCGTGGCCGAGATCCACCGCCGCGAAGAGGCGCTACGCGAGAGCGAGGCGCGGTTCCGCGGCCTGATCGAGGGCTCGATCCAGGGCATCCTGGTGCACCGCCGGTTCACGCCGCTGTTCGCCAACGAGGCGTTCGCGCGCATCCACGGCTTCGCCGGAGTCGAGGAGCTGATGGCGCTTCCCGACGTGAAGGGCCTGATCGCGCCGGAAGAGCGGGCGCGCGCCTGGAAGTCCTACATGCGTCTGATGGCGGGCGATCTGCAGCCCGGCGTGCAGCGAATCCGCAACCTGCGGCGTGACGGCAGCATCGTGTGGCTCGACATCATCGACCGCGTGGTCGAGTGGATGGACGGCCCGGCGGTGCAGACCATCGTCGTCGACGTAACCGAGCGCGTGCGCGCCGAGTCCGACGCCGCTGCCGTGGCCGCCCACCTCAGCGACGCGGTGGAGGCGATGCCCAGCGCCATCCTGCTGGTGGATGCCGACGACACCATCCTGCTGCACAACCGGAAATTCCGCGAGTACTGGAACTTCACCCAGGAGGAAATGGGCGCCTATCCCAACATCGGCGACCATCTGCGCTACTGGGTCACCCGCGACATGCCCGACGTCGACGCGGACGCCTATGTCGAGAGCCGTGCGCGGGTGCTGAGCAGCGGCCGGCCCTATTCGCATCAGGTGCGCTCGGTGGACGGCCGGGACATGGAGATCCGCGGCTCGCCGCGCCCGGCCGGCGGCTGGGTCATCACCGTCACGGACGTCACCGACCGCATGCGCACGGTGGCGGCGCTGCGCAACAGCGAGGAACGCTTCCGCGACCTCATCGAGGGGTCGGTGCAGGGCATCCTGATCCTGCGCGACTTCCGCGCGCTGTTCGTCAACCAGGCCTTCGCGGCGATGACCGGTTACGGCGAGCCGCGGGAGCTGCTGAGCGTGCCGCTGCTCGACGACCTTGTCCCGGCCGAGGAGCGCGAGCAGACGCTCGCCTGGCACGACCGCTTCATGGACGGCGCCTCCATCGACGAACCGGTGCGCCGCAGCCGGCTGCGGCGGCGCGACGGCTCGTACATCTGGGTGGACGTGACCACCCGCGGGGTCGACTGGATGGGCGAGCGGGCGATCCAGATCACCTGCGTCGACGTCTCCGCCCAGGTCGCTGCCGAAAACGCGCTGGCGGCGCGCAACGCCCAGCTCCAGGCCCTGTTCGACGCCCTGCCGAGCGGCATCTGCATGTTCGACCGTGACCGCCGCGCCGCCTTGTGGAACGAGCAGTACCTCCGTTTGTGGCGCTATCCCGACGGGCTGATGGACCAGCGCCCGACGCTGGCCGACCTCGTCCGCTTCGTGGTGGCGCGCGGCGACTTCGGCGCCGTGGACGTGGACGAGCAGATCCGGCGCGTCACCGGCTATGTGGACGGCGGCGAAGCCGTGGACGTGGAGATCGCCCTGTCCGGCGGTCCGGTTCTGGCGATTCGCGGCAACGGCATGCCGGACGGCGGCTACGTCTACACCTACGCCGACGTGACCGAGCGCATCCGCGCCCAGGACCAGCTGCGTCAGGCCAAGGATCAGGCGGAGGAGGCGGCGCACGCCAAATCGACCTTCCTCGCCACCATGAGCCACGAGATCCGCACGCCGATGAACGGCGTGCTCGGCATGCTGGAGGTGCTGGAGCGCACCACGCTGGACATCGAGCAGCGCAAGGTGCTGGGGGTGATCCGCGAATCGGCCTCGGCGCTGCTGACCATCATCGACGACATCCTCGACTTCTCGAAGATCGAGGCCGGCCGCTTGCAGATCGAATCCGTGCCGGTGTCCGTGCGCGACCTGACCGAGGGGGTGGCGGACCTGCTGGCGACCCGCGCGCGGGAAAAGCGCCTGGACCTCGTCACCCAGGTCGATCTGGACGGGGCGGAGAACCGCGTCGGCGACCCGGTGCGGTTGCGGCAGGTGCTGCTGAACCTCGTCGGCAACGCGGTGAAGTTCACCGAGCGCGGCTTCGTCGCCGTGGTGGTGCGCCCCGGCGCCACGCCGGACAGCGTCCGCTTCGAGGTGCGCGACAGCGGCATCGGCCTCAGCGACGAGGAAAAGGCCCGCCTGTTCCAGCCCTTCACCCAGGCCGACGCCTCGACCACCCGGCGCTTCGGCGGCAGCGGGCTCGGGCTGTCGATCTGCCGCCGGCTGGTCGGCATGATGGGCGGCTCCATCGGCGTCGAGGGCGCGCCGGGCGGCGGCTCGACCTTCCGCTTCGAGGTGCCGCTGCCCCGTATGCCGATGGACGAGTCGGCCGCCGGCCCAGAGATTGCCGGCGCGGTTGCCGGCGCGGTTGCCGACTTGGCCGGCCTGCGCGTGCTGGTCGTCGACGACACGCCGGTGGTACGCGACGCCTTCGCCGCGGCGCTCGCCGGGGCCGGGGCCGAGGTGGTGCCGGCGGCGGACGCGGCGGCCGGCTTCGATGCGCTGCACGGAGCGCTGGCGGCGGAGGCGCCCGTGCAGGTCGCCGTGCTCGATCACGACCCCGGCGCCCTCGACGGCTTGGCGCTGGCCGCCGCGCTGAGGCGCATTCCCGGCCTGGACGCCACCCGAATCATCCTCGCCACCGGCCGCGAGGATTCCGGCGTGGTGGCCGACGGCGAGCGGATGGGCGTCGCCGAGGTGCTGTACAAGCCCGTGCGCCGTGACGTGCTGCGCGCCGCGGTGGCGCGCGCCGCCGGCCGCGCCGCGCCCGAGTCGGCGCCATCGGCGCGGCACGCCGACATCGGCAAGGCGCTGCCGCCGCCGCCGGACGAGGCGCTGGCCGCCGGTGCGCTGATCCTGGTGGCGGAGGACAACCCGACCAACCAGATCGTCATCCGCAAGCAATTGGAACAGCTGGGCTTCGCCGCCGAGATCGCCGGCAACGGCGCGGAGGCGTGGGACGGCTTGCAGCGCAAGGCGTACGGCCTGCTGCTGACCGACTGCTTCATGCCGGAGGTGGATGGTTACGAGCTGGCGCGGCGCATCCGCATGGCCGAGCGCGACAGCGGCCGGCGCCTGCCCATCGTGGCGCTGACCGCCAACGCGCTGATCGGCGACGCCGAGCGCTGCTTCGCCGCCGGCATGGACGATTTTCTGTCCAAGCCGGTGGATCTGCAAAGCCTGTCGCGCGTCATCGCGCGTTGGCTGCCGCAGGCCCTGGCGCTACGCCGGCCGGTGGTGGATTCGGTCCCGCTCGCGGTCGCCCCCGCGCCCGCCAGGACGAACGGTTCCGCCGTGCTCGACCTCGGCCATGTGGTGGCGACGTTCGGCAGCGTCGACGCGGCGCGCGACCTGCTGCTCTTCTTCCTGGAGACCACGGCGCCGCTGCTCGACGAGATGACGGACGAACTGGCCGCCGGGGACGCCGATGGCGGTCGGCACGCCGCCCACGCCGCCGCCGGGGCCGCGCGCACCGCTGGTGCGGTCGAGCTTGCCACGGTGTGCACGGAGATCGAGCGCAGCGCCGCCAGGGGGGATCTGGGCACGGCGGCGCAGCGCATCCAATGCCTGCGCGAGGCGTTCTCCCGCGTCGAGCGGGTCATCCGGTACGAGTTGTAGTCCAACGATGTTGCCCGCGGCGGCAGCGTCCTGTTACCGTCCCAGGGGTTGAGCTGTGCCGGTCGGCACGAGAGGAGCGAGCATGGACAAGAAGCCCGTCGAATACGAGCAGCACACGATCCTCGTCATCGAGGATCAGCCGTTCGTCCGGCGCACCATCATGCAAATCCTCATGCAGATCGGCTTCAAGACCATCGCCGAGGCCGACAACGGCGAGACCGGCATGGCCGAGTGCATCCGCGTCAACCCCGACGTCATCGTTTGCGACATCGACATGAAGCCGGTGAGCGGCTTGCAGTTCCTTGCCCAGCTGCGCGCCAGCAAGGACGTGGCCAACAGCCGCACCCCGGTGGTCTTCCTGACCAACCACACCGAGTCGGAAATCGTGAAGAAGGCCATGGCGTTGGGTGTCAACGGCTTCGTCGTCAAGCCGCCGTCCTTCGGCGCGCTCAAGGAACGCGTGGACCGCCTGTTGGCCGCGCGCTAGGCGTCCGCCCATGGCCACCCGCCCCATGGCCGAGCATTCGGACGTCCTCGCCGACCTGCACACCGCCAACGTCACGCTTGAGCAGAGCGTCGCCGCGCACGCCGCCGAGATCGCCCGGCTGACCGCCGCGCTGGAGGCCGCCCAGGTGCGCGCCGACGAGGCGGTGCGCGCCAAGACCCGCGCGCTCGCCTTCATGAGCCAGGAGATCCGCGTTCCCGTCGGCGCCATCGTCGATGCCGTGCACCCGCTGCTGGCCGCCCCGCTCGGGCCGGCGGAGCGTGAGCGGGTGTCGCGCATCCTGCGCTCGGTCAGCACGTTGCGCCTGCTGCTGGACGACCTCGGCGACCTCGCGCGCCTGGAGGCCGACGAGATCACCCTGGAGCAGGAGCCCTTCGTCGTCGAGACCGTGGTCGGCAGCGCCGTGTCGGCGTTGCGCGAAGCTGCCGAGGAGCGCGGCCTGCGCGTCGAGGCGTTCATCGACCCGGCGGTGCCGGCCAAGGTGGTGGGCGACGCCGCGTGGCTGCGCCACGTGCTGGTGGATCTGCTGGGCATGGCGCTGCGCGACAGCGACGCCCCGGTGATGACCGTCCGCGTCACCGCCGCGGCGCTGGCCGATGGCCGGCAGGGGCTGCAATTCACCGTTGCGGATGCCGGGGCCGGGCTGGTGCGCGAACTGCGCGCGTGGCTCGACGACGCGGTGCCGGGGGCGGCGGGCGCGGCGGCGGTCAGGGCCAACCGGGCCGGCGCGCGCGCTCTCGGCCTGCATGTGTGCCGGCGCGTCCTCGGCCTGATGGGCGGCGCTTTGGGGGTCGAGTCGGACGGCACGGTCTGGTTCACCGTCGCTGCCGATCCCGGCCCGGCCAGCCCCGCGGCGCCGCGCGACCGTCCGTCGCTCAGCATCCTGGTGGTCGAGGACAACCCGGTGAACCAGCGCGTCAACGCGTGGCTGCTGGAGAAGGACGGCCACCGCGTCACCGTCGTCGGCGACGGCCGGCACGCGGTGCGGCTGGTGGCGACCGGCGGCTTCGACGCGGTGCTGATGGACCTCGACGTGCCCGGCCTCGACGGCTTCGACGCCACCCAGGCGATCCGCGCGCTCGGCGGGCCGGAGGCGCAGGTTCCGGTGATCGCCATCACCGCCAGCGACCTGCCGGAGGACATCGCGCGCTGCCACGCCGCCGGCATGGACGACCATTTGCCGAAGCCGGTGAGCCCCGCGGCGCTGTCCCGCGTGCTCGACCGCCTGATCGAGCCGGACGAACCGAACGCTGCCGCGGCGGAGTTCGACCCGTCCGTGCTGTCGTCGCTGGAGGGCGTGCTCGGCGCCAACCGGGTGCGCGCCCTGGTGACCGAGTTCCTGGGGCGCACCGACGCGCTGCGCGCGCACTTGCGGCACGCCGACGCCGGGGCGCTGGCCGATGCGGCGGCCGAACTGAAGAAGGCCGCCGGCAGCGTCGGGCTGTGCGCCGTCTACCGCACGGCGGTGGCGCTGGAGCACGCCGCCCGCGAGGGCCGCATCGAGGCCGAGACGCTGGCCCTCACCCTGGACGAACAACTCGCCCGCGGCGAGGAACGGTTGCAGGGCCTTATCGGCTCGGGGTGAGCGGCATGCCCTTCTCGCCGTCGAAGCAGGCGTCGTAGTCGTCGCACTTCTCGCAGTGTGGCGACTTGCAGAGCAGGAATCCCTCGCG
This sequence comes from Azospirillum terrae, assembly GCF_053470425.1. Lineage (NCBI taxonomy): Bacteria > Pseudomonadati > Pseudomonadota > Alphaproteobacteria > Rhodospirillales > Azospirillaceae > Azospirillum > Azospirillum terrae. The sequence continues at coordinate 195,309 of NZ_JBPXMR010000008.1, read as the reverse complement.
CTGGCAGAGCTGGCGGTAAAAGAACTTTTTCCACTTCATGTCGCCGCTGTTCAGCGCCGCCATCGACGGGAAGTGCTTGAGGAACATGGCGCTCAGCTCGCCGCGGTCGGCGAAGCCCATGTCCTGCCAGAGGTGGTTGGGCTCCAGGCTTCGCCGCGCGATGATGGCGGCCAGCCACACCTCTTCCTCGGCCGTGCCGGCACGATTCTCCAGCAGCATGGCGCGCAGATCGGCTTCCTCCAGCGCGTCCTCGCCGGTGTCGTCAGGGTGGCTGGAATCCAGCAGGTGGGCGCGGTCCGGCAGGTGCTTGGCCAGCAGCCGGGCCAGATCCGCGAGGCCGAGACCCAGCGCCAGCGGCAGCGGGCGTGCGTCCCGCGCGGCCAGATCGACGATGCGGCCGAACAGGTGGCGGTCGAGGTCGGCGTCCGAAGGAACCATGGCGGCGCACCATCCCAAGAGCGATTGGACATCCATGATGACCTATTTCGCAGGTGCAGCAAAGCGCCTTCGACGCGCGCGGATTTGACCCATTGAAGCCGAACGGTTTTCGGAGCCAGACTCCCAATGCTTTCAAGCGCACGGAGGCGACGATGGCGGACGCCCTGGGGCATGCCCTGCTGGCCCGGTTGGCGGCGTTGTGCGACGCGCCCGAACCGCTGGCGGCGCTGCTGGTCGATTTCCGCGGCGTCGAGCACGGCGACGACCCGCGCTTCTCGCTGACGCTGGACCATTACCTGGAAAGCTGGCTAGGCGCGCGCGAGCGCGAGGTGTTCCGGCTGCCCGGCCCGCGCCTGCTGATCCTCGCTCCGGCCGAGGCGGCGGCGCTGCTGGACAGCGGGGCGAACGCGCTGGTGCGCGTGCTGCGCGGCCACGGCTTCGGGCTGATGCACTTCACCACCTACGACGTGGCCAATGACGCCGCGCGACTGGCCGCCGACATCGTGCCGCCGGGCGCGCTGGACCGCGCCACGATCGCAGCCGCCGCCGAACGCGTGCCGACCGCAGCGCTCGGGCAGGTGCTGGAGGTCGAGCGCGTGCTGCACGGAGCCGACATCGAGAGCCTCGTGCGCGAGCAGGCCGTGTGGTCCTTCGCCGACCCGGACGAACCGGCGCTGGTGCTGACCGAGCTAGCGGTGTCGCTGGAAGAGCTTGAGGCGCGCCTCGACCTGCCGCTGCGCCGCGATGCGTGGCTGCGTCACGAGGTGTTCGCCAGGCTCGACCATGGCTTGATGCGCCACATCGCGCGCGACCGGTTGCGCGACCGCCGGCCGCTGGCCTTCGACCTGCACACGGCGACCGTGCTGGACGACCGCTTCGCCGCTCTGGCGCACGCCATTCCCGCGGAGATGCGCCGCCATCTGACCACCGAGCTGGCGTGTTGGGAAGTCGGCCTGTCCGCCGCCCGCTTCGCCGCCGCGGCCGACCGACTGGCCGATTTGGGCTTCGCGGTGGCGGTGGACCACGTGCCGCTGCCGGCGCTGCCGACGCTCGATCTGGGGGCGGCTGAGGTGGCCTATGTCAAGGCGCTGTGGGCGCCGCGCACGCCGGACGCCGCGGCGCTGCTGCGCGCCGGGATGGAGCGTTTCGGCGCGGAGCGTCTGGTGCTGTGGCGTTGCGACCGTGCGGAAGCCTTCGAGGCCGGCCGGCAGGCGGGGGTAACGCTGTTCCAGGGGCGCGCCGCCGACGAAGCCGTCCGCGCTCCGCAAGCCGAAGCCGTGGAGGCGCCCGCCGCCCGTCCGCGCGCTCACGCCGCCGTGACGGAGGAGCCGCCGCCGGAAGCCGAAAAGCCCAGGGCGGGTCTGCTGACGCGTCTGTTCGGGCGCGGCGGTTGAGATTCGGAGGTGGGTGTTGAGCCCGACGCACAAGATCCCCGGCTTCCTGAGTTCGACGGTCTTCGGCATGGCTGGAGCCACCGGGCTGCTGGTCTACATAGGCATGGGGCATGGGGTGCAGGCGCTGTGGAACCCGACCGGGGCGGTGATCGTCAGCGGCGGCATCGCCGTGGCGGCGCTGCTGGCCTTCCGCATGCGCGAGCTGCTGGCCGCCGCCGAGGCGCTGTTCGCCATCTTCCGCGAGGAGGACTCGATTTCCGCCGACATCGCCGAGATTGTCGCCTTCGCCAAGCTCTACCAGCGCGGCCAGATCCAGCAGGCCGAGGCGCAGGGCGGCAAGGTGGCGAGCCCGTTCCTGCGGCTGGGCCTTCAGCTCATCAGCGACGCCACGCCGGTCAACGACATCCTGCACGTGATGAACTGGCGCATCCAGAAGCTGATCGAGCAGGAGGCCGTGCAGGCCCGGCTGTTCCGCACCCTGGCCGGGCTGGCGCCGGCCTTCGGCCTGCTGGCGACGCTGGTCGGGTTGATCGGCATGATGGCGCAGCTGGGCACCGCCACCATCGCCCAGGTCGGCGAGCACATGTCGGTGGCGCTGGTCGCCACTCTGTACGGCGTCGTGCTCGCCAACGTCGTCTTCAAGCCCATCGCCATCAAGCTGGAGCAGCGCACGGCGCGCCGCGTCGCCATGCTGAACGTGCTGCTGGAGGGCATTCTGCTGGTGCGGCTCGGCCGCTCGCCGACGGTGGTCGCCGACGCGCTGGCCGAATTCGTCCGCGAACGCAGGGACGAACTCCATGGCGCGGCATGATCCCAGCGAGTTGCCGGACGAGGGCCTGTTGGCCCGGCGCGCCCGCATGCCGGCCTCCAACGCCGACGAGGATCACGAGATCTGGCTGCTCAGCTACTCCGATCTGGTGACGCTGCTGTTTTCGGTGTTTGTCATGCTGCTGGCGATCACCTCGCTGAAGGACCAGCTCCCCACCACGCCGCTGCCGCCGGAAACGCCCGCCGTCACCGTGCCAGCCACTGTGGAAGACGAACCCGCGGTGCCCGAACCGCCGCCGGTGCCGGTCCGCCCGGAGACCGTCGACAGCCGCCCGCGCCTCGACGCCGATCAGGTGGCGGTGGAGGCGCCGGAGCCGCTGGTGGACCGCTGGCGCGCGCGCTTGGCGGTGCTGGGCGTGCCGTCCGGCGTGGCGGTCAGCGTGCGGCAGAACCGGGTGGGCATCGTCATCGGCGACGCCATCCTGTTCGCCGCCGGTCAGGTGGAGCTGTCTGCCCCCGGCCGCAGCCTGTTGCGCCGGCTGTTGCCGGTGCTGCTCGCCGCGCCCGGCGACATCGTCGTCGAGGGGCACACGGACGCCACGCCGGTGACGGGCGGGCGCTTCCCCTCGAACTGGGAGCTGTCCGCCGCTCGGGCGTCGAGCGTCGTGCGCACGCTGACGGACCTGGGCGTGCCGGCGCGCCGGCTGTCGGCGGTGGGCTATGCCGACACGCGGCCGGTCGCGGCGGGGCACGACCCGGTGTCCAACGCCCGCAACCGCCGCGTTGCGATCAGCTTGCAAGCGGATGAATAATCCCTCCCCCGCCTCCGGCGGAGTTCATGGAGGGAAGGACTTGAAACAGGCGACGACCAGGCTGCCCGTCGAAACCCGCGGCCGGGGCTTGGTGGAGATCACGCACCCCGTCGCCCGCTGGCTGGGCGGTACGGGCATTGCGACCGGGCTGCTGACGCTGTTCTGCCGGCACACCTCGGCCTCGCTGGTGATCCAGGAGAACGCCGACCCGGACGTGCGCACCGATCTGGAGCGCTTCTTCAAGCGCCTTGTCCGGGAGGACCCGTCGCTTTACGAGCACACGCTGGAGGGGCCGGACGACATGCCGGCCCACATCCGCGCGGCGTTGACGGCGGTGCAGCTCTCCATCCCCGTGACCGGCGGCCGGATGGCGCTCGGCAGTTGGCAGGGCATCTACCTGTTCGAGCACCGCGCCCGCCCGCATGCGCGCGAGGTGGTGCTGCATATGATCGGGGAGTAGGGCGGCGTTATCCCGCCGCCATGCCCGACGCCTGCCGCAACCGCTCCAGCAGCGACTTCGTCGCGAAGCCGTCCGGCACCGCGTTGATGGACTTCTGGAACCGGCGCACCGCGTTGCGGGTGTTGGCGCCGACGATGCCGTCCGCCGCGCCCGGCTCGAAGCCCAGCGTCGTCAAGCGCTGTTGCAGCTCCATGCGCTCGTCCTTGCTCAGCGCCGGCTCGTTGCGCGGCCAGGAGCCCTGCACGCCCGGCCCGCCGGCCATGCGGTCGGCCAGCAGCGCCACCGCCAGCGCGTAGCTGGTGGACGGGTTGTACTTCATGATGGCGCGGAAGTTTTCGCGCGCCAGGAACGCCGGCCCCTGCGCCCCGGCCAGCAGCAGCACCGAGGCGTTGCCATCGCCCGCCAGCTCGCCGCCGCCCACCGGCCGCACGCCCAGGCGCCGCCACTCGGCCACCGGCTTGCTCACCGTCAACTCGGCCTGTTCGTAGGGGAAGTCGGCGGGCAGCGTCACCTCTTCGCCCCAGCGCTCGCCGCTGCGCCAGCCGTTGGCCAGCACGAACTTGGCGGTCGAGGCGAAGACGTCCGGCAGGCTGCCCCAGATGTCGCGCTTGCCGTCGCCGTCCTCGTCGACGGCGTGCTTGAGGAAGATCGTCGGCATGAACTGCGTCATGCCCATGGCGCCGGCCCAGGAGCCGTTCATGCGCTCCGGCGTGATGTCGCCGCTGTCGAGGATCTTCAGCGCCGCCAGCAGCTCGGTGCGGAAATAGGCGGCGCGCCGGCCCTTGTAGGCCAGCGTGGACAGCGCATCCACCACCGGGAAGCCGCCGGTCTCGCGCCCGAAGTCGGTCTCGATGCCCCAGAACGCCGCCAGGATCTCCGCCGGCACGCCGGAGCGCTGCGAGACACGGCGAAGCACCGTCTGGTTCTGCTGGATCTTCTCCCGCCCGTTGCGCACCCGCACGTCGGACACCGCGCTGTCCAGGTACTGCCAGGGCTGGCGGGTGAACTCCGGCTGGCTCGAATCCAGCTCCAGTACCCGGTCGCGCAACTGCACGTGGGCGAAGGCGCGGTCGAGGGTCGCCGGACGCACGCCCTGACCCAGCGCTTCGGTGCGCAAGCCGGCCAGCCACTCGGCAAAGGTCTGTGTCTGCTGCGCGCTGGGAGTGGCGACGGCGTTGTCGGCTTGACCGCCCGCGGCGGTGACGGGGGTCGCGCTGGTGGTCTGGCAGCCCGCGAGGATCGCGGCGGCGAGCAGGACGCGGAGGGGGTGCTTCATGGACGGGGCACGCTGGGAAAGGACCGGGGAAGGGGTGCCCGCGCAAGGTAGGCTCAAGCCTCGCCGCGCTCAACCGCCAAAGTGCCAGGACCGTTGGAAAACCTCATCGGACACCGTGAACAAATCTTGAACGGATGGGGTCGAAACCCCATATGTAGAGCCGTTCCAAGACCATCTGTGACCAACGTGAGGGCGGCCCGAGACGCCGGCCCCGGGAGGAGTTCCGTGCGGTACTTTCCGATCATCGACCTGACGCCGCAGGTGTCCATGCTGCTGGCGCACGGTGCCTTGCAGTTGAGGCCCGGCCAGTGGGTGCGGGGCGAGAAGGGCCGGGGCCGCTACCTGCGCACCGATCTGCGCACGGGTGTCACCTATGTGAGCTGGGTGCGCCCCGGCGACGACTGGAAGGCGGCGGCCGACCGCTTCCACCGCGCCTGCCGCAAGGGCTTCATCGGCAAGTACCGTCCGCTCTACGAGGCCGAAAAGGCGCGCCGCGAGATGGCCCGCCAGATCGCCGAATTCGAGCGCCGCGAGGTGCAGCCCGAACTGGCATTCTGATGAGGGGAGGGGCGGGGCGCCGTTACACACGGTTACACACGGCGCCCCGCCCGGACATGCCCCGGTTACAATACGGACCTAATGTCGGCGGCCTTCGATCCATCCGCCACGCGAGGCTGCCACCGTGTCCGTCATGACCAAGACTTTCTCCCGCCACGTCGTTACCCCGGTCACCATCGTCCTGTTCATCGTCTCGACCGTGACCGGGGTCATGCTTCTGGCGCGCTGGTACGCCGGGCTGGTGCGGTTTTCCCACGAATGGCTGAGCGTCGCGTTCTCGGTGATCGCGATGTGGCATCTGGTCAGGAACTGGGGCGCCTTCACCCAGTACCTCAGGCGGAACATGGCGCTTGCGGCGTTCGCCGTCAGCCTCGTGGTTTCGGTGGTCCTGACCGGGATGACGGGGACGACCGCGCCGAGCGGCGGCCCCGGCGCGGTCTTCCGGGCGATGTCCGGCGCCACGCTGGAAACGGCGGCCCCGGCTCTCGGTGTCGCCCCGCCGGCCGCTGTCGCCATCCTGAAGGCGGCGAACATCGACGCCCAGGCCGGCGAGACGCTGGACGCCATCGGCAAGCGGGCGGGCATCGGCGCCCCCGGCGTCCTGTCCCTCCTCGTGACGAGCCGGGGGCGATAGTCCGCCGCCGGGAACCCCGCCCCCCGATCCATGTTGCACCTCCGTGGTTTTTCAGCGGAGGTGTTCCGGCTTGGCCGACCATTCCAGCACGCGGGTTGTGGTCGCGGCGTTGATCGGCAACGCGCTGATCGCGGTGACGAAGTTCGTCGCCAGCGCGTTCACCGGCTCGGCCGCCATGTTCAGCGAGGCGATCCACTCCGTGGTGGACAGCGGCAACCAGATGCTGCTGCTGCACGGCATCCGCCGCGCCCGCCGGCCGGCGACTCCCGAACACCCCTTCGGCTATGGGCGCGAGGTGTATTTCTGGGCGTTCGTCGTCGCCATCCTGATCTTCGGCATTGGCGCCGGGCTGTCGCTGTACGAGGGCTGGCAGGCGCTGCGCAACCCGCAACCGCCCGGCAATCCATGGGTGAACCTCGTCGTGCTGGGCATTGCTTTCGTCTTCGAGGGCGGGGCGTGGTGGGTCGCCATGCGGGAGTTCCGCCGCTCCATGACCGGCACCAGCCTGTTCGCCGCCGTCCGCCGCTCCAAGAACCCGGCGGTGTTCGTCGTGCTGTTCGAGGACAGCGCGGCCATCATCGGCCTCGTCCTGGCGGCGGCCGGCATCCTGGCCGGCATGCTCACCGGCAACCCGGTCTACGACGCGCTGGCGTCCATCGCCATCGGCGTCGTGCTGGCGGTGGTGGCGGCGCTGCTGGCCTATGAATCCAAGGGCTTGCTGATCGGCGAGGCGGCCGAGCGCCGGGTCATCGACGGCATCCGCCGCATCGTCGGCGAGGAGCGCCGCGTCAAGCGCCCCATCGACGTGCTGACCATGCACATGGGTCCCGACGACGTGCTGCTGAACCTCAGCGTCGAGTTCGCCGACGACCTCACCGCCCACGAGGTGGAGGACACGGTCTGCACCCTGGAAGGCCGCATCCGCCGGCAGTTCCCGCAGATCCGCCGTGTCTTCGTCGAGGCCGAGAGCCTGCGCGAGCGCCGCGACCGGCCGCTGCCTCCGCCGCGTCAGGCGCGCGCCGTCTGATGATCCGCATCGGCACCGCCGGCTGGAGCATCCCCAAGGCGGTCGCCGACCGCTTTCCCGGCGACGGCACGCATCTGGAGCGCTACGCCCGCGTGTTGCCTTGCGTGGAGATCAACAGCTCCTTCTACCGGCCGCACAAGCCGGAGACCTACGCGCGCTGGGCCGCCTCGGCCCCGGCGGGGTTCCGCTTCGCGGTCAAGCTGCCCAAGGCGATCACCCATGTCCGCCGCCTGAACAACGCCGCCGACCTGCTGGACCGCTTCCTGGCCGAGGCCGGGGAACTGGGCGGCCGGCTCGGCCCGCTGCTGGTGCAGTTGCCGCCGAGCGGCCGCTTCGACGCAGCGGTGGCCGGCGCCTTCTTCGAGGCACTGCGCGCCCGCTTCACCGGTGACGTGGTATGCGAGCCGCGCCACGCCTCGTGGTTCACCGATGCGGCCGAGCGGCTGCTGGCCGCGCACCGGGTGGCGCGCGCCGCCGCCGACCCGGCGCCGGTACCGGCCGCGGCCGAGCCCGGCGGCTGGGACGGGCTGGCGTACCTGCGCCTGCACGGCTCCCCGGAGATCTACTACTCGCCATACCCGCCGGACGCGCTGGAGCGGATCGCCGCGCGGCTGGGGACGGAAGCGGCGCGACGGCCGGTGTGGTGCATCTTCGACAACACCGCGCTCGGCCACGCCACGGCGGACGCGCTGTCCGTATTCTCCCGGCTGACAGGTTGACATCCGGGGGCGGTCGCGCTCCCATGGTCGACAACAAAGCAATCCGTGGGGAGGATCACCGTCATGCCGCGCACTCAGAGCGCCTACTCCGTCGATCCGCTGGGCGAGCGGGGCTTCACCGTCGAGGCCTCGTCCATGAAGTTCGGGCCGGGCATGCTGGCTGAGCTGGGCAAGGACGCCCGCAATCTGCGCATGCTGCGCGTGGCGCTGTTCACCGACCCCAACGTGGCGCAGACGACACCCTTCCAGGTGGCGCTGGAATCGCTGCGGGAGGAGGGTTTGGACGTCGCGATCTACGACCGTTGCCGGGTCGAGCCGACCAGCGCGTCGTTCCTGGAGGCTGCCGATTTCGCCCGCGACGGCACGTTCGACGGCTTCATCTCCATCGGCGGCGGCTCGGTGATCGACACCGCCAAGGCGGCCAACCTGTACGCGACGCACCCCGCCGACTTCCTGGCCTACGTCAACAAGCCGCTGGGCGAGGGACGGCCGGTGCCGGGGCCGGTCAAGCCGCACATCGCGTGCCCGACCACCTGCGGCACCGGCAGCGAGACCACCGGCGTCGCGATCTTCGACCACGTCGAGATGAAGGTGAAGACCGGCATCTCGTCCAAGTACCTGCGGCCGACCATGTCGGTGGTGGACCCGACGACCACCTACAGCCTGCCGGCCGGCGTGGTGGCGGCGACCGGCTTCGACGTGCTGACGCACGCGATTGAATCGCACACCGCGCGCCCTTACGTGACCCGCCCGCGCCCCGGCAGCGCCGCCGAGCGCCCGCCCTACCAGGGCGCCAACCCCTGGTCGGACATGGGCAGCTTGCAGGCGATCCGCCTGGGCGGGTCGTACCTCGTGCGCGCGGTGAACGACCCGGCCGACCACGAGGCGCGCGACGGGCTGATGTGGGGCGCCACGCTGGCCGGGCTGGCGTTCGGCAACGCCGGGGTGCACATCCCGCACGCCATGTCCTACTCGGTGGCCGGCATGAACCACAGCTTCGTGGCGCTGGGCTACGAGAAGGCCAACCCCATGGTGCCGCACGGCATTTCGGTGGTGCTGAACGCGCCCGCGGCCTTCCGCTTCACCGGCCCCGCCGCCCCCGAGGCACACCGCCGCGCCGCCGAGGCTCTGGGCGCCGAGGTGCGCGGCCTCGCCCCGGAGGACGCCGGCAACGCGCTGGCCGAGACACTGATCGCGCTGATGCGGGCGACCAACCTGCCGAACGGCCTGTCGGCGCTGGGCTACGGCCCGGACGACGTCCCCGGCCTCGTCAAGGGTGCGATGGCGCAGCAGCGCCTGCTGTCCATCGCCCCGTGCCCGGTTGGCGAGGAGGATCTGCGCGGGCTGTACGGGGACGCGATGCGGTACTGGTGACGGCGCCGCCGCCCCGCGTCCTGGCGCCGCATCGCCCGTCATCGGGTTTGCAATTCCCTTATGTTTTGTAGCACATTGACGCGCCTGCGCGACGGATCGTTGCGCAGGTGTCGGGGGAATCTGCAGCTAACGAAAAAAAGGACGCTCTCCATGAGTCAGACGTCAGCCGCCACCTATGACGCGATCCACGCGCGCTCGCTCTCCGACCCCGAGGGGTTCTGGGCCGAAGCCGCCGAGAAGGTCACCTGGATCAAGCGCTGGGACAAGGTGCTCGACGACACCAACCCGCCGTTCTACCGCTGGTTCAAGGGCGGCGTTCTGAACACCTGCTACAACGCCGTCGACCGCCATGTGGAGCAGGGCCGCGGCGATCAGGCCGCCATCATCTATGACAGCCCGGTCACCGGCACCGTCCAGACCATCACCTACAACGAGTTGCAGGATCAGGTCTCCCGCTTCGCCGGCGCGTTGCGCGCGCAGGGCGTGGAGAAGGGCGACCGCGTCATCCTCTACATGCCGATGATCCCGCAGTCGGTCGTCGCCATGCTGGCCTGCGCGCGCCTGGGTGCCGTGCACTCGGTGGTGTTCGGCGGCTTCGCCCCGCACGAGCTGGCCACCCGCATCAACGACGCGGCGCCGAAGGTCATCGTCTCGGCGTCCTGCGGCATCGAGCCGAACCGCGTCGTCAAGTACAAGCCGATGCTCGACGCCGCCATCGAGCAGGCCGACCACAAGCCCGCCGCCTGCATCATCTTCCAGCGCCCGCAGGAGACCGCGACCCTGGTCGAGGGCCGTGACGTGGCCTGGGCCGACGCCGTCGCCAAGGCCGAGCCGGCCGAGTGCGTTCCGGTCGAGGCGACCGACCCGCTGTACATCCTCTACACCTCCGGCACCACCGGCCAGCCCAAGGGCGTGGTGCGCGACAACGGCAGCCACGCCGTGGCGCTCCTGTGGACGATGAAGCACCTCTACAACGTCGAGCCCGGCGAGGTGTACTGGGCGGCGTCGGATGTGGGCTGGGTGGTCGGCCACTCCTACATCTGCTACGCGCCGCTGCTGAACGGCTGCACCACGGTGGTGTTCGAGGGCAAGCCGGTCGGCACGCCGGACGCCGGCACCTTCTGGCGCGTCATCGAGCAGCACAAGGTGCGCACGCTGTTCACCGCGCCGACGGCGTTCCGCGCCATCAAGCGCGACGACCCGAACGGCGAGCTGATCAAGAAGTACGATCTGAGCACGCTGCGCGCCCTGTTCCTGGCCGGCGAGCGCTCCGACCCCGACACGCTGCACTGGGCCGAGGACAACCTGAACGTTCCGGTCATCGACCACTGGTGGCAGACCGAGACCGGCTGGGCGATCACCGGCAACCCGCTGGGCGTGCACCTGTTCCCGATCAAGTACGGCTCGGCGACGCGTCCGATGGCCGGCTGGGACATCCGCATCCTGGACGCCGAGCACAAGGAAGTGCCGCGCGGCGACACCGGCGCCATCTGCGCCAAGCTGCCGCTGCCTCCCGGCACCTTCCCGACGCTGTGGAACGCCGAGGACCGCTTCGTCAAGTCGTACATGGCCGACTATCCGGGCTACTACCAGACCGGTGACGCGGGCTTCATCGACGACGACGGCTACGTCTACATCATGGCCCGCACCGACGACATCATCAACGTGGCCGGCCACCGCCTGTCCACGGGTGCGATGGAAGAGGTTCTGTGCAGCCACAAGGACGTCGCCGAGTGCGCGGTCATCGGCGTCGCCGACGACCTCAAGGGGCAGGTGCCGCTGGGCTTCCTGTGCCTGAAGGCGGGCGTCACCCGTCCGTACGAGGAGATCGTCAAGGAAGTCGTCGCCCTGGTGCGTGACCAGATCGGCCCGGTGGCCGACTTCAAGCGCGCCGTGGTGGTGGACCGCCTGCCGAAGACGCGCTCGGGCAAGATCCTGCGCGGCACCATGCAGAAGATCGCCGACAACGCCGAGCACAAGGTGCCGGCGACCATCGACGATCCGGGCATCCTGCCGGAGATCGCCGACGCGCTGAAGTCCCTGGGCTACGCCGCCAAGTACGACGGCGCCGAGTAGGCTCCCCCGACCACGAAAGCCCCTCCCCCGGAAACGGGGGAGGGGTTTTGCGTTTGTTGGCGGCTAGATGGGTAGTTTTGCAGGTTCGGCGCGGTTTCGGATGGTGATGAGCGCAAGGGCGATCAGGGCCGTCGCGAGCGCGAAGGTGATCCGCATGCTGCTGGCGACGGCCTCGGGAGGTGCCGTGGTCATGTCGGTCGCCCGCGATGCGAGCGCGAACACGGCGCCCATGACGGAGGCCCCGGTGATGAGCCCGAGATTGCGAGACAGGTTGAGCATCCCGGAAACGACGCCTCGCCGGTCCGGGGCGACATCCGCCATGACGGCGGTGTTGTTCGCCGCCTGGAACAGCGCATAGCCGGCGGTGGTGACGACGATGGGGACGACGTAACCGGAAACGCCCAGCGTGGCCGGGATCACGGACAGAAGGCAGCAACCCGTGCCTGTTCCGATGAGTCCGCCGATGGTCATGCGCCGTGCGCCGAAACGGTCCACGATACGGCCGGCGGGCACGCCGGTCAGCGCGGCGGTCAGTGGGCCGACCGACATCACGAATCCGACAAGCGCGGTGTCGAGCGCGAACGTGCGCGCGAGATAGAACGGCCCGACCACCAGCGTTGCCATCATCACCGTCGAGACGAGCATGCTCATGGTGAGGCCCGCGCTCAGAACCGGATCGCGAAACATCGCTAATTGGATCAAAGGTGATGTCGCCCTGGACTCGGCGAGCACGAAGAGGCCGGCGCCGACGACGGCCGCGAGCAGCAGAGCCCCGTTGAGCGGACCGAAGTTGCCGCGCCCGATGGTCATGGCGAGTGCATAGGCGCCGAGCGTCAGGGCAAGCAGGAGCGTGCCGGGATGGTCGAAGCCGGCCGGGTCCGCTGTCTGCGCCTTGCGATCGGCGGGCAACTGGCGACCGGCGAGAAGAAACGCGAGGACGCCAAGCGGAAGATTGATCAGGAAAATGGCGCGCCAACCAAACCCGGCGATCAGGACGCCGCCGAGCGACGGACCGAGAGCGGTGCCAATCGCGGACATCGTTCCGAGCAGTCCCATGGCACTGCCGGTCCGTGCTTTTGGAACCGTTTGACCGACGAACGCCATGGTGAGGGCCATCATGATGGCGGCGCCGAGCCCTTGCGCCGCCCGTGCAGCGATCAGCAGCCACAGTGTGGACGTGACGCCGCACAGGCATGAGGCTGCTGTGAACAGGACGATGCCCGCCAGCAGCAGCCGTCGGCGGCCGATCCGGTCGCCGAGCCGTCCCACGCTGACGATCAGAATGGTGCTGGCGAGGAGATAGGCAACGACGATCCACTGGACCTGCTGAAAGGAGGCGCCGAACGCCTCTGCCAAAGTCGGCAACGCAACATTGGCGATGCTGGTGCCGAGGGAGGACAGCAGCATGGAGATCGACAGGCCGGCAAGCGCCCATCGAACCGAGGGCGCGGCGTGGCGCCGGCTCCAGTCCTGGTGTTCCATTGGCTTCAGCATGACCTTCGATCCCTTTCTGCTCCCCGAATGGGGCTTCGGGAACTCTGGCCCCGTGCCTGACATGGCGGAAGGCGCAGCGTTTGCACTCCATTGATGCACGCAACGCCATATCGGACGGTGCTATGGTCGATGCATGCCACGACCCGATCTCAACCTGCTCGTCACACTCGATGTCCTGCTTGCGGAAGGCAGCGTTGCGCGCGCCGCCCAGCGCTTGCGGCTCAGTCCTTCGGCGATGAGCCGGGCGCTGGCGCGATTGCGCGAAACGACAGGCGACCCGCTGCTGGTGAGGGCCGGACGCGGCCTCGTTCCCACGCCGCGGGCGCTCGAACTGCGCGAACAGGTCGGCCGGCTCGTGCAGGATGGCGAGGCGGTCCTGCGCCCTGCCGAGACGCTCGATTTCAAGCGGCTCGTGCGGACGTTCACGCTGCGCACGAGCGACGGCTTCGTGGAGAACTTCGGACCGGCGCTCATTGCCCGCGTCGCTGAGGACTCTCCCGGTGTGCGGCTGCGCTTCGTGCCGAAATTGGACAAGGACAGAGCACCGCTTCGCGACGGGACCGTCGATCTGGAAACCGGGGTCGTGGGGAAGGCGACGGGTCCGGAAGTGCGCACGCAAGCCTTGTTCCGAGACCGTTTCATCGGCGTCGTGCGGCTGGGCCACCCACTCTGTCGGGGCGACGTCACCCCCTCCCGCTACGCCGCCGGCAGGCACATCCTCGTCTCGCGGCGGGGCCTCGACAAGGGGCCGATCGATGAAGCCTTGCAGCCGCTTGGTCTGGAACGGGACATCGTCACCATTGTCGGCGGCTTTTCAGCCGCGCTGGCGCTGGCCCGAGCCACCGACTTGATCGCCAGTGTCCCTGAGCGACACACGGAAAATCTGCGCGTCGGCCTGCACAGCTTTCCGCTTCCGGTCCTCTCCCCGCAGATCACGGTTTCGATGCTCTGGCACCCCAGGCTCGACGCCGATCCAGCGCACCGCTGGCTCAGACACTGCGTTCGCGACGTTTGCATCCGGCCATGAGCCATACCGGGAGCATACCCCCAGCACTTTCGTTTTAGGCGCGGTTATTTCGCATTGAAGTTCACATTGCCCGTGCATATGGTTTTCCCACGAACCAAACGAACGCCGGCCGGGCCGGCGGTGCGAAGGGGAGGATGGCGGTGGTCTACGACCTTGCCATCGTCGGCGGCGGCATCAACGGCTGCGGCATCGCGCGGGACGCCGCCGGGCGCGGCTGTTCGGTCTTCCTGTGCGAGCAGGGCGACCTCGCGTCCGCCACGTCGTCGGCCTCGACCAAGCTGATCCACGGCGGGTTGCGCTATCTGGAATACTACGAGTTCCGGCTGGTCCGCGAAGCGCTGAAGGAGCGCGAGGTGCTGTGGCGCATGGCGCCGCACATCATCTGGCCGCTGCGCTTCGTGCTGCCGCACCTGCCCGGCCTGCGCCCGGCGTGGTTCCTGCGTCTCGGGCTGTTCCTCTACGACCACCTCGGCGGGCGCGAGCGGCTGCCCGGCACGCGCGGGCTCGATCTGCGCAGCGACGCGGCCGGAGCCTCCCTCAAGCCGGGGTTCGCCCGCGCGTTCGAATATTCGGACTGCTGGGTCGAGGACGCGCGTCTGGTCGTGCTGAACGCGCAGGACGCCGCCCGCTTGGGCGCCACCATTCGCACGCGCACGCGCTTCATCGACGCGGAGCGCCGTAACGGCCTGTGGCACGCCACGCTGGAGGACACGCGCACCGGCGAGCGCTCCACCGTGCGCGCCCGCGCCCTGGTCAACGCCGCTGGCCCGTGGGTGGCGGACGTGCTGACCAAGGGGGTGCGCACGGATATCGGGGCGAGCACCCGTCTGGTGCAGGGGTCGCACATCGTTGTCTCGCGCCTCTTCGAGCACGAGCGCTGCTACATCTTCCAGAACGCCGACGGGCGCATCGTCTTCGCCATCCCGTACGAGCGCGACTTCACGCTGATCGGCACCACCGACCGCGACTACAAGGCCGACCCGGCGGGCGTGCGCGCCTCGCCGGAGGACATCGCCTACCTGTGCGCCGCGGCCAGCGAGTATTTCGCCAAGCCGATCCGCGCGGAGGACGTGGTGTGGACCTACTCCGGCGTCCGCCCGCTATACGACGACGGTGCCTCGGCGGCGCAGGCAGCGACGCGCGACTATGTGCTGGCGCTCGACGCGCCGGCCGGGGCGCCGCCGCTGCTGAGCGTCTTCGGCGGCAAGATCACCACCTACCGCAAGCTGGCCGAGGCGGCGCTGAAGAAGCTCGCCCCGCACCTGCCCATGGCGACGGACGCCGGCTGGTCGAGCCGCTCGCCGTTGCCCGGCGGCGACTTTCCGGTGGACGGGTTCGACGCGCTGGTTGCCGAACTGCGCGCCCGCTACCCCTTCGTCGCCCCGGAGCACATGAGGCGTCTGGTGCGCGCCTACGGCACCCGCACGCGGGTGCTGCTGGGCAAGGTGGCCAGCCTTGCCGACCTCGGCCGCAGCTTCGGCGCCACCTTGACCGAGGCGGAGGTGCGCTACCTCATGGAGGAGGAGTGGGCGCAGACCGCCGAGGACGTGCTGTGGCGCCGCTCCAAGCTCGGGCTGCGGCTGAACGCCCGGCAGATGCAGGAACTGAACGCCTACATGGCCGATGCCCGCCGCGATCCGGCGGGCATCACGGACAAGGCGGCGGAGTGACAGCGGTGGAGTGACAAGGGAGTCCCGACATGCCCGACGCCGGCTACGTCCTGGCCATCGACCAGGGCACCACATCCACCCGCGCCATCGTTTTCGACGGGCAGGGGCTTCCGGTCGGCGTGGCGCGGCGGGAGTTCGCGCAGCACTACCCGGCGGACGGCTGGGTCGAGCACGACCCCGAGGACATCTGGCGCGACACCGTCGCCGTCATGCGCGACGCCATCGCCGACGCGCATCTGACCGCCTCGAACATCGCCGCCATCGGCATCACCAACCAGCGCGAGACCACCATCGTCTGGGACCGCGCGACCGGCGAGCCGATCCACCGCGCCGTCGTCTGGCAGGACCGCCGCACCGCCGACGCCTGCCGGTCGCTGGTCGAGGACGGTTTCCTCCCTCTGGTCAAGGCGAAGACAGGCCTGCTGATCGACGCCTATTTCTCCGCCACCAAGGCCGCCTGGATTCTCGACGCCGTGCCCGGCGCGCGGGTGCGGGCGGAGCGTGGCGAGCTGTGTTTCGGCACCGTCGACAGTTTCCTGCTGCACCGCCTGACCGGCGGGCGCGTCCACGCCACCGACGCCACCAACGCGTCGCGCACCATGCTGTTCGACATCCACCACCAGGACTGGGACGACGAGTTGCTGGCGCTGTTCCGCGTGCCCCGCGCCATGCTGCCGGACGTGCTGGACAGCAGCGCCGAGTTCGGCGCCACCACCCCGGACATCCTCGGCGAGCCGGTGCCCATCACCGGCATTGCCGGCGACCAGCAGGCGGCGACCTTCGGGCAGGCGTGCTTCGAGCCGGGCATGGTCAAGTCCACCTACGGGACCGGCTGCTTCGCGCTGCTCAACACCGGCGGCACGCCGGTCGTCTCCGGCAACAACCTGCTGACCACCGTCGCCTACCGCCTGGACGGCCGGCCGATCTACGCGCTGGAGGGTTCGATCTTCGTGGCCGGCGCCGCGGTGAAGTGGCTGCGCGACGGGCTGGGCATCATCACGCACGCCTCGCAGACCGACGATCTGGCGACCCGCGTGCCGGACAGCCACGGCGTCTACATGGTGCCGGCCTTCGTCGGGCTGGGCGCGCCGCATTGGGACCCGCACGCGCGGGCCACCATCTCCGGCCTGACGCTGGACGCGGGGCCCGCGCACATCGCCCGCGCGGCGCTGGAGGCGGTCGCCTACCAGACGCGCGACCTGCGCGACGCCATGCTGTCCGACTGGCCGGCGCCCGCGGGGGCGCTGCGGGTGGACGGCGGCATGGCGGCCAACGACTGGCTGTGCCAGTTCCTCGCCGACCTGCTGGAGGTGCCGGTCGAGCGCCCGGCAGTGATCGAGACCACGGCGCTGGGCGCCGCCAGCCTCGCCGGCTTGCACGCCGGGATCTACCGCGACCAGGCCGCGGTGGCCACGGCGTGGCGCTGCGACCGCCGCTTCGAGCCGCGGATGGACGCGGCGAAGCGCGCCCGGCTCTATGACGGCTGGCTCGATGCGGTGGACCGGGTGCGGCGCCCGCACCGGCCGGGAATGGCCTAAAAGCGCTCCTTCCGACCGTGCCGGATATCCGCCTTTCCGGTTGAACGAAGGGGTTGGATCGGCGCCGGCCCTGCCGTATGGTCAGGCCCAAGTTTCGGCCATTTTTCATCATGCCATTCAGGAGAATCCCCATGGAAGGACGCAAGACGCCTTCGGTTGTCTTCAAGACCCGTGTCCGCGACGAGAGCATCGGCGGCCCGAACCCGTTCCGCTGGCAGGACGTCAAGAGCGACGACATGTTCGCCGGCAAGCGCGTGGTGGTGTTCTCGCTGCCCGGCGCGTTCACGCCGACCTGCTCCAACGAGCAGTGCCCGGCCTATGAGCGGATGTACGACGAGTTCCGCGGCCTGGGCGTGGACGAGATCTACTGCCTCAGCGTCAACGACGCCTTCGTCATGTTCCAGTGGGGCAAGAACCTCGGCCTCGAGAAGGTCAAGCTGATCCCGGACGGCTCGGGCCACTTCACCCGCCGCATGGGCATGCTGATCAACAAGGACCACGTCGGCTTCGGCATGCGCAGCTGGCGCTACGCCATGGTCGTCAACGACGGCGTCATCGAGAAGTGGTTCGAGGAGCCGGGCATCAACGACGAGGGCCAGAACGGCGACCCGTACGGCGAGTCGGCCCCCGAGAACGTCATGAAGTACCTGAAGAGCCGCTAACCTCGGCCACCGGCGGGGCGCTTGGCGTCCCGCCGGATTCGCGGCGACTGCTGTCCACCCGGCGCATGACCGGCGTCACCGTCGTCCCATGCACGACGATGGACACCAGCACGATGAACCCCACGACCGCCCACAGCACATCCGGCTGCGCGAACTGCACCTTGTTCAGCGCGTAGGCCAGATAATAGAACGATCCCAGGCCGCGGATTCCAAAAAAACCGATGACCGCCTGCTCGTGCCGCGGCACCGCCGTCCCGGCCAGCCCGACGAACCCGGCGACCGGGCGGACGGCGAACAGGATCACCACCCCGGCCAGCGCCGCCGTCCAGCTCAGCGGCTCCAGCAGGCCGCGCGCCAGCGCCCCGCCGAACAGCACCAGCAACGCCATCATCAGCAGCCGTTCCATCTGCTCGATGAAGTCGTGCAGCTTCTCGTGGTACTCATGGCTCCGCTCCTCGTGGCGCAGCGCCAGCGCCGCGATGAACACGGCGAGGAAGCCGTAGCCGTGCACCAGCTCGGTGGCGCCGTAAGCGATCAGCGTGATGCCCAGCGAGACGAAGCCGTCGCCGGTGCGCGCCAGCTTGGCCCGGTTCGGCAGCCGGAAGGTGAGCACGCCCAGCGCCTTGCCGGCCAGCCAGCCCATGCCGACACCGGCCGCCAGCTTCCACACCACGTCCATGCCGAACCACTCCAGCGTCCAGTCGCCCGCCGCAGCCCCGGCCGCCGCCATGGCGATGGCGAGGTTGACGAACGGGAAGGCCAGCCCGTCGTTCAGCCCGGCCTCCGAGGTCAGGCTGAAACGCACCTCGTCCTCCTCGCCCGACTTCGGCGGCCCGACCTGAACGTCGGAGGCCAGCACCGGGTCGGTGGGCGCCAGCACCGCTCCGAGCAGCACCGCCTCCGGCGCCGACAGCCCCAGAATCCCCCAGCCGATCAGCGCGATGGCCGCGATCGACAGCGGCATGGTGATGCCCAGCAGCCGCCACGTGATCATCCACGACCGCCAGCCCAGCGGCCGGTCGAGCTTCAGCCCGGCGCCCATCAGCGCCACGATGACGATGAACTCGCTCAGCCGCTCGGTGGCCTGCGGGTACTCCAGCGGGTCGGGGAACTTCAGCACGGGGATCTGGAACAGCCCGAAGCCGAACAGCACGCAGACGATGGGCAGCGAGAGCGGCAGTTCCTTCAGCACCATCGGCAGCCACGCGACCAGCAGGATCAGCAGGCCGACGCAGACCAGTGCCACGATGTAGGAAGACATGACGCACGCCCTCGGACCAACGCCGCCCGACCTCGGCGACCCCCGGTCTAAAGAACGCGCGGAACGCGTTTCCGTTACGCCCCGTCCTCAACCGCCGTGCGGCTTGCCTTGTCCGTGATGGCCGTGCCCCATCTCGTTTCCAGGCCCGCCATAGCCGCGCAGTGTGTTGTACCGGCTGGCCTGCTCGTCGCTCAACGCGGCGCGGGTTTCCAGGTGCGCGGCGAGGTGGACGGCCCGCAACTCGCCCTGGATCTGCGCGATCCCGGCCGTCGCCGCGGCCAGCGACGCCTGGTCGATGCGGCGTTCCGCGAATTGCCGGTCGAGGTCGCGTTCGCGCTCCACGATGGTCGTGCCGAGCGGCTTGGCCGCCGCGGTCATGCGGGCCAGGATGTCCTTCATGGCGGTGACCTGTTCCGCGCTCAGCCCGAGATCCGCCGCGAGATCGAGGACGTGCGGCGGTCCCGGATAGCCGTTCAACTCGGCCGCCTTGGCGAGCCCCATGCCCTTGGCCTTCAGCAGGCTTTCCATATCCTCCGGCGACAGCGCCTTGATCTCGCGGGTCTGCTGCCCGGCGTACGGTGACGGTGTCTGGGCCGGCGCAACGGCCGGGACCAGCAGGATGAGGGCGACGAGGCCGCGTGCGAGCATGGGAACTCCCTTTGATCGGATGCTGCACCATGGATCGTCGGCACACCGTCCGTGTATGATCCGGATCATATGGCCGGGAGGCAAGGATGCGGGGCGTGGCAGCATGGGTGGGCCTGATCGCCCCAGGCCGGCTGGTGCGGCGGCGGCTGGGGGTGGGCGAGGCGCTGTTCCGTCAGGGCGACCGCACGCTGGCGGTGTTCTTCGTGAACGCCGGCCGCATCCGCCTCGTCCGCCATCTGGACGATGGAACCTCGGTGGCGGTGCATGTCGCCAGGGCAGGCGAGACCTGTGCCGAGGCGGCGCTCTGGGCAGAGGCCTATCACTGCGACGGCGTCGCGGAAGCTCCGTCGGAGGTCACAATCGTCCCCAAAACGGACCTGATCGCCGCGCTCGGGACCGACCCGCAGGCGGCGTTGGGCCTCGCCCGCGCTTTGGCGACACAGGTGCGGGACCTGCGCGCCCGGCTGGAGTTGCGCAACATCCGCTCGGCATCCGAGCGCATCCTGACATGGCTGCGGATGCAGGCGACCGGCACGCCGCCGGAGGTCGTGCTCGACCGTCCGTGGACGGAGATCGCCGCCGAAATCGGCCTGACGCACGAGGCGATCTACCGCGCCTTGGCTAAGCTGGAACGCGGCGGCCGGCTCCTCCGCACGGAGGGACGCATCGTGCTGACGGGCCGCTGACCGCCCTCTCGCTTGTTCGTCGCGCAACGCACCCCACATGGGCAAGGCACGCCCCGCACGATTCCCGGACCCGTCCCGATGCCGCTCCGCCCGTCCCTCGCCGCGCTGACCCTTGCCGCGATCCTTGCGCTGCCGATGGCGGCACCCGCCCAGGACAACAAACCCGACACCCCCAAGGCCGAGCGCAGCGAGAAGCCCGCCGCCTTCGACGCGCAGCGCGCGGTGACCCATCACACCGTTGGCTCCCTGGCCTACACGGCGGTGGCCGAGTTCCTGCCGGTCAAGGACGCCGGCAAGGACGAGGTTCTGGCGCGGATCTTCACCACCACCTACACGCTGGACGGGTCCGAGCCGGGCAAGCGGCCGGTCGCCTTCGTCTTCAACGGCGGCCCCGGCGCCGCGTCGGCCTACCTGCACCTTGGCGCCCTCGGCCCACGGATCGTGCGCTTCAACGCGGATGGCTCGCTGCCCCGGCCGCCGGTGCCGATGGCCGACAACCCCGACAGTTGGCTGAGCTTCGCCGATCTCGTCTTCATCGACCCGGTCGGCACCGGATACAGCGGCGCGCTCAAGCCCGGCGACGATGCCGAGAAGCGCTTCTGGAAGGTGGACGCCGACGCCCGCACCCTGTCGGAGATCGTCCGGCTGTGGATCGCCCGCAACGACCGCTGGGCCTCGCCCAAGCTGCTGGTCGGCGAGAGCTACGGCGGCTTCCGCATCGCCAAGATGGCGCGCGAGCTGTTCCGGCAATCGGGCATCGCCGTCAACGCGCTGGTCATGGTGTCGCCGGTGATCGACTTCGGCACGGTGCGCGACGAAACCACCGGCCTGCTGACCACGGCGCTGAGGCTGCCGGCCATGGCGGCCAGTGCCGCCGCGCAGGGGCTGGTCGAGGAGGCCCCGGCCGACGCCGCCGAGCGCGCGGCGCGTTTCGCGCTGACCGACTACCTCGCCGGGCTGGCGACGCTCGACGTTGGCCGCCTGGACGCCTCGGCCAACCTGTTCGCCGAGGTGGCGCGGCTGACCGGCTTGCCGGTGGAACTGGTGGCCCGCCACCGCGGCCGGGTGTCGGCGGGCGTCTTCGCACGCGAGCTGCTGCGTGCCAAGGGGCGCGTGGTCAGCATCTACGACGGCGCCTTCAGCGGTCCCGACCCCGACCCGTCGTCGCCGCGCGTTGCCGAGGACCCGTACCTCACCGGCACCGTGCCGGCCTATTCGACGGCGTTCGCCGCCTACGCCCAGCAGGAGCTGAACTTCCGCACGGAGCTGCCGTTCCACCTGCTCAACGGCGCCGTCAACCGCGGCTGGGAATGGCCGCGCGAGGGGCACCCCAGCGCCATGGACGAGTTGCAGCAGGTGCTGTCGCTGACGCCGGGGCTGCACGTGATGATCGCGCACGGCCGCAACGACATGGTGACGCCCTACCTGGGCTCGCGCTGGCTGGCGGCGCAGCTGGAACTGCCGGACGGGCAGCGCGGCCGGGTCCGCGTGCCGGTCTACGACGGTGGGCACATGATGTACACGCTGCCGATGCCCCGGAAACAATTATTTGAGGATGCTCGCCAGTTGGTTGAGGACGCAATCCGTTGAATTTGCTGGGCTAAAGTATTCAGAACGGAAATAGCCGTTCTGGCTCCAGCACGGCAATTCGGTCACAGGTCCGTCACAGCCCTCGCTGTGATCGGGGCGGCGGGGCTTGCCGAACCCGTTGGAACCCCTTAGGTTTCTCGCTCAAATCACAGATCGGGCTGTGAGGGACCTGTGACGGACGTTCGGATTTTTCAGTCCAACGGGTACTACCGTGAGGTTGTACCGGTCCCGGACACGTACGCGACCCTGCTCCGGCGGAAGGACAGCAAGAACTGGTACGTTCGGCTGATCATCCCCGGCGTGGACACCCCGCGGCCGAAATCCACCGGGAAGTCCAACCTCGACGAGGCCATGGCGGTGGCCCGCGAGTTGAGCCGCAAGACCGTGATCAAGCTGTACCGGGAGGAGCCCATCACCGAGCCGGTGATGAAGGACCTGTTCGAGGAGTTCATCGCCTGGGTGAGGAAGAGGAACCCCCTGCACGACCACGTCCGGCGGCACGAGGGGATCAGCCGGAACCACGTCCTGCCGATGTTCGGGACCCGCCACTTGTCGTCGTTGACCCAGAAGGACGCCGAGCGGTTCACCCAGAAGCGGATGAAGGACGGGGCGAAGCTGTCCACCATCGCGGTGGATTTGGTGACGTTGCGGACCTGGAGCGAGTTCGCGGTCGAGAAGGGGTACCGGCGGGACAAAATCCGGGCTCCGATCAAGCAGCAGCCCCCGGACGACTACGACAACAGCTACTTCGACCTCCGGACCTTCGTGAAGCTCCGGCGGGCTCTCCGGTACGAGCACGAGGAACTGCACCTCCTGGTGCTGTTCTGTTACCACACCGGCTGCCGCGTCGTTGAGGCCCGGAACTTCCGGCATGAGGACGTGGTCAAGAAGTGGAACCCCAAGACGGGCGAGCCGGCCCGGATCCATCTGCGGGGCAAGCAGAAGAAGCGGACGATTCCGGTGCTGCCGGTGGTCCAGACCATCGTGGAGAAGGTCGGGTTCGTCCGGGGCGGTCGCACCTCCGGACCGGTGTTCTCCGACCTCAAGCGGCTCTCCGAGCAGTTCCACTACTTCCTCCTCCGGGAGGGGCTGTACGAGGACGGCGAGGGCAACCACCGCACGCTCGGCAGCCTGCGGCACACCCGAGCCACTCTGGAGCTACAGCGGGGCAGGGCGAGGCCCGGCCGGCTCGCGGCCTGGATGGGCCACACGGAACGCGAGCAAGCCCGGACCTACGACAAGGTCCTGGCCGAGATGCAGGCCGAGGGCTTGTTCCGCCGCCGCCCCAAGCGGTGAAAGGCCGGGGTTACCCGGCCTTCCTGAGCTTGTACTTCAGTCCCGCGTACCGGGTGTCGTCACCATCGATCTCGCCGTCGAGATCGAGGCTGTGCCCCCGTGCGTCCAGGGCCATCATGATGCGGGCGTACTCCTGGGGCGACGGCACGTACCCGTTCTGGATCGCGTAGACCTGGGTGATCTGCCGGTGAGCGTCCTGGAGCCGGGCGTCCGACCAGGACTTGTACGCCGCGGCCTTGTACCGCGAGCAGTCGAACGTGTGCACCGCCGTCTCGCCGTTCGGCTTCGTGACCTCAATCGCAACCTTCATGACACCCTCCATAGCTTGACCCCGAGCTTGAGCATATCACGAATCCTATTCGTTGCAATTGTAAATTCAGCAACCTTACAAAGTAGAACCTTAACGGGCAACTCCACGCCCGGCGTCCGCGGATAAATACGTCCTGGAGCAAGCCTCGACGCCCTCCAGGTCTAATCCGCAAGGACGACGATGAAGTTGATTCAAGTACTGCTGCGGGCTTTGTCCCTCCTGGATAACGCCGGCACGTCGCTGTCGCTGACGAACATCTTCGCCTGGGCCGCCATCGCCGCCCTCTTCGTCAGCCTCTTCCTGACCCCCGACCCCACATCGATCACCGCTTCCGTCGTGGCCACCCTGGTCGCGGTGGCGAACTACGCCCACAAGCGGTCGATCTCCAGTGCGGCGGCCCAGCAGGCCGATGCCAAGGATCAGATTCGTTCTGAGGTCCAGGCGAACGTCCAGGAGGTCCTGGACGGCCTCGCGGAGTGGAAAGCCCAGGTCGAGACCAAGGTGAAGGAGGTCGGCCAGACCGCCGAGGTGGCGGCCAAGCTGCGGCCGACGATCCGCCGGTGAGCCGCAACAAGGACCTCGCCGAGCAACTCCTGACCTACCGGCTCAAGCAGTTGATCGATGCCGCGACGGCCGGCGAGAAAATCGACCAGAAAACCTGGGATTGGGTGCTGAAGACCTACTCGGCTTACGACGCCGAGCAGAAGTTCGACAACATGGTCACGTTCGACGGTGTGTCGGACGAGGACTTGATCGAAGCCTTCACCAAAGACCAGCCCCTGTTCCTCGACAACGTGACGCAGAAGCCGTCCCGTGAACGGCACGTCGGCAAGGAAGGCCGGCGGAGCCAGGGCGTGCTCGCGGATGGCGACTGGCAGGGCGAATGACTGTCGAAGTTGATCGCCAGACCCTGAAGCCGAAGATCCCGAAGTCGGCCATCGTGAAGGAGTTGTGGAAGCGGAAGAACCTCCGGTTCATCCTGCGTCCGCACCAGTTGCCGATCTACGAATTCTTCCACTCGAACGATCAGAACCAACTCTGGAACATCGCACGCCAGACCGGGAAATCGACCTCGCTCTGCCTGCTGGCGGTCGAGCACTGCATCCTGTTCCCTGGCCACTTCGTCCGGTTCTTCGCCCCGTCCACCAAGCAGGCCCGCGAGATCGTCGAGCAGAACATGCCGGTGATCCTGGAGACGTGCCCGCAGGACATGCTCCCCGTCTACCTCCGGAACCGGAACAAGTACGTGTTCCCGAACGGCAGCACGATCACGCTCCAGGGCGTCGATGCCGCCGACGGTAAAGGGCTCAGAGGCGGAAGTACTCACCTCGCCATCCTGGACGAGGCTGCGTTCATGGCGAACCTCCCGTGGATCATCGACTCGGTCATCATGCCGATGTTCTTGAACACGAACGGCCGCTACATCATGAGTTCTACGCCGCCCCCGACCCTGGCCCACCCGTGGGTCGGGTACGTCGAGGAACACCAGCGGCGGGGCACCTACCTGTGCCGCACCTTCGACGACAACACGTGGCTGTCGCCGGAGAAGCGGGAGCGGATCGAGTTCGACCAGTCGATCATCGGCCCCGAGGGCGAGATCCTGATCCCGGCACGCGAGAGGGACAGCTTCAAACGCGAATACTTGTGCCAGTTGATCAACGACTCCGACCACTTGATCGTGCCGGAGTGGCAGGCCGTCAAGGATCTGGCCGTCGAGGAGCGAGAACGCCCGACCCATTTCGTTCCGTTCGTTTCGGCCGACTGGGGCGTGAAGGACTACGACGCGATCCTGTTCGGGTACGTGGACTTCCGGGAGCAGTTGCTGGTGATCGAGGACGAAGTCCTGGTCAACTACCAAGCCCCGTCCGACACCGCAATGGACATCAAGAAGAAGTTGAACGAACTCTGGCCCGGTCACCCGCACGGCCTGATCAAGTTCTTCTCGGACACCGAGTGGGACAAGATCATGGAAATCAGAAAGGTGACAGGAATCAACTTCCGGCCGGCCCTTAAATACGACCTGGACGTGGCGATTGCCGGGCTCAGGACGAAAATCAGCCAGTGCGGCGTCAGGATAAATCCGAAGTGCCAGAACTTGCTGCGGCAGTTGGACATGGGTGTCTGGGAGGTCGATCAGAAGGGCAAAAAGAAGGACTTCAAGCGGACCGAGAAGCTCGGTCACTGCGACTTGCTCTCCGCCCTGATCTACATGCACCGCATGGCCGATTACCGCACGAACCCGTACCCGGTGGGGTCCAGTCCGACCGTCACCACCCACCACATCCCCGCCCAGGTCCAGCGACCGGCAAACAGCGGGATTGAGGGCCTGTTCGCGAGGAAACGATGACGAACAAGAACCAGTACTTCGCCGCCCAAACCGGGGACGAACTCGCCAGTGAATTGACCGCCCGCATCGAGCAGTTCGAAGAGATCCGGCAGCCGGTTGTCCGCCGGTGGCGGCGGAACCTGCGGTACTACCACAACCAGTACTACGAGAACACCGAAGGCACGGACTCGATCCACTTCGTCGGCGAGCAGTCCGAGTACTCGGCCGTTTCGGTCAATCATTTCCGGAACATCATCCAGCACCTCTTGAACCTGATCGTCGGCAACCGCCCGACTTTCCAGGCTCGTGCGACGAACTCCGACCAGAAGTCGCTCCAGCAGGCCCGGCTGGCCAACAACCTGCTCGACTACTACCTGCGGGAAAAGCGGCTCGACGCCAAAATCAAGGCCGCGGTCGAGTACGCCCTGCTGCTCGATTCCGGCTACATCCTGACCACCTGGGACGCGGATTCCGGCCGGGAGTATGGCGTCGAGGACATCACGCCCGAGCAGCCCACGACCATCACCGAGGTCGTGCCGGGCTCGATGGACGCTCCAGTCGCCCCGGAGTTCCAGGCCCCGCCGGAAACCCGGCAGCGGGTGGTGTACGAGGGTGACCTCCGGTTCGACGTGATCCCGCCCTGCGACGTGATCGTGGACCCGACCAAGGCCGACCACAGCGACAACACCTGGGCCATCGTCCGGCGGTACCGCTCCCGCTGGGACCTGATCGTGAACTTCCCCGAGTTCGAGGACGAACTCCGGGAGATCAAGTCCCCGACCGAAGAGTCCATGACGGGCCTGTTCTGGTCGAACTCCCGCTCGCTCGGGACGGACGACATCGAGGTGTTCGAGTTCTTCCACAGCAAGACGCCGGCCCTCCCGAACGGCAAGTACGCCCTGTTCCTCCGGAGCGGCACCACCCTGCTGGAGATGCCGCTGCCGTACCGCGAGATCACCCTGCGGCAGATCTCGGCCGGCACCGAGCTTGGGACCCAGTTCGGCTACACCGTCGCGAACGATCTGGCCCCGCTCCAGGACCTCGTGAACATGGAGGTCAGCACGATCTCCACGAACCACGCGACCTTCGGCGTCCAGAACGTGGCGGCGGCCCGCGATGCCGGAATCACGGTCAAGCAACTCGAAGGCATGAACCTGATCGAGTACGACCTCGCCGGTGGCCCGCCCCAGGCCCTGAACTTGACCTCGACGCCCGGCGAGATCTTCCAGTTCCTGAACCTGCTCGTGAACATGATCGAGACGATCTCGGGCGTGAACTCGGTCGTGCGTGGCAACCCCCAGGCCAACCTGGAATCCGGTACCGCCATCGCCCTGGTGCAGCAGCAGGCCCTGGAGTTCGCCTCGCACCTTCAGGAGAGCTACGTCCGCCTGCTGGAGGACGTGGGCACCGACGCCGTCCGGATCCTGCGGGATTTCGCCAGCACGCCTCGGCTGGTCCACATCGCCGGCAAGTCCAAGGTCGCGGCCATGCGGGAGTTCGTCGGCAACGACCTGGAGAACGTGAACCGCGTCGTCGTGGACCTTGGCAACCCCCTGTCTCGTACCACGGCCGGCCGCGTGGAGCTTGCCCACAACCTGATCAACTTCGGGATCATCAAGACCCCCGAGGAGTACCTGACGGTGGTCGAGACCGGCAACCTCGACCCCCTGACCGAGCACGACAGTGCCGAGTTGGGCCTGATCCGGCACGAGAACGAGATGCTCATGGAAGGGCAGGGGGTCCCGTCGCTGATCATCGACAACCACCGGCTCCACATCCTGGAGCACAGCACGATCCTGATGAACCCCGAGGTCCGGATCAACAGCCCGGCCGTCGGCGTGGTCCTGAACCACATCCAGGAGCACATGGGGATGCTGAACGACGCGGGCGTGCAGCAGATCCACGCCCTCCTGGGCAACACGACCGGCCAGCCCCAGATGGCCCCCTCCCAGGTCCCGCCCCAGCCCGAACCCATGAAGGACGTGCAGGGCGGCGGCGTGCCGGTCCAGGGTCCCATGCCTCCCCGTCTCCCCGCCGGAGCCGCCCCCGCGGCGTCCGGTCCCATGAATGCCCCGCCGGCTGGTCCCGGCTCGGCCCAATAATAGAACAAAAGGTGAACAATGAGTGAGTTTGAAGCCTCTGTCTCGACCGACACCCAGGCCGGCGACGCCGGCACCGGTATCGAGCACACGGGTGGTTCCACCGGTGGTTCGTACGAGGGCGGAAACCCCGGTTCCCTACCCGAGGGGTACGAGATGGGGGACGATGGTGCCCCCGCCCGCAAGGCCCCGGATGCCCCGTCGAAGTACAAGGTGAAGGTGGACGGCTCCGAGGTCGAGATGACCCTGGAGGAACTCCAGCAGCACGCCAGCCTGGGCAAGGCCGCCCACCAGAAGATGCGGGAGGCCGCCGAGCAGCGTCGCCAGTTGGAGGAGGTCGTCCTCGCGATCAAGAACAACCCGGCCGCCGCCCTGAAGCACCTGGGCGTCGATCCGGACGCGTTCGCGAAGCACTACCTGAACGAGGCCCTGCTCCAGCAGTACGAGCCGGAGAAGTACAAGGCCCTCCAGGAGCAGCGGGAACTGGAGCAGTTCCGCAAGGAACGGGAACTCCAGGCCCGGCAGGCCCAGCAGCAGCAGGTCATGGCGGCCCGGCAGGCCGACGCCCAGAAGCTCATGGGTGAGATCTCCGAGGCGTTCAACGAGTCCAACTTCGTCGCCGACGACCGGGCTCGGGCCTTCAAGGCGTACCACGCCCTCCGGATCCTGGCCGGTGACCGGATCAAGGCCGCCCGTGAGGGCCGGCAGCCCAGCATGACGGTCAAGGACGCCCTGGTGAAGACCGACAGCCTGATGTCGAACGTCTACACCAAGTTCCTCCAGACCCTTCCCCCGGAGCAGTTGGCTGCTTCGCTGGGCGAGGAGACCCTGAAGAAGATCCGGCAGTACGAGGTCCAGAAGATCAAGTCCAACCAGCGGGGTGTCCCGCCGGCCGGCCAGCGAAATGCTGGTCCAGTCGCTCCGCAGCGGTCGGAAGACAAGCGTCCGATGTCAGAAGCTGAATGGCGGGACAAAATGGCGAAGCTCCGCGGCTAAATACCCGTGAACTGGACCAGTACTTGACCAAGCCAAGTCGCCGTCAAGTGCTGGTCCAACACGGAGTACCGCCCTGGTGCCAGGAGCCCAGACCAAGCCTCGCCGCCGTCTGCGTAAACCTCGAAGCCGTCGCGGAAATCCATCCCTCGAAAATCCCGGTGACCCCCGTCACCAGTATTTGTGAAATGGAGAGCCAAGATGGCCCCTGTTTACACCGACGTGGGCAAGCTGAACGGCTTGTTCAAGCAGGTTTACGCCGACAGCATCGCCGACCTGTACCCGGACAATGTGAAGTTCACGAAGATCGCGAAGTTCACCTCCAAGGACAAGGAACTCGGCGACTTCTACAACCAGCCCTTCCGCGTGAAGCTGCCGCAGGGCACGACCCGCTCGAACTCGAACGGTTCGGCGTTCAGCCTGAACGAGGCGGTGTCGGGTGAGATGGTCAACGCCCAGGTCCGCGGCAGCGAGTACCTGCTCCGCGACACCATCTCCTACGGTGCGGCTGCCCGTGCCGTCGGTTCCCGCAACGCCTTCATGGACGCGACCCAGGTCGTGGTCGAGGGCATGCGGAAAAAGATCGCCCGCGACATCGAGGCCGACCTGATGTACGGCCAGACCGGCATCGGCGAGGTCGCCAGCGTCGCTGGCAACGTCATCACCCTGAAGGGTGCTTCCTGGGCTCCCGGCCTGTGGGTCGGCCAGGAAGGCATGAAGATCCAGACATGGGCCGCCGTGTCGGGTGAGACCACCCCGACCAACACCGCCGGCACCGGCGTCATGACCGTCCTGGCCATCAACACCCGCACGAAGTCGATCACGGTGGACAACGCCACGGGCGTCGCCGCCAACCATCACATCTTCGAGTTCGGGGCCTACACGACCCAGATGGCTGGTCTGGACAAGATCCTGACCAACACGGGCAGCTTGTTCGGCATCAACTGGTCGAGCTACTCGATCCTGCGGCCGACCCAGTACTCGATCAACGACGGCGGCACCGCCGGTGCACTGTCGTTCGCGGCTCTGGACGAGGCCCTGGA
This sequence comes from Azospirillum terrae, assembly GCF_053470425.1. NCBI lineage: Bacteria > Pseudomonadati > Pseudomonadota > Alphaproteobacteria > Rhodospirillales > Azospirillaceae > Azospirillum > Azospirillum terrae. The sequence continues at coordinate 165,130 of NZ_JBPXMR010000008.1, read as the reverse complement.
AGAGGCTCTGGCCAAGGGCATGGGCGAGGATGTCACCCTCCTGACCTCCTTCGCGTCCTGGTCGGACCTGCACCGTGAGGTTCTGGCCCGTCGGGAGATCGACTCCAGCTACGCCACGGCCCAGGTGGATGTCGGCAGCAAGTCGATCCGGTACTTCAACCAGAACGGCGTGACCCGCATCGTCGGCTCCTCGTTCGTGAAGAACGGCAAGTCGTACCTGTTCGCCGACCGCTGCATGCTTCGCGTCGGTTCGACCGACGTGACCTTCCGCCGGCCGGGCCAGGGCGACCAGTTCTTCCGCGACCTGGAGAACAACGCCGGTTACGAACTCCGTGCGTACACTGATCAGGCCCTGTTCTGCGAGGCCCCCGGTCAGTGCGTCGTCATCGACAACATCGCTCCGGGCGTCGTGGCCTAGGGTCAGGTCAAGCACAAGTACCAAGGGGGACCTCCGGGTCCCCCTTTTCTTGTTCGGGGTTAACCCCGCGACGCCATCCCATAAATACCGGCGACTTCATGTGGAGAGTGCCGAATGGGAACCTCTGTTACGACCAACCTGGGGAATACCTACGTGATCCCCGGCGACAACGAGACGGACTGGGGCGAAGCCCAGGTCGGGCCGGCCCTGGTCGAGCTTCTCCAGTACGCCCTCCTGGAGGGTGGCGACGTGTCGCTCCTAAAGCTGGTCGGCCCCCTGGTCACCACACCGGTGTCCTTGACGGTGGACAACGGCTCGACGGTCCCGTCGTCGGCCCCCTGCTACTTCCTGACCGGCCTCGGTGGCCCGGTCGCCCTCAGCACCATCACCCCGATTGCTGCCGGCACCTACCCAGGCCAGCACCTGATCCTGGTCGGTCGTTCCAGCATCGCCCCCGTGACCGTACCGGACAGCGGGAACGTCAACATCAACGGATCCTGTGATTTGGAGCAAGACGAGGCCCTCGTTCTGCTTTGGACCGGTACTGCCTGGGTCGAACTCAGCCGGACTTTCTGATTGGAGAACCTGACATGAAAGACATTCGTCTTGCGAACATCTTGGAGGCCATGCAGGAACTCCTGCCGCTCCTGACCGAGGACGACGCCCCGCTGGGCGATGATGCGTCCACGACCGTGATCGAGATCGGTGGCGGCGACAACCCGCTGGAAGAGGCCGCCGAGGGCAAGACCGGGGATAACCCCCTGGAGGAAGCCCTGGAGAAGGGCGACGACGCCATGAGTGGCATGCTCGGCGGCGAGGAGGACCTCGACACCTCCAGCCTGGGTGGCCTGGACGATGAAGAGGACGCTTCGATCTACAAGGCCCTCCTGAAGTCGCTGGGGAAGTAACCCATGGCGACCATCGACCCCAAGCAGGTTCTCCTCGCCGCGTACGACGAGAACACGGCCCAACTCCGGACTTTGTACATCGGGACTGCCGGGTCGGTGGTCGAGCACGACTTGGACCCGGCCCAGATCTGGATCCGCGTTTATGACCCGGCGACCGCGAGCCTTCGCGTCGCCTCTGTCTCTTGAGGTGACGCATGACCACCAAACTTGATCCCAGCCAGATCCTCGCTGCGGTGTACGACCCGGCCACGGGTGCCCTCCGGATCTCCGGTGGGGGTGGCGGCGGGGGTGGCGGGGCCACGACCTTCACGGGGCTGACCGACACGCCGGCCAGCTACTCCGGTGCTGCAAACAAGCTCGTGGCGGTGAATGGAGCCGGCACGGCCCTGACCTTCATCACGGCCCCGGCCGGCAACTTCATCGGCCTGACCGACACGCCGGCCAGCTACTCCGGCCAGGGCGGGAAATCCGTGCGGGTCAAGAGCGACGCCACGGGGCTGGAGTTCTACACCGTCCCGACGTACTTGACCGCGGTGTCGGGCGACACCGCCCCGTCGCTCAGCGGCGACCTGAACGTCAACGGGCACAAGATCACGGGTGCGGCCGGCGTCGAGATCGCGACCCCGACCTTGGCCCTGACGAATGCCGGTGCGGACATCACGCTCCAGAAGGGCGACGCCGGCAAGCTCACGGTGTCCACCCTGGATGGCATCGTCCTGGACCCGGCCGGCAACAACGTCGCCATCGGGGGTTTCCTGACTGGCACCAACGGCCAGAACCTCTCGATCCAGGGCGACGCCGGGGCCGTGGTGATCGGCGGCGGGACCACGACCTCGCTCCTGGTCACCGGCACCGACCTGCTGCTCGATCCCAGCTACGCCCTGTCGGTCGATGGCGTGAACGCCGACCTGACCCTGCGGCCGGCTGGCACCGGCAAGGTGGTCCTGGACGGCCCGGTCCAGGTGAAGGGCAAGTTCACGGTGGCCAACACCGCCGGCACGATCTCGCGGGATGTCCGGATCCTGTCGGCCACCACCACGACCGGTTCCTTGACCGCCCTGACGGGGGCCACGCTCGCCATTGCGACCAACACCGTCGTGGATTTCGAGATCCGGGTGAAGGGTCACCGTAGCGACGTGTTTGGCGAAGTCGCCAAATACAAACTGTCGTTCACCGTGAAGAACGCTTCGGGGTCCCTGACCATCGGGCCGATCCTGAAGACAATCGTCCAGGAAGATGACTCGACCTGGGACGCCGATGTGGCGGTCAGCGGCACGAACATCGTCATCAACGTCACCGGGGCCAGCGGTAAGACCATCCAGTGGGTCGCCGTGGTCGATCAGGTTGTGTGAGGTGAGCCATGGCTCTGGTAATTGACAACGCCAACACTCGGCTGAACAAGACGGGGTCCAGCGACATCACGGTCGGGGACAACACCACGTTCGTGGACAACTTCGTCCGGAAACCCCGGCTCCAGTCGTACAGCAACGTCACCGACGCCCCGTCCATCGTGGCGGGTGTCGTGACGCTGAACCTGGACAACGCGAACGTTTTCCCGGTCAGCCTGACCGCCAACGTCACGTCCATCGTGCTCCAGAACGTGCCGGCGACCGGCCGGCACGTCGAGATCCTGATCACCTTCACCCAGGACGCCACCGGCGGCCGGACGGTGGCGTGGCCAGCCTCGTTCAAGTGGCCGGGCGGAACCGCTCCCACGGTGTCGTCCACGGCCTCGGCCGCTGACGTGCTGTACGCCTTCACGACCAACGGGGGCGTCACCTGGAATTGCTCCCTGGTGAAGGACTTCCGCTGATGCTGATCGGACGCGGCCTGACCGAATCTTTCACGACCCCGCCCATGACCTGGGCGACGTACGACGCGTCCAAGGATGGCCCCCGGACGGCGTTGTGGTCGAACGACGCCGCGTTCGACGGCGACAGCTTCTCCCGCTCGACCTCCATGGGGGGCGGGGTGTTCCTGTTCGTCCACAACCGGTTCGCCACGGGCACCAGCCCCGGCACCGCCGGCATCTACGCGTTCGCGATCCAGGTCAACGCCGACAACACCATCACGGTCGGGACCGAGACGGCGGTGGTCACCGCCAGCTTCCTGAACTGGGCCGCGTCGTTGTCGGTGCTGAAGGTCGAAACCAACAAGGCGGTGTGTTTTTACAACGGCCCGTCGGCCCCGTACGCCATCTACGCCGCAACCCTGGCTGTGGACCCCAGCACCCTGGCGGTCACGGTCACGAACGCGACCAACAACGTGTCGTCGGTGCTGGCCAACACCCGGATCGACCACAGCCACGCCATCATGCTGGACAGCACCAAGATCGTGCTGACCGGCCGGTCGGATTCGACCACGTACCGGGTCCGGTCGTACGCCCTGAACTGGAACTCGGCGGCGGGAAAGGTCGATGCCATGTCTTCGACCTCCCAGGCGGTGGGCAACACCTCGCTGGAAAACGGTGGCCGTCTGGTCAAAATCTCGGCCACCCAGGCGATCCTGACCGCGACCAAAACCGGCACGCCGGCCGGCATCTCGTCCGTGATCCTGACCCACAGCGGTACCGGCATCACGACCTCGGCCGTCGTGCAGGGAACGCTGACCAACGGCACCTGGGCCGACAACTTCAACAGCAACGACATGTCGGTGGCCGGAGCGGCGATGACCTACGGCATGACCGACCCTGCGGCTGGCATGAAAGTCTGGCCGGTGAAATCGGGCGGCACCACGCCCACGGTCGGCACGCAGTTGCTCCTGGCCGGATCGTCCACCGATTACCGGTACTGCCCGCTTTGGCTGTCCTCGACCCGGTTGGCCGCGGTGTGCTCGGACGCCACCACGAGCGGCGACCGGATCTACCTGTACGTCCTGGACTACGACGCGGCAACCAACGCCCTGTCGCGGGTGAACGGGCCGGTGATGATCGAGCCCAGCGTCGGGTCGTTCGGCCTGGAAAGCCACCGGATTGACGCCAACCGGATCCTCGCCGTCTACGCCAGCGACGACGGTGTGACTTCGGCAAAGGTCCTGTCCATCGTCTAAGTTCTCTGCGGTTCTGACCACGAGCCAGGGGGCCATAAATAACCCGAAGACGGGAGATTATGCCCTATGGCTCGTGAGTTTCAGTTTAACTCCAACGGTCACAAGCTGACCCTCAAATTGACGAACGCTGGTCTGACCGCAGACCGGACGGTCGTCATCCCGGATCGCTCTTTTACTCTGGGGGATGGCGGCAGCGGTGGCGGTCTGGCGTTCGTTGAGGACGACACCGCTCCCCGGCTCGGTGGGAACCTCGACGTATCCACGCACTGGATCGTCTCCAGTGTGAACCGGAACATCACGATCCAGCCCGACGGCACTGGCCAGATCGTCCTGGACGGCATGAAGTGGCCGGGGGCCGACGGCACGTCGGGGCAGGTCCTGACCACGGACGGCAGCGGCAACCTGACCTGGGGGAACCCCGTCGCGAGCTTCCTGGGGCTGAGCGACACCCCCGCCTCCTACGCCGGCAAGGCCGGCAAGATCCTGGCCGTGAAGAGCGACGAGTCCGGCCTGGAGTTCGTCTCGGATCAGGTCGGGACCGGTGGCCTCACGCTGCCGCTCGGCGTGTCCGACGGCGGCACCGGGGCGACCACCGCCGGCAATGCCCGGATCAACCTCGGGATCGGGTCGCTCGGCGAGCAGAGCCACAACAGCGTGGACATCAACGGCGGGACCATCGACGGCGTCGCGATTGGCGGCACGGCGGCGGCCACGTCCCTGACGGTCAGCGGCACCGTCTCGTTGAACGGCAACACGTTCCCGACCGGCACCGGCACCAGCGGGCAGGTCCTGACCACCAACGGGGCCGGCACCCTGACCTGGGCACCGGCTTCCGGCGGCACCTCGCTGGCCCTCTACAAGGAAATCACCGGCGGGACCGTCACGGCCAACACCGTGCAGGGCGTCCGCAACGTCGTCATCGGCAACGGGCAGTCGATCACCAGTGCGGCGTCCGACAACTCGATTTTCGGCGGCAGCCTCAACTCCATCGAGGGCGGCTACTACAACCTGATCGTCGGCGGCAAGTCGAACACCATCACGTCGAACAACACCAGTGCCATCGTGGGCAGCGACAGCGTCACGGTGACGAACGGCGGCTGGGTGTTCGGGTCGGCGTCCACGACGGTGTCGAACTACGGCATCGCCATCGGGAGCAACGCCGGGTCGGCCACGTCTTCCCGCGGCGTGCTGCTGGGTGCCGACGGGGGCACGATCTCTTCGTCCGGCGTGGTCCTGGGTGGCCTGTACAGCAGCGTCGCGAGCCGGCACTCGGTCGCCATGGGGTTCGGGGGCAAACCGCACGCCAGCAACACCAACGCGTTCGTGCACGGCGGCGACTACAACATCACCTCGGTGATCAACGCCGGACGGATGCAGGCCGGCCAGTATCTCCTGACCCACACGACCACGGACGGCACTCAGACGGCCCTGAACCAGTACGGCCCGACCGCTGGTGTCGTGATCGGGTCCGAGACCACATGGTCGTTCGACATCAACGTCGTGGCCCGCTCGACGGACGCCAACAACTACAGTGCGGCCTGGAACATCAAGGGCTGTTTCGCCCGCTCGACCGCCCTGGGCAACGTCTTCGTCGGGACCCCGACCAAGACCGTCATCGCCAACGACCGCTCGGGCATCTGGGACATCGATGTCCAGTTCCTGGCCGCCAGTTCCCTCCTGCAAGTCAAAGTAACGGGCGAAGCCGCCCGCACGATTAACTGGCTCGCCGTCATTCGGACCGCGGAGATCTACGCATGACCTACACCACGACTGATTTCGTAGCCTCGATCACGTCTCGCGGTCTCTTCCCGAAGTCTCAGCAGACTTTCTCGGACGGCGACATCCTGCGGTTCGCCAACGAAGAACTGATCAACGACGTGATCCCGCTGATCGTCAAGTTCAACGAGGAATACTTCACCCGCGAGATCGCGATCCCGTTCGAAGAGGGCAAGGTCCGGTACCGGATCCCGCCGCGGGCCATGGGGCAGAAACTCCGGGACGTTTACTGGACGGATTCCGAGGGGAACCCCCAGCCGCTCTCCAAGGTGAACCGCGAGGAAGCCTACACCTTCCCGACCGAGGCCAGCCGGCCCCTGGGCTACTACCTGGAGGGTAACGACATCCGGCTCGTGCCCTACCGGTTGGCCCGCCCCCAGGGCTCGCTGGTGGTCGTGATCAACATGCGGCCCTCCCGGCTGGTCCCGGCCAACCGTGCCCGCAAGGTCGTGGCCGTGACGGATTCCACGATCACGATCAACGGCGTGCCGGCCCACTTCCTGACCGGCCAGCGGATCGACGTGGTGAGCCAGTACGACGGGGGCGAGGTCAAGCAGTTCGACCTCCAGATCGCCGGCATCACGGCCCAGACCCTGGTGTTCAACGCCTGCTCGATCACGGACGTGGAGGTCGGGGACTGGATCGTCCTGGCCGACGAGACGCCGGTGCTCCAGACCCCGGCCGAACTGTACCCGTACCTCCTGGAACTGACCTCCATCCGGATCCTCCAGGCCCTCGGGAACGCCCAGGCGGTCCAGACCAAGATGGCGGCCCTGCCGACCATGCGGTCCTCGCTGGCCAACGTGATCGAGAACCGGGTCCAGGGTGACCCGACCAAGATCGTCAATCGCAACAACCTGCTGCGGATCGGTACCCGGCGGAGGATCTGACCATGGCTGACAGCATCGAACGCCGGACGGAGGCCAAGGGCCTGTACTCGGCCGGCAACCCCTTCGCGTTGCCCGCCGGGGCCTACCTGGAGGCCACCAACGTCGTGGTCCAGGAGCCCAACGTCGTGGAACCCCGAAAGGGCCTGGACGATTACCAGGGCTTCAACCGGGGCGGTTCGCTCCCGAACCTCGCCGGTGGGGCGGCCTGGAGTTTCCCGTCGGGTGACCGCCACTTCGAGCACGTCTCGCTGGCCGGGTACCGCCCGATTGGCTTCCTGGACGTGACCCAGGACATCGTCTGGGCACTCGGCAACTTCTCGACGGGCAACTTCGTCGCCTTGGCAGACCGCTCGACCCACCATCAGGCGTACGGGGTCAAGAACTCCGGCTACGTGGCCGGCGACATGTCCACCCAGTACGACCTGTACCCGGACCGGGACTGGGGCGACGCCTTCAACGCCGACTGGACCGACACCGGCTACCAGACCCTGAAGATGGCCCAGTACCGGAACGGTCGGTATGCGGTCCCGCAGTTCACGAAGTTCCGGGAAGCCGTCCTGACCACCACGGCCACGGGCGTGTACCGCTCGGAGGAGAGCTACGCCCCGTACATCACGGGCGTGTTGGGCTCGCCGGGCTCCTACACCACCACGACCGTCAACTATGGCGGCATCTGGCTCAACGCCCGCAAGGCCGGGCTGAAGAAACCCGCGTGGATCCGGGCGACGACCAGCTACGCCTCCGGGACCTGGACCGGCGTGGTCACGGCGTCGTCCAAGAACGTCTACACCGTCGCGTTCCGGGCCTGCTACCAGTACACCCCCGGTGCGGTCGCGAAGGCCGCGAGCCCCATCGGCATCCCGTCGGGCTACGAGATCCCGAGCAGCGGCATCCAGACCGCGACGCCGGCCGGCAACTTCCAGGCCAGCGACGCCGGGCTGGTGATCGGGCCGCCGAGTGACCGCGTCGTCGTCACCGGCAACGTGCTGCCCAAGATGACCGCCCTGACCAAGTCGGGCTCGACCGCGACGGCGACGTTCGCGGCCGACCACGGCATGACGCTCGGCAGCCGGTTCTCCATCGTGGAGGCCAATGACTCGACCTGGGTCGGGAACTACACGGTCGCGACCGCCCCCAGCACGACCCAGATCACCTTCACGGCCTCGACCAGCCTGACCACAGGCACCGTGACCGAATGGACCCGTCCCATGAAGGTGGACGTGCTCGTCGGCGACGTGGACCGCGAAGCCGGCTGGGAACTCAAGCTCTTCCGGACCAACGAGACCGGGGTGGCCCAGGCCCAGGGGGCGACCGATCCGGGCGACGAGTGCTTCGAGGTCACGGACCTGTCCTGGACCGCCGGCACGGCCTACTCGGGCGGCCCGGCCATCCAGATCACGACGGTGGACGGCAGCGAGGGGCTCGACAGCCTGCTGTACACCAACCCCAGCCGGGAAACGATTTCGAAGGCCAACGACCGGCCGCCGCTCAGCCGTGCGTCCGCCCTGTACCAACAGTACGCCTTCTTCGCCAACTGCGACCTGCCCGCGATCTCGATGCACCGCTGGGCACCGGACGGCACGTCCACGCCCGGCAACATCTCGTTCCAGATCGAGTACCAGGGTTCGACCGTCACCGAGACCTACAACGCCGGTGCGACCGAGGACTACACGGTCACGCCCCGGACCTTCCGGGTCGAGACCGGCGGCACGCCGTCGCAGAACGTCCAGGAGACGATGCGGTCGCTGTGCCGGGTCATCAACAACTGCTCGGCCCACCTCCGGGCCTACTACGTCTCGGAATTCGAGGACGTGCCGGGCCGGGTGGTGTTCGTCGCCGTCGGGACCGACCGGGACGCGGTCAAGATCGTGCCCGACACCGGGTACTCGGACGAGTTCGACCCGCCGCTCGACACCCGGTTCCGGCCCAAGGGCTACCCGAACCGGCTGTTCTACTCGAAGTTCCAGCAGCCCGAGCACGTCCCGGCCCTGAACTACATCGACATCGGCGACGCCACCCACGAGATCCTGGCCCTGGTCCCGACCGACGACCGGCTCCTGATCGTTACCAATAAGTCGGTGTTCGAACTGACCGGCGTGACGGACGCGTCCTTCTCGGTCCGGCCCCTCAACCTGACGCTCGGCACCGTGGCACCCCGGACGACGGTGGTGCTGAACAACTCGGCCTTCACCCTGACCCAGTCGGGCTTCACCCAACTGGCCGGCGACTTCGAGAGCATCTCGACCCCCATCGACGACGAGGTCCAGCCCCGCCTGAAATGGTCGAACCTGTTCGATGTCGCCCACGCCGTGGCCGACCCGCTCCGGCGTGAAGTCATCCTGTGGCTGCCGGTCGATCAGAACTCGACCGAGACCGTCGGGTACCGGTTCTCGGCCATCAACTCGGCCTGGACCAAGCTCGACCGCTCCGCCGGTGCCGCGACCTACATGGCGTCGGAGAACGACCTCCTGGTGGCGTTCGCGACCCCCGATCTCGCGACCCAGAAGCTCACGGTGATCCGCGACAGCGGCACTGTGGACGATTACCGGGAGGAGCGGATTGCCACGACCATCACGGGGGTGGAGTCGCCCACCGTCGTGACCGTCAACCACAGCGACGACTTCTTCGCCGCTCCGGCGGTCGGCTGGCAACTGGAGCAGGGCTCGGCCCAGTCGGTGGTCAGCAAGGTCGAGGACCTAGGGTCCGGTAACTACCGCCTGACCGTTGAGGAGGCCAAGGACTGGACCGCGGCTGCCGCCAACCTGTACCCGGCGATCACCACCCGCGTGATCCCGGCCCCGTTCGTGGGCGGGCAGGCCGGCCTCCTGAAGCAGTTCACCGAGGCCGCGATCAGTCTGAAATTCAACTCGGTCCGGGAGGCGACGTTCGGGTTCACCACCGACCAGAACCGCACCGAGACCTTCGTCACGGTCAAGAACGACGCCTTGTCGTTCGGCTGGGGCAAGAGCCCGTGGGGCCACTTCCCGTGGGGCAACCCGGAGCCCGAGATCGATCTCGGGCTCCGGACCTTCATCCCGGCGGAGGCCCAGTACGGCCGGTCGCTGGTGATGTCCTTCAACCACGCCCGTGCTGGCGAGAAGTACCAGATCATCGAGTGGGACATCTCCGTCAGCCCGAAAACGGAGACCACTGTCCGATGAAGTTCCCGTCCCTGCCGAAGATCACGACGCCGGCCCAGATCTTCACGGCGTACAACAGAGCCGTAGATCAGATCAATCAAGCCCTCCAAAAAGGGCTTGATTTTACTAACAACCTCCGAGCGGTAAATACGGACATCGACCTGCCGAAGCTCACCTTCGTCGAGATCGATGTTTCGGGACTTGGGTCCAAACCCTCGGAAGTCCAGGTCGTCCAGACCTCGGCCATCGGGAACAAGGGCTACCGCTGGGCCAAGGCCGGCGGGGCCGGCACGTTCCTGGGCGTCCAACTGGAGTGGTACCCGGTGGACGCCACCACGGTGGCGGTGCGGGCCAACTGGACGGGGACCGAGGAGAAGGTGCGGGCCAGATTGCGGATCATGGGTGAGTGAGAATGGCGAATTTCGGAACGACCGCCGGCAGCCTCTACGACGACGAGGCCCAGAACGTCACGCAGCAGGTCCAGCAGACCCCGACGCTGTTCAACTCGGACAGCGTTCTGGCCTCGATCCGGGGGGCGTACCCGACGCTGTCCACGTCCCAGGCGGCCTACGACGGCCGCCAGTACATGAAGAACCCGGCGTTCTCGACGCAGTGGCAGCAATCCCAGCAGACCGGCCTCCAGGCCAAAGCCCAGGCCAACGCCGCCAAGGCCCAGCAGCAGGCTGCCGCGTCCTCGCCGTCCGCCCAGCAGGCCCAACCGACCACGACCGTGACGCCGACGCCGGCCGCCACCAATCCGGTCCAGCAAGCCCAGCAACAGGCCCAGCAGGCGTCGGATCGGGTCACCACCCAGGTCCAGCCCCAGCCGGCCCCGGCTTACAACACCGGGTTCGTCCCGCAGGCCCAGGGCGGCTCGCCCGTGCCGGCCCCCCAGGCACCGCAGCCTCCCAAACTCCTGACGGACGCCGAGCGGACGAAGCTCATGACCCAGTCGGTGTCGAGCAACTACAACCAGCGTGCGGCGGCCCAGAAGGCCCTGGAGGCCGACAACCAGTTGCGTGCCCAGATCGGCGTCGGGGGCCAGATCGGCCCGATGTACATCGGGCCGCAGCAGAGCCCGGCCCCGGTCCAGCAGAACCCCGCGTGGCAGTACGCCGGCTACGGCTTCGACCCGTACGGGATGTTCGGGGGCGGCGGTCCGTTCGGAGGTGGCCTGTTCGGTGGCCTGCCGATGCCGCAGCAGCCGGCCCTCGACTGGGGCAGCCTGTTCCAGGCCGGTCTGTTCGGCCGCCAGCCGGCTCCGCGTCCGCAGGTCCTGCCGCCGCAGAACCTCCAGTTCGCCCTCCAGGACCTGTTCTCGTCGTTCCTCGGGGGTGGGGACCAGATGTCGGCCGCGGTCATGCCGCCCGGCTACCAGGAGCCCTACGCCCCGGACAAGCCGGTCAACACCGGCATCGTCCCGCCCGGCACCCCCAACTCGGCGGTTCCGGCCCCAGCCTCGACCCCCGCCCCGACGGTGGAAACGAAGCCCGCCGTGCAACCAACAGGAGAACAAAAGGCGAACAACCAGACGGCCAAGCCGGTCAACTCGACTGGGGCGACCAAGGCCGAGGCCAACGCCTACGGGTGGATCACGCCCCAGACCCTGGACGAGCAGAAGGCCAACAAGGCGGCCCAGGACTCGGCCAACAAGGCGATCCAGGCCGGCAAGCTGACCCAGGCCCTCGACTTCATGAAGACCGCCCCGTCGCTGCTCTCGGGCTTGTCCATGTCGGATCCGTCCTGGGGCGAGACCATGCAGAAGATGGTCGATGCCCAGAACACCGTCGAGGCGATGTCCAAGGGCTTGGTCCTCGGTACTCAGCAGTGGATCGACTTCACCCGCCAGAACGCTGAGCGGGTCCGGAAGTCCATCACCGACGATTTCATGAAAGGATACAAATAATGGCTCTCGACATGAGCGTGTTCGAGGACATCCTGGGTGATGGTCTGACGGACGAGTACAAGACCCTCCTGAACGGCATCTACAGCCCCCAGCAGATGGACGACCCGATGGCGGCCTCGGCCAGCCGGTACGGGTTCCAGCCGGACCGCTGGAACGGCGTGAAGTCGCTGGACCAGTTGGTCGCCGACGACAACAAGTCGTGGGACCAGCAGCGGCTCACCGCCATGCTGGACTCCCAGAAGAAGCAGCAGAACTGGTACGCCAGCGAGCAGGCCCGCCTCAAGAAAGAGGCGGAACTCCAGAAGCTCGCCAACCAGAACCAGTTCCTGGGGAACCAGCGTGCCCAGAACCTCCACGGTCAGGCCGGCTGGAATAACTACTACAGTGCCCTCCAGCAGGAACAGAACCGGCAGAAGTTCCGGGACGACCCTTATGCGAACGTCCCGATGTCTTCGGTCCTGAAGTCGGCGGCCATGGCCTACATGGGGGCCAGCCCGGTCGCCGTGGCCAAGGCGGCTGGCGGTGGCACCGGTGGGACTGCTCAGCCGCAGGTCTTCCCGCGGCAGCCGTCCACGGGCTCGAACCAGCAGCAGGTCCTCCAGCAGCAGCAGGCCCGAGCCGCAGCCCTGCGGGCTGCACTCCAGGGTCGGTACGGGCAGCAGCAGCAGCCTCAGGTCCTCCCGCGGAAGGTCTACTAATCGAAAAGGAGAGCCGGCATGGCCAGCTTTTGGGATGGACTGTGGGATGACCTTCTCGGCGATCTCGGGAACGCCGGCACCGGCGTGGTCAACGACGGGTTGAACGGGATCTGGAATGACATCCTGGGTCTCTCCGGGTCCCCCTTCGGGGGCACCGGCGAGGGGACCAAGATGGCACAGGAGTTCCTGGACTACGCCAAGGGCGTGGGCGAGGACTCGTGGATGCCGCCGGATGTCACCGCGGCCCAGTGGACCCCCTGGCTGTTCGGCGGCGACACCCCGTACAGCACCGCTCCCCAGACCGCGTACCAGGGCATCGACCCGACGCTGTTCCGCGAGGTGATGTCCCAGGGCTACACCCCGTCCACCGGCACGGCGAACACCGTCGATCTCAACGCCCTGAAGCAGGCGATCACCCAGGGGTACGACCCGGCCACGGCCGATCTGACGAAGATCGGGCCGCTGTCCAGTGTCGCCCTCAAGGGCTACGACCCGACCAAGATCGGGGATCTGGCCCAGGTGGCGTTGTCCGGGTACACCCCGACCACGCTGGGCGACGCCAAGACCATCGAGGACAACGCCGACCTGCTGGGCAAGCAGAACGCCCTGGTGGACCGGTACGGCTCGATCATCGACTCCGGCGGCTGGGACCCGGCCGCCCAGGGGATGTTCAACCGCGTCCTGTCCGACCAGTCCAAGCAGGCCCAGCGGATCAACGACAGCGTCATCCAGGACATGCAGGCCCGCGGCATCGCCGGGGGCGGGCAGGAATTGGCGGCCCGGCTGGCCGGCAATCAGGCTGCCGCGGATCAGGCCAACAAGGTCGGGATCGACGTGGCCGGCAAGGCCCGCGACCGTGCGGACGCCGCCATGGGTGCCCAGGGGAACCTCGTGGGCCAGATGCGGCAGCAGGACATCTCGACCCAGGCCCAGAACGCCCAGGCGATCAACGCCTTCAACCAGTACAACGCCACCGCCCAGAACACCGCCGCCCAGTACGGGGCGGAGGCCGGGAACCGTGCGGCCCTGGCGAACAACCAGAACGCCGTCCAGAAGGAGTTCCAGAACGCGGCCATCGCCAACGACGCGGCCAAGTTCGGGGCCTCCGCCGAGAACGAGGCGTCGAAGCTGAACGCCGACTACGCCAACCGGGCGGCCTTCCAGGACGCGTCCCAGGCCAACCAGATCGCCCTGGCGAACCAGTCGGCGAAGAACACCGCGTCGCAGTTCGGGGCCAACGCCCAGAACACCGCGGCCCAGCAGTACGCCACCCAGTACAACCAGGGGATGTTCCAGAACAGCGACGCCCAGAACCGCATGGGGCTGGCGAACCTCCAGTACGCCAACGACGCCGCCAAGTTCGGGGCCGACGCCGCGAACAAGGCCGAGCAGTTGAACGCCGACTACTGGAACAAGGGGCTGTTCCAGGACCAGACCGAATTCAACAAATGGGCGGCCAACCAGGGCAAACTGGACCAGAACGCCGACTTCTCGAACCAGGACCTCTGGTACAAAACGGGCCTGTTCAACAATCAGGCGAGCAACGACGCGGCCAAGTGGAACGCGACGCAGCAGAACTACGTCGATTTCCAGAACATCCAGAACAAGCTGGCCGGCAATAAAAACAACAACTCCATGATCAGCACCGCGTACCAGACGCTGATCAACCAGTTGAATGCCGAGCAGGCGGCCCGGAACCAGCGGAGCTTCGGCACTGACGTGAACAACGGGCTGGGCGGCACCGGCACCAACGGGACCTGGAACCAGATCAGCAAGCTGCTGGGCCTGGGCGGGACCGGTGGGACCGGCGGGAACAACGGCGGGCTGCTCGGCACCATCGGCGGCGGGATCAGCAGCATCTGGGACGAACTGTTCGGCGGCGACGACTTCGGCGAGGTCTACGACAACTGGGACAGCTACACCGGCACCGGCGACTGGATGTCGGATCCGGGTTGGGGCTGGTTCGACGGCGAGGACGTGAACTTCGCCGGGGACACCGGCTCGTGGATGACCGACCCGTCGTGGGGCTGGTTCGACGAATCCACCGGCGGCCTCGGCGACACGTCTTGGTTCGATTTCGGCGACGCCGGCACCGACACGTCGTGGCTCGACTTCGGTGACGACTTGTTCGCCGATGCGGGCGACTGGTTCGGCGATCTGTTCGATTGGTTCGGTTAAGGGAGACCAGCAATGGCCAATTGGTTCGACGACTTCAGTGACAACCTGCTGGGCTCCTACCGCGGCAAGCCCATCGACCCCATGGACCCCACGGCCATCGACCGCCTGGGAGCCCTGAGTGATGCCCGCGAGGAGGAACTCCGCCGCCAGAGCCTGATCGCCCAGCAGGCCCGGCAGCAGCAGTTGCTCGCCGCCGCCCTGGCGAACAAATATGCCTCGGCTGGCGGGATCCTGACCCACTCGCTCCCGGACCCCAAGCCGTACATGTCCACGGTCAGCGACTGGGCCAACCGTGAGACGGACATCAGCAAGACTCGGATCTCCGGCAACGAGAAGGACGAGGATCGGATCGCCCGCTTCGTCGCCGACAGCTACAAGTCCGCGGTGGACCGGGACAAAGAGGACTGGACCCGCTCGAAGTGGGAACAGGAATTCGACTACCGCAAGGGTCGAGACGCCGTCAGCGACTCCCATTGGAACTCCGAGTTCGGGCTCCGGAAGGAAGCCGACGCCCGCTCGGCGACCAAGTTCGGCTGGGACGCCGAGGACCGCCTGAAGAAGGAGAAGTTCGGCCTGCTGGAAGGCAAGGCGGTGTACCAGGACCCGGTCACCGGCGAGTTCCGGTGGCTGGATGACCACGCCCCGGTCGAACCCGGCAAGTACAAGGACATCAAGGGTATGGTGCTGGACGACGGCAAGTCCCGGTACCAGAGCGAGTTGAACTACATCGATCCGGTTACCGGCAAGCGGTTCAACAAGGTGTTCGATCCGAAGTCCGGCACCGCCGTGATCAAGGACAGCACCGGTGCCGTGCTGGCCGACGCCGAGGTCGAGAAGCGGCTCCAGCCCGACAGCGTCTCGGCCCCGACCTACGCCGGCCTGGGGGCGTTCTCGCGTGAACAGGGCAAGACCGGCTCCGAGGGGCTGAACAAGCTGGCCGAGGCCGCCGCGGGTGCCGCCAACACCAAGCAGGTGCTCGACACCCTGGAGAAGACGCTGGCGAACCAGTCCACCGGCGTGCTCACCGATTCCGACACCCTCCGGGGGCTGGCGTCGGCCGTCCAGCAGGTCACGGGCGTCAGCCTGCCGAACTTCGACCCGACCAAACAGGATGTCGCCCTTCAGCAGATCGGCGATCTGTTGCTCAGCCAGCGTGAGCGGCTCAAGGGCCAGGGTGCAATCACGGACTACGAGCAGCGTACGCTCGAACGCACGCTCCCGTCGCTCGGCAAGTCCCCCGAGGCCAACCGGCAGATCATCGAGATCCTCCGGAACGCCGCGGACCGGACGCTCCAGAAGCGGGACGCCTGGATGTCGGACCGGGAGGCCGGCAAGGTCAAGCCGGAGGACTTCAACAACTGGTCGATGGAGTACCAGATGCGGCAGAGCCGGAACCCGGCGGCGGCTCCGTCGAGCAGCAGCCGGCCGACAGCCTCGCCGTCGGGCCTGGGCGGTGCCGGCCGTGAGCAAGCCCTCCAGAAACTGTACGACGACGTGAAGTCCGGCCGGCTCAGCAAGGAACAGGGCCAGCGGATCTACGACGAGATCATGCGGGGAGGCTACTGATGGCGTCCTTTGACGAATTTCTCGCCGGTCCCCGCCCTGGGGCCGGCGGGGCTACCCCGGACTTTGACTCCTTCCTGAACGGCCCGCGGCCGGGCGAGCGGGGTCCTGGTCCGGGTACGCCTGAGGCCGAGGCCCGCGACACCAACAGCCTGAACGCCCTGGTGGGCGGGCTCGCCAAGGGTTTGAGCTTCGGGCACGACGACGAGATCGCGGGGTTCCTCCAGAGCCTCCCGGCCCTGGTGAAACCCGGCCAGTCCTTCTGGTCGGAGTACGAAAAGAACCGGGACAACATGCGGCGGTTCGACGACGCCCTGGCGAAGGAGCACCCGCTCGCCGTCAACGCCGGTGACATCGGTTCCGCCCTGGTGCCGGGTGGTTTGGCGGCCAAGGGCCTCGCCGGTGCCACCGGAGCGGCTCGTGCTGCCGGCCTGATCGGCACGGGTGCGGCTGCTGGTGCCCTGCGGGCCGAGGGCGACAATCGGGATCCCGGTGCCCTCCTGGGCGACATGGCCCGTGGTGCTGCCATCGGTGGTGCTGCCGGCGGTGTCGGTGCTGGTGTGTCGGCCATCGGCCGCGGTGCCCAGGGTGTCGGCCGGGAGATCAACGACTTCCTGGGGAAGAAGGCCCCGCTGGATCGCTTCGACGAGTTCAGCGACCGGCTCGGCAGCATCAACCCCGAGTGGGCCGACCAGCTTCAGGCCATGTACCGGGCTAACCCCGCCCTGGTCGAGAACCTGATGAAGCTCGGGCCGGCCGGGCTCGGGGGTCGCCATCCCTTCAGCCTGGGCCGGATGGCCACGGGTGCTGCGGGCGATGCTGCCGATCTCGCCGGGCGTGCCGTCGAGAAGGCCGGCGACAGCCTGGGTCCCCGGTTCTCCACCGCAGCCGGCGAGATGGCGGGCAGGGGCTCGGCCACCACGAGCTACGGCATCGAGCACTACCTGTCCAACCCGCAGGATCTCCAGCGGAAGGTGACCGGGTCGAAGTTCGAGCCGATCCTGGCCGACGCCATCAAGGAAGGGCCGGAAGCCTTCCACGCCCGCATGTACGTCCTCCTGATGCGGCCCGAGTTCCGGAAGCTCCTGGAGAACTAAATAGAGTCGTGAGTGGTTGAGATCGCCATCGAAACCATGAACTCCTCCCTCGGAAAGCTAAACTGGCCACGGCCCTGGACCCCCTCCAGGGCCGTTTCTTTTCGTCCGTCCGGGTCGCCATAGACATTGGCCAAATGCCCACTCAGTTTTGCAGCCGCCCCACTCCACGACAAAAGAAATGGGCTCCCTCCTTCGGCGGGAGCCTATTCCTTTTATCACGGATTGGACCGTCTGGCGAAATTAAAACTGAGTGATCTGACGTGGTTCCTCGCGGAACGGGGAGTGGGGCTCCCCGTCCTCTCGGTCCCCGCCGGTCGCTCTCGCTCGGATTCTGGAACGAGGGAGGCTCGGCTCGTCGATTACCTACCAAACTCGTGCCGGGCTTGTCGGTTTAATTTTGATTCGGCGTGTTTCAGGTCCGTACAATTTCGGAACGAGGCCGATCCACTTGGTTGGCCCGAACCGGACAAGGAACCGACCATGTCGAATACTAAAGCCAAACCTACCCCGATCTCCCCTCGGCCGGAGGCGAAGCCGACGGCCCAGTCGATTGGGGTCTCGATCCCGGCCGAGCAGGGGGACGAACTGCTCACGCCCCGCCAGATCGAGGCCCGAACCCGAGCCCAACGCCAGCCCGCCGGGCTGGTCCGGCTCAAGCCCGGCCCGTGCCGAACCCTCGCCGAGATCCGGGCCGAGCTTCAGGCACGCGATCAGCGTGCCGAGCGTGCCCGAGAGATCGGGCACTTGCTCGACACCTCCACCCGGATCCCGCCCGACCTCCGGGGAGCCCTGAAGCGGTGCATCATCACGTTGCGGACCAAGGACCTGTCCCCGGCCCAGAACAAGCTGGTGAACGATTTCCTGGTGCCGTACCGCAAGCCCGGCACCGAACTGGCCGAGGCCAACGCCGAGCCCGTCAACATCACCCAGCGGACCATCACCGAGATCGAACTCGTCCTGGCCGTGGGCGTGGATGGGTACGAGCACTGGACCCAGGCCATGGTCGAGGCCCTGCACGACCTCAAGCGGGGGATCCCGCTCGACGACCAGATGCGGGGCGTCCACGCCCACTACCACCGGAAGTACGTGAACACCGGCGGGAAGCCGAGGTCTGGGTACGGCCGGGGCCGAGGACCGAAGAAACCGAAATGACCACCATCACCGACATCGAGAAGGCCCTGCGGCAGGACCGGTTCCCGCCCGCCCAGGCCGAGATCATGCGGCACGCCGTCGCCCGGCTGAAGCTCGGGTACGCCATGACGCCGCAGCAAGCCGGGATCTGGGGAGCGTACGGCCCGTCCGCGAGGAAGCGGTGCCGCCCCCGGTCCCAACGGAAGCACTTTCAGAGCAAATCGAAGGCCACAGCATGACCACGCCCTACATCCAGACCCCGGACGGAAAGTACGACCGGGCCGACATCCTGAAGCTGATCGCCAAGTTCCGGGACATCTTCACCAAGAAGAAGAACGAGAAGGGCCTCGCCATTCTCGAAGAGTGGGACGCGAATTTCCGGAACAGCCGGGAACTCCGGCGGAACCAGTGGGAGTGGGTGCTCCTGAACGTCCGGTTCCACAATACCCGCCCGCCCCGGACCTGGGACGAGATCCACAGCCAGCAGGTCACGCCGGAACCCGAGAAGCCAGAGCCCGCCCAGGTCACCATGGAGGACATCACCGCCCTGGTGAAGGAACGGTTCGCCTCCCTGCGGCAGGACCTCGACGACCTGAACATCTTGACCGACTACCTGCTCCAACGTGCCAGCCCGTAAGGCCCGGCGTGCTTTACTGCACGGCCCTACAACCATCTTTCATACCTCTTTCGAAAGTGGCAAGGTTGGGTCGCAGTCGAAGGGGGAAGGACGTGGAACAGCAAGAGCAGGCGATCACGCTCAAGTACGACGGCGGGTTCCAAGCGGGCGAGGGCGAGATGAACGCCCTCGAAGCCGCCGAGGCCATCCGGGGTTTCACTGATTTCACCCGCCGGGCCGTCGAAGCCTTGTACGGCGAGGGAGCCGAGGTCCGGGCCATGGTCCGGGGTGTCAAGCACGGCAGCCTGGACATCCCGTTCTTGATCAAGTTCGCCGGCGAAGGAGCCGCCCTGCTGGCGTCCACCGGGTTGTCACCCCAGGACCTCCTGAAGCTGATCGCTGAGTCGATCAAGCTGATGAAGAGCCTCGGGGGCAAGCCGCCGACCTCGATCAAGACGGCGGACAACGGCAGCATGATCGTCGAGAGCAACAACGGCACGATCAACCACGTGGGCCAGATGACCGTCAATCTGGTCCTGTCCCCGGAGGCCGGGCGTGACCTCCAGAAGTTCGTCCGACGCCCCTTGGCAGGCGGAGCCGCCGACCTCCTGAAGATCCTGGCCGACGAGACCGAGATCGCCAACGTGAACCGGGAGGAGGCCCCGTCCTTCGTCCCCATCGACGCCGGCAACGTGGTGGCCGAGAACACGAACGAGGTGTACCTGACCATCGCCACCGCGGTGCTGGTCGGCAAGACCCAGTGGAAGTTTTACGACGGCCGGAACACCTTCTCCGCCGTGATCGAGGACCGCGAGTTCCTGAGCCGCGTCGATGCCGGCGAGGTGCGGTTCGGGAAGGGCGACACCCTCTTCGTGCGGCTCAGGACGACGCAGAAGAAGGTCGGGACGAAGCTCAAGGCCGAGTACGTGATTGAGGAAGTGCTCGACCACCGCTGGAACCAGAAGAAGCAGGGGAGCTTGTTTTAGCGGGTCTCGGCGTCGATGACGATGACGCCGGCCTGAGCCAGTTCCCATTCCCGCCGCGACCGCTCCCAGAGGTAGTCGGTGACGACCTGCCGGGCCTGGGACATGCTGAACGCCTGACCGTCCCGGAGCGAGGCCGAGCAGCACAGGGCCGCCACGGTCCGCTCGGTCACGGGCCGGCCATCGACGAACAGGTCGAACTTGACGCCGCCCATCTGCATTTCGTTCTTGGACGGGCTGGACTTGTGCCCGATGCCGGGATCGCCCGGCCGGATGTTCCGGAGTTCCAGCCCCTCCCGGTCAGCCCAGTAGTTCACGTACTGCGAGATCTCAGCAAACGCCAGGAAGGTCCCCTGCGAGGTCTTGTTGTCCTTCTTGACCAGATTGGCCATCGTGTTCTCCTGCAATGCGGTTGAGTTCGAGGTCCCCGTACTGGGCGAGACGCAGCACGCCTCCATGCCGGACTTGGGCCACGCGATTGGAAAGGGTGCGGGCGAACCAGCGGCGGTGCCGCTCGCCCAGGTCCTGCTCGGCGAAGAGCTTCTGGACGTAGTGGAGGTACGGGTTCACGAGCCGGAAGGTCGGGTCCACCAGCTTGACCAGCGAACCGCAATTTCGGACCACCAGGCCCTCGATGTGATCGGCACCGTACTGGGACCTGATCCCGGTCAGCACCGGCCGGAGACCAGCCACGATGTCGTGGACGAGCGGGGCGAGGTCGAGGCCAGCGAGGTCCCGTTCGAACCGGAAGTCACTGCGAGCGTCAGCCCATTCCCCGACCGTGAACGAGTCTGGTCGGCGGCGGAGATCCTGGCCCAGGATCTCGGCCACGGTGAAGGTCTGGCCCATGATCTCCCGCTGGCCGGACAGCACCGCGTCCAAGCTCTCCAGGGCAATCCGCACGCCAGCGGGGAGGTCGGGCAGCACCACGTCGCCCAGGCCGTCCAGGGTCCACTGGATCGGCTCTGAGACCGAGGCGACACGACACGGCACGACAGCGTGGGCCGCATCCAGCACGACCAGACGCGGCTCCGGGGCATAATCGACGACGTTGGTCCGGCCGCCCGTCAGGATCTCGATGTCGCAGTGCTCGCCTGGGCCGAGGTTGGTCTCGACCCACCCGGAGGTCACCAGGGCTTCGTGGGCCAGCCGGAACCACCGGGTCCACGGTTGGGCCGGCCATTCGGTTGGGTGGTGGTACTGGACCCGAGCCTTGGGCATCCGCGACGCCCATGGGTACCCGACCGCATCCCGGCCGACCCGGAGGTGCAGGCCATCAAGCTTCTCCTGGACGGCATCGAAGGACGGCCAGCGGTGCAGGAAGGCCGACAGGAGGTCGGGGCGGAGGTGCTCGACGTGGGCGATCATGCCCGTATTTACCGAGGCGAGCCCGGATCGCTATGGGGTACTGGGGTCACCACGCAGGACCTGGATGCAGAAACGGCCCGCTGGGGGACCAGCGAGCCGCCTGAGCAAACCGTACAAGGAACCGCTTCTGCACCATGCGGAGATCGTGAGGGTGACCATGGGCGTGCTATGGGGCAGAAGCGGGACAGAGCTTAAATCGTGCCAACTCTTGTGTCAAGCACTTTTTTACATCATCCACCGATTTTTTCTCTTCATGACGCGGCCTGCCGACTTGGTGTCCGTCGGCTTGTTCTCACGAGTGCTATGGCATTACTGTGTAGGTCGAAGTAAAGCCCAAGTCAAAGCCTGACCAGTCCGAGTAGTACAAATTCCTAGCGATCTGACCGACGACCCACGAACCGGACGCCGGTCATAGGTGAGCGACTCGGGCAGAAGAACAATCCATGAATCAACCGTCACGCGTGCCGATCACTAGATCTTGTGGTGGGGTCCAGATGGCATTTTCCATATTGCCCGTTATGAAACCCAGGAACGCCAACGG
Organism: Azospirillum terrae; assembly: GCF_053470425.1. Taxonomy (NCBI): domain Bacteria; kingdom Pseudomonadati; phylum Pseudomonadota; class Alphaproteobacteria; order Rhodospirillales; family Azospirillaceae; genus Azospirillum; species Azospirillum terrae. The sequence goes on along the minus strand of NZ_JBPXMR010000008.1, from coordinate 142,869 downwards.
TTCCAGAGGATCCGGTGATCCGCCTGATTATTTGCGAGCCCGGAACGACCACTAGATCTTGGGTCATCCATTGGTCATGTTCGCCCGTCGGTTGTGCCTGCGGTTTCTGCATGTCAAGGGCTAAATACCACGTCAGGCAGGCGGAGCCATGCATAGAAGCATGACAGGTATGCATACATGCATGACTAGGGTAATAATGTTGCGTGTTTCTTTTCCTACCCATAGTCGTCTTTTCCTCTTGACACGCGTGTAAAAACCGCCGCCCTCCACAACTACCAACAGGGGCCGGTGCGATGACCGGCAGAAGTACCATGCTCGAAAAAAATCCAAAACAGGAAAAACGCGACCCCCAGGAGGTGACCCCGCCGCGGTTCTTCCACCTGGAGATCGACGAGGACTGGGTCGTCAACGAGGTCCTGGCCTTCCTCCGGACCCACCCGCTCGGCAAGTACCAGATCCAGGTCCACGCCCGGAACGACGGCGGCGAGCCAGTCACCTGGATGTCGGCGACGTTTTTCGATGATGAAGACGCCGAACTGTTCAAGAAAAATTTCGGCATGAGCGACGCTGGTCACTACGCTGTTGCCCAGCAGATTTTGCGAGATCTCAGGGCTAGACTTGACCATGGACGACATCCGTAAGACGTGCACGAAGTGCGGGGTGGACAAGCCCCTCGACGACTACCCCCTGTCCAAGAAAGGCCCGTTCGGCCGGGCCAGTGCCTGCAAGGACTGCAAGAACGTCCAGGCCCGGCACCGGTACCTCCGGCTCTCCCCGGCGGAGAAGCAGAAGCGGTCGGAGCAGGCTCAGGCTTGGCAGCGGGCATGGCAGGAGCGGGATCCCGACGGGTACCGCGAGTACCACCGGGAGTACCGGCGGCAGAACCCCGAGGCCGCGTGCGAGCACTTCCACCGGTACCGCGAGAAGCTCAAGGCAACAGCCGATGACCAGTGAACTGAAGCCGTGCTCGCACTGCGGCGAGACCAAGCCCCTGACCGAGTACCACCGGGACAAACACGCCTCCAACGGCCGGAAATCCGCTTGCAAGGTGTGCACGAACGCCCTGCACGCCATGCAGCGGCGGATGATCCGGGCCGGGACCTGGACGTTCAGCCGCGAGCCCGTCCTGACCCCGAAGGAGCGGCAGGCCCGTGAGGTCGAGTACGCCCGCCGGTACCGGGAGAAGAACCGGGAGAAGGTCAGGGCCTACATGCGGGAGTACATGCGGGCCTACTCCCAGACTGAGGACTACAAGGCCAAGAAGCGGGAGCGGAACCGCCGTCTGGCCGAGCGGAAGAAGCTGGAAAAGCAGGAGCGGCCGGAATGAAGGTCCAGATCGTAGAGTACAAGCCCAAGACCACCCAGAAGCGGGGCCGCAAGCCCGGCCAGAAGGACACCCAGCCGCGGACCCGCCGGACCGTCGCCGAGGTCGAGGCCGAGCGGGCCGCCAAAACCCCGAAGGCTCCGAAGGTCGAGGTGGACGACGAGTTCGACGACGCTCCCGACCAGGGCGGGCCGGTCCTGAAGGTGTTGCAGTCCTGGCTCGACATCGTCCAGCCCTTCGACACCACCGTGTGGTCGTTCCGGGTCCCCGAGGGTTACGCCCGCAAGGCCCAGGCCCTGCCGGACCTCGTCCAGGGCGACTACGCCCTTCAGAACTCCGCCACCCGTGCCGTCCTGTGGTGCCCGGACCCGGCCGACCGTGCCCGTGTCGAGGCCCAGCTTGGCGTGACGCTCCAGAGGATCGAGCCATGACCCACATGCTGTACAGCTTCAAGAACGGCCTGCACCGGATGACCTGGGAGGGCGGCTGCCTGACCCGGCACCCGGACGGCACGATCCAGTACGAGGGCGACATCCGGCCGTACCTGGACTGGCTCGACACCATGGGGCTCGACCCGGCCGAGGACTTCGCCGACCTCAAGGCGGCGGCCCAGGACAACTACTTCGCCGAACTCGACGCCCTCCTGCGGGAGGATTTCGACAGCGTGGTGGACCAGTGAGGATCCGGATCTTCCTGGGCCGGCTCCAGCCCCCGACCCGCACGCACTGCCAGATCATCCGGGAGATGGCCAAGGACCCGAACACTATCCCGGTCGTGGTCATGACCGAGCAGGCCAGGAACCAGAAGAGCCCGCTCGATGTCGAGACCCGGAAGCGGATCCTCCGGGCGGTGTTCCCGGTCCACACTGGCGTGCGGATCATGGTGGTCAGGAACCCCTACATCGCGGTCAAGCGGCTGCTCGCCCATCCCGGCATCGAGGTGGTGGCTCACCACTGCGGCCCGGACCGCTCGTCCGACTTCCGCCACTGGTACAAGAACCAGGAGGTCGAGGTCGTCGAGCACCGGTTCCCCAATGGCGTGCGGGCCTCCATGGCCCGTGACGCCGCACGCCGGCTCGACAACAGGAAGTTCCGGGAGTGCTGCCCCGAGCCGGCGTGGCCGGCGATGCAGATCATCGCGGCGGCGTACCACACCCCGGAGGTCACCCGGCCCGAACCAGGGATCGACGTGGTGACCCCGCAGACCGAGCAGTCCAACCACCAGGGCATCGAAGCCCTGTTTCGCCGTCGCCGGAGGTTCTGATGGGCGGTGCCGCGTTCCCCGATGTGTCCCCGATCTCCATCGACCGCGTCGATGACACCGTCGCGAGCGTCGGCGAGCACCTCAACGTGCCGTTTTCGACCCTCCAGGAGGGCTATCTGGGCTCGACGGGCAAGAAAAACGTCTCCGGAGACCTCGATCTGGGCCTCCAGGCGGGCAAATTCAGCCGTGAAACGGTCTTGGAGGCCCTAAAACGGGCTCTGGGCGACGAAAACGTGCGAATCCTGCCCCACAACGTCGTTTCGGCCCGCGTACCGCAGGCCGGAAGCTCTAAGAAGGTCCAGGTGGACCTCATGGTGGGCGAGTTGCCCTGGCTGAAGTTCAGCTACCACAGCCCGGCCGAGGGCGAATCGGATTACAAGGGCCTGTATCGGTCCCAGTTGCTCCGTGCCGTGGCCAAATCCATGCGGCGGGAGGACGTGGACCTCGATTCCGGTCAGATCCGAGCCCTGGTCGGCCCCCGGTTCGACTATCAGGAGGGGATCTCGACCGTCCGGAAGGGGACCCGCCCCAAGGAACGGGGCGAGGGCTGGACCAAGACCCTGGAGGCCCTGTCGCCGGCCGAGTTCCGGGAGTTGTTCCCCCGGCTCGACTTCGCCGACTTGTCGATCAAGAACCCGACCGTCGCGGCCGAGTTCCTGTTCGGTGCCGGCACGCACCCGAGCCAGCTACGCAGCTACGAACTGGTCAGCGACCTGATCGCCAGGACCAAGTCGCCCGACCAGCAGGACCGCATCCTCCGGGCCTACCGGGAGATCATCCAGGACCGGCTCAAGCTGCCGCTTCCTCGCGAGGGGTGGTGGTAACGATGTCCCGGTACCCGACCACGTAGTACCGGTCCGGCCGGAAGCGGTTCTGGAGGTCCGTCTTGATCTCGAACCGGATCGTCGGCGAGGTCGCCTGGACCTCGACCAGCACGCGGTCGGCCTCGGCCAGGGTGAGCAGGCGGGTGGTGGTCATCGGGCTCTCCATCAAGGTGATGCCCAGACGCTAACTGGCCCGATTCCCCGGTGTCAAAATTCCGGGCGATAACCCGAGTAAATCAACGGCCTAGCCCGGCTAAGTACCGGAACACAGGCACGCAGGCGGGCAACATGGACTTCGCGGAATCCCAGCGGTACGACATCGTCGCCGCTCTGGCCAAACTGGAGGCGGAGGTGGCAGGCATCAAGACTTTCTTGACCGACCTCAAGGCCGAGATCCGGGCCGAGCTTGTTCCCCGGCACCAGTTCGAAGCCTTGGAAGCCCGCGTCGCCGACATCGAGACGTACCGCGAGGATTTCGAGGCCGAGATGCGGGCCGCCAAGAAGGCGGTGATCCGCTGGATCGCAGGCGTGCTGGCCGCCCTGGTCACTGCCGCCGGGGCCTACGGGTGGAGCCACATCGACATCAGCTTCAACCCGACCCCGCCCGCGATCACCCAGCCGAAGTGATCACTCCCAGGGTTGCAGGGGGAACCGGATCACGGGCGTGGGCTGCACGATGGTTTTGCCCTTCAGGAACTTCCTGGTCTCGGCCGCCGTGCGGCCGGCCTGACTCCGGACTTCCTTCTTCTCTGCCGCAATGCGGTCCAGTTCGGCCTGGGCGGCCTTGGCCCACCAATCGGTGAGCCGCCGGACGAGGTCCAGGTCGGCACCGGTGTCCACCCAGAGTTCATCGAAGCAGGTGCTGCCCTGCTGCACCACCACGAGCATGAACTCCTGGTCCTGGCCGGTCCGGGTGACGCCGACCGACATCTGCCACCGGCCGTCGCCAAACCGCTCGGCCAAGAATTGCCGGTTGAAGGTGTACCGCTCGCCGTCGCACTCGATCTCAGCCCGGTAGATGCCGTCGTCGTCGTCCGGCATCGCCTTCCGCTGGGTGTCCCGCACCAGGAAGCCGAGGCCCCGCTTGTCGTCGAGGCTGAGCGGGAAACGGCGGTCGTCGATTTTCCGAAGGGCCATTTTGACCTCCAAAAAGCAAAGGGGCGGGCTACCTCGGGTGATCTCCCGGTAGCCCGCCCCTCGGCGGTTTAACGATCCCCTACAGGTTCTCACGTTGCCGGTTTCCGGTCAAGCCTAGGCTCGGCCGCAGGACCTGGAAGAACTCCCGCAGGAGGGAGCGGGCGACCTCCACGTCGTCCCGCCCGCTCAAGACCACGTAGCTGGCCAACACCCCGATGGCGGCCCAGCCGGCATCCTCGTCCGACAGGCAGTCCACGATCCGCCCGGTCCACAGGAGGTCCTGGATCCTGGCGGCGTGCTCGCCGGAGCGGGCCGCGTACCATTCCGCGGCCCTGACCAGCACGTCGAACTGCTCGGCCGTCGGCTTGATCAAATTACCCCCGGAATCTGCATGTAGGCTTCGCCGTTGGGCCGGAGCGTCACGGTGAACCTCTCCACTCCCTCCACCAGCCCCCGGATCGGGGTGGACAGGGAGGGCAGGGGCTGGTCGTACGCGGCCCAATCGAACTCGATGTGGGCCTCCCGGAGTTCCTCGACCAGGACCGCCAGGGCGATCCGGACCGGGTTGTGCCGGTTGACCACCAGGGTGACGGGCTCCGGCCAGATCGCCCATTCAGTCCGGCACTGGCACTTGTGCGTGCCGTCCGGGAGCGTGAGCAGGACGTTCCTGATCGCGAGCCGGAGCGAGTCGTTGATCGCCGGGGCCAAAGCCGGGGCGTGCGAGGCCCGCACGAGTTCGTGGCAGGCCCGCAGGTGCGGGTAGTCACCCCTGGGCATCGTCCACCTCCTCTACGCCGGTCACGATCTGGCGGAGCCGCTTCTGGAGCCGCACCAGGGCCACGTACTCGTTCACCGGGGCGAGATGGCGTCGTCGGAGGTCCGACTTGTAGCAGGCCAACAGGTTGAAGGCGACGCCGGCCGTCGTGACATCCCACAGGACCTCGCCGGCAAGATCCGGGTCGGTCATCCGGAGAATCCGGCTGTAGCGGTCGAGCATGACCGCGTATTCCTTGTATTTCTCTTCCAGGAGGGCGTGCTCTCGCCGCTGCAAGGACTTGGCGGCGGCGTTCAGGACCGCGATCTGGTCCGGGGCGAGGGGCTCAGACATCCGCCATCTCCTTCTCCTCGATCCGGGAGACGGCGTCGGCGAGCCGCTGCGGGAATTTCACCGAGGACGCGGCCCCGTTCCAGAAGAAGATCGTGGGGGTGAGTTGCCGCCCGGCGAACTGGAGTTCGTCCAGCACCACGGTCACGGACGACGGCGTGCATCGCAGGGGATCGTCAATCAAGGTGAACGTCACCATGTCGGCGTGTCGGCAGTTGATCGGGACCGGTATTCGGACCGGTGGGCCGATCAGGTAGACCACGAATTCGAACTCGCCAACATCCCGTAATACTCCGGCGAATCGGTTCTTTTCATTGCGAGTCGTGGTTGAATCGCGTACCCATTCTGCGGCGTGTCGAAGTGATTCTTCTTGCCGCTTTGTTAAATCACCGTCACGGGCAACGCACACGCGATTTTCTGGCATGGAAATTCCCCCGGCATGCTCTTCTTTTTCCATCATGCCACAGGGGTTTTTCTGTGCAATCGACCAATAGGTGTAAGACAATGGCATACGAAAGCGTGCCTGATTCCGCACGAAGACTCGCGGGGTCACCACGCAGTACTTTGTACTTCTTCGCGTGGTCACCACAAGGCTGGCACGAGTACTTGGCTGGTACCGGATGTTGACCTTCCCCGGTGGGAGTGGTTGTGCCTCGAATTTTCGGGGGTGCCAACGGGAATCGCCTCGCCTACGCGGAGTAAGCGAGTCAGGCCGCTTGACCGGCGGCTCAGCGTGCATCTAGCGTCGGCGGTTAGGCATAGCCGAGGGGCTTTGCCGAAGGAGGTATCGATGTAGGAATCGAGCGAGGCCCCCGGCTGGATTGGCGTCCAGCCGGGAAACCCCAGATCGCGGAATAGCCGCTTGCTTGGCGGCTCCAGGCTATTCCGCTCCACCGCCCAGGTCAATTCACCATGTGGATTGGCCCAGGAGGGGTTTTGTCCTCGCTCCCCTGAAGGAGGAGCGATGTTCGGAATTGTACATTCGGATTGGTTGTCCCACCCGGAGATCGGGGCCGCGGAGTTCGCGGTCCTGTCGGCCTTGGCCGGGTACGCGAATCGGAGCGGGGTCTGTTGGCCGTCCCAGGCCACCCTGGCCGCACGCCTGAAGCGATCCAGGGCCTGGGTGTCGGCGGCGGTCTCCCGCATCCTGGCGGTCAAGCCCGCCATCCTGGCCGTCGAGCGGACCGGCCGTGCCTCGGTCTACCGCCTGATCGGGCACGACGCCGTCGTCCCGAAACGTGCCAGCCCGCTGGCATCTGATGCCCGGCCGGTAAAAACTGATGTCAAACCCGCTGGCCCTAACACCCCCAACCATCACCTCCAACCAACACCGGCCCAGCGGGAGGCCGCCGGTGAGGTGTACCGCGACGCCGCGATGGATGGGCCGGACGAGCAGCAGCGGGTGCGGGCGGTCGTCCACCGGATCCTCAAGCGACGCCTGCCGCCCTGGAAGGACCACCGCCGCGTCATCGACCACATCGCCCAGGTCATCGCCCTCGGGGGTACGGTGTACCGGGACGGCAGCCGGGTACGGCTGGGGGAACCGACGCTAGATTCACAGGTCAAAGATCCGGGTACCCCTGGGGTACTCGCCGGGAAAGTATGCCCAGTTGCAACCTCGATCAACGGGTACTTTGGAGTTACTGTAGGCCCGGTAGCGAACTTCCATGGGTTGTCTTTCGTCACAGCCCGTCACAGAGTAAAAAATCGCGAGGAAAATCAGCGTGGTAGGCGGTATGCTCTTGTACATGATGTACACGCTGGCCGGGCCGCGCGCCCGGCTCGCCGCCGACGCCCGCGCGCTGCTCGACGACGCGCTGCGCTGACGGTATCGTCACCCACAAACACGAAACATGAGGAGGGTTATCCATGTCCGGTCGCATCGAGGCGCGCCTTAAGGAATTGGGGATCGAGCTGCCGCAGCCGGCGGCGCCGGTGGCGGCGTACGTGCCGACCACGCAGGCGGGCAAGATCCTGTACGTCTCCGGTCAGGTGACGGTGTGGAACGGCGAGCGCCGTTTCCTCGGCAAGGTCGGCCAGGACTTCTCGGTGGAGGAGGGCAAGCAGGCGGCCCGCCTGTGCGGCCTGAACATCATCGCCCAGGTCAAGGCGGCCTGCGGCGGCGACCTGGACCGCGTCGCCAGCTGTTTGAAGCTGGGCGGTTTCGTCGCCTGCGGCCCGGACTTCCACGACCATCCGCTGGTCATCAACGGCGCGTCGGAGCTGATGGTGGAGGTGTTCGGCGACGCCGGTCGCCACGCCCGCTTCGCCGTCGGCGCCCCGTCGCTGCCGCTCAACGTGGCGGTCGAGGTGGAGGCGGTGTTCGAACTGGCGTGAGTTTCGGATCCTTGCGGGCAAAAGGGTTTACACGGATTTTGGGGATTTAGGCACGGATTACACGGATTTTTCTTATGCTTGCCGCGCATCGGCCTGCCCGTCAGCCGTTGCTGCGCACGATCAAAAAGCATCCGTGTAATCCGTGCTCAAATCAGTGAAATCCGCGTAGACCCTGTTGTCCCCCACGAAGCCAATACCTAGGTCCCTCCGGGTCGCCTGGAAAGAAGGAGGGGGCATGCCCGACGGCAGCGATGCCATCACCGTCAAGGTCCTGAACGCCATCGGCGAGGTCGCCGCAGCCGAGTGGGACGCCTGCGCCACCGACGGCAACCCGTTCGTCCGCCACGCCTTCCTGGCCGCGCTGGAAGAGTCCGGTTCGGCCACCGCGCGCACCGGCTGGCAGCCGGCGCACCTCGTGGCGTTGGACGCGCAGGGACGCGTACAGGGCGCTGTACCTGCGTACTTCAAGGGCCACTCGTACGGCGAGTACGTCTTCGATCACGCCTGGGCCAACGCGTACGAGCGGGCCGGCGGGCGCTATTACCCCAAGCTCCAGGTGGCGGTGCCGTTCACCCCGGTGACCGGGCCGCGCCTGCTGCTGCGCCCGGACGCCGGGCCGGCGGTGCTGCCGGCGCTGATCCAGGCGCTGGAGGAGCTGGTGCGCCGCATGGGCCTGTCCTCGGCGCACGTCACCTTCCCGCTGGAGGCGGAATACCGCCGTCTGGGCGAGGCCAAGTGGCTGCAACGGCTGGGCATGCAGTATCACTGGGAGAACCGCGGTTACGGCGCGTTCGACGACTTCCTCGGCACGCTCAACGCCCGCAAGCGCAAGGCCGTCAAACGCGAGCGGCGCGAAGTGGCCGACAGCAGCGTGCGCCTGCACACGCTGACCGGCGACGCCCTGAAGCCTGAGCATTGGGACGCCTTCCACCGCTTCTATCTGGAGACCGCCGACCGCAAGTGGGGCGGCGGCTACCTGACGCGCGACTTCTTCCACCGGCTGGGCACCGGCATGGCGGACTCCGTGGTCCTGGTGATGTGCGAGGATCACGGGGAGTGGGTCGCGGGTGCCCTCAACCTGATGGGCGGCGGCGTGCTGTACGGGCGCAACTGGGGCTCGGACGGCCGCTACCGCTTCCTGCATTTCGAGGCGTGCTACTACCGGGCGCTCGACTTCGCCATCGAGCACGGCCTGACCCGCGTCGAGGCCGGTGCCCAGGGCGAGCACAAGATCCAGCGCGGCTACCTGCCGGTGCCGACCTACAGCGCCCACTGGATTCCCGACAAAGGCTTCCGACGCGTTCTGTCCGCCCATCTCGAGCAGGAACGCCGTGCCGTCGAACAGGAAATGCTGATGCTGGAGGAGTGCTCCCCCTATCGCAAGGACGGGGAATAGTCCGATGTTGACGCATTTCGCCGTAAATTCTTGAATTGTTCAAGAATTGCAGCCCTGGTTTCTGGGTGATCATCCAACGCCAACCAGAAAATCGATTGCATACGTAATCTTTTGGAGTAACCTTTCGGCGTTGGGAAGCTCCCGGCACCGACAGGGAACGACCTATGACCGACGAGAAGACGCTCAATTTCCTGAAGCGTGTTCGTGATCATCTGCTCTACTTGAAGTTACGGCCCGGCGGCATTCGCCTTCAGGCCAAGGGCATGGATCTGTCGGCGCTGCACCTCAAGGGCTTCGACCTCAAGAACGCCGTCCTCACCCAGTGCGACTTCTCCGACAGCCGGCTGGAGGAGGTGAGCTTCGCCATGACCGACCTGTTCGGCGCCAATTTCAGCCGCGCCTCGCTGGTCGGGTCGTCGTTCCTGCGCGCCGACCTGCGCGGCACCAACTTCTTCAAGGCCAACCTGCGGCAGACCGATTTCGAGGGCGCCGACCTGCGGCCGGGTCAGGTGCTCGCCACCGCCAACCGCCGCGACGGGGTGGGGCAGCGCACCAGCCTGAAGGACGCCACGCTCGACGGTGTGCGCTTCAAGGACGCCGACCTGTCCAACGCCGACCTGTCGATGTCCTCGATGACGCGCGGCGACTTCACCAACGCCAACTTGTTCTCGGCCAACCTCAGTGGCGCCGACCTCAGCGACGCGAACTTCAGCAACGCCAAGATGAAGCAGGCGATCCTCAACGGCGCCAACCTCAGCCGCTGCTGCCTGCGCAACGCCGACCTGCGCGACGCCGTGCTGCGCAACGTCGATCTGTCCGGCGCCGACATCACCGGCGCCAATCTCAACGGCGCCATCTACCTGAAGGACCGCGGCAAGCTGCCGGATTCCGTGCGCGGCAAGCTCGACCCGCACACGCTGTGGATCAACTCCGGCGGCCGCCGCGGCGAGCGTGCCGACCTGTCCGGGCTCGATCTGCACGGGGTGGACCTCAGCGCCTGCGACCTCAGCGGTGCCCTGTTCCGCCAAACCTCGCTGGACGGCGCCACGCTGGCGAACGCCTATCTGGCGCTGGCCGATTTGGGCGGCGCCTCGCTGCGCGGCGCGCAGTTGGAGCAGGCCATTCTCACCGGCGCGAACCTGTCCGACGCCGACCTCACCGGCGCGCAAGCGGCCGGCGTGGATTTCGGCATGGTCGAGTTGCGCACCCCGGACGGCAAGCCCACGGGCCGCAGTTGGCCGGCCAACCTGACGCGCGCGCTGTTCGCCAACGCCGACCTGCGCGGCGCCCGGCTGCAAGGGGCGCGCATCGCCGGCGCGGTGTTCGACCGCGCCAACCTCACCTCCGCCGATCTGCGCGGCTGCGACGAGGGCGAGGTGGACCTGTCGCACGCCGTCACCCTCGGGCTGCGCCGCGGCTCGCTGTCCGCCGGGACCGAAGGCGCGCCGGACATGCTGGTGGCGGTCTGACCCTCAGCGCCACGCCGCCAGCACCGCGTCCGCCTCGGCGTCCACCAGCGGGCGGCGGGCCGGCGGCGGGCCGCCATCGACGCGCAAGCCCAGCAGCGTCTCCACCAGCGGCTCGGGCCCGCCATGCGCCACCACTTGGCCGCGCGCGGCGACGTGCGGATGCGCCGCCATCTCGCCGAGGTCCGGCAGCGCCTCGAAGCAGCAGTCCGCCGGATCGAGCACCGCCTGCCACTCCGCCAGCGTGCGGCCGGCGAACAGTTCGGCCAGTTCGGCCATGAGCGCGCGCTGCGGTAGCGGCTCGCCCTGGCGTCCGAGCCAGTCCGGCCGCTCGACGGCGGCGCAGAAGCTGCGCCAGAACTTGGGCTCGATGGCCGACAGCGTGGCGAAACGGCCGTCTTTCGTGGGGTAGACGGCGTAGAAGGCGGCCCCGCCCGACAGCAGGTCCTGCCCGCGCGGCTTCAGCTGCCCGCGCGCCGCGGCGGTGAGGTTGAGGCCCTGCCAGCCGAGCACCGTCTCCATGATCGACAAATCGAGGAACGCGCCTTTCCCGGTGCGCTCGCGCCCGTACAGCGCCGCGCAGACCGCCAGCGCCGTCTGCTGCGCCGAGGCGAAGTCGGCCACCGGCGGAAACGCGAAGATCGGCCGCTCCTCGATGCCCGAACCGGCCAGCCCGCCGCCGATCGCCATGTAGTTGAGGTCGTGCCCGGCGCGCAGCGCGTACGGCCCGCCATAGCCCCAGCCGGACAGGCTGGCGTGCACCAGGGCGGGGTTGAGGTGGCGCAGATGCTCCGGCGCCAGCCCGAGCTTGCTGAGCACGCCCGGCCGGAAGCTCTCGACCAGCGCGTCGGCGCGCTCGATCAGCGCTTCGAAACTGGCGCGGCCCTCGGCGCTCTTCAGGTCGAGGCGCACGACGGTCTTGCCGGCGTTCAGCAGCTTGTAGGCGGCGGTGGTGCCATCGGAGTCCACGGGGCCGAGCCGGCGCAGCGGATCGCCTTCCGGCGGCTCGACCTTCACCACCTCGGCACCGAGGTCGGCGAGGATCTGCGCCGCGTGCGGTCCGGGCAGGTACTGCCCCAGATCGACGACGCGGACACCGGCGAGGAAGGCGAGCGGCATAGGACGGACCCCCAATGGTTGGTCCTCCCTTGTAACGCCCTTGCGCGCCGTTGTGAAACCCTGGACGGCCACGGCGCGTTCAGAACCCATGCTGAATCGCGTGAAGGGAGGGCGACCGCCATGACCGAGCGAAACAAGCGGGGCCGCTGGTGGGTGCTGGGCGGCGCCGCCATGATGGCCGGCGCCGCGGCCTACGCCGCCTGGAACCAGTACCGCCGGAGCGCGCGGCCGCAGCGCCTCGCCCCGGCCTTCCGCGACGGCCTGCCCGTTGGACCGACCGACCCGGACTGCCATTCCCAGGTGCGCAACGCCGGTCCGGGCGCCATGCGCGACGACACCCGGCGTCCCTGGACCGACGTGGACGAGGCCTCCGACGAATCCTTCCCGGCCAGCGACCCGCCGTCCTACACGCCGCTTCGCACCGGATCGTAAAGCCGGAATCAGCGGAACGGGATGTTCATCTGCACGCTCACGCCCGGCGCGGGCATGACCGGAGCGTACACGACCGGCGGCGGCGCATAGACCACGCGCGGCGGCGGGGCGACGTAGACCCGCGGCGGCGGCGGCTGGACCACCACGACGGGCGGCGGCGCGCCGTAGAAGACGACCGGGCCGTCGTCGTAATCATCGTGGTGATGTTTCTTGTAATGGCCGTAGGCGTGGCCGCGGCCATGACCGCCGGGGTCGGCGGCGGCCGGAGCGGCGAGCGCCAGCGGCAGCGCGACGCTTGCGACGGCGAGGACGACCCCGCGAACAGCAGCCTTGACGAACATTCCGCTAACCCTTTTTTGCAAGTGCCGACGCCAATCTAGCACCGCGGCGGTGCCGCCGCGTTCAGGCAAGTGGGCTTCGGGCTGGGACAATTTTGGGTGGCGAGTCACCCTTCTCATGTGGCGAGCCGGCCGCCGCCGGCTACCCCTTCGAAAGGGGTAAGACCCTCAAAGGAAAAGGGGAGCCGCAAGCGGCTCCCCTCCTCGTCGCCTCCACGATGCGTGAACGGATCACTCCGCCAGCACGTGCTCCATCTCGTCCTCGTCCGAGCCGGCCCGGCGCTTCGGACGGTGACCCTCGACGAACTCGAAGGCCGGCTTGTCGTCCTGGACCGTGACCCGCACCAGACCACCCTTCGACAGCTTGCCGAACAGAACCTCTTCGGCCAGCGGCTTCTTGATGTGCTCCTGGATGACGCGGCCCAGCGGACGCGCGCCGTACAGGGCGCTGTAGCCCTTCGTGCCCAGCCACTCGCGGGCCGCGTCGGTCAGCTCGATCGACACGCCGCGGTCTTCCAACTGCGCTTCCAACTGCATGATGAACTTGTCCACCACGCGGTAGATGACCTCCTGGCTTAGCGCCGCGAACGGGATGATCGAGTCCAGACGGTTGCGGAACTCCGGCGTGAACAGCTTCTCGACCGCTTCCATGTCCTCACCGATCCGGCGTTCACGTTCGAAACCGATGGCCGGCTTCGCCATGTCCGCCGCCCCGGCGTTCGAGGTCATGATCAGGATCACGTTGCGGAAGTCGACCGACTTGCCGTTGTGGTCCGTCAGCTTGCCGTGATCCATGATCTGCAACAGGATGTTGAACAGATCCGGGTGCGCCTTCTCGATTTCGTCCAGCAGCAGCACGCAGTGCGGATGCTGGTCGATGGAGTCGGTCAGCAGGCCGCCCTGGTCGAAGCCGACGTACCCCGGAGGGGCGCCGATCAGGCGCGACACGGTGTGCCGCTCCATATACTCCGACATGTCAAAGCGGATCAGCTCGATGCCCAGCGTGTGCGAGAGCTGGCGGGCCACCTCGGTCTTGCCCACACCGGTCGGGCCGGTGAACAGGTAGTTGCCGATGGGCTTCTCCGGCTCGCGCAGGCCGGCACGGGCCAGCTTGATCGCCGAGACCAGCGCGTCGATGGCCTTCTCCTGGCCGAAGACCATGGTCTTCAGGTCGCGTTCCAGGTTCTGGAGCACCTCGCGGTCGTCGCGGCTGACCGACTTCGGCGGGATGCGGGCGATCTTGGCGACCACCGCCTCCACGTCCTTCACCTGGATGGTCTTCTTGCGCTTGTTCTCCGGCAGCAGCATCTGCGCCGCACCGACCTCGTCGATGATGTCGATGGCCTTATCGGGCAGCTTGCGGTCGCCGATGTACTTGGCCGACAGCTCCACCGCCGAGCGGATGGCGTCGGTGGTGTAGCGCACGCGGTGGTGCTTTTCGTAGTACGGCTTGATCCCCTGGAGGATCTTGATCGCGTCCTCGATGGTCGGCTCGTTGACATCGATCTTCTGGAAGCGCCGCACCAGCGCGCGGTCCTTCTCGAAGTAGTTGCGGTACTCCTTGTACGTCGTCGAGCCCACGCAGCGCAGCGTGCCCGAGGCGAGCGCCGGCTTCAGCAGGTTGGACGCGTCCATGGCCCCGCCCGAGGTCGCACCGGCACCGATCACGGTGTGGATCTCGTCGATGAACAGGATCGCGTTGTCCTGCTGCTCCAGTTCGGAGATCACGGCCTTGAGGCGCTCTTCGAAGTCGCCACGATACCGCGTGCCCGCCAGCAGCGAGCCCATGTCGAGCGAGAAGATGGTGGAGCCTTTCAGCACCTCCGGCACCTCGCCGTGCACGATGCGGCGCGCCAGACCCTCGGCGATGGCGGTCTTGCCGACACCGGGGTCACCCACATAGAGCGGGTTGTTCTTGGAGCGACGACAGAGGATCTGGATGGTCCGTTCGACCTCCTGCTCCCGGCCGATCAGCGGGTCGATCTTCCCGCTTGCCGCTTTCTTGTTCAGATTGACGCAATAGGCCTCTAGGGCCTCGCTGCCTTTCTTCACGACTTTCTCCGCCGCCGCCTCGTCGTCGGATCCGGACACCCGCTTGGTTTCGGAGCGGCCCGGAGCCTTCGCGATACCGTGAGAGATGTAGTTCACCGCATCGAACCGGGTCATCTCCTGCTCCTGCAGGAAGTAGACCGCGTGGCTCTCGCGTTCAGAGAACAAGGCGACGAGCACGTTTGCTCCCGTCACCTCCTCGCGACCCGACGACTGAACGTGGATCGCTGCGCGTTGCAGAACCCGCTGGAACCCAGCCGTAGGCTTGGCATCATCGGGCCTGCTGGTGATCAGGTTCGCAAGTTCGTTGTCGAGGTAATCCGAGAGTTCAGTGCGTAAACGGTCCAGCTCCACGCCGCACGCGCGGAGCACCGCCATTGCGTCGGAGTCCTCGGTCAATGCGAGAAGAAGATGTTCGAGCGTCGCGTATTCGTGCCGGCGCTCATTCGCATAGGCGAGGGCTCGGTGCAGCGTCTGTTCGAGGTTACGCGACAGCATGTGCGTATTTAATCCTTTTCAAGCGTGCATTGCAGCGGGTGCTGGTGCTGACGTGCGAAGTCCATGACTTGCGTCACCTTGGTCTCCGCGACCTCGTACGTGAACACGCCGCACACGCCCACGCCACGGCGGTGCACATGCAGCATGATCGTCGTCGCCTCCTCTCGCGACTTGTTGAAGAAGCGTTCCAACACATGAACGACGAACTCCATCGGAGTGTAATCGTCGTTCAGCATCAAGACCTTGTACATCGAGGGCTTTTTGGTCTTAGGCTTGGCCTTGATGACCACTCCCGTCCCGGTGCCCTCATCCCCATGTTTGTCGGAATCGGCCATGGCCTCTAGCAAGTGATCTCAGCGATGCGCATCGCATGAATGATATGAGCACTCCGGGCGCCGAGGGAAGGGGCCGAATGCGCATGCTCTCCATTTGGGAGAAACTCCATCGGAATTGGCCATGCTCCGCTACCCCCAAATAGAGATGCCAGACGGTCCGCCTATCCCGCCATCCACCTGTCCTGGCGCCGTTTCGCTGGTGAAACAGCTATGAACGCTGGAGGGTCTCGGAGGCGGTGACAAAATGCGGCCGCAAACGAAAAAGGCCCGGAGGCGTGTGCCTCCGGGCCTTCGTCTGAAGCCTTGCGGCTGCGGGCCGGTTTACGCGGCCAGCGGCTTGGCGATCTTCTCGACGGCGAGGTTCACGCGGGCGTTCAGCGGGGCGAGCGCCTCGTTGGCGACCTTGACCGACAGCTCCTGGAGCTTGGTGGTTTCGGCGACCAGGGCGTCGAAGCTCTGCTTGACGTAGCTGTTCTGGAGCTCGACCAGCTCGCGGATCGACTTGACGGCGAGGACGGCCTTGCCGGTGGCGACGCTCTGCTCGAGCGAGGCCTGGGTGAAGGCGGCGACCTGCTTGCCGGCCTGCTCGGCGCCCTTGGCGACGATGGTGCTCGACTGGACGACGGCGTCGACGTTGCTCTTGGTCAGCGCGTTCAGCTCTTCATAGCTCTTCAGCAGCTGGGCCGAGGCCTTCTGGATCTGCTCCTGCTGGGTCTTGGCATAGCCCTCGAAGCTCTGCTTGGCCTGGCCGGCGACGTCCTGGAAGATCTTCTGAGCGGCGGCGATCTTGTCGTTCATGTCCGTTTCCTTGTGTCTGACCGCGCGCCGACCCCACACAAGGCAACCGGATCGCGGAAGGGAAGAAAGCTTGAACCAACCGGGGTTCCAAGCTTTTGCTGCGGTGCAGCATATGGTGGAAATATAGGCGATCCGTCCGGCCTGTCAACGGATTTTTTGTGCACTGCACAAAACCCGGAACTTGCTGTCGGTGGCTGTTCGCTATAGGATCAAAGTCTTCGTTGGAGAGGCGTGTCCGCACGCGGCGGTCGAATGAGACGTTGGCCTGATTCGCGTTTCATAGCGTTTCACTCCGTCTCATCCGACGCCGAATGGATGCAACACTCCATCGAATCGCGTTTCATAGCGTTTCATGGCGTTTCATCTGGTGTCGGGCCTACCCCATTCCGTCCTGGCCGGGCTCGACCCGGCCATCCACGCGCCGCACTTGCCGAAGTCCCCGTGGATGCCCGTGTCAAGCACGGGCATGACGGATTGGGGCGTTCGGACCAACGAGAAAACGGATCAAGCCACGGATGGCCCCCAGGCATGGCGACGGCCCGGCGGTCCATGGGGCCACCGGGCCGTGCTTCACCAGGATGGAAACCGCTCCGCGATCAGGCGGCGAGCGGCTTGGCGAACGTTTCGACCGCCGCGTTGACGCGGGCGTTCAGTGGGGCGAACGCCTCGTTGGTGACCTTGACCGACAGCGCCTGAAGCTTGGCGGTCTCGGCGACCAGCGCGTCGAAGCTCTGCTTGGCGTAGGCGTTCTGGAGATCGACGACCTCGTCGATCGACTTCGCCGACAGCAGCGCGCGGCCGGTCGCCACGGATGTGTCGAACGACGCCTGCGCGAAGGCGACCAGCGCCTTGTTGATGTCCTCGGTGCCCTTCACCACGACGGTGCCGGACTTGACCAGCGCGTCGACGGTCGCCTTGTTGAAGGCCGAGTATTCCTCGTAGCTCTTCAGCAGCTGAGCCGAGGCCTTCTCGACCTGCTGCTTGGTGGCGGCGACGGTCTGGTCGAAATGCTTGCGGGCCTGCTCCTGGCCGGTCTTGACGATGCCTTCGAAATGGTCTTTCGCCTGGGCGGCGACGTCTTCGATGATCAGCGTGGCCGTGGGCTTCGCCTTGAGAGCGGTGGTGGTCATGGGGCGTCTTCCTTCCTTGACGGCTTCCGCATCGCACATCGGGAGAGTCGACGCGGGAATTTGCTGCGCTGCGGTATGGCGAATTTGAAAAGGACGCCCGGACCTGTCAACGGAGAAGATTGTGCGCTGCACAAAGGCGTCTGACCGATGGATATAGGCCTTGGCCCGGTCCGTTCGCCGGCATCCTGTGCGACATCATGTGCGTCGTGCGCAAAGCGTTGCTTAACGAAAGCTTTACCGCCTGTTGTGCCCAATCTGTCCCAACTGGCCTCCGGACGTGTCGCTGCCCAAAGGTCTATGACCTGCGGCGGAATGTCGCAGATGCGGGCCGCGGCTCACTGTCGGGATCTCTTCGCCTCATGACCTACTGCCTCGGCATCAAGACACGCGACGGCCTGATCGGCTTGTCGGATGGGCGCATCACCAGCGGCACGCAGGTGTCCTCGGCGCGCAAGGTGACCATGATCGGGGCGGACGGGAACCGCTTCTTCATCCTGAATTCCGGGCTGCGCAGCGTGCGTGACAAGACGCTGGCCTACCTGCGCCGCGACATGGCGAAACGCCGGGGCGAAGCCTTCGCGACCATGCTGGACGCGGTCACCGCCTTCTCCGGCTGCCTGCGCCAGGTGGCGGCCGAGGACAAGGAGTCGCTGGAAGCGTCCAAGCTGCACTTCAACCTGCACGCCATCATCGGCGGCCAACTGGCCGAGGATGCCGAGCCGGCCATGTACCTGATCTACCCCGAGGGCAACTGGATCGAGGTGGACGAGCGCACGCCCTACCTGTCCATCGGCGCCACCGCCTACGGCAAGCCGATCCTCGACCGCGCGCTGAAGTACGACACGGACATGCCGGCGGCGCTGAAGATCGCTTACCTGTCCTTCGACTCGACCCGCTACTCCAGCAACGACGTCGGCTTTCCCATCGACATGGTCACCTACGACCGCGCCGAACGGACGTGGCGGCAGACCAATTTCGACTACGACGATCTGGTCGAGCAGCGCCTGTGGTGGAACCGCAACATTACCGAACTGGTCGGCCGCATGCCGGACGGCCCGTGGGTCGAGACGCTGGTGCCGGAAGCCCTGCGGGTGAAGGTGCCGGGATGAGCGTCACGGCTTGATCCCGGCCTGCGTTCCGTCGGCCAGCGTCCACGGCCCGAACAGGTGCGTCGGGCCGATGACGCCGGTGCCGTCCACGTCGAGCTGGAAGGCGGCGCCCGGATCGTCGCGGGGCCGCTCCGGCGGCTGCCAGGCGGGGTCGGGCAGGGGCGGGAACGGCACCCCGGTGCGGTCGAGCGCCCGCAACGGCTCCAGGAACCGGATGTCGACGAAGCGGGTGTCCGGGTACGGGTAGGCGGAGAAGAACCAGCGCCCCTCGTGGCAGCCGTTGACCAGCCAGTAGATGCCGTTGGAGCGCAGGCGCAGCCGGTCCGGCAGGCCGTCGAAGGCGCCGCTTTCGCCCAGCGACGCCACGAAGGCGGCGAACTGCGGTGCCGACAGGCGGGTTTGCCCCGTCTTGCCGCGCACGTTGGCCAGCGGGTCGGAGGCGTCCATGCGGGCGAGGTCGGTGGCTTCGATGACGTGGGCCTCCAGCGTGGCGCCGCCGTCCACCGGGTCGGCGGTGAGGTCGTAGGTGCGGACGTGCTGGTTGAAGTCGGCGTTGAAGACAAGGCGGTATCGCTCCGGCCCGTCCTTGCGGCAGGCCGGGCGCAGATCGTCGCCGCTGACGTAGCTGATCCAGGTGAGCCGGCGCGCCACCGGGTTGTCGGTCGGTCCGATGGAGGCGCAGCCCGCCGCCAGGAGCGCGCCCGCCATTGCCAAGCCCAGGCTCGTTGCTGCCGTCAGCCTCATCGCGCGCCCCTTGTTTTCTGGAAGGGTCTCACGAATGTAGTGGGGCCTTTACCTCGGGACAACACGGCTGGCGCCGCTCCGGTGGATAGCGTGCCCCACTTTCGCCACAAGGGGCGGCAAAACGCGAAAGCGGGAAATTAACGAATTCCTGCTAGACACTGATTCGGCTCGTATTTACCATCGCTGTTACTGACCGAAACAGGTCTATTTCCGGGGGCATCATGACCGTGACGCAGCGCCGCGCTCACACCGCTCTGGCGCAGTTCGTGCAGGCCGTGCGGAATGGTCCGGCGTCGGTGGTGTCCTGGCGAACCCCGGCAGCGGCGTTCGCCTGCGCGGCGATGCTGTGCGCCGGCCCGGTGCTGGCCGCCAAGTACGAGGCCATCGTCATCGACGCCCGCACCGGCGAGGTGCTGCACGAGCAGGACGCCGACGCCCTGACCCCGCCGGCGTCGCTGACCAAGATGATGACCCTCTACCTCACCTTCGACGCGCTGGACGAGGGGCGGCTGACGCTCGATCAGGCGCTGCCGGTGTCCGAGAACGCGCAGGCGCAGTCGCCGACCAAGCTCGGCCTGCGCGCCGGTTCGACCATCAAGGTGGAGACGGCGATCCTCGGCCTCGTCACCAAGTCGGCCAACGACGCCGCGGTGGTGCTGGCGGAGGCCATTGGCGGCAGCGAGAGCCACTTCGCCGAGATGATGACCCGCAAGGGCCGCGAGCTTGGCATGAAGCGCACCGTGTTCCGCAACCCCAACGGCCTGCCCAACCCCGAGCAGGTGACCACGGCGCGCGACTTCGCGGCGCTCAGTCAGGCGCTGCTCAAGGATCATCCCAAGTACTATCCGTATTTCAGCCGCCGCAACTTCATGTACGGCAGCCGCTCGATCCACAACCACAACCGCCTGATGTCCCGCTATGAGGGCATGGACGGCATCAAGACCGGCTACACGGTGGCCTCGGGCTTCAATCTGGCGGCATCGGCCGTGCGCGACGGGCATCGGCTGATCGCCGTGGTGATGGGCGGCAAGTCGGCGGTGTCGCGTGACAACCGCATGGCCGTGCTGCTTGACGACTCCTTCGCCAAGCTGCGCCGCGGCAAGGGCCAGGACCCCGACGCGCCGGTGGTGGCGCAGGCGGCGCCCACCCCCGCTCCGGCCCAAGCTCAGGCCGACGACGATGAGGACGAGGCGCCTCAGGCTCCCCGCGCGGCGAAGAAGGCCGCCGCGAAGGCGCCCGCCAAGGCCGAGCCCAAGCCGCAATCCATGGCGCAGCTCGCCGCCGCCGTATCGGCGCCGCCGGCCCGTGCCGGCGAGGGCTGGATCGTCCAGGTCGGCGCCTTCGGGTCGAAGGCGGCCGGACAGAAGGCGCTGACTCAGGTGTCGCGCAAGCTGCCGCGCCTGCCGAGCACCGCTAAGCCGAGCGTCGTCGAGTTTTCCAGCAAGAAGGGCAAGATGTATCGCGCCCGCCTGATCGGCCTGGACGAGAAGGCCGCGCGCACCGCCTGCACGCAACTCCTGAAGACCGGCCAGCGCTGCGTCGCCCTGGCCCCCGGCGACCGGACCTAAACGCCCCCGGCGGGGCTGGGAAGCATCGCGCGTTTGCGTTCCAGCGCGTCGATGGCCGGCCCGTAGGCCGCCTCCAGCGCGCCCATCAGGCTCGTCACGTCGCCTTCGTCCGTCTTGATGCCGCGCTCCAGCGCCTGCGCCGCCTGACGCAGCGCCGGGCAGCCGTAGACCCCGGCGACGCCGGCCACCTTGTGCGCCATGGCGCTGAGCGCAGCGCCATCACCCCCGGCCCAGGCCGAGCGCAGCGCCGTCCGATAATCGCCGAGCGCCTTGAGCGTGCCGCCGATCAGCACGGCCACGCGCTCGGCCGGCAGCGCGTCGAGCATCTGTTCCAGCGCGCCGTCGTCGGACACCGGCACATCGTCCTCGGTGGGCGGCCGGCCTTCCAGTACGGGAAGCAGCGCGTCGAGGCGCAACGGCTTCGCCAGCACCGCGTCGGCACCGGCGGTGCGGCAGCGCTCGGCATCCTCGGGCATGGCGCTGGCGGTCAGCATGACGACGCGCACGGTGGCCTTGCGGCGGTCGGGCAGGGCGCGGATGCGCCGCAATGCCTCCACCCCGTCCATCGCCGGCATGCGCAGGTCGAGCAGCACGAGATCGAACGGCTGCGCCTGCACCGCCTCCAGCGCGGCGCGGCCGTCGTCCACGACGGTGACCGCGTGGCCGGCGCGGCGCAGCAGGGCGGCGGCCACCGCCTGCGTCATGCGCTCGTCCTCGGCCAGGAGGATGCGCAGGCCGGGCGGTGTTTCCTCGGGCGCGTCCGGTTCCGGTGACGCGGGCTCTGCCGTGCCCCGCCGCCCGACGATTCCCAGAACCGCCAGTCCGGCCAACGTGCCGGCGAGCACCGGGGCGGCGCGCAGCAGGGGGGTGGCCTCGGCGCGGTCGGCTCTGACGGCTTCGAGCAGCCCGTCGGCGGTCCGCCGGGCCAGCTGCGAAACCTCGTTCGCATGGGCGCGGCCTTTGCGCATCAGCCCGGTGATGCGGTCGGTGAGGTTGGCCTGCTCCCACCGCAGCTCGAAGATGTTGCCGGTGTCCAGGCCGAGTGCCATGAGCCGGCGCGCCGCTTCCGAGCGGATGGCGCTCCCGGTGCCGATGGGCAGGCGGGCAAGCAGTGCTTCCAGCTCCCGCGCGTCGGCGCGGAACGCTTCCTGGATTTCCGGGTCCGGGTTTCCCGCTGTGGTCAGCCGGGCGGCCAGCCGTTGCGACCGGTCGGCGGCGGCGTCGCGCAGGCTCAGCAACTCGGCGTTGCGCGGGCCGGCTTGCAGGGCCTCCGCGTTCACCGTTGCCAGCGCAGCGCGCAACGCGGCGCGGCGCTCCGGCACCTGGGTGAGCGCGTTGTGCAGCTCGGCGTCCACGGCGATGCGCGCCTCGACCGCCCGGTCGAGGTCGCCGATCTGCGTCTCCATGCCCGACAGCGGACGGCGCAGCCCCTCGGCCGTCGCGCGGTTCAGGCTGGCGGCTTCGGCGGCGAGCGCGGTCAGCTCCCCCATCAGCACCCGCAGGTCGGCGCGGGCGGTCAGCCGGTCGGTTCCGGTGCGCGCATCGGCCAGCAGCGACGTCGCGGCGGCCAGCCGCCCAGTCGCCTCGGCCAGCCGCAGCACCGCCACGCCCGCGCCCAAGCCACGCTCGGTGCTGGCGTCCAGCAGGGTCAGGGCTGGCCGGTCAACCAGCCAGACGGCGCCGGCCACCACAAGCCCGGCCAGCGCCGCCGAACCCATCAGCGCGGCGCGCCGCCGCGGCCCGGCGGACTGGTGAGGCGTGGTGTTCGGGTGTTGCATCGGCCGGCTCGCGTGCAGGGGATGGCGGATTGTAGCGCGTAGCGGGTGCGCTCGTCAGCCGCCCATCTGGTCGGCGATGAACAGCGGGTCCTCGATGCGGTGCAGGCGCGCCGAGGCCACCAGCGCCGTGCGCAGCATCAGCGCCTTGCGCCGCGCCGGGGCGAGGCGGCTTTCCGGCGCTTCGCGCAGCACCGCGGCGCCAAAGGAGTCGGCCACCATCAGCCCGCAGTCCTCAGGGATGAGGCCGGTCGGGAACGCCTCATCCACGGCGAAGTAGAAGGCGTCGCACCAGTCCCGGTACTCCGGCCACTTCTGGTCTGCGCGGAAGTCGGCAACCGAGCTCTTCACCTCGACGATAATCACGGTGCCGGATTCGTTCACCGCCAGCACATCGGCGCGCCGGCTGTTGGCGAGACGGAACTCGGTCAGGCTGACGAAGCCGCGCTGGCACAGCGCGCGTCGCACGCCGCGGAAAATCGATGCGGCGCCGGCCGGGGGCTCGGGAAGGTCGGTGGCCATGGGAACGGGGGGTGAACGCACGCCCCACCATGCGCCGGGCAGACGGTTCGGGACAAGCGGAAAATGGCTCAGACCGACGGCGCTTGATGTCTTCCATCAAGCGCCGTCGGTTCAAACCCGGCAGTACATTGCGCAGCAATGTGCGGGAGGGTGATACGGCCGGCCGATCATGGAAGCATCCATGCGCCGGCCGTATCAGCCGTAGAGTCGCGCCGGCGGCGGGCAGAGGGTGCGGGGCAGGCTGCGCTCCGCCGGGAACAGAAGGATGGCGGTGGTACCGCCGGGCTCGCTGGTCAGCTCCAGCCGGCCGCCGTGCATCTCGATCAGGCGCTTGACGATGGGCAGGCCGAGGCCGGTGCCCTCCGCCTCTCGCGCCTTGTAGCCGTCGGCGCGGCCGAACGGCTCCAGCAGGCGGGGCAGCTCGTCGGCGGCGATGCCGACGCCGGTGTCGGCCACCATGATGCCGATGCCGCCGTCTGGCAGCGTGGAGGCCGACAGCAGCACGTGCCCGCCCTCCAGCGTGAACTTCACGGCGTTGCTGGCGAGGTTCGTCACCATCTGCCGCAGCGCCCGCACGTCGGCGTGCAGCACCGGCAGCCCCGGCGTCACATCCACCTCCAGCGTCAGGCCGCGCTCCGCCGCCGCGGCGCGGACGGACGCGGCGGCGTGGGCGACGGCCTCCCCGGCGTCGGTGATCTCCTCGCGCAGGGTCATCGTGCCGGCCTCGATGCCCGCCAGATCGAGGATGTCGTTGATCAGCGCCAGCAGGTGGCCGCCGCTGTCGTGTATGTCCTGTGCGTAGTCGCGGTAGCGCGGGCTGCCCAGCGGCCCCAGCGTCTCGCCGATCATCAGTTCGGTGAAGCCCATCACGGCGTTGAGCGGGGTGCGCAGCTCGTGGCTCATGTGGGCGAGGAACTCGGTCTTTGCGCGGCTGGCGCGCTCGGCCTGTATCTTGGCGGCGAGCGCCTCCATCTGGCTGCCGCGCAGCTCCTCTTCCTTCTCCTTCAGCGCACTGACATCGGTGTGGATGCAGACGATGCCGCCGTCCGGGGTTGGGCGCTCGCTGGTCAGCAGCCAGCGGCCGCCGATGGTGCTGAAGGTGAAGGAGCCGTTCGGCGTCCGGTGGCGGGCGATCCGGCGCGCCACCAGCGCTTCCAGCTTCGGCCCGGCCGGCGGCGCCGTGGGGTCGAGGGCGAGGTAGCGGCGCAGCAACTCCTCGAACCCGGCGCCGGGCAGCAGCTTCCCGGCGATCTCCGGGAAGAAGTCCTTGAGCCGGCCGTAGCACTCCACCAGCCGGTCGTCTGCGTCGAACAGGGCGAAGCTCTCGGTGCTGTGGTCCAGCGCCACCCGCACCGGGTCCCCGGCGCCCAAATCGATCACCGTCAGGCAGAGGCCGTCGCCCAGCGGCGACGCCGCCACCCGCCAGCGCGTCGCCGCGGCGGCCAGCTTGCGCTGCACCGGCGCGCCGGATGCCAGCGCCGCGGCCAACGCGTCCGACAGCCCGCGGCAGCCGCCATCAGCGCCGTCGCGCGTCAGCCGTCGCCCGGCGAGCGGGCCGCCGAACAACTGCTCCGCCATCGGGTTGGCGGCCGTCCATTCGAAATCCACCACGGAGCCGTCCGCCGCCCGCACGGCCGCCAGCGCGCCGGCGCCATCGGGAAGCGCCGCCAGCACGGCCGCCGGCAGGCCGCCGGGTCCCATTGGGTCCGGGCTCGCGGTGCGGTGCGAAGGGGTGTCGGAATCAGCGCCCATGCGGTCAATCTTCGGGGGCGCTCGTGAAGAA
Organism: Azospirillum terrae; assembly: GCF_053470425.1. NCBI lineage: Bacteria > Pseudomonadati > Pseudomonadota > Alphaproteobacteria > Rhodospirillales > Azospirillaceae > Azospirillum > Azospirillum terrae. The sequence continues at coordinate 117,817 of NZ_JBPXMR010000008.1, read as the reverse complement.
TTCATAAACAATTTGCCGTGGGGTTTTGCTTCTTTTTGGCTAAGAATATTTAACCTTTCGTCGACGTCTTCGGCTTTTGAATAAAACTTTAGGAAGACATCTGCCGGGTCATAGGCTCGTTCGAAGGCCAGGGTTGGATTGTCAGGGCCAGTTTTGTACGGTGGCGGAAGAGCTTATGCTCGGAGGGGAGCGGAAATCCGTGGCGGATGACGTCGGCATCGTGGAGCGGGGACGCTCGGACAACGCGACAGCTGCGCGCGGCGCGCTGCTTGTGTTCGACCATACATTGCGGTTGACCGCCTGGAACGAGGCGGCGGCGGCGCTGCCGCCGTTGGCCGGGGTGCTGGCGCCGGGCGCGCCGCTGGCGGCGCTGGAGGCGCTGCTCGGCGGGATGCCGCAGCGCGACTGGCGGCTGGCCGATGGCGGGTTGATCCGTATGCTGGGCGCCACCGCCTTCACTGGGCCGGGGCTGAGCGCCGACCGCGGCAGCCGGTTGTTCGCTGCCGCCAGCCACGATCTGCGCCAGCCGTTGGCGGCGCTGTCGTTGCTGATGGGCGCGCTGGACGGTCGCGTCGGCGAGCCGGGGGCGCGCGATGTGCTGCGCTCCATGACCGCCGCCGTGCACTCCATGAAGACCATGGTCGACAGCCATTTCGACCTGGCGCGGCTGGAGGCCGGACTGCTGGAGGCGGAGGTCGGCCGGCACGCCATGAACGGCATCCTGACCCGTCTGGCGCTGGACTTCGCGCCGCGCTTCGAGGCGCGGCGGCTGCGCTTTTCGGTGCAGCCGTGCTCGGCCATGGTGGAGACCGACGCCACGCTGCTGGAGCGCATCCTGCACGCGCTGCTGTCCAACGCGCTGCGCCACACCGAGCGCGGGCGCGTGCTGCTCGGCTGCCGGCGGCGTGGCGACGCGCTGCGCATCGAGGTGTGGGACAGCGGGCGCGGCCTGCCGCCGGACCAACTCGCCCTGCTGCGCGCCGAACTGGAACGGGCGCCGGGCGACGATCAGGCCAGCCGCGTGCTGGGCCTCGGCCTGACGCTGGCCGGCGGGCTGGCGCACCGGCTGGGGCGCGGCATCGGCGTGGGCTCCGTGCCCGGACGGGGCACGCACTTTTCCGTCACGGTCCGGCGCGTGCCTGATCAGGACGAGAGCCCCGCTCCGGAAATCATGCCCGACGAGGGGGGCGACGCCGACGTCAGCCGGGCGCGCGTGCTGGTGATCGAGGACGACCGACTGGTGCTCGACGCGCTGAACCTCCTGCTCGGGCAATGGGGGTGCGCGGTCATCGGCGCGGAGTCCTACGACGCTGCGCTGGAGCGGCTGGGACCCGCCCCTCAGCCGCCGGACCTCGTCATCGCCGACCTCCGCCTCAAGGGCGCCGCCAACGGTATTGTCGCCATCCGGCAGCTCGGCAAGGCGTTGGGCGCCGCGGTGCCGGGGTTGATCCTGACCGGCGACACCGATCCGCGGCGCCTGCGCGAGGCGCGGCTGTCCGGCTACCCGCTGCTGCACAAGCCGGTGGCGCCGCTGGCGCTGCGGACCGCAGCGGCCAACCTGCTCGGTCGCGAGCGCCTGCGGCCATAGCAATCAATAATAGCGGTTCCGTTGTGAATTTCCGCTTGTCAGGCTCTGCTTTGTTACTGTCCTGTAATGTTTCGCATAGAAGTCCTGGTAAATGAAATTTTAACTCAATGCTCAGGATTGAGTGGGTGCGCGCGAGTCCTTTGACCTTTGGCCGATGTTTGGGTTTTCCCTTGCGGTGTCTCTGATATCTCGTATGATTTCCATGCTCTCGAGCCAAGAGTCTCGGGATGGAGCGGCAGGGTATCATGGCGTTCGGAGTTACGCAGCGGCGGAGCGGTTCCCCGGCAATCGTCCTTCTGGCCGTGGCCGGGGTGGTCATGTCGGTCACGGTCTTCGTTCTCCTGCGCGACGCGTCACGCCAGGCCGACCGCGCGCTGCTCGACCGTCAGACGGTGCAGTTCCAGCAGTCGTTGCAGGAGCGCTCCGACCGGCACGTGCTGCTGCTGCACGCGCTGCGCGGGCTGTTCGCCGGCGGCACCATGACCCGCAACGACTTCGCTGCGGCGGTGGCGCCCATGCGCCCGCTGTTCGCCGAACTGGTCGCCGTCGGCTGGGTGCGTCATGTGACCGACCACGACCTCCCGGCCATCGAGCGCGACGCGCGCGCCCAGGGGTATTCGGACTTCCAGGTGCATGCCCGTGATGGTTCGACCCATGACGGCTGGGCCGAAACGCCGCCGGGCGGCGATCACTTCGTCGTCTCCTATCTGGAGCCGCGGCCCCGCAGCGGCGACGTTGGTGGCGAGGCTGAACTGGGGCTCGATCTGGCGACGCTGCCCGGGCGGGGGGCGGTGCTGGAGGCGGCATGCGCCAGCGGCCACATCACCGCCACCGTCGGCGAGCCGGCCGCAGGGGGCAAGGCGCGCACCCACATTCTCTACATGCCCGTCTACGGCGAGTTCGGCGAGCCCGACAACTCCAGCGTCGGCTGCGTCACGGCCGCCGGGTTTCTGGTGGCGGAGTTCCGCTTCGACCGCCTCGTCGCCGAGGCGTTGGGCAGCCATCGCCCGGCGCGCGGCGACACCTACCTGCTGGACACGGCGGCGCCGGAGGGGCAGCGCCTGCTTTCGGTCTTCCCGACGCCCGAGCGCACGCAGCCCTTCATCGCGCTGGCCGAGGCGGAACTGGCGATCGCTCAGCGCATCGTCCAGTCGCTGGAGGTCGGCGGCCGGCGCTGGGAGGTGGTGCTGGTGCCGCAACCCATGCTGCTGGCGCCGGGCGAGGTGGGGGCCGTGGGATTGCTCGTCGTCGGGCTGCTGCTGACGATGCTGCTGACCGTGTACCTGCGCCGCGAGGCGCGCGCCAAGTCGCTGCTCCACACCGAGGCGCGGGCGCGCGCCGCCATGGCCCGCATGTTGCGTGACAGCGAGGAGCGGTTTCGGCTGGCGCTGCGCCATTCGCGGGTGTCGCTGTTCAGCCAGGACCGCGCGCTGCGCTACGTCTGGGTCTACAACCCGCAGGTGGGCATCCCCGTGGATCGCTTCATCGGCCAGACGCACGCCGATCTGTTCTCCGCCGACGACGCGGCGCTGCTCGATTCCATCAAGCGCCCGGTGCTGGAAACCGGTGTCGGTACGCGGGAGGAGATGCGGGTGACGGTCGGCGGCCGCACGCTGGTGGCCGATCTGGTGGTCGAACCGCTGCGCGACGAGACGGGGGCGGTCACCGGCATCATCTGCGCCGAGATCGATGTCACCGAAAGCACCCGGATCAAGGAGGCGCTGGCCGAGGCGCACGCCGAAGCGGAGCGCGCCAATCAGGCCAAGACGCGCTTCCTGGCCACCGCCAGCCACGATTTGCGCCAGCCGTTCCAGGCCATGAGCCTGTTCCACCACATTCTGATGGCCCGCCTTCATGAGCCCAAGCAGCTGGAGGTGGCCGGCAAGCTGGGCGAGGCGCTGGCGGCCGGCAACGCGCTGTTGAACACGCTGCTCGACGCCTCGGCGCTGGAGGCCGGTACCGTCCAGCCGCGCTTCGCCGAGGTCGCCGTCAACGAGATCGTCGAACGGCTGGCGACCGAGTTCGCCGATCAGGCGGCCGGCAAGGGGCTGGGGTTCCGCATGGTCGGCACCTCGGCCGTCGTGCGCAGCGACCCCGTGCTGCTGGAGCGCATGGTGCGCAACCTGCTGGTCAACGCGCTGCGCTACACCGACGCGGGCGCCATTCTGATGGGCTGCCGCCGCCGCGGCGCCTCGTTGTGCATCGAGGTGTGGGACACCGGGCCGGGCATTCCCGCCGACCAGCTCCAGCGCATCTTCGAGGATTTCTACCGCTGCGACGGCAACCGTGGCGACAACACCGGCGGTTTGGGGCTTGGGCTCTCCATCGTGCGGCGCATGGCGCAGATCCTCGACCATCACATCATCGTCCGCTCGAAGGTTGGGCATGGGACGGTGTTCGCGATATCCATGCCGCTGATCGTCGACGCCGGCGAGGCAGCCTCGCCGGCACCGGCGCCGACATCGATGCCGGTGTAAGGGGCGAAGCTGTGCCGTCAGCCCGGCACGAACCAGTTCTGCACCTCATTCAGGTGGAGGATCACGTCCCACGGCGAGACGCCGGTCAGGGTGATGACACCCTGGTTTTCGGTGCGGATCACCAAGCCGGTGCTCGCTATGTCGAGCTGGCTCTGCGCAAAGCTCGTTCCGACGATCCGCAGGCTGTCGCCTTGCGCGAAGCTGAAGTCGGTGACGGTATCCGAGCCCGATCCGGCGTCGAAGACGAAGACGTCCGCGTCGCCGCCGCCGGTCAGAAGATCGTCACCGAGGCCGCCGGACAGCGTGTCTGCCCCGCTTCCGCCGGACAGCTGGTCGTTGCCGCGCCCGCCATACAGGGCGTCATTGCCGAGGTCGCCGGACAGCGTGTCCGCCCCGTCATCGCCAGACAGCGTATCCGCGCCGTCGCCGCCGGACAGAACGTCGTTGCCATCGCCGCCGGACAGCGTGTCCGCGCCGTCGTCGCCGGATAGCGTGTCCGCCCCGTCACCGCCGAACAGTTGGTCGCTGTCGCGTCCGCCATACAGGACGTCGTTGCCAGCATCGCCGTTCAGGATGTCGTTGCCGGTGTTGCCGCACAGAATGTCGTTGTCGATTCCGCCATACAGGACATCGTTGCCCATGCCGCCCATCAGCGTGTCGACGCCGGCGTTTCCGTACAGCGCGTCGTCGCCCAGCGCGCCGAGCAGAATGTCGTTGCCCGCGCCGCCGGTCAGGGCGTTGTTGCCGTTGTTACCGGCCAGTCGGTTGTGCAGTTCGTTGCCGGTGGCCGACACGTTGGCATTGCCGGTGAGGGTGACGATCTCGATGCCTTTGGGCGCGGTGTAGTTGACGCTGACGAGCACCTGATCGCCGGGCGAGTTGAGCCGCGCCGGCAGCAGGGGGCTGATGCCCGACGCTGCGCCCGCGGGGGCGGAGGCTGCATCCTCGATGACCACATCCAGCGGATCATCGACGATGTAGCTGTCGTTGCCGTCGCCGCCCATGAGCGTGTCGGCCCCGTCGCCGCCGGAGAGCAGGTCGTCGCCAACGCCGCCGTCGATGACATCGTTGCCGACGCCGCCGTCGAGGACGTCGTCGCCGCCACCGCCGTTCAGGACGTCGTTGCCCTCACCGCCCAGTTCGACATCCTCGCCGGATCCGCCCAGCACCATGTCGTTGCCAGCGCCGCCGTCGATGGTGTCGTCGCCGTAGCCGTTGTTGCGGATGACATCGTCGCCGCCGCCGGTGTTGACCACGTCGCTGCCGCCACCGGACAACGAGATGTCGTCCGAGTTGCCGCTGCCGCTCACCGTATCGTCGTTGCCGCTTATGCCGCTGCTCGTGCCGGTGTCTGTGCTGCTGCTCGTGCCGGTGTCTGTGCCGGTGTCGGTGCTGCTCGTGCCGCCATCCGTGCTGTCGCTCTCCTCCTCGTTGGCGGCGTAGAGCGCCCCGGCGCCTTGGAGGATCACCTCCTCCACCCCGAAGAGGGCGCGGTTCGCCGACATGTAATCGTAGACCGTCCGCGAGGTGGTAAAGACGCGGTCGTAGCCGGATGAATCGAAGATCGCGTCATCGGCATCTACATAATAGTCGTCGTTGCCAGCGCCGCCGTAGAGCGTGTCGGCCCCGCGGCCTCCGACCAGCGCGTCGTTGCCCGCCTCGCCCTTCAGCACGTCGTCGCCGTCGTTGCCGACAAGCAAGTTGTTGGCGTTGTTGCCGATGATCGTGTCGCTGCCCGCCCCGCCGTTGGCGTACTCGATGGTGGTACCGAAGGCGATGCCGACATTGTTCGACACCAGATCGCCGTTGGCGTCCTCGCCGATGGAGCTGAACTTGCCGGCGCGCAGGTCGATGCGGCAGCCCACGGACTGCGCCGACGCGTCGAAGGTGTCGATGCCGCCGGCATCCCAAACCGTCAACAGCTGCGGCGCCGTGAAGGTGTAGACGTCGTTGCCGGTGCGCACCGTCCTGTTGGCGCCGTAGAGGTACTGCACCGCCGCGATGTCGTAGAGCATCGGCGACGCCGCGTTCAGCCCGTTGGCCGGCACGTTGTAAGACATGATCGAGTTCTGGTGGCTGTCCTCGGCCGCCGGCAGGAATGGGGGGTCGCCGCCAGTGCCGGCCGCCGATCCGGCATTGTAGTTGCCGGGATGCTTCAGGCCGATGGCGTGTCCGATCTCATGCACCAGGGTCAGCCAACCCCAGGTCCCCGGCGCCGTTTCCTGCGCCGAGCTTTGGTTGTTGGCGATGTAGACGTCGCCGCACCCCTGCCAGTCGGACGACGGGTAGTAGGCGTAGCCAGCCGACGGCCCCTGGAAGTTGGTGCCGAAGCGGATATCGCCGCCTTCACCGGCGTCGCTGACCTGGGTGAAAGAGATGTTGGCGACATCGCTCCACATCTCGAGCGCCGCCGCGGCTCCCGCCTTTTGGATGGCGTTGAACGGCTTGAACTGGTTGCCGTCGGCCGCGGTCGCGTAGGAGGGCAACCGGTCCATGAAGCTGTAGGTCACCGCCACCGACGAACCGTACGCCGCGTCCCTGTTCCAGCGTGCGTTGCCGGTCAACGCGAGGACGCCGTCGATGTAGTAGACCGACGAGAGCAGTGCGGCACTTTTGGGCTCCTCGGCCGCCGCTGGCTGGTCGTTCAGGGGCAAGGCGAGCGAAGGGGGCGAAAAGCGCATGCGTCAGCTCTCGTTGTAGGTGGGTCGTGCATTCTCCAACAAGTTGCATGCTGCGTTTGATAATCCAAGAATAGCAATTCCCATGAGGGGGCGGCGCTCCGTGCCCCGTGATCGGACTGCTGCATTGTGTCGCAGTGCACAATGCCCCTGTGTCCTCTTTCGGACAGCAAGCCCACATCGACAGCATTGCTGCATTGCGTCACGGTTTTGCTGCGCAACAGCAAAGCCATTTTTGCGCCGTACGCGCAAGAATCCGCCGTGTTGCGGGCCCGCACCGGTGTTGATCCGTCACAGTATGAAAATAGTTAACGATAGGTAAATACTTTGCTGTGTGGGCTGAGTGTGATGCGGGTGACTTGACTTTTTATATATGCCGGCAGTAAATGTTTCCCGCCCAACCGCGATATCAGCGGCTTTCGACGGACGTTGCCAGAAGGCGGTGCCGTATGCTGGTTTCCATCGTCGGGCACCGCGAGGTTTGTCCCTCCCGCCGGCCGGTGTGCGCTGCGCTGCACCAGCGGGTGGAAAAGGGGGTGACTGTCACGACCGTTTCATCGTGCTGAGGTATGAACGGCCGGTCGCGCAGAGCAGCAAGCAAGAAACCGAGCGCCTTCCCTCAGGAGCATCTAGTATGGACACCGTGTTCGACGTCGCTAAGAACGGGACCACCATGATCGAGAACGTCACCTTCGAAGAGATCCAGATCGGCCAGTCGGCCAGCCTGTCGCGTCGTCTGACGATGTCCGACATCGAGCTGTTCGCGACCGTGTCGGGCGACATCAACCCGTCCCACCTCGATGAGGAGTACGCGGCCGACAGCCTGTTCCATAAGGTGATTGGCCACGGCATGTGGTCCGGCTCGCTGATTTCGGCCGTGCTCGGCACGCTGCTGCCCGGCCCCGGCACCATCTACGTCGGCCAGGATCTGCGCTTCAGCCGCCCGGTCGGCGTGGGCGACGTCATCACCGCCACCGTCACCGCCCGCGAGAAGCGCAACGAGAAGCAGGTCGTCGTCTTCGACTGCGTCTGTCTGAACCAGGACGGCAAGGAAGTGGTCTCCGGTCAGGCGGAAGTCATCGCGCCGACCATCAAGGTCCGCCGCGAGGCGCACGAGCTGCCGCAGGTGCAGGTCATCCGTCACGACAAGCATGACGAGATGCTGAAGAAGTGCGAGCTGCTGCCGCCGGTGCCCACCGCCGTGGTGCACCCGTGCGATGAAAGCTCGCTGCGCGGCGCCGTCGAGGCCGCCGAGGCCAACCTGATCGCCCCCGTGCTGGTCGGCCCCGAGGGGAAGATCCGTTCGGTCGCCGAGAACTTCGGCATCGACCTGTCGCACTGCCGCATCGTCGACGTGGAGCACAGCCACGCCGCCGCCGAAACCGGCGTGGCGCTGGCCCGCTCGGGCGAGGTCGAGGCGGTGATGAAGGGCTCGCTGCACACCGACGAGCTGATGGCCGAGGTGGTCCGCAAGGACAAGGGCCTGCGCACCGGCCGCCGTCTCAGCCACGTCTTCGTGATGAACGTGCCGACCTACCCGCGCGCCCTGCTGATCACCGATGCGGCGATCAACATCTACCCGACGCTGGAAGACAAGGTCGACATCGTGCAGAACGCCATCGACCTGTCCAAGGTCCTGGGCGTCGAGACGCCGCGCGTCGCCATCCTGTCGGCCGTCGAGACCGTCAACCCGAAGATCGAGACCACCTTGCAGGCCGCGGCGCTGTGCAAGATGGCCGACCGCGGGCAGATCAAGGGCGGCATCCTCGACGGCCCGCTGGCCTTCGACAACGCCATCTCCATGGAAGCCGCGCGCACCAAGGGCATCACGTCCGAGGTGGCGGGCCGTCCCGACATCCTGCTGGTCCCCGACCTGGAGGCCGGCAACATGCTGGCCAAGCAGTTGTCGTTCCTCGCCAACGCCGACGCCGCCGGCATCGTGCTCGGCGCCCGCGTGCCGATCATCCTGACCAGCCGCGCCGACAACGTCCGCACCCGTCTGGCGTCGTGCGCCGTCGCGGTGCTGGTGGCCGCGGCACGCCGCCGCGCCGCCATCTCGGCGGCCGAGTGAGGAGCGCCGGCATGACCAATGTTAGCACGGGCAAAGGCAACGCCATCCTCGTCATCAACGCCGGTTCGTCGAGCCTGAAGTTCTCGGTGTTCCGGGAAGTCGCGGGCGGCGACGTCGCGGTCGCGATCAACGGCCAGATCTCCGGCATCGGCACCGAGCCGAAGTTCGAGGCCAAGGACACGTCCAAGCATCTCCTGGCCGACAAGGCCTGGGGGCCGGGTGAGAAGAGCGACCGCACGGCGCTGCTGGGCTACCTGCTCGACTGGGTCGAGGAGCACCTGGACGGCGCCAGGCTGATCGGTGCCGGTCATCGTGTCGTGCACGGCGGGTCGAAGTACTCGCACCCCGTGCGGCTGACGCCGGAGGTGATCGCCGAGCTGGAGGCGCTGGTGCCGCTGGCGCCGCTGCACCAGCCGCACAACCTCGCGGCCATCAAGGCGCTGGCCGAGGGGCACCCGGAGCTGCCGCAGGTGGCCTGCTTCGACACCGCCTTCCATCGCGGCCAACCCTGGCAGTCGCAGACGTTCGCGCTGCCGCGGGCGATGACCGAGGAGGGCATCCGCCGCTACGGCTTCCACGGCCTGTCCTACGAGTACATCGCCCGGCGCCTGCCGGAGGTGGCCCCGGAGCTGGCCGGCGCACACACCGTCGTCTGCCACCTGGGCAGCGGTGCCAGCATGTGCGCCATCAAGGGCGGCAAGAGCATCGACAGCACCATGGGCTTCACCGCCGTGGACGGGCTGCCCATGGGCACCCGTACCGGCCGGCTCGATCCGGGCGTGCTGATCTACCTCATGCGCGCCAAGGGCATGGGGGCGGACGAGTTGGAGAAGCTGCTGTACAACAAGTCCGGCCTGCTGGGCGTGTCGGGCGTGTCCAACGACATGCGGGTGCTGCTGGAATCGGCCGACCCGCACGCTGTCGAGGCGGTCGAGCTGTTCTGCCACAGCGTCGCCAAGGAGACCGGCGCGCTGGCCGCCTCCATGGGAGGGCTGGACGCCATCGTCTTCACCGCCGGCATCGGCGAGCGCTCCGCGCCGGTGCGCGCGCGGGTGGCCAAGAAGCTGGCGTGGCTCGGGGTCAGGCTCGACGCCGACGCCAATGACGCCAACGAAACGAAGATCAGCACCGCCGACAGCCGCATCCCCGTCTTCGTCATCCCAACCGACGAGGAGCGCATGATCGCCCAGCACACCGTCGAGGTGATGGAGGCGGTCTGACGCCATCGTCGTTCAACGAAAAAGCCCTCCCCGGCAGGCCGCCGGGGAGGGCTTTTTCGTGTCGGTGAGGCGGCTATATACCTTTCCAGGCGCGCAGGTAATCCAGCAGCTTGCGCTCGTAGAACGGCTGCGGCTGCGAGTAGCGGGCGACGAGGCCGGCGGTGCCGTCCATCTTCACCACCGTACCGTGGCAGGCAAACTCGATGTGGTCTTCGCCGAGCGTGAAGGCGATGCGGAAATCGAACTGCTGCTTGGCGATCAGGTCGCCGTCGTAGGGCCGGATGCGGAACGAGCCCACCGCGAACTCCGCCGGCTCGTACTCGTTCCGGTCGATGAGGACGCGCGGCGGCCCAGCGGGGCGCTGTTTCTGTTCCACGGCGGTGGCGGCGGAGGTGGGCTTGCCCTTGCCCTTGCCGCTAAATTTCGACAGCCACGACATGACGATCAGCGCCTTTTACAGTACGGCGAAACGCCGTTAACCGAAATCTTGCCGCAGTGTGAGTCGAATACCGTTGAGCAAACGTTAACATTGCCTGGTGATCGCACGTCGCCGTGGGAACGGCCAGCCGGCGGCACCCCCTGATGGCAATGCTGGGCTGTTATGTCGCATGTCGGTAGGTCATGCCTACCATGCTTCCCATTCGGGTGCGAATACTCGTGCAAGTTCTCAAAACGGGCTAGTCTTTGCTGTCAAAGACCGGCGACTCATCACGACTTGGTCTTTCTGGCTGGTCTTCGCATTCGCAGCAAAATATTGTGCGTTTGCGAAATCTACAGGCGCTCTAAGGTTCTGTTTTGGGCAGTTTCGTCAAGCCCTTATACCGGCAAAAAGAGGAACGCAGCCATGATGCACCGCAATGTCGGGGAGATGCTCAGCAATCGTCGTGTTGTGGCCTTGCCGCCGGACGCCTCGGTCCGCCAGGCGGCCACGGAGATGAAGGCGGCGCACGTCGCCTCTGTCGTGGTCACTCACGCCGGTGATGATGGCCTGGAGGGCATCTTCACCGAGCGCGATCTGGCCGAACGCGTCGTCGCCAACGGCCTCGATCCGGAGCAGACCCGGCTTTCGGACGTTATGACGCCGTGCCCGATCACCGTCGACCTCGACACCAGCGTGCGCGACGCCTTGCGGCAGATGTCCGGCAATGGCCTGCGCCACCTGCCCATCGTCCACAGCGGCAAGGTGATGGGCGTGGTCTCCATGCGCGACTTCATGGGCGAGGAGCTTGCCGTCCTGGATCGCGAAAAGGAACTGATGGAGAGCCTGACCGAGGTTCTCTAAGTTTTCCCTCAGCCCCTCCTGTCGCTCTCCCGGCGGGGGTCTCTGAAACCGCCGGGAGCGGGGAGGGGCTATCGTCTACCGCATCATCACCGCCCGTCGGCGGGATTCCGCTTCGTCGCTGGTCAAAACCTCCGTACCGATGGGCCACAGCGCCAGCCCGGCCAGCTTGAGGTGCGCCCAGGCGAAGGGCAGGCCGATGATGGTCACCGCCAGCCCGACCGCCGTGATGAGGTGGCCGAGCGCCAGCCACCAGCCGGCGAACACGAACCACACGATGTTGCCCAGCGTGCCGAGCACGCCGGTGCCCAGATCCTCACGCCCGTAGGCGTCGCGCCGCACCGCCGTCTGCCCGAAGGGCAGCAGCGTGTACCACGCCATGGTCAGCGCGGACCGCGCCCACGGAATGCCGACGATGGTGACGACCATGACGACCGCCGCGACCAGCCAGGCAATCGCCATCCACAGGCCGCCGAACACAACCCACAGAATGTTCAGGACGAGGCTCAGCAAGGGCATGGCATGTTCTCCTTCCGCCAACATGTGGGGAGGCGCGCGCGGCACTCAAGGACCCTGGTCCTCCATTCCGCGCCGGCCCGTGCTATACAGGCGGGCATGAGCCGGACCGAGAGATTGCAGTTCGACCTGCGATGGGCGTGCGACGCCCTGCGCGCCGTCAAGGAAGCGCTTGCCGGGCCGCCCGAGCGCTGGGCGCCCGGCGAGCGGCGCGACGGCGTGGAGCGGCGTTCGCTGGGCGGCATCAGCTATCTGGCGGCCGGCGATCCGTCCGGCCGCCGCGTCGTCCTGGTGCACGGCAGCCCGAGCGTGGCCGAAGAATGGGCGGGCCTGTTGCGCGGCGTGCCGCCGGGATTGGAGTTCGTCGCCGTCGATCGGCCGGGCTTCGGGTACAGCGGCCCCGCCGCGGTGCCGGTGGTGCTGGCGGAGCAGGCCGCGGCCATAGCGCCGCTGCTGGAAGGGCGGGGCGGCAGGCGAGCGCTGCTGGTCGGCCACTCGATGGGGGCGCCGGTCGCCATGCGGGCCGTGCTCGACCATCCCGAGCGTGTCGGCGGGCTGCTGCTGTCCGGCGCCGCGCTGGCGTCCGAGCTGGAGCGCGTCCACCCCATGCAGCGCGTGGCGGCGCTGCCCTGGGTGGCGCCGCTGCTGCCGCGGGCGCTGCGCAACTCCAACGCCGAACTGATCGCGCTCAAGGAACAACTGGCGCTGATGGAGCCGCGGCTTGGCGAGGTGGCGGTGCCGGTGACCGCCGTGCACGGCACCGACGACCCGCTGGTGCCCTTCGCCAACGTCGCCTTCCTGCGGACGGCGCTGAACGGCCCCGGTGCCCGGCGCTTCGTCGACGTGCCCGGCGCCGACCACTTCCTGCCCTGGAGTCATGAGGACCTGATCCGCTCCTCCATCGCCGAACTGGCGACGGCTGCGGACGCCGCGGGGGTGTGAAGCCTTACATCCCCTGAGCCGTCAGCGCCGCCTGGGTGCGGTTGCGTACGCCGAGCAGGCGGAGAATGGCGGTGACGTGGACCTTCACCGTGCCTTCGGTGAGGCCCAGTTCGTGGGCGATCTGCTTGTTTGACTTGCCCTCGCGCAGACGCTCCAGCACCTCGCGCTGGCGGGGTGTCAGCTGTTCGCCGCCGCCGGGGCCGACATTGGTCAGCGTGTCGTCGGCGATGAGGTCGTGTTCGGTGATCAAGTCGCCGCGGATCGCCTGGGTCGGCACGTAGATGCCACCGGCCAGCACCAGCTGCAAGGCGCCGAGCAGCACCTTGGCGCTGGACGATTTGGGAATGTAGCCGGCCGCGCCGTTCTCCAGCGCCGACAGCAGGTCGGCGCGCCGCTCCGAACCGGACACCACCACCAGCAGCGCGCGCGGAAGCCGCTCGTGGATGTCGCCCAACTCGTGAAAGCCGGTCCATCCCGGCATGCCCAGATCAAGCAGGATCAGCTCGAAATCGGTGTCGCCGTCGGTCAAGGCCCTGACCTCGTCGAAAGTACTGGCCTCGAAGAAGGTCATGTCGTCCTTGAATTGCGACAGCAGCCGCCTCAGCCCGTCCCGGAACAGCAGATGATCATCAGCGATCAGTACGTTCATGGATAGGCCCTTTGGCGGTTCTGGGGCGGCCCAATGCTACACCTGAGTGGAGGGCGGCCGATCAAAAACGTTTGTCAATTAATGCTGAGGGAGTGTGCGGGTAAAGTGAGCTTTTGGTGCTAGGACTGCCCATATAGCCGGAAAGCCAGGGGCAAAAAGGAAAGGCCGGCCGCAGCGAAGCGGCCGGCCCGCACACGGGGCGCCGGTATCGATACAGGCGTGGGTGTGGCGTCAGACCATGGAGGCGCTGACCCCCTCGGTATCGGCCGTCTGGTCGCCGATGCCGTTGTTCAGCGCCCAGATGGCGGCCTGCGTGCGGTTCGAGGCGTTGATCTTGCGCAGCAGGCTCTTGAGGTGGACCTTCACCGTCGCCTCGGTGATCTTCAGGTGGTTGGCGATCATCTTGTTGGAGTTGCCGTTCAGCAGACAGCGCAGGATCTGCACCTCGCGCTGCGACAGCCCCTTGCGGCGGGTCGGCGCCTCGCCCCCCATCTCGTCGGTGCGGCCGGAGACCAGCAGCGCCGCGAGGTGCGTGGGGAACACCTTCTCGCCCATCATCACCAGGCGCAGCGACTGCATCAGCGCCTCGCAGGCGATGTCCTTCATCAGATAGCCGTCGGCCCCGGCGCCCAGCGCCCCGGAGAGCAGACGCGTGTCCAGCGTGCCGGTCAGGATGACAACGCGGATCTGCGGGTTGCGGGCGCGCAACGCTCGCAGCGCTTCGACTTCGTCGTCACCGCCGCTGGCGAGGTCGATGAGGATCAACTCCGGACCACCGCCCGCCGCCTCGGCCGCGGGGAGGCCTTCCCGCAGGCTGCCGGCCTCGCCGATCACTTTGAACGGCGAACTCTCGAACAGCCGCTTCATGCCTTCGCGGAAGAGCTTGTTCGCATCGATGAGGAAAACGTTCACGGGGTCCATCGTCGTCTGCCCGCCTTTTTTCTGTGTTCACGTCGTCGGGGTCGTCTCGTTGCCACCCATCGGTGCCGGGAGTGCTACATTCCGACGTGACCATACCCCAGATTCGCACAACAGAAAATTTCCCCAAAGTGGCAGGTTGCGCATGAAATCGGCATATGCCCAAAGCTGTGCCAAGACAAACCATCCGGCGTGCAGTCGCTGGTGCCATGCAATGGAATAATAATGCATCAAAAACCACTGTGAACAATCGCGTGCTGTGGTCGATGCAGGAGGGAATGCATGCGGTGCCTCGGGCATGTCTTATGATCCGCGGTGCGGTTCCCTCAGCCAAGGGAAATGGTGTCGGCCGACCGGAACGCCCAGAGGCGTATGACCGAGGGCCGAGGTGCTCGGGCTCGGTCAGCCCCGTGCTCCTGGGGGCTTCGTCGCGCGCGCGAGCGTGCTATATGCTGCGGTCATGACCGATGCGTACGACGACGACCCGCTGAGCCACGCCGGCCCGCCCATTGGCCCCCACGCCGGAGCCATGTCACCGGCCCCCCGCTTCGCCTACCTGGACGGCCTCAACCCGGTCCAGCGCGAGGCCGTGGAGGCGCTGGACGGCCCCGTCCTGGTGCTGGCCGGCGCCGGCACCGGCAAGACGCGGGTGCTGACCACGCGTCTGGCGCACCTGCTGATGACGCGCAGGGCGATGCCGTTCCAGATCCTCGCCGTCACCTTCACCAACAAGGCGGCGCGCGAGATGCGCGAGCGCGTAGCATCCCTGGTCGGCATGGAGCCGGAGGGCTGGTGGCTCGGCACCTTCCACGCGCTGGCGGCGCGCATCCTGCGCCGCCATGCCGAACTGGTGGGGCTGAAGTCCAACTTCACCATCCTCGACACCGACGACCAGATCCGACTGATCAAGCAACTGCTGGAGGCGGAGAGCGTCGATTCGAAGAAGTGGCCGGCCCGTCAGGTGCTGGGGGCTATCGAGCGCTGGAAGGATCGCGGCCTGACCCCCGACAAGCTGTCCGAGTCCGATGGCGGCGACGTGGCCGGCGGGCGTCTGGTGGCGCTGTTCCGCCAGTACCAGGACCGCCTGCGCACGCTGAACGCCTGCGACTTCGGCGACCTGCTGCTTCACAATCTGACGGTCTTTCAGAACCACCCGGACGTGCTGGCCGAATATCACCGCAAATTCCGCTACGTTCTGGTGGACGAGTACCAGGACACAAACGTGGCGCAGTATTTGTGGCTGCGCATATTGGTAAGTGGAAACAAGAATATCTGTTGCGTCGGCGATGAAGATCAATCAATTTATGCTTGGAGAGGCGCCGAGATCGGCAACATCCTGCGTTTCGAGACCGACTTCCCCGGCGCCAAGATCATCAAGCTGGAGCAGAACTACCGCTCCACTGGGCACATCCTGGCCGCCGCGTCGGGGCTGATCGCCCACAACATGGGCCGGCTCGGCAAGACGCTGTGGACGCAGGCCGATGGCGGCGAGCGCGTGCGCGTCAAGGCCGTCTGGGACGGCGAGGAGGAGGCGCGCTGGGTCGGCGACGAGGTGGAATCGCTCCAGCGCCAGGGCGTCCCGCTTGGCCATATGGCGGTGCTGGTGCGCGCCGGCTTCCAGACACGCGAGTTCGAGGAGCGCTTCATCACCCTGGGCCTGCCCTACAAGGTGATCGGCGGCCCGCGCTTCTACGAGCGGCAGGAAATCCGCGACGCGATGGCTTATCTGCGCGTGGTGAACTCCCCCGACGACGATCTGGCGTTCGAGCGCATCGTCAACGTGCCCAAGCGCGGCATTGGCCCGGCGGCGATGCAATGCCTGTACACGGCGGCGCGCGGGCAGGGCCGGTCGCTGACCGAGGCCGGCTGGGCGCTGACCGAAACCGACGAGTTGAAGCCCAAGGTGCGCGCCACCGTGCGCACGCTGTTGCAGGACTTCTTCCGCTGGCGCGGGCTGGCGCTGACCATGCCGCACACCGATCTGGCCCGCATGGTGCTGGACGAGTCCGGCTACACCCGCATGTGGCAGGAGGACAAAACCCCCGAGGCGCCCGGCCGGCTGGAGAACCTGAAGGAACTCATCACCGCCATGGCGGAGTTCGAGAATCTCGGCGGCTTCCTCGAACACGTCAGCCTCGTCATGGAGAACGCCGAGGCCGCCGGCTCCGAACAGATCTCGCTGATGACGCTGCACGGCGCCAAGGGCCTGGAGTTCGACATCGTCTTCCTGCCCGGCTGGGAGGAGGGCGTGTTCCCCAACCAGCGCGCGCTGGACGAAACCGGCATCGCCGGCCTGGAGGAGGAGCGCCGCCTCGCCTATGTCGGCCTGACGCGGGCGCGCAAGCGGGCCTACGTGACCCACGCCGCCAACCGGCGCCTGTACGGCAGTTGGGTGAGCGCCATCCCCTCGCGCTTCGTCGACGAACTGCCGCCGGGGGATGTCGAGGCCGAAGCCGGATCCGGCCTCTATGCCGGGGCGAGCGCCGCCGGCTTTGGTTCCCATGGCAGCGGCGGCGGGGCTCGCGAGTCGTCCGGCGGCTTCAATTTCCGCCAGCCGCAACGCCAAGCACCGGCGCCGCGCGGCGTCACGCTGGAGGGCACCGCCTACCACGTCGAAGCGCGCCCGCGCCCGTCCTCGCCCTACGGCGAGGGGGAACGGGTGTTCCACAAGAAGTTCGGCTACGGCACCGTGGTCGCGGTGGAGCAGGACAAGCTGGAAATCGCCTTCGACGAGGCCGGCACCAAGAAGCTGATGGATTCCTTCGTCGTGCCCGCCGACCAAGCGGACTGAGGGCCGGGCTGAAGAGGCGCGGCGAAACCCGTTGATCCGCGGCCCGGTTCGGCCTCAGGATCGATCGGAGCTGTGGAGGTGGCAGGCCTTGTTCAAGGGTGCCCTGTTCGAGGTGCAGGTTCGCATCGACGACCGCTGGCGGATGGAGGCGACCTTCACCGAGGAGCAAGCGGCGCTGTCCTGCGCCCGCGTCCAGCTCACCGTGTCCGGCGTCCAGGAGGTGAAGGTCTTCAAGTCGCGCAGCCTTGCCGGCATGGCCTTGCAGACCGCCATCTTCCACCGCAAGGCGCCGGAGCAGAAGACCAAGCCGCTGGGCATCACCGGCACGGCCGAGGGGGCGCCCTACTGCACGGAACTGGCTGAACTGTACGGGTTCGGGAGCCGCATCGTCATCGGCCGCCTGTTGCGCCAGTTCCTCGATAAATTTCAGGTGACGCCGACCGAACTGCTGCACGGCTGGAGCTACGCCCGCCGGCTGGACGAGCAGGGCACGCTGATGGGGGCGGCGATCCACGCCGTCGCCCGTCACCACGGCGAAACCCAGAAGGTAGCGGTTGCCGCGCGGGTGAAGGATCTGCGGGCGCTGGTCGATCGGGCCTTGGTCCGGGCGCGGGATTTCGCCGCTGAGCGCAAACGCCTGCCGGCCTTCGACGACGGCGATTTGAGCGAGACCAGCCGCAAGATCGAAGCCGCGGTGGGGGCGGAGCAGCACGACTTCGTCTTCTTCGCCATGCTCACGCAGTATTTGAGCGCCGGCAACACGCTGACCGGCAAGCTGGACCTGCTGGTCAAGCTGATGGCCGGAACGGACGACGAGCGTCCGTCGGCGCTGCTGGAGGGCGTGATCGCCGATGGGCTGGGCGCGGCCGAGGTGGTGAAGGAGTTGCTGGGCGCGCAGCCAACGCTCGCCGATGGGCTGTGCGCGCTGGCCGACACGCTGTACGGCCGGCCGCCCGGCGACAAGGGCGCGCCGGTGAACCCGTTGCTCACCCGCATCGGCGCGCTGATCGCCGCTGGGCGGGCGCCGTGCTGCCGGATCGTGCTGGTGGAGCGTGTGCGCTCGGCGCTCAACAGCGACCAGCCACTCGACCGCCGCGACGCCAAGTCCGAGGCGATGCTGATCGAGACCGTCATCGCCCGCCTGAAGGGCGCCGACGGCACGCTGCTGGGCGGCGTGGAAACCGAGAAGGCGCTGGCGAAGCGCCTGCTGCGCCATCGTCAGGCGATCTTGCGCGAGCAGGGCATGCACGACATCGCCGACCGCCTGTCGACCACCTTCCGGCCGGGCGAGGGTGGGTGAGGGGCGGCCTCGCGTGGTTCGAAAGATCCCGCGGGGGGCACAACATTCACACGGATTGCACGGATTGAGGCACGGATTACACGGATTTTTTGATGCTTGCAGGGCGTCGGGTCATCCCGAAGGCCGCTGCTGCGCACGAATAAGAAAAATCCGTGTAATCCGTGTTCAAATCCCCAAAATCCGTGTGAATGTTGTGCGCACAGCGTCAGTTGCGGAAAGACCGCAGGCTCAATACCCGCCCTTTTTCCCGGTCCCCACGAACTTGAAATCCCCCTTGAACTCGAACGGCTTCCACCAGGCGGCCACGCCCGTCTCCTTGTCGGTGTGCCGCATGAACGCATGCTCGCCGCCGCCCGCCGGGGGAGCGATGCGGAAGGTCACGTCGTACTGCCCCGGCCCGCTCAGCGCCACGTTGGCGCCGTAGTGCGGGCCGTCGTTGGCGACCATCGGGTGCAGCATTCCCTTGGCCTTCCAGTCGCTGCCGCGCTTGGCGATGGTGTAGTCCACCATCAGGTACGGAACCCAGGAATCCTCGCGGAAGCCGTTCGGGTTGTCTTTCAGCGCCTTAATGTCGGCTTCCAGGTGGATGTCGGTCTTCTTGGCGTCCTGGTCGGCCATGGCCGGCTGCATCACCACCGGCTGCAAATAGACGCCGATGACGTTCAGTCCGTTCGCTTCGAGCGGCTGTCCAATGGGAATCTCACCCGCGAGCGCCGGCGTCGCGGCAAGGCCGAGGGCGAACACCGAGGCGGCAATGGGGCGTGCGAGAATCATCATGCAAGTCTCCAGAAAGGGGCGAGTGAAAAAGGTCAGGCGCCGAACAGCGCCGGATACCAGGCGGCGCCGATGGCGAAACTGCCGAGCGCACCGGGAAGGAGCGGGAGCCATCGCCACGTGGCCGGCACGCCCTGCGCCGCCAGCAGGCGGTCGCCGAGGCGCAGGCTCCACAGGGCGCCCAGCGCGAAGACCAAGCCCTTGGCACCGAGCACCGCCGCCGGCTTTAGGCCCAGCAGGGCCAGCGTGTCGAACAGCCCGCTGCCGAGGCCGAGCAGCAGCGACACCATGGCGACCGGCGCGTACTGGTAGCCGAGTTGGACGAAGCGCGCCCGCACCCCAGCCACCCCCGGCGCCAGCCGCGCCGACAGCCACGCGGATGCCGCCGTGGTGGCCGACAGGGTGGCGGTCAGCGCCGCCAGCCAGCTCAGCATGTAGCCGACGATCAGGATGAAATCGAGCCAGCGGAACACCTCGCGGCGCTCCGGGTAGACCGCCATCAGCCAACTCGGCCCCGCCTCGCCCAGCCAGTACCAGCCGTGGTCGATGCCCCAGTCGCCGACCGCCATGCGCAGGTTCTGGTACGACGGTAGCACCAGCCACAGGAAGCCACCCAGCGCCACCCCGGTGCCCATGAACAGGAACAGCACCTCGGACAGGCTCGGGTTGTGGGCGGCGACGGTCTCGATCTCGGCGCCGGGCGCCCGCAGCTTCAGGTACAGCCCGCCCTGGGAGGACGGGCCGACGCAGCGGAAGCACTCGATGCAGTGGCGCGATTCCGTTTTGCGCTTGAGGTCGATCAGCGTCGGGCAGACGGTCTTTTCCGTCCAGCGGTCGCCACCGGTCTCCGGGCGCTTCGGCGCGAACTCGACGGCGCCCAGGCGGGAATAGACGCCGAGCAGCAGGCCGATGGGGCAGGCGTGCCGGCACCACGCGCGCTTGCCGCGCCCGAACAGGAAACCGATGACCAGCGCCGCTGCGAACACCGAGCCGAACAGTATGGCGGCGGATTCCGGGTGGTCGCGCACGCCCACCGTCTGGCCCCACACGGTGACCAGGATGAAACTGGCGACCGGCGTGCCCGGCCAGCGCAGCCACGCCGGCACCGGCCGTTTCAGCCCGACCTTGCCCGCCCATTCGGACGAGGCGCCCATGGGGCAGAGCAGGCCGCACCAGCTACGCCCGGTCAACACCACCGACAGGAAAGCGAGCGGGAACCACACGCCCCACAGCAACGTGTGCGCCAGCACGGTGACATGGTCGAACGGTCCGGCGTCGGCCGGCGGATCGTCGAACAGCAGCGGCACGAATAGGATGGCGAGGAACCCCACGAACATCACCGCGTGCACCGCCGGCAGCCACGGCCGCAGCCATACGAACAAGCGCTCCGCCGCAGCGCCCAGCCGCACCAGCCGCCCGCCGCGCCGGAACGGGGCGCGGCGGCGGGCGGCGTCGGCATTCTCTATCGTGGTTGGAACCCCGCGGGTGTCCATGGCGTACTCGACACTAAGAATGAAAGTCGTTCGCGCATGAAGCCTGCATTTGAGACTGAATCGCAATGCGACAGCCGGTCGCACCTCTGTGGTTGTTGTGGTTGGCGGTTTTACAGGTAAATGCGAGCAACGCAGTACTCGGTGCGAATGAAAACTGTGCGCCGGGCAGCACGTCCAGAAAATCCGTGTGGAACCGATCCGCATCGCAGGGGTTAACCGGTCTGCTGTGCTGCAACGCACAAACCCACGCCGGAGGTCCCCGTGACGACAATCCAGCAGACCCAAGGCTCCGTTGGTTCACGGGCGTCGCGCAAAGGCACCCTGATCGGCATCGCCGCCGCGGCGCTGGCGGCGACCGCGGTGATCAACGGCTATCAGGCGCGCCGGGCCGAGCGGCGGAACCCTCCCAAAGGGCGGTTCGTGGACGTCGACGGCGTTCGGCTCCATTACCTGGAAAAGGGCGCCGGACCGCCGGTCGTCCTCATCCACGGCAACATCGTTTCGGCCGAGGACTTCGCGCACAGCGGCCTTCTCGACCTGCTGGCCACGCACCACCGGGTCATCGCCTTCGACCGCCCCGGCATGGGCTACAGCGACCGCCCGCGCGGCACAGTGTGGACACCCACGGCGCAGGCGACCCTTCTCCAACACGCCTTCGACGCGCTGGGCATCGAGCGCCCGGTCGTCCTCGGCCACTCGTTGGGAGCCATGGTGGCCGTGGCGCTCGGCCTCGACCATCCCGAGGCGGTGAGCGGCCTCGTTCTGCTGGGCGGCTACTACTACCCGACCGCACGCGCCGACGTCGCCCTGGCGGCACCGCCCGCGATCCCGGTCCTGGGCGACGTGCTGCGCTACACGGTCTCGCCGCTCGTTGGGGCCGCGTTGCTGCCGGCTTTCATCAAGGGCATGTTCGCGCCGTGCCCCATCCCCGCCCGCTTCATCGAGACCTTCGCTCCGGCCATGGCGTTGCGCCCCTGGCAAATCCGCGCCATGGCCGAGGACGGTGCGATGATGATCGGCGCCGCGGCGGCGGTGGACCACAGGTACAGGGAACTGACGATGCCGGTCGCCATCCTGGCGGGGGCCGAGGACAAGGCCGCCGATGTCGCGCGGCAATCGGCCCGTCTCCATACGGAGATCCCGCACAGCACGCTGAACCTCGTGCCCAACGTCGGGCACATGGTCCACTACGCGGTGCCCGGCGAGGTTCTGTCCGCCATCGACACCATGACGGCGCCGGCCGCCGGCCCGAAGGCCGACCGCACGGTGTCCGCGTGGCAGTGAGGGGAGGGCGCTCTCCTACGCGAACAGCGCGTCGATGTCCGACTGGGAGATGTTGCCGGCCACCGTGTCGTCCGAGGGGCCGTGCAGTTCCAGATCGCCGTCCATGGCGGTGGTGGTGGCCGGCAGCGGCATTGCCTCGAACTCGCGGCGGTTCCACAGGTTCATCATCGACTCGATGCGCTCCTCAATGAAGGAGAGGGCGCGGACGACCTTGGTGATGCGCTGGCCGGTCAGATCCTGGAAGTTACAGGCCTCGTAAACCCGCACGACGACCTCGTGCATGTCGTTGAGGCGGTCCTTCTGATAGGCGTCGGTCGACGACGCCTTCAGCTCGTTGACGATCTCTTCCAACTCCTCGGCACAGCCCATGATGGTGTTGGTCGCCGCCTCGGTCGAGGAGACCACCGCGCTCAGTTCCTGCGACGCCTGGATGAAGCGGTCCTCGCCGGCCAACGGGTGGCGCAGCGCCGCCATCTCGACCTTGGTGGCCTTGATGCGGCCGGAGATGTCGGCGACCTCGGTCTGGATCTGGTCGATCTGCTGGATGTCCAGCGCTAGGAAGCGGTCGATCTTGGCGCCGACGTCCTGGATGGCCTTGAGGACTTCCGACTGGTCGATGGCGATCGGGCCGGACAGCGCAGCGATGGGAGACGCCGCGGCCGCCGCGGTGGCGGCGACGAAGGGGTTGCCGTTGCTGCGCTGGGATTTCTGCAGCTCGGCCATGAACGGCTTTTGATTGTGCTTCATGAGGCCCCCCGCCTCTCGTCCCGGTGGCCCGGTTTCTGCGCTCCGGCCGGTGGTGATGTTGACCCGCCGGTACAGCGGCGGCGCGAAAAACTAGCAAACCTGGCGCATTTTCGCGCTCGTTCTTTTCCTGGACTCCGGTCGTCCGTCACCCGAACAGCGCGTCGATGGCCGACTGATCGAGCGCCGGTATGGCGGCCTCCGGCGCGGGTGCCGGCGCCGGCGCCGCCGGCTTGGCGGCCGGAGTGGGCTTAGGCGCCGGCTTGGCCGGGGACGCCAGTGGCTTGGGCGGCAGCTTCGGGGGCGGCTTGAGCGCGGGCGGCGCCGGCTTGGCGGCCGGAGCCGGGGCCGGGCTGTCGAACATGCTGTCGATGTCCGACTGGTTGACCTGCGCGGGCGCTGCGGGTGCCGGGCTGTCGAACATGCTGTCGATGTCCGACTGACTGGCTTTCGCCGGCGCTGCGGGTGCCGGGCTGTCGAACATGCTGTCGATGTCCGACTGGCTGGCCTTTGCCGGCGCTGCGGGTGCCGGGCTGTCGAACATGCTGTCGATGTCCGATTGGCTGGCCTTTGCCGGAGCAGCCGGTGCCGGCTCCGGCTCCGGCGCCGAAGCCGCCGCCGCAGGGGCTGCCGCCGGGCTGTCGAACATGCCGTCCACATCGGCTTGGCTGACGCCCAGGCCGTCCAGCTGCGGACCGTTCAGCAGGTGCGCGTCCGGCCGCGTGTCGGTGGACTCGTGGTGGATGCGGATAGCCGCCAGCGCATCTTCGCCGAAGATGCCGATCATGGCGTTGATGCGCTGCTCGATGTAGCGCAGCGCGTTCACCACCTTGTTGGTGCGCTGGCCGGTCAGGTCCTGGAACGAGCAGGCGGTGAAGATGTTGGACACCTCCCCCTCGATCTCGTTGCACAGGCCGCCGTCGGCGCCACCGGCGCGCAGCTTGTTCGACAGCTCCATCAGCTTTTCGGCCGCGTTCAGGATCTCGAACGAGGCCCGTTCGGTGGAGATGACGATGGCGTCCAGCTCGTTGGTGGCCGACAGGATCTTGTCGTTGGCCCCATCGGGGGGACGCAGAGCTGCGACCTCTCGCCGCGCCGTCTCGATGGAGCCGGCCATCTCGATCAGCTCGCGGCGCAGGACGTCCACGTGCTTGGCGGATTCGGCGACCATGCTCTGCTGTTGCCAGGAGTTGCGAAACTCCGTCAGCATGCCGCGGACTTCCTCCGCCGAGGCGCCCATCGCCCGGCGATGGAAGCGGCGCAGGAACGCACGCCCCTTCGCCGTCCGAGCGACCGCCTCTTCGATCTGGTCGAACTCTTCGTCGCTGAGCTGCGGCAGTGTCTCCACCGGGTGGCTCCTTGCCCGCCGGGGTTAGCCGCCGATGACCGACTGGATCTTCTGCTTCAGCGTGTCGGCGTTGAACGGCTTGACGATGTAGTTGTTCACGCCGGCCTGCTTGGCGGCGATCACGTTCTCGGTCTTGCTCTCGGCGGTGACCATGATGAACGGGATGCCGGCCAGCTTGGCGTCCGCGCGCACTTCCTTGAGGAGCTGGAGGCCGGTCATCGGCTCCATGTTCCAGTCGGAGATGATCAGGCCGAACTTGGACTCGCGCAGCTTCGCCAGCGCGGACACGCCGTCGCCCGCCTCGTCGATGTCGGTGTAACCGATCTGGGTGAGCAGGTTGCGAACGATGCGCCGCATGGTGGCGTAATCATCGACGACGAGGATCTTCATCTAGGCGTCTCCGCGTTTTCCGTTGGCTCAGCCCGCCCTCGCGTCCTGCGCGCGTGCTGGCTGGACTGTATTGCCTCAAATCTGGGGAAATGTCATCCCTTTGAGCGACTGTGCCGCAGGTGGGTAAACAAGGGGTTAGTTCCGCCGGCCGATTTGGCCCGTCACGCAACGATCACACCCCCGCGTTTCACCGGGCTTCACCGTGCGACGGGTTGCGTCGCTGCGGCCAGCCACTCGGCCGTCGGCCCGTCGAGCAACGGCGACAACGCGTCGCGGACCCGTGCGTGGTAGGCGTCGAGCCAATCCAGTTCCACGGACGTCAGCAGAGTCGGCTCGATCAGCGCCCGGTCGATGGGAACCAGCGTCAGCACCTCGAACCCCAGCATCGGCCGCTCGACCGTGGGCGTCGCCGTCGAAGGCTGCACGACGACCAAATTTTCGATGCGGATGCCGTAGGCGCCGGTCTTGTAGTAACCCGGCTCGTTGGACAGGATCATGCCGGGCTGCAACGCCACGGTGTTGGGAACCTTGGAGATCCGCTGCGGCCCCTCGTGCACCGACAGATAGCTGCCCACCCCGTGCCCGGTGCCGTGGTCGTAGTCGAGCCCGGCCAGCCACAGCGGCAGCCGCGCCAGCGTGTCGAGTTGCGAGCCGCTGGTGCCGCGCGGGAAGCGCGCGGTGGACACCGCGATGTGGCCCTTCAGCACCTGGGTGAAGCGCTCGCGCATCTCGGGACTCGGCGTGCCGATGGCGACCGTGCGGGTGACGTCGGTGGTGCCGTCCAGATATTGGGCGCCGCTGTCGATCAGGTACAGGTTGCCCGGTTCCAGCCGGCGGTCGGTCTCCGGCGAGACGCGGTAGTGCACCACGGCCCCGTTCGGCCCGGCGCCGGAAATGGTCTCGAAGCTCAGGTCGCGGAAATGCTCGCCGTCCTCGCGGAAGCCCAGCAGCCGCTCGGCCGCCGCCAGTTCGGTGACCGCTCCGCTCGGCGCCGCTTCGGACAGCCATTTCAGGAAGCGCACCATGGCGACGCCATCGCGCCGGTGGGCGCGCCGCGTGCCGTCCAGCTCGACCGCGTTCTTGCAGGCCTTGGGCAGCGCGCAGGGGTCGGTGTCCCGCGCCAGCCGCGCCCCGGCCGCCGTCAGCCGGTCGAAGATCCACGCCGAGGTGGTCGCCGGGTCGGCCAGCACCTTGCGGCCGGAGCTGCCCAGCGAGTCGAGCGCCGCGCCGAACTTCGCCGGCTCGCGCACCGCCACATGGTTGCCGAGGTGCGCCTCGACGCCCGGCGCCAGCTTGCGGCGGTCGATGAACAGGTCCACCGCACCGTCGTCGCAAACGATGGCGAAGGACAGCGGCAGCGGCGTGCAGGCGACGTCACCGCCGCGCAGGTTGAGCAGCCACGCGATGGAGTCGGGCTGCGTCAGCACCGCGGCGCCGATGCCGTCCTGTTCCAGCTTGCGGGCGATGTCCGCCCGCTTGTCGGCGGCGGCGGTGCCGGCGAAGGCGAGGTCATGGGCGACGACCGGGGCCAGCGGCGCCGGAGGCTGGCCGGCCCACACGGAATCCACCGGGTTCTCAGAGGCGGCGACCAGCTCGATCCCGGCGCGCTCCAGCGCGCTTCGGGTCTTCTCCACCCAGCCGATGGTGTGCAGCCACGGATCGTAGCCCAGCTTGGCGCCGGCCGGCAGCGCTCCCGCCACCCAGTTGGCCAGCGGGTCGTCCACCAGATGCTTGTACTCGTACAGTTCCTCCGGCACCTCGTGGCGGACCTGGAGGGTGTAACGGCCGTCCACGAACATGGCGGCGCGGTCCCGGCCCACCACCGCCAGCCCGGCCGAGCCGGTGAAGCCGGTCAGCCACGCCAGCCGCTGCGCGCGCGGCGGCACGTACTCGCCCTGGTGCTCGTCGCCGCGCGGCACGACGAAACCGTCCAGCCCCAGGCGCTTGAGCGCGCCGCGCAGCGCCGACATGCGCGCGGCGTGGTCGGGGGCGGCGGTCGGCCTGCGGTCCACCAGATCGGCCTTGAGCGCCTGAAGCTGATCGGCGAGGTCCGCCGGCAGCCGCTCGCCCACCAGAACGAGCCATGCATCGGGGTCGTGGGCCGGCGGTGCGGCCAGCACGCCGGCCGCCAGGGCGCGCACCTCGTCCGGCGTCTGCGCCACGCCGGCCTGCTTCAGCAAACCCGCCAGATGCCCGTCGCCACGGTAGCCGCGCGGAGTGTCCTGCACCGTTCCATCTCCAAGCCCTTGATCCCTGTGGCAAAGGCTAGAACCGGCACGGGTTCGGGACAAGCACTATCCCCGCGGCACCACCATTGGCGAGGCCGTCAGCGCCGCATCACCAGCGTCGTCCACTCGCCCATGGGGATGCGGGCGACGAGGTGCAGGCCCTGCGTGCGGTGCGCCTGGATGACGTGCCGCTCCTGCCGGGCCAGCAGGCCGGCGAGCACGGCGTAGCCGCCCGGCGCCAGCTCGTGCGCCAGACGCGGCGCCATGCGGGCGAGCGGGCGGGCCAGGATGTTGGCGGTGATCAGCTGGTACGGCCCGTTATGGCCGACGATGCCCGTGTCGTAGCCGTCGCCGCCCTCGGCGTGGATCAGCGCGTGCAGGCGGTTGATGCGGGCGTTCTCCAGAGTGACGCGGACCGCCTCCGGGTCGATGTCCACGGCGACCACCGGCACATGCCATGTCTTCGCCACCGCCAGCGCCAGGATGCCCGAGCCGCAGCCCATGTCGAGCGCCGCACCCATGCGGCGCGGCAGCCGCAGCCGCTTCGCCAGCCGGTCGAGCGCCAGCAGGCAGCCTTTGGTCGAGCCGTGCTCGCCGGTGCCGAAGGCGGTGGCGGCGTCCACCTGCAAGCCGATGGAGCCCGGCGGCACCACGCCCTCGTGGTGCGAGCCGTGCACGAAATAGCGCCCGGCGCGGATCGGCGGGAAGCCCTGGTAGCTGTGCGACACCCAGTCGATGGCCGGCACTTCCTCGATGACCAGCGCCGGCTCGGGCAGGCCCAGCGCCTCGGCCAGGATGGCGACGCGTGCGGTCAGCCGCGGCCGGTCCGGCTCGCCGTAGACGGTCGCCTCGACCAGCCAGGTGACGTTCTCCTCCAGCTCGAAGGTCGACACAGCGTCGGCGTGGTCGCCCACCGCGTCGGCGAAAATCTGGGCGTGGATCTCGGGAACGGCGAGCGCGATGCGCCAGAGCTTGGGAGCGGCCATGGGGGCTGGGTTTCCGCTGGAATGCTGGGTCGGTGGCGGCTTTTACCACCAAGACATCGGGAGGCGAAGAAAATCACGCCGTCAGCGCGTCACCCCGATCCGCTCCAGCAGCGGGCGGAACAGTCCGGGGTCGCGGGTGCCGTGCAGGGGATCGGTCAGGTCCGCCGCATCGATGGCCCAGTCGGCCTCGTCGAACAGCGCCGAGAGGGCGGGGAAGATGTCCTCGTTCTCGTGCTGGATGTGGCGATGCTGATCGCTCACGTAACGCCGAAGCTCGGCCAGAAGGTCGTCCTGCGGCGGGCGCGCCTCCGCCGCAAGCGCCTCGAACGCGTCGAGCAGGCGCTGGCTGGACGGGGGGAGCCGGTCGTGCTCGGCCATGACCTGGGCCAGCAGCGCCTCGCACTGCGGGTCCTTGCGGATCGCCCGCGCAAACAGAACCTCCTCGCGGGGGTGGTGGAACCACTCCGGGAAGTCGCGGAGATACCGCAGGGCCAGGACGACGAGGCCGGCATCGAACGGCCGGCCGGCTTGCGCCGCGCCGATTTCCCGCTCGACGGCCTCGATTACGGCGTGCATGACGCCGTGGTCCCGCATCAGTTGCTTCAGCCCGGATGGCATCGTCGCGACCCCTGGTGAAAGGCGTGAGCGGCCACTGTGATCGAGCCCAGGCTAGGGCGCAATCCGGTCACGGTCAACCGAAGCCGGCCCATTCAGCCCCGGTTCAGCTTCATGGATGTCAATTACGGCGGCCGTCCAGGAGGCGGTTGCCTGTTTCGCCTGTTGTTCTCCGAAGAGAGCCGCCGATGACACTCCCCACCTACCGGTCGATCCTGCTGCGCGTCGCGCTTGCGGCGCTGCTCCTTGCCGTGGCCGTCGGCACCGCCGCCTTCCTCGTCGAGGTGGAAATGGCCGATACGCGGGTGTCCGAGCTGGCCAAGCGCGAGTCCGCGGCCTTTCTCTCCGAGGCCAGCGACGCGCTGTCTGCCGGAGCCGGCGACGCGCGGGCCGCCGACCTCCTGCACCGCTTCATGACCAGCCGGAAGGATGCCGGACGGGCCGAAACCGACGGGATCTTCATCGTCGCCGAACTCTACGACGCCACCCAGGCCAAGAGTGCCGAGTATGTGGCACCCGGCGCCGAATGGGCGGAGGAGCGGTTGACGGCAAACCGCCATCACTTTCCCCAGGTGGGCGAGTTCCGCTACGAGCGGTTCCATCTGGACGGCCTGTTCTTCATCCAGACGATGGAAGCGATGGTCGACCGGGAGGGCCGGCTTCTCGGCTATTTCGAGAGCGTCTTCCAACTCTCTCCCGAGCGCTCCGGCGAGATCGTCAAGGACACCGCGACGGTGGTCGCCGTCTCCACCCTGTCGGTGCTGGCGGCGGCGCTGGTCCTATTGCCGATCTTCGTCGCCTTCAACCGCGGCGTCATGGGCCTGTCGCGCCGGCTGCTGGACGCCAACATCGACATCCTCACCGTTCTCGGCAGCGCCATCGCCAAGCGCGACAGCGACACCCACGCGCACAATTACCGCGTGACGATCCTCGCCATCCGTCTGGCCGAGGCGGTGGGCCTGGAGCCTGCCGGCATCCGGCGGCTGGTGAAGGGCGCCTTCCTGCACGACGTCGGCAAGATCGCCATTCCCGACCGCATCCTGCTGAAGCCCGGCAAGCTGGACGCCGATGAGTTCACGGTGATGAAGACCCACGTGGTGCATGGGCTCGACATCCTGCGCTCGTCGGCGTGGCTGGACGACGCCGCCGACGTGGTGGGCGGCCATCACGAGAAGTTCGACGGAACCGGCTATCCCATCGGGCTGGCGGGCGAGGCGATCCCGGCCGTTGCGCGCATCTTCGCCATCGCCGACGTGTTCGACGCCCTGACCTCCCGCCGCCCCTACAAGGAGCCGATGCCCTTCGCCCAGGCGATGGCCATCCTACACGACGGCGCCGGGCGGCATTTCGACCCGGAGATGCTGACGCAATTCGCCATCATCGCCAAAGACCTGCACACGCGATTGACCACGTTGGGCGATGCGGGCGTGGAAGGCGAACTGCGCCGCCTCGTCGGGCACTACTTCGCGGCGTCTTAGCGCGTTTCGATCCGACCGGTCATCCCCCGATCAGGTCGAGCCATTCCCGTTCGCTCAGCACCGTCACGCCCAGTTCACGCGCCTTGGCGGCCTTGCTGCCGGCGTCGGCGCCGACCACCACGTAGTCCGTGCGCTTCGACACCGACCCGGTGACCTTGGCACCCTGCGTCTGGGCGCGCTCCTGCGCTTCCTCGCGGGTCATGGTTTCCAGCGTGCCGGTGAACACCACGGTTTTGCCGGCCACCGGCGTGTTTCCCGCCTTCGGCCGCTCGGCGTCCAGCACCCGCAAGCCGGCTTTGCGCAAGCCCTGGATGATCGCGCGGTTGCGCTCCTCCAGGAAAAAGCCGGCGATCTCCTCCGCCGCCACCTCGCCCACGTCGGGCACGCGGACCAGCGCGTTCCACGCCTCGCCCGGCATTTCGCGGGCCGCCCCGACCATGGCGTCGCGCCACGCCTCCAGCGTGCCGTAGTGCTCGGCCAGCGCCTTGGCGGCGTTGCTCTTGACGTCCTTGATGCCGAGCATGCCGATCACCGTCTCCAGTCGCAGCGCTGGCTGGTTGGCGTAGAAGTCCACCTTGGCGATGTTCTCCGCATCGGCGAACCACGCCAGCAGCGCCGACACCGTCGACGGGCCGACGCCCTTGAGCGCCGTCAGTTGGCGCCACGCAGCACCCGGCATCGCTGCGACGGCGGCGTCCATGCCCGCCAGCCACGCGTCCAGCGAGACATAGTGCCGGGCCAGCGCGCGCGCCGTCACCTCGCCCACATGGCGGATGCCCAGGCCGAAGATCACCCGGTGCAGATCGATGCCGTTGCGGCGCTCGTTGATCGCCTTGAACAGGTTCTCGACCGACTTCTCCTTCCAGCCCGGTCGGCCGAGGATCTGAATGGCGCCGTCGCGCGCACGCTCCTCCAGCGTGAAGATGTCCACGGGCGAGCGGACCAGACCGTCGTCCCAGAATTCCTCGATGATTTTTTCGCCCAAGCCCTCGATGTCGAAGGCGTTGCGGCTGACGAAGTGGCGCAGGCGTTCCTTGGCCTGGGCCGGGCAGATCAGGCCGCCGGTGCAGCGCCGCACCACCTCGCCCTCCTCGCGCACGGCGAGGCTGCCGCACTCCGGGCAGTGGTCGGGGAAGCGGTAGGGCTCGGTATCGGCCGGGCGCTGGGACTCGACGACGCTGACCACCTGCGGGATCACGTCGCCGGCCCGCTGCACGACGACCAAATCGCCGACGCGGATGTCCTTGCGGGCGATTTCGTCCTCGTTGTGCAGCGTGGCGCGGCTGACCACGACGCCGCCGACCGTGATGTCCTCCAACTCGGCCACTGGGGTCAGCGCGCCGGTGCGGCCGACCTGGATGGTGATGCCCTTGAGCCGCGTCTGCGCCCGCTCGGCCGGGAACTTGTGGGCGATGGCCCAGCGCGGCGCGCGCGACACGAAGCCCAGCCGCTCTTGCAAGTCCAGCCGGTCCACCTTGTAGACGACACCGTCGATGTCGAACGGCAAGGACGAGCGCCGCTGGCCGACCTGCTCGTAATAGTGCAGCAGCGTTTCCACGCCGTCCACGTGCGCGGCCGGGCGGTTCAGCGCGAAGCCCCAGTCCTTCAGCCGCTCGCGGATGCCCCACTGGGTGTCGGCAATGCGTTCCGACACCTCGCCCAGCGCGTAGCCGAAGAAGCACAGCGGCCGAGCCGCGGTGATCTTCGGGTCGAGCTGGCGCAAGGAGCCGGCGGCGGCGTTGCGCGGGTTGGCGAACAGCGGCTCACCCTTGTCGGCGCGGGCGCGGTTCATCTCCAGGAACTCGTTGCGGTTCATGTACACCTCGCCGCGCACCTCCAGCACGGCGGGAATGAGAAGTGGTACAGCTTTGGACTTCAGCACCTTTTGTGTGGGATGGAGCGGGATAGGCACAGCGCTAATCGGAGTGCTGAGGAATCTTACATTCTTTCGTTCGGCCCGTGGGGGCTTTCTGACATTTCGCTTGTTTGCCCACGGCGTGCTGGAGGGCCTTCTCGTTTTTTTGAGAATCTTCGGCACGTCCTTGATGGTCATCACGTTGGCGGTGACGTCCTCGCCCTCCGCACCGTCGCCGCGGGTGGCGGCCAGCACCAGCCGCCCGTCCTCGTACCGCAACGAACAGGACAGCCCGTCGATCTTCGGCTCGGCCACGAAGGCGATGGGCGTGTCCTCGCCCCAGCCCAGGAAGCGGCGGATGCGCGCCACGAACTCCGCGGCGTCCTCCGGCGCAAAGGCGTTGCCCAGCGACAGCATCGGCACGGCGTGCCGCACCTTCCCGAACCCCGCCGCCGGGGCCGCGCCGACGCGCAGCGAGGGCGAATCGGCGCGTTGCAGTTCCGGGAAGCGCGCCTCGATGGAGCCGTTGCGGCGAACCAGCGCGTCGTATTCGGCGTCCGGGATTTCTGGCTGGTCTTGCTGGTGATAGAGCCGGTCGTGGTGGGCGATCTCCGCCGCCAACGCCGCCAGTTCAGCCTGCGCCTGCTCCAGGGTCAGCGCCTCCACGGGGGTGGCGCGCAGGGTGGCGGGCGTGGCGAAGAGGTCGGTCATGGTGCGGCTCGGCTTGCTGAGACGGGGCGAAACGGAGGACTGGCGGAAGCGCTGGTGTTGGGGCAACACTGGCACGACCGCCTGTGACGACGCTACGGATCCTTCATGCCCAGCCCTCCCGTCAAGCCCCTGACCATCGACGAGCGCATGCTGGTGGCCGCTGCGCTGGACCGCATCCTCTACGACGACCCGGAGCGCTTTTCGGCCGATGACGCGCGGTTGGTGCGCAGCCTCATCCCGCGCACCCGCATCTCCTGGCTGAGCCTCGGCTTCCGCGCCGAGACGCAGGGGCCGTCGGTGGGCGGCGAGGCGGCCGGCATCGGCTCGGTGGAGATGGAGGGCGACCGCAAGGTCGTGAAAGGCAGCGTCGGCGAGAGCGCCGAGTGGCGCTGCGGCCAGTACAAGGTCAGCAACTACGGCGACGGCCTGGAAGTCTGGCAGGTCATGAGCAACGAGTTCGACGAGCAGCCAAAGGGCGCCCGCCTGGAGTTCGCCGCCGCCGACACCCCGCGGCGTCTGCTGTTCTTCCGTCCCCGCGACGTGGCGATCCCCATCCCCTTCACCAGATACCAGGTCGGCCTGCGCATGGGCGCCTGGGGGCCGTGGAAGGTGGTTGGATAGGCATCCCGCGGCGTGTGCGTGTTATGCCGCACACACGCGATGGTGTGCAATTCGCGCCCGCTGTGCTGAAATGGAATGCCGGCCGGGAATGGACCCGGCCGGCAATCAAGGGAGAACAAGATGGAAGACCCCATCTTCTCTCTCGAGCTTCGTTTCCGGGGATGGCGGATCAAGATCCGCATCACCTTAACGCGACGCTAGAGGTGGCCGGGGGTGTTACGAGCACCCCCGGCTTCCTTCAAGATAGCAATTCTCCCCGCCCGAGACAACCGCCCCACTCAGATTCGCCGGGCCAGCGCCAGCAACCCGCCCGCGCCAATCATCAGGCCGCCGCTCAGCCGGTTCAGGCTGCGCACCGCCGAGGTGCTGGACAGGCGCGCGGCGATGGTCTGGCCGCCCGCCGCGTACGTCATGATCCAGCCGTACTCGATCACCGCCATCACGGCGACCAGGGCGGTGAGCTGCGGCAGCAGCGGGCGTTCCGGCTCGATGAACTGTGGGAACAGCGCGGCCATGAACACCAGCGCCTTGGGGTTGCTGAAGGCGACCAGCGCGCCCCGCACGAACAGGCGCCCGGCCGAGCCCGCCGCGTCGGCCGGTGCGGCGTCGCCCGGCGCGGCGTCACGTGGGCGCACGGCTTCGACCGGAGCGCGCCATGTGCTGTAGCCGAGCCATGCGAGATAGCCGACACCCAGCCATTTAATGGTCAGGAAAGCCGGTTCGGAGGCGGCCAGCACCGCACCCAGGCCCAGCACCGACGCCGTAGCCAGAACGGTCAGCGCCGCCACCATGCCGAACCCCGCCCACGCCGCCTGACGCACGCCGAAGCGCAGGCCGACGCTCATGGCGAGCAGCATGTTCGGGCCGGGCGTCGCCGAGACGACGAAGGTGGTGACCAGGAACAGACCGAGCGTGTGCCAGCTCATGATGCGCTTCCTACCCGCGCCCGGCGATCAGGCTGTCGGCGGCGGCGCGCGCCTCGGCGGTGACGGTGGCGCCGGAGAGCATGCGGGCGATCTCCTCGCGGCGCTCGTCGCCGTCCAGTTCGGCGACGCCGGTGGTCACGATCTGCCCCTTGACCGCCTTCTGCACCTTCAAATGCACGGAGCCGCGCGCCGCGACCTGCGGGCTGTGCGTCACCACCAGCACCTGAAGGCCGTGGCCCAGCGACTCCAGCCGCTGGCCGACCGCGGCGGCGACGGCGCCGCCGATGCCGGTGTCCACCTCGTCGAAAACCAGCGTGCCGACCGTGCTGGTCTGCGCCAGCACCACCTTCAACGCCAGCATGAAGCGCGCCAGTTCACCGCCCGAGGCGATCTTGTTGAGCGCCCCCGGCGGGGCGCCGGGGTTGGTGGCGACCTGGAAGGCGACTCGGTCCATGCCGGCCGGCCCCCAATCGGCGTCGCCCAGAGGCTCGACCAGCGTGCGGAACTTGGCCTTGTCGAGCTTCAGCGGCGGCAACTCGACCGCCACCGCCTTGTCGAGCAGGCCGGCGGCCTTCTGTCGCGCCTTGCTGAGATCCTCGGCGGCGGTGCGGTAGGTCTCGCGCGCCGCCTCCGCCTGCTTGGCGAGGCGGGCGAGCAGGTCGCCCTGGTCCTCGATCAGCGCCAATCGGCCGGCCATGTCGTCGCGCAACGCCGCCAGCCCGTCCACCGCGACGCCATGCTTGCGCGACGCGGCGCGCAGCGCGAACAGGCGCTCCTCCAGCTTTTCCAGCGCCGCCGGGTCCATGTCCACGTCGCTCGACGCGGCCTGGAGCGCGTTGACCGCCTCCGACGCCTCGGCGGCGGCGCGGTCGAGCGCGGCGATGGTCTGGTCCAGCTTGCCGCCGGCCTTCTCGGCGATGCGCGTCAGAATGCGCAAAGCCGAGGCCAGCGAGCGCTCGACGCCGCGGTCGCCGGACAACTCGGCGTAGGCGGAGTTCATCGCCTCGACGACCTTCTCGCGGTGCATCAGCACGGCGCGTGTCTCGGCCAGTTGCTCCTCTTCGCCGGGCACCGGGGCGAGGTCGTCCAGCTCGGCCACGGCGTGGCGCAGATATTCCTCTTCAGAGCGCGCGCGGGCAATTTCGCCGGCCGCGTTGGCGCGCGCGTCCTCGACCTGACGCCATGCGCGGTGCGCGGCGGCGACGTGCGCCGCCTTGCCGTCCAGGCCGGCGTAGGCGTCGAGCACGCTGCGGTGCGTGGCGGGGTTGAGCAGACCGTGCGTCTCGAACTGGCCGTGCACCTCAACCAGTTCCTCGCCCAGGCGCTTCAGCAGGCCGACGCCGACCGCCTGGTCGTTGACCCAGGCGCGCGAGCGGCCATCGGCGCTGACGGTGCGGCGGACCACCAGATGCTCATCCGGGTCCAGCCCCTGCTCGCGCAGGATGGCGAAGGCCGGGTGGTCGCCGGACAGGTCGAACTCCGCGGTGACGGAGGCCTGCTCGGCGCCGTGGCGGACCAGCGAGGAATCGCCGCGCGCGCCCAGCGCCAGCCCCAGCGCATCCAGCAGGATGGACTTGCCGGCGCCGGTCTCGCCGGTCAGCACGCACAGGCCGGGACGGAAGGACAGCGCCAGCCGTTCGATCAGGACGACGTCCCGGATCGTCAGCGCGGCGAGGGAGGACCGCCCTAGAACAGGGAGTTCCAGGCTTTGCTGAGCCACGATTTGGTGTTCCGCTCCGGCTGCAGTTTGTGCTCGACCAGCATGGCGTAGCTGTCCTGATACCATTCGCTGCCCGGGAAGTTGTGGCCGAGGACGGCGGCGGCGGTCGACGCCTCGTCGTTGACGCCGAGCGCCAGATAGCATTCGACGAGCCGGTGCAGCGCCTCGGCGGTGTGCGAGGTGGTCTGGTACTGCTCCACGACCGTGCGGAAGCGGTTGATGGCCGCCGTGTACTGCGCCTGACGCATGTAGAAGCGTCCGATCTCCATCTCCTTGCCGGCGAGGTGATCGTTGGTCAGGTCGATCTTGATGCGCGCGTCGCGGGCGTAGGGCGTATCCGGGAAGCGGCGCACCACGTCGGACAGCGCATCCAGCGCGCGGCGCGTCATGCGCTGGTCGCGGGCGACGTCGGTGATCTGCTCGTAATAGCTCAGCGCGCGCATGTAGTACGCGTACGCGACTTCCGGGCTGCCGGGGTGCAGCTGGATGAAGCGGTCGAGCGCCAGGATGGCGTCGTCGTACTTCAGGTTCTCATAGTGCGCGTAGGCCGCGCGCAGCTGGGCACGGGTCGCCCAGGCCGAGTAGGGGTGCTGACGCTCCACCTCGTCGAACAGCTTGGCGGCGGTCTTGTAATTCTCCTTCTTCATGTTGGCTTCCGCCTCATCGAAGATCTGCTCGGGCGGACGCTCGACGTAGGCGAGGTCGTCCTTGTCGGACGAACAGGCCGCGAGCGCGGACACGAGGAGGAGGGCGGCAACCGGCGTGCGGAGAAGGCGAGGGGAGGGCATCGTCGTCTTAGGACCGTGAAATGGTGGCCTTATATAGCACGCCCGAGCGCGGGCGCGGCAAGTCGGATCAGTCGGGGAGGGGAGAAAGGCTGCCGTGCCGGAATGATCATGGCGGGACGCCGGCCTCCTCTTTTGAGATATGACATAAGAAAACCTCTATAAGCAATTGATAAAATTCAATGTTTCAGAGATTTTCGTTGCGCTGGAATCCCATGTGTGGTGCGCGTCGCGGTTACGCAACCCCAGCAGGGGAGGGGGCTTTGTACGATTCTGACCGGCACGGCGCGGCAGGGGAGGGCGGAACGCGCGACTCCTGCGACAGACTGTCGGGCAGGGCAGGGGGTTCGCACAAAACAAAACGCCCTCCCCAGGGAGGGGAGGGCGTTCCAGGCTGGCCCAACGCCTGGAAAACTACCGGAGGAACGCTCAGGCGACGGCGCGCGGCTCGTAAGCGCACCAGCCCGACGGCAGCATGGCGGCGGGCGTGTCGTAGCACCACGCCGAGCGGTCGGCGAACAGCGCGCGCAGCAACTGGTTGTTCATCGCGTGACCGGCGCGGCTGCCGTGGTAGCGGCCGAGAATCGGTCCACCGGCGAGGTACAGGTCGCCCACCGCGTCGAGGATCTTGTGGCGGACGAACTCGTCCGGGCTGCGCAGGCCATCGGCGTTGAGCACGCGGTCCTGCTCCTTGTCGACGACGACGGCGTTGTCGAGCGAGCCGCCGCGGGCCAGACCGGCGCGTTGCATGGCTTCCACGTCGTGCAGAAAGCAGAAGGTGCGGGCGGCGCCGATCTCCTGGCCGAAGTGGCCGGCGGACAGCTCGAAATGGCCGGTCTGCTGGCCGATCACCGCGCTGTCGAAGTCGATCTCGAAGCTGAATACCGCGCTCTGCGACGGCATCAGCGTGGCCGTGGTGCGGCCCGAACCGATGGTGACCGGCTTGAGAATGCGGATGACGTGGCGAACGGCGTTCTGCTCGACCCGGCCGGCGCGCTCGATCGCGGCCACGAAGGGCGCGGCGCTGCCGTCCATGATCGGCACTTCCGGGCCGTCGATGGAGAGGATGGCGTTGTCGATGCCGCAGCCGGCCAGCGCCGCCAGGACGTGCTCCACCGTGCCGACCGTGGTGCCCTCGGCGTTGCCGAGCACGGTGCACAGGCGGGTGTCCACGACGTTGTCGTAGGTCGCCGGAATGCGCGCGGCGAAACCACGCTTGTCGGTGCGGATGAAGGTGATGCCGGCTTCGGGCGCCGCAGGCGAAATCGTCAGCGTGGCCGAGGCCCCGGAATGCAGGCCGATGCCGGTGCAGCGAATGACAGACTTCAGCGTGTGCTGAAACATTCCGTCCGTATTACCACCGATGTGAGTCACGGCAACGTCCTGAGCTGGTCTCGTTCGTGGGCGCTGCCGCCGATTCTGTTCACCGAACTGCTCACGGTATGTTCGCGACGGCAACAAAACGACTTGGCAAAAAACCACACATGCTACCTAGCACCGTACCCCGACCAGGACAAATCACTCTTTATTACGGAATGTTGCAATCGGCCTAGGCCGGTCGGCCAGGGCAAGAACCAGACGTGACAAAGGGACCTCCGGGGTGCGCGGGGCACCCCGGAGGCAAGTCAAGGAAGGTTCCGAGAGGACCCGCCGGCCTTTGGAAGACCAGTGCCGGCGGGGTGCTTTACTTGGTCGTCCTCAGTTCGCCTGACGGCGCAGGAAGGCCGGAATGTCCAGCACGTCTTCCTCCGTCGCCTGCATCTTCGGCTGCGGGGCAGCCTGGATGCCGAGGCTCGGCTGTTGCGGCTGCGGGGCGGCCACCGGCTGCTGCGGCTGTTGCGGCGCCATCTGCATCTGCGGCTGCGGCTGCATCTGCGGCTGGGGCTGCGCGAGCGGAACCTGCGGCGCCGGCTCGTCCTTGCGGCCGCGGCCGAGGCCGGTGACCAGACCGAACAGCGACATGCGCTTCTTGGCCTGGGCGTCCGGCGTGTCGGCGATCGGCGGAGCGACGGCCGGGGCGGGACCGGCGGTCATCGGGCGGGGACCGGGGTCGACGGCCTTCGGCGGGATGAAGGCGCCGTCACGGCGTTCGGCGTGCAGCGAGCCGGCCGGAGCGTGCGTCGGCGCCGGAGCCGGAGCCGGAGCGGCCTCGGCGACCGGGGCCGTGGCGACCGGAGCTTCATAGTAGGCGACCGGAGCGGCTTCGGCGACCGGCGCGGCAACCGGGGCGGCCGGCTGGGCGACCGGGGCTTCCATGGCGTACGCGGTCGCCGTGGTGGTGACCGGCTGCGTCTTCAGGGCCGACGCGGTGGCCGCGGCCGGCATGGGAATCGGCGCCGCGGTGGCGAGGCCGGCGATGCCGCTGACGGCGGCTGGGGCGGTGGCGCCCAGGCCCGGCATGGCGACGCCCGGCTTGCGCGTGCGGTCGGAGACCACCGAAAGGTTGACGGGGTGCGCGGACGGGCGCGGGTGGGCCATGGAGGCGGCGTCGATGCCGGTGGCGACCACCGACACGCGCATGGTGCCGTCCATCGAGCTGTCGAAGGTCGAGCCGAAGATGATGTTGGCTTCCGGGTCGACCTCGTCGCGGATGCGGTTGGCCGCCTCGTCGACTTCGAAAAGGGTCATGTCGTAGCCGCCGGTGATGTTGATGAGGACACCGCGCGCCCCCTTCATCGACACGTCGTCCAGCAGCGGGTTGGAGATGGCGGCCTCGGCGGCGTCGATGGCGCGGCGCTCGCCCATGGCTTCGCCGGTGCCCATCATTGCCTTGCCCATCTCGGTCATCACCGAACGGATGTCGGCGAAGTCGAGGTTGATCAGGCCGGGCATGACCATCAGGTCGGTCACGCCGCGCACGCCGGAGTGCAGCACGTCGTCGGCCATCTTGAAGGCGTCGGCGAACGTGGTCTTCTCGTTGGCGATGCGGAAGAGGTTCTGGTTCGGGATGATGATCAGCGTGTCGACGTACTGCTGAAGCTCGGCGATGCCGGCCTCGGCCAGACGCATGCGGTGCGCACCTTCGAAGTGGAAGGGCTTGGTCACCACGCCGATGGTCAGCACGCCGCGCTCACGCGCCGCGCGCGCGATGACCGGAGCCGCGCCGGTGCCCGTGCCGCCGCCCATGCCGGCGGTGATGAACACCATGTTGGAGCCTTCGAGATAGCTGACGATCTCGTTGACCTGCTCCTCGGCCGAGGCCCGGCCGACGTCGGGCTTCGAGCCCGCGCCCAGACCGCGCGTCGTCGTGGTGCCGAGCTGGAGGCGCTTCTCGCAAAGGCTGCCCTTGAGCGCCTGCGCGTCGGTGTTGCCGACGACGAAGTCCACACCTTCCAGGTTCGACTTGATCATGTTGTTGACGGCGTTGCCGCCGGCGCCGCCGACACCGAACACGGTGATGCGCGGCTTCAGCTCGGTCTCGATGGGGGGGATGCTGACGTTGATCATGTTAGCCTCTCCTCAGCCTTCCTTGGTTTCGTTCGTTAGCTCTGTCGCTCTCGGTGCCGGTTGGTTCCGGCGGGGTTTTAGGCGGTGAAACGTCTTTGGGATATCCCATCACAGGTTCTCCCGCAGCCACGAACCGACCCGTCCCCAGATGCCGCCGCCGGTCATGGCCTCGTGGGCGCTGACCGGCAGTTCGGTTGGGTGGCGGACGGCATGGATCAGCAGGCCGGCGGCCGTCGAGAAGGCCGGGCCGCCGTTCGCCTCGGCGAGGCCGCCGATGCGCGTCGGCCGGCCGAGCCGGACCTGCTTGTCGAGGATGAGCTGGGCAAGCTCGCGCGTTCCCGGCAACTGGCTGGCCCCGCCGGTCAGGACGACGCGGCGTCCAGCCAGCTTGGCGAAGCCCGATTGCTCCAGGCGCGAGCGCACCAGCTCGAAGATTTCTTCCAGGCGCGGCTGGATGATGCGGACCAGCAGCGACTTGGGCACGTGGTTGCCCGACGCGCGCTCCTCCTCGCCGACCTGGGGAACGTCGATCATCTCGCGTTCGTCCGCCGCGCTCGCCATGGCGCTGCCGTACAGCGTCTTCATGCGCTCGGCGTGGACGACGGGGGTGGTCAGGCCGCGGGCGATGTCGTTGGTGACGTGGCTGCCGCCGACCGGGATGCAGTCGGTCCACACCATCTGACCCTCGAAAAAGACCGAAATCGTCGTGGTGCCGCCGCCCATGTCGATGCACGCGACGCCCAGCTCCATCTCGTCCTCGACCAGGGTGGCCAGCGCCGAGGCGTAGGGGCTGACCACCATGGACTCGATATCCAGGTGGCAGCGCGCCACGCAGGTCTGAAGGTTGCGCACCGCGCCGGCCGCGGCGGTGATGACGTGGACGTGCACGGCCAGCCGGTCGCCGTACATGCCCTTGGGGTCGCGGATACCGCGGTTGCCGTCCAGCGAGAACCCCACCGGCAGCGCGTGGATCAGCGTCGAATCGGCGCCGACCTGCAAGGCACGGGCGTGCGCCAGCGCGCGCCTGAGGTCGCCGTCGGTCACCTCCTGGCCGGACACCGAGACCTCGGCGTTGAAGGTGTGCGACACGGGATGGCCGCCCGACACGTTGACTACCACGTCGCGGATCGTCTCGCCGGCCATCTGCTCGGCCGCGTGAACGGCGGCGCCGATGGAGGTCTCGGCCGCTTCCATGTCGTTGATGGCGCCGGCGCGCACGCCGGCCGCCAGCTGGTGCCCGACGCCGATGACCTTGACGTTGCCCTGGTCCTCGATCCGCGCGATGAAGCAGCAGACCTTGGTCGAGCCGACGTCCAGCGCCGCGACGATGCCGCCGCGCGTTGCCCGTTTCGGCTTCTTGCCGCCGTTGAAGGCCATCTTCATCACGTCTTCTTTCCCGACTTCTTCTTATCGTCTTCCATGCCCGGCAGGATGACGGTCGTCTGAAGCACCATGCGGTCGGGCTGGCGCAGATCGACCACGACGATGTCGCGGTCCAGCACCTTGCCCGTGGCGTCCATGTCGGCGAGCTGGCGCAGCGCCGTCAGCATGCCGCCCTCGGGCAGCTTGACGACGACGCCGTTGTCCATGGTCAGGTCCCAGCGCCGGTCGCCCACCCAGGTCGCGGCCTTCAGCCGCTTGTGGACGGCGG
Organism: Azospirillum terrae; assembly: GCF_053470425.1. Classification (NCBI taxonomy): domain Bacteria; kingdom Pseudomonadati; phylum Pseudomonadota; class Alphaproteobacteria; order Rhodospirillales; family Azospirillaceae; genus Azospirillum; species Azospirillum terrae. Next base: position 76,332 of record NZ_JBPXMR010000008.1, on the reverse strand, counting down.
GCACGCGGTCGAAGGCGGCCAGCAGCTTCTGCACCTGGGCCGGCGCGTTGGCGCCGATCACCTGCGGCAGGCGCTCCACGTCGCGGTTGCCGCGGCGCGCCAGTTCGGCGGCGTCGGCCAGCGGACGGCCCTCGCGGTCGATGACGGTGAACTTGCGATCGTGCTGCCAGATCGCCATCGGCTGGCGCTCGGACAAGCGGACGTACAGCGTGTCCGGCAGGTGCCGCTCGATGGAGGCCGAAGCCACCCAGGGCAGTTGCTCCAGCCGCGCCTTGGCGTCCGTCAGATCGATGTCGAGGATCGGAGCGCCTCGCTCGACGCCCAGCGTCTTCAGCACCACCTCCGGCTCGGTCGCGGTGCGGCCGTGCACCGCCACGTCCTGCACCGCCAGCCCGATCTCGGCGCTGGTGGTGATGAAGGCGGTGCGCGCGTTGGTGATGGCGCTGCCCAGCGTGCCGGCGCGCACGTGCCAGATGCCGGCGCCGAGCAGACCGGTCACCGGCAGCAGCAGCACCGCGATCTTCATAGCCGGCTTGGTCCAGCGCGGCCACGCGCGGCGGCGATTGCCGCGCTGGGCGGCGTGCGCCATGGCGCGCGGCGGCGCCGGCGTGTCCTTGGCCGTGCCCGAGGTGGGCGTGCGGGGCGGGGCGCTCAGGCGTGCTGACATGAGGCGTTCTCCACCAGCCAACTCACCAGCGCACCGTAGGAGATTCCCACGTGCGCCGCCTGCTCGGGCACCAGCGACAGCGGCGTCATGCCCGGCTGGTTGTTGATTTCCAGGAAGTACAGGCCCTCGGTGCCGGGCTTGGACTCGTCCCAACGGAAGTCGCTGCGCGACACGCCGCGGCAGCCCAGCGTCTCATGCGCCACGACGGCGAGGCGTTTGGCCTCCTCAGCGACAGCGTCGGGAATTGCGGCCGGCAGCGTGTGCACGGCGTGCCCGGCGCTGTACTTGGCCGTGTAGTCGTAGACCTGCGCCTCGAAGACGATTTCCGTCACCGTCAAGGCCCTGGTGTCCTTACCGCCTGCGCCCATGACGGCGACGGTCAGCTCGCGGCCGGGAATGAACTCTTCGACCAGGGCGCGCTCGCCAAAGGTCCAGGAATCGCCCACCGGGCTGTTCTGCCCCTCGCGCACCAGCGTGACGCCGACCGTCGAACCCTCGTCCACCGGCTTGACGATGTACGGCGCCGGCATCGGGTGGGCGCCGCCGGTTAGCTCGCCCTTGGTCAGGACGATGCCCTTGGGCGAGCGCACCCCGGCGGAGGCCAGCACGCGCTTGGTCATCTCCTTGTCCATGGCGACGGCCGAGGCGCGCACGCCGGAATGCGTGTAGGCGAGCCCCAGGAAATCCAGAACGCCCTGGATGGTGCCGTCCTCGCCACCGCGCCCGTGCAGCGCGTTGAAGACGACGTCCGGCCGCGGGTCGCTCAGCGCCGTGACCAAGCCGTTGAGGTCGCGCTGCACGTCCACCGCGGTGACTGTGTAGCCTTCCTCCTCCAGCGCCTTGGCGACGCCGGCCCCGGAGACCAGCGACACCTCGCGCTCGGCCGACCAGCCGCCCATCAGCACCGCGACATGCTTCTTGCGCGTGGTCATGCGGCGTCTCCCTTGGGCACACCGATACGCTTGATTTCCCACTCCAGCGACACGCCGGACGTCTCCAGCACGCGCCGCCGCACCTCCTCGCCCAGCGCTTCCAGATCCGCCGCGCTGGCCGCATCGAGGTTGAGCAGGAAGTTGCAGTGCTTCTCCGACACCTGGGCGTCGCCGACGCGCAGGCCGCGGCAGCCGGCCTCGTCGATGAGCTGCCACGCCTTCCTGTCGCCGGGCGGATTCTTGAAGGTCGAGCCGCCGGTGCGTGCGCGGACCGGCTGGGTGTCGCCGCGCTTGTCGGAAATCTCGGCCATGCGCCGCGCGATGGCGAGCGGCTCGTCCTCGCTGCCCTCCAGCACGGCGCCGGTGAAGATCACGTCGTCCGGCACCGCGCAGTGGCGGTAGGTGAAGCCCATCGCCTCGTTGGAGAAGGTGAGGATCTGGCCCTGGCGGTCCACCGCCTGCGCCGCCACCAGCACGTCCTTGATCTCGCGGCCATAGGCGCCGCCGTTCATGCGCAGCGCGCCGCCGATGGTGCCGGGGATGCCCGACAGGAACTCCAGCCCGGCAATCCCCGCGTCCCGCGCCACCGTCGCGACGTGCAGGTCGAGCGCCGCACCGCCCACGGTGACGCGCGTGCCCGCCGCGTCGATCCCGGCGAAGCCGCGGCCCAGGCGGATCACCACGCCGGGAATGCCGCCGTCGCGGATCAGCAGGTTGGACGCCACGCCGACCACGGTGACCGGAACGTCGTCGGGCAGGGCCGCCAGGAACTCGGCCAGATCCTCGGCGTCGGCCGGGCGGAACATCACCTCGGCCGGGCCGCCGACGCGGAACCACGTCACGTTCGCCAGCGGCGCGTCGGCGGTCAGCCGGCCGCGGCACTTGGGCATCAGGTCGATGAGGTGGAAGTTGGTCATGGCCCGCGCAGCCGTCATCCGTTCCTCCCCTCGTACAGCTTGTCCAGTTCGCCCGGCAAGGTGTTGGCCCACTGCGTGATGTTGCCGGCCCCCAGGCAGACGACGAAATCGCCGGGGCGCGCGATCTCGCGCACGAGCTGCGGCAGCTCGTCCGGGCCGTGCAGCGGGATCACGTGGCGATGGCCGTGCATGCGCAGGCCCTCGACCAGGGCGTCGCGGCTGACGTTCTCCATGGGCTGCTCGCCGGCCGCGTAGACGTCGGCGACGATGACCGCGTCGGCGTCGTTGAAGCAGGTGCAGAAGTCTTCGAACAGGCTGGCGAGGCGCGAATAGCGGTGCGGCTGCACGACGGCGATGGTGCGGCCCTTGCCGGCGGTGCGCGCGGCGCGCAGCACGGCGGCGATCTCCACCGGGTGGTGGCCGTAATCGTCGATGACCGTGACGCCGTTCGACACGCCGGTGCGGGTGAAGCGGCGCTTGACCCCCTGGAACGAGGTGAAGCTGTCGCGCATCGCCTCGTTGGCGATGCCCATCTCATGGCCCACCGCGAAGGCGGCCAGCGCGTTCTGCACGTTGTGCGGCCCGAACATCGGCAGGCGCACGCCCGAAAGTGTCGCGGCCTTGCCCGAGGTGCGGTCGGTGATGATGACGTCGAAGACGGCGCCCTCGGCGCCCAGGCGCACGTTGTCGGCGCGCACGTCGGCCTGCGGCGAGAAGCCGTAGGTGATGATGCGGCGGTCCGACACGCGCGGGATCATCGCCTGCACCTCGGGGTGGTCGATGCACAGCGCGGCGAAGCCGTAGAACGGGATGTTCTGGACGAAGGTGTCGAAGGCGGCGCGCTCGTGCTCGAAGGTGCCGTAGTGATCCAGGTGCTCGGGGTCCATGTTGGTGACGACCGCGATGCAGGCCGGCAGCTTGGTGAAGGTGCCGTCGGACTCGTCGGCCTCGACCACCATCCAGTCGCCGGAGCCCAGGCGGGTGTTGGTGCCGTAGGCGTTGATGATGCCGCCGTTGATCACGGTCGGGTCGAGCCCGGCGTGCTCCAGCATGTGGCCGACCATGGAGGTGGTCGTGGTCTTGCCGTGCGTGCCGCCGATGGCGATGGCCCATTTCAGGCGCATCAGCTCGCCCAGCATCTCGGCGCGGCGCACCACGGGGATGAGGCCGGCGCGGGCGGCGACGACTTCGGGATTGTCCTTCTTCACCGCCGACGAGACGACGACCACCGCGGACGAGCCCAGATTCTCCCCCCGGTGGCCGATGGACACGGGAATCCCTAAGTCGCGCAGGCGCTTGACGTTGGCGCTCTCGGCGATGTCCGAACCCTGGACTTCATAGCCCAGGTTCTTCAGCACCTCGGCGATGCCGCTCATGCCGATGCCGCCGATGCCGACGAAATGGATGGTGCCGATGGAGAGGGGGAGAGCGCGCATATCGGTTTACTCGTGTTCGCTTATTCGTGACCGCGGCGCAGCGACAGGCGCAGCGTGGCGTCCACCGCGTCGTCCGACAGGACGGGGGGGAGGGGCATCGCCCCGGTGAGGATGTGCAGGCGGTCGCGCAGGAAGCCGTAGGCGGCGACGGCACGCGGCAGCAGCGGGCATTCCGGCCGCATGATCCAGCTCCGCTCCGTGCGGGTCAGCTCGGCCGGCCATTCGCGCAGCGGGCGGGTGGTGTTTCGCGTGACCGTGCGCGTCTTGATCATTCCGCTGCCTCCGTGGCGTTGGCGTGGTTTCCGTTTGCACCGGTGTTTCGGCCGGCCAGTTCCAGCACGGCGTCGGCGAGCGTCGCCGCGGCGGCGTCCGTGCCCCAGGCGGCGCTGGCCTGCGCGGCGCGCGTCAGTTGCGCCGGATCGGCCAGCAGCGCGGTCAGGCGTGCGGCCAGCGTCTCGGCGGTGAACTCCGGCTGCGGCACCAGCCACGCCGCACCGGCCTCGGCCACCGCGCGGGCGTTGGCGGTCTGGTGGTCGTCGGTGGCGAAGGGGTAGGGGACGAGCACCGCCGGGCGGCCGATGCAGGTCAGCTCGGCCACCGTGGACGCCCCGGCGCGGGTCACCGCGAGGTGCGCCGCGGCCAGCCGGTCCGGCACGTCGCGGAAGAAGCTTTCCAGCTCCACCCCGCCCAGGCCGAGCGGGGCGATGGCGGCGCGCACGCCCTCCAGATCCTCCGGCCGGCACTGCTGCGCCAGATGGATGCGCGACCGCAGGGCCGCGGGAAGCAGGGCCAGCGCCGCGGGCATGACGTCGCTGAAGATCCGCGCACCCTGGCTGCCGCCCATGACCAGCACGCGCACCGGGCCGTCCGCCGCGGGCGCGTCGTAGGGGGCGGCGCGCTTGGCGGCGACGGCCGGGCGAACCGGGTTGCCGGTCAGCACGATCTTGGCGGGCTCGCGCACGCCGGACACGGATGGATAGGCGACGGCCAAGCGCCGGGCGCTGGAGATCAGCAGGCGGTTGGCGCGGCCGAGCACGGCGTTCTGCTCGTGCAGCAGCACCGGCACGCTGGCCCGTCCGGCGGCGTAGACGGTCGGCACCGAGGGGTAGCCGCCGAAGCCGACGACCGCCGCCGGGGCGATCTGGCGGATCAGCGAGCGCGCATCGAAAATCCCGATGGCGAGCTGCACGGCACCCTTGAGCTTGCCGAGCACCCCGCCCGAAGGGGAGGCCGCGCGGATGCGGTGCACGGGGACTTCCGGCAGCGTGTCGCCGAAGGCATGGCCGCGCTTGTCGGTGATCAGCGTCACGGCGTGGCCGCGCGCCAGCAGTTCGCGCGCCAGCGCTTCCGCCGGGAAGATGTGTCCGCCGGTGCCGCCGGCCGCGAGGATGATGGGCTTCGGGGCCATGGTCAGTCTCCCGGTCCGAAGCGTTTGCGGGTCAGCGCCAGCACCATGCCCATGCCGAAGCCCAACGCGATCAGCGACGAGCCGCCGTAGCTGATGAAGGGCAGCGTCATGCCCTTGGTCGGCATGAGGTGCAGCGCCGAGCCCATGTTGATGGCCGCCTGCAATCCGAACTGGATCAGCAGGCCGGCGGCGGCGAGCAGCGCGAAGTAGTTGTTCTCGTTGAACACCCGCGCGAAGCCGCGCAGCACGATGAAGGCGAACAGGGCGACGACGAACAGGCAGAAGATCAGCCCCAGCTCTTCACCCGCGACGGCGAAGATGAAGTCGGCGTGGCTGTCCGGCAGGGAGAACTTCACCGTCCCCTGGCCAGGGCCGGTGCCCAGCAGGCCGCCGTTGGCGAACGCCTCCATGGAGCGGCTGACCTGATAGTTGTCGCCGGCCGCCGGGTCGAGGAAGCGGTCGATGCGGCTGGCGAAGTGCGGCAGCGTGTAATAGGCGCCGATCAGCCCGGCCACGCCCACCCCCGCCAGACCCATCACCAGCATGATGTTGAGGCCGGCCAGGAAGAACTGGGTGAACCACACGGCCGAGACCACGAAGGTCATGCCCATGTCCGGCTGGAGGACCAGCCCGGCCACGGTGACGCCGTACAGCGCGATGGAGACCAGCGCACCGGGGAAGCCGGGGTTGGTGCGCGACAGCGAGAACAGCCACGCGGCGACCACGGCGAAGGCCGGCTTGATGAACTCCGAGGGCTGGATCGACAGGCCCGGCACGTGAATCCAGCGCCGCGCGCCCTTGATCTCGACGCCGACGACCAGCGTGGCGAACACCAGCGCCAAGGCGACGAGATAGAGCGCCAGAGCCGCGCGCTTCACGCCCTTGGGCGACAGCAGCGAGATGAGGACCATGATCGCCACCGCCGGGACCAGCATCATCAGATGCCGCTCGACGAAGTAGAAGGTGTCCTGGATGCCGATGCGCTCGGCGACCGGGGGGCTGGCGGCGGTGATCAGCACCGTGCCCAGCCCCATCAGCACGGCCAGCGCGCCGAGCTGCAACCGGTCGATGGTCCACCACCAGCGCCCGAAGACCGACTGGTCGGTGCGGTCGAACGTCATCATGCCGCACCTCCTGAAAGCTCGTTCACAAAGCGGGCGAACGCATCGCCGCGCGCTTCGAAGCTGGTGAACTGGTCCCACGACGCGCAGGCCGGCGACAGCAGCACGCACGCCCCGGCGCGCTTTTCGGCCAGCGCCAGTTCCGCGGCCTTGGCGACCGCGATGTCCAGCGTTCCGCAACGGGTGTGCGGGACGTTGTGCGTCTCCAGCCACGCGGCGAATTGCTCGGTCGCCTCGCCGATCAGGAAGGCGTGGCGGACGCGGTCCATGTAGCCGTCCAGGCCGGTCAGCCCGGTCGACTTGGCCTGGCCGCCGAGGATCCAGTAGATCGGGTCGAAGGTCGCCAGCGCCTTCTCGGCGGCGTCGGCGTTGGTGGCCTTGCTGTCGTTGACGAAGCGCACGCTGTCGATGGTCCGCACCAGTTGCTGGCGGTGCGCCAGACCGGGGAACGTCGCCATCGCCGCGACGATGGCCGGCACCGGCACGCCCGCGGATTTGCACGCGGCGAACGCCGCGGCGGCGTTCTGCCAATTGTGCTTGCCCAGCAGCGTCGGGAAGCCCGCCAGATCGGCGACGCGCTCGGCCTTGCCCTGGGTGTCGTCGATCAGCCAGCCGTCCTCGGCGTAGACGCCGCCCGCGGCGCGCCCCTCGGCGGAGATCGGCCAGACGGTCTGGTCGCCCACCGCCTGCAAGTCCTCGCAGATCGTGCGGCAGATGGCGTCATCGACGCCGACGATGGCGGTGCGCGGCTTGGTCTGGCGGTGGAAGATCTGTTTCTTGGCCTGGACATAGCCGTCCATGCCGCCGTGCCGGTCCAGATGGTCCGGCGTGATGTTCAGCAGCACCGCCACGTCGAAGGTGATCGAGAGCGTCAGCTCCAGCTGATAGCTGGACATTTCCAGCACGTAGGTGCCGCCGACGCCCAGCGGCTCCAGCGTCAGCACCGGCGTGCCGAGGTTGCCGCCCACCGCGACGCGGCGCTTGGCCTCCTGCATCACGTGACCGATCAGCGAGGTCGTGGTGGACTTGCCGTTGGTGCCGGTGATGCCGACGTAGGCGGCGTCGCGCTCGGAGCGGCCCAGCAGCTCGATGTCGCAGACGATCTCCAGGTTGGCCTTGCGCGCGCGCTCGGCCACCGGGTGCGGCTTCGGGAAGGTGTGGGGAATGCCCGGCGACCAGACGATGGTCGTCAGCTCCGACAGGTTGGCGGTGTTGAGGTCGACGATGCGAAAACCCGCAGCGGCGGCCTCGTCGCGCTTGGCGGCGGTGTCGTCCCAGGCCCACACCTCGGCCCCGGCGCGGGTGAGCGCGTCGGCGGTGGCCATGCCGGACTTGCCCAGCCCCATGACCGCAACCGGAAGACCTTCCATGTAGAACAGGTTGATCATCGGCGTCTCACCGCAGCTTCAGCGTGGAAAGGCCGACCAGGGCGAGCACCCCGGCGATGATCCAGAAGCGGATGACCACGGTGGACTCGGCCCAGCCCTTCTTCTCGAAGTGATGGTGCAGCGGCGCCATGCGGAAGACGCGCTTGCCGGTGAGCTTGAAGGAAGCGACCTGGACGATCACCGACACCGTCTCCAACACGAACAGCCCGCCGATGATCGCCAGCACGATCTCGTGCTTGGTCACCACCGCCACCGCGCCCAGCGCACCGCCCAGCGACAACGATCCGGTGTCGCCCATGAAGACCATGGCCGGCGGCGCGTTGAACCACAAAAAACCGATGCCGGCGCCGATCAGCGCCCCGCAGAACACCGCCAGCTCGCCCGCGCCCGGCACGTGGTGGATCTGCAAATAATTGGAGAAGATCGCGTTGCCGGTCAGATACGCGATCAGGCCGAAGCAGCCCGCCGCGATGATCGACGGCACGATGGCGAGGCCGTCCAGCCCGTCCGTCAGGTTCACCGCGTTGGAAGCGCCGACCATGATGAAGGCGCCGAACGGGATGAAGAACCAGCTGAGCTGGATCATGAAGTCCTTGACGAACGGCACCGCGACGCCGCCGGACAGCGCCGGGGGTTCCAGCACCATGATCAGCGCCGTCGCCGCCGCGCCGATGCCGATCTCCCAGCCCAGGCGGAAGCGGCCGGACAGGCCCTTGGTGTTGCGCTTGGTCAGCTTCAGGTAATCGTCGCCGAAGCCGATCAGCCCATAGCCCACCGTCACGAACAGCACGATCCAGGTGTACCAGTTGGTCAGATCCATCCACAGGATGGTGCTGATCGCCACGGCGATCATGATCATCAGGCCGCCCATGGTGGGCGTGCCCTTCTTCTTGAAATGCGTCTCCGGCCCATCGGCGCGGATCGGCTGCCCTTCGCCCTGCTTGTGCTTAAGCCAGGAGATGAGGCGCGGGAAGAAGACGAAGCTGATGACCAGCGCCGTGATCACCGCCCCGCCGGTCCTGAAGGTCAGGTAGCGGAACAGGTTGAACGGCGTGAAGACGTCCGACAGCGGGAAGAGGAGGTTGTACAGCATGCGCGCGCTCAGCCCCGCTGACCGTTGACGGCGGCCTTGTCAGGCCCAGGCCGGGTTGAGAAATTGCCCTGGTCGAGCGCGCCCAGCGCGTCCACCACCAGACTCATGCGGCTGCCGGCGGAGCCCTTGACCAGCACCACGTCGCCGCCGCGCACGTCGGCGGCCAGCAGCGCCGCAAGCGCCGCGCTGTCCTCGGCGTACTTGCCGCGCATGGGGGCGGGCAGGCGGTCCCACAGCGCCTTCATGTGCGGGCCGCAGCAGTAAACGGTGTCGATGTGCGCGCCCCGGAGCGGCGCGGACAGCCCCGCGTGCAACTGGTCGGCGCGGGTGCCCAGCTCGCGCATGTCGCCCAGCGCCGCGATGCGCCGGCCGCCGGCGCCGGGATCGACCTTGCCCAGCACCTCGATGCTGGCGGCGATGGACACCGGGCTGGCGTTGTAGCTCTCGTCGATCAGCGTGAAGGCGCCATGGGCGACCTGGATGCGCTTGCGCGTGCCGCGGCCCTTGACCGGCTGGAGCGTAGACAGTGCGCGGGCGGCCGCGGCGAGGTCGCCCCCCGCGGCGCGCACGGCCAGCAGCACGGCGAGGCTGTTCATCACCCAATGCTTGCCCGGCAGCGACAGCGAATACTGGATGCGCTCGCCCTTGAACGAGGCGGTGACGGCCGAGCAGGTGGCGTGCAGCGAATACTCCAGCAGCCGCGCGTCGGCATCCTCATGGCTGCCGAAGCCCCAGATCCGCGTCAGGCCCTGCGTGCGGGCGGCGGCGAGCAGGCGGCCGAAATGCGGGTTGTCGCGGTTCAGCACGGCGACGCCGTGCGGCGTCATGCCCTCGAAGATCTCCGCCTTGGCGTCGGCGATGGCCTCCACCGTCTCGAAGAACTCCAGGTGCACGGCCTCGACGTTGGTGATCAGCGCCACCTCGGGCTGCACCATGCGCGACAGCGGCCCCAGCTCGCCCGCGTGGTTCATGCCCAGTTCGAAGATGGCGTATTCGCTGTCCTGCGGCATGCGCGCCAATGAGAGTGGCACGCCCCAATGGTTGTTCAGCGAGCCCTCGGTGGCGAAGGTGCGCCCCTGCGCCGACAGGCAGTGGCGCAGCGCCTCCTTGGTGCCGGTCTTGCCGACCGAGCCGGTGACGCCGATGACGCGCGCCTGCGTGCGCATGCGCGCCACCCGCGCGAGGTCGGTCAGCGCCGCCAGCGTGTCCTCGACGGCCAGCAACGGCGCGTCGCCTTCCACCCCGGCCGGCACGCGGCTGACCATGGCGGCGGCGGCGCCGTTCGCCAGCGCCTGCGCCACGAAATCATGGCCGTCGAAGCTCGGCCCCTGGATGGCGACGAACAGGTCGCCGGGGGCGATCTTGCGGCTGTCGATGGACACGCCGGTGGCGCGCCACGGACGCGTCGCCTGGCCGCTGGTCGCGGCGGCGGCGTCCTCTGCGGTCCACAGGACCGGCTTTTCGGCGGTCTCGGTCATGCTCCGGCAACCTCTGCTACGGCGGTCCGGGCCTCGGCCGCATCGTCGAACGGCCGCACCTCGGTACCGACAATCTGTCCCTGTTCGTGGCCCTTGCCGGCAACCACCAGAAGGTCGCCGGGGCCCAGGCCCCGGACGGCCGCGCGGATCGCCGCGTGGCGGTCGCCGATCTCCTCCGCGGCCGGGTAGCCCGCCAGCACCTCGGCCCGGACGAACGCCGGGTCTTCGGTGCGCGGGTTGTCGTCGGTGACGATGACCCGATCGGCCAGACGGCCGGCGAGTTCCGCCATCACCGGACGCTTGCCCCGGTCACGGTCGCCGCCGCAGCCGAACACCACGACCAGCTTGGCCGAGGCGTGCGGGCGCAACGCCGTCAGCACCGTCTCCAGCGCGTCCGGCGTGTGGGCGAAGTCCACGAACACCGGCGCCCCATTGGGGTGCGTCGCCACGTGCTGAAGACGCCCCTTGACGCCGTCCAGCGTCGTCAGGGCCTCCACAGCCTTGTCCGCGTCAGCCCCCGTGGCGAGCACGAGACCCAGCGCGCACAGCGCGTTCCACGCCTGGAACCGGCCGACCAGCGGCAGTTCCACGACGACGTCACGCCCGAGGACCGTGAGGTGCAGGCGCTGCCCATGGGGCAGCGGCTCCACGCTCCGGACCGTCAGTTCGCGGCCGGCAAACCCATACCCGAACAGGCGGTGACCGCGTTGGGTACAAATCTCGGAGAGCGCATCGAACTCGGGAGAATCGGCGTTGAGCACCGCCCCGCCGCCCGGTGACAAAACGCGTCCGAACAGCTGCGCCTTGGCTGCCGCGTACGCTTCCATGGTGCCGTGATAGTCGAGATGGTCGCGCGTGAGATTCGTGAATCCCGCAGCACTGACCCGCACCCCGTCGAGTCGAAACTGCTCCAGCCCGTGGCTGGAGGCTTCCAGCGCCAGATGATCGACGCCCGCATCCTTCACCTCGGCCAGCACCTTGTGCAGCGCCACCGGGTCGGGCGTGGTCATGGAGCCGTACGTGTCCACACCGGGGCCGGTGATGCCCAGCGTGCCGAGCGCCGCCGCTTTGCATCCCAGCTTGCCCCAGATCTGCCGGGCGAACTGCACGGTGGAGGTCTTGCCGTTGGTCCCGGTCACCGCCACCACCGTTTCCGGCTGGCGCCCCTGGAACGCCGCCGCCATGCGGGCGAAGGCAAGGCGCGGCTGGTCGTCCTCGATCAGCACGGCGGTGGAACCGGCGGGCAGTACCGTCCCGCGCGGCGCCAGCACGGCGACCGCACCCCTGGCCAGCGCGCCTTCGATGAAGGCGCGGCCATCGGCCTTCACGCCGGGCAGGGCTGCAAACACAAAACCGGGCTCGACCGCGCGGCTATCCGCGGTCAGCCCGGTCACATCGCAGTCACCGACCTTCGGGTCAGTTGCGGGTAGGAGGCGGGACAGAAGCAACGGTGCTCCCCCGGGCTGGAATGGTGCCGTTGAGGTTGATGTCCACGGCGTTGTGGATATCGGGCGAATTCTCGTCCTGGGGCTGAACGCCCAGAAGCGGACCGATCTGCTTGACGATGCGGCCGACGGTGGGGGCCGCGACCCAGCCGCCGGTGGCGAAGCCGTAGGTCTTGGCGGTGGCCTTCGGCTCGTCAACCAGAACGTAGACGATGTATTTCGGGTCGTTCATCGGGAAAGCGCCGACGAACGACGACATGCGGGCGTTCTTGACGTAGTGGCGCCCCTTCTGCTTGTCGGCGGTGCCGGTCTTGCCGCCGACGACATAGCCGGGAGCGGCGGCGCCCTTGGCGGTGCCCTCGGTGACGACGAGACGGAACAGCCGGCGCATGATGTCGGAGGTCTGCGCCGACACCACGCGCTCGCCGGGGATCTCGGCGTTGGGGTCGCGCTTCAGCAGGGTCGGCGGGTGCAGGATGCCGCCGTTGATCACCGATGCCGCGGCGGTCACCGTATGCATCGGGCTGACCGAGATGCCGTGGCCGAACGAGATCGTCATGGCGTTGATTTCGCGCCACGGGTTGGGCACCAGCGGCCAGCCGTTCTCCGGCAGCTCCAGCGACGTCGGGCGCATGAAGCCCATCTTCTGCATGAAGGCGCGCTGCGTCGGCACGCCGGCGGTCAGCGCCATGCGCACTGAGCCGATGTTGGACGAGTGCTGGAAGATCTCGGCCACCGACAGTGCGCGGTGCAGGTTGTGGTAGTCGCTGATGGTGAAGCGGCCGATGGAGATGCCCTTGGAGGCGTCGAACATGTCGGTCGGGCGAACCTTGCCGGATTCCAGCGACATCGCCGTGTTGAAGATCTTGAAGGTGGAGCCCATCTCGAACACGCCGAGCGTCGCCCGGTTGAACAGCGTGTCCTGGTCCAGCCCGGTGGGATCGTGCGGGTCGAAGTCGGGCAGCGATACCATGGCCAGCACTTCGCCGGTCCGCACGTCGAAGATCATGCCGGCGGCACCCACCGCGTGGAACTCCTCCACCGTGGCCGACACTTCCTTTTTCAAAATGTGCTGGAGGCGCAGGTCGAGCGACAGTTGCAGCGGCTGCGGGTCGTTGCGCAGGCGCTTGTCGAGGCCGCGCTCCAGCCCGGCCAAGCCGTTGTTGTCGATGCCGGTGTAGCCCACCACGTGCGAGGTCAGCTTGCTCGCCGGGTAGAAGCGCCGCTCCTCGCGCTCGAAATACAGCCCGGGCAGGCCCAGCCGGTGCACCTGCGCCTGCTGGCGCGGCGTCAGATTGCGCTTGATCCAGACGAAGCGCTTGTCGCTGGAAAGCTTGTCGTAGATGTCCTTGTAGTCGAGGTCGGGCAGGGCGCTGACCAGCTTGCGCGCCGCTTCCTTGGCGTCGATGACCACCTTGGGGTCGGCGTGCAGCGAGGCGGTGGCCAGCGAGGTCGCCAGCAGATTGCCGTTGCGATCCACAATGTCGGCGCGGCCGACCGGCGGGGCGTGCGCCTCGGCCGCCAGGGTCTGGCGCGGCTCGGCGCCGCTGCGCAGCAGGGTGGCGTCGATCAGCTTGCCGCCGATGGCGAGGAAGGCGAGCGACACGACGGCCGCCGTCACCATCAGGCGGTTGCGGCTCTGCTCCAGCGCCACGGTCAGCGAGCTGCGCGGCTTGCTCACCGTCGGCGCGGTCGCGTAGACCGCCGCCAGGGGATCGTAGCCGAGCGGCGCGTCGCTCATCGAGTGCCTCCGAGGCGGGCGATCATCACACCCAGAGAGTCGGTCTTGGTCGGGGCCGGCGGCTTGACGTTGGCCGGCACGAGGTTCTTCGGCGGCGTCAGGGTCTGCGGCGACTGCTGCGGCTTGACGACAGCCGGCTGCGCCTTCGGCGCCACCTTGACGGAAGCCGGTTCGACGACAGCCGGAGCCGGGGCGGGCGACGACGGGGCAGGGGCCTTGGCCGGCGCGGGCGCGGCCTTGACGACGGCGGCAGTGGTGGCGGTCTGCGGCGCGCGCACCAGCCCGGCCATGGGCGGCAGCGGCGGCGCCACCTCCGGCACCGGGGCGGGGGCCGGTCGCATGGGGATGATCTCGGCCGAGGCGAGGAACTGACGGGCGTCGGTCGGGCGCAGGCTGAGGTGCGTGCGCGCCATGGTCTCCAGGCCCGACGGGTCGTTCAGATAGCTCCACTCCGCCTTGAGAATCTGGATGGATTCCTGCTCGGCGACGATCTTGCGGTTCAGCGAGGCGAGCAATTCCTCGCGTCCCTGCACCTGATAGCTGGTCTGGAAGAGGACGGCCCCGGCGACCCCGGTCAGGCCGAGCCAGATCAGAGCGGATTTGCCCTTCATGCCGCCTCCTTTTCGGACGCCGGGAACGCCGGCGCCTCGGTGCGTTCAGCCGCGCGCAGCCGGGACGAGCGCGCGCGGGGGTTTGCTTTCTGCTCCGCCTCGCCCGGTGAGACGGGCTTCCTGTGGATCAGGCGGAACGACGGTGTGCGGTGATCGCCAGCCATCGCCGGCGCGTGCCGGGACGGCGATGGGGGAGGGGAGGAGCGCGTCTTCAGGAACGCCTTGACCTCCCGGTCCTCCAGCGAATGGAACGAGACGACGGCCAGCCGGCCGCCGGGCTTCAGCATGCGTTCGGCGGCGACGAGGCCGCGGCGGATCTCGCCCAGTTCGTCGTTCACGTGGATGCGCAGGCCCTGAAAGGTGCGGGTGGCCGGGTCGATGCCGTTCTTCCCGCTCTTGGGCACCACGCCGCGGACGATGTCGGCCAGTTGCCCGGTGCGGGTGATCGGCGCGTCCTTGCGCGCGGCCACGATGGCGCGCGCGACCCGGCGCGCCATGCGTTCCTCGCCGTAATGGAAGACGATGTCGGCCAGTTCCTCTTCCGACGCGGCGTTCACCACATCGGCGGCGCTCGGCCCATTGCGTCCCATGCGCATGTCGAGCGGGCCGTCGAAGCGAAAGGAGAACCCCCGCTCGGCCTGATCGATCTGCGGCGAGGAAACCCCGAGATCGAGCGCCACGCCGTCCACCGACTCGACCCCGTGGTCCTCCAGCAGCGTGTCCATCGCGCCGAAGCGGCCCTCGACGACGTTGAGCCGGCCGGGGTAGGCGAGGGCGAGCGCCCTGCCCCGCTCCACCGCCTCCGGATCGCGGTCGATGCCCCAGACCCGGCAGTCCGCCGCGTCGAGGATGGCGCGGCTGTAGCCGCCGGCCCCGAAGGTGCCGTCCACATAGACGCCGCCGTCACGCGGAGCGAGTGCTTCGACCACCTCGGCCAGCAGGACCGGGGTGTGCAGGGGGGACGCGGTGGTCATGCACCCTCCCCTCGCGCCGCTGCGCCGCGCGATGCCTTGGCGACGATCTGGCTGAGCGAAATGTCCTTGCGCACGACCTGCTCGCGCAGCGTGTCCTCGTGCGCCTGGAGCGCCTTGGGCTCCCACACCTGGAAGGTCTTGCGGCGGCCGATGAAGGAGGCTTCCTCGGTGATGCCGGCGAATTCGGCCAGCGACGGCGGCAGCGAGATGCGGCCCTCGTTGTCGAGGGACACCGGGATCAGCTTGCCGAAGATGAAGGTCTCGATCATCTCGCGCTCGTCGGCGTCGAGATCGGGGGACTCAAGGCTCTCGGAGAGGATGTCGATGTAGTCCTGGTCGGCGCCTTCCAGCGCCTGATGGTTCAGCGAGGGCCACAGATAGACCGTTCCCGCCGCCGACGTCTTGGCAAGGGACTGGCGGAACTGCGCCGGAATCGAGACGCGCCCCTTCCTGTCGACCTTGTTGACGTATGTGGACAGAAACATGGCCATCGGCCTGGTCGACTCCCCCTAGGACTCCCACCGCGACACCCTTGCCGCGGCCCCTGACCCGAACGCCCGCCACCCCCGAAGGGGTACCCTGAGTGGGCAGGAATACCCTATTCTCTGGGTGTCTCTGGGATAGCATGGGATTGCATGGGCGGTCAACGGGGCCAGAGTAATGGGGCGGGGGTGTCAAGAGTTTTCGCCCGATGTGTTGCTTCCACGCAAATAGGTGATCGGCATTTGAGGAACTTCGCAATATTCCAGCGCCTTATCCGCCTGTGGATAACTTATCCACAGAAGGTTCCGCGAATGTTCCTAAAATGAGCCTGCGTGAGCACCTGAGATATCATTGCTCGCACGCGAAACATACTGCCCGTTCGGGCTATGCGCCGGGGGTAGCCTTGGCGGTCCAGCCATGGGATGGCATGGGAAAGCGCGCCAAGATATCCACCGGCTGTGGATCGTTGTGGGGATAAAAGTGCCAGACGGCCTGTAAGCCGGGTTTTGTCCCCGGGTTGCCCCGGTGGATGGTCATTCGTCTGGGACGCCCGTTACCGGACGCCTCGCGCGACCAACCCGGACGACAGCGCGGAAACACGCTTGGCGCACAACGTCCTTGCGGACGTCTGAACCCGGTCGTCCCTATTCGGTCTTGCTCCCGGTGGGGTTTACCTTGCCACCCCCGTTACCGGGGGCGCGGTGCGCTCTTACCGCACCCTTTCACCCTTACCTGCGGCACTAGGCCGCAGGCGGTTTGCTTTCTGTGGCACTTTCCCTGGGGTCGCCCCCGCCGGCCGTTAACCGGCACCGTGTTTCCGTGGAGCCCGGACTTTCCTCCCCCAGCGCGAAGCTGAAGGCGACCATCCAGCCGTCTGGCACGGCGCCTGTTTATCGCTCCGAGTCGCGGGATGCAATGGGCGTGGCGGAAATTCCCAGATCGACGTTGGCGTAGAGCAGGGCCAGCGGCTGTGCATAACCGATGCTGTCGAGGCGCAGCACGTCCTCCGCCTCGGTCAGCAGGTCCACCTGCCAGCGCGTGCCGTCCTCCAGGCGCCGGTGGACCTCGCCGTACAGCCGTTCCGAATGGACGAGAACGATCTCCTGCACGCTGGGGATCGCGCGGTAGACCGGCAGCTTGACCTTGCGGTCGTCGGCCTCGGTGGAGGGCGACAGGATCTCGACGATGATGAGCGGGTTGGGGACGGCGTACTGCTTCGGCTCGTGCGGCGAGCAGGTCACCGCAAGATCCGCCTGGAAGTAGTTGCGGATGCTGTTCGGCTTGAGAATGCCGGCCTCGGAGCGGACGTGGCAGGGCGGGCGGGCATCCAGCGCATTGCCGATGTGGCGGCCAATGTTGGCCGCGATGATCTGATGGGCGCCATACGTGGGAGCCATCGCCACCGGCACGCCATCAATCAGCTCATAGCGGGTGTCGGTCCCGTCGTCCCAGACGAGGAACTCGTCCACGCTCATGCGCTTGTAGGCGAACTCCGACATGACGCGCCCCCGATTTGGCCGGATCGGTAAAGACTATAATGTAGGCCCGATGGGCGATAGCGCTATCGCCCCGTCACCCGCACCAGCGCCCGTAGCCTCCGCACCGTCTCCGCATCCGCTTCTCCGGTCAGGCACTCCGGTGCAAAGTGGCGCTGGAACGACAACAGCGCCCGCGGGCACGCCGTGTCGTACCCATAGCGTCCCAGCAGTTCCGTCACCTCTCCCCCAGTGAAAGCCCCCTCGTCCGCCTGGGACGGCATGGGCCAGATCCCGACGCCCACCCGCGCCAGCCTCACCCAGTCGAACAGCTCGCCGGGGTCTTCCTTGCGGGCCGGCGCGATGTCGCTGTGGCCGAGCACGTTCTCCGGGCGAATCCCATGGCGTCCCATCACGGCCACGCACAAGTCCTCGACGGCGTCCATCTGCACGCCCGGAAACGGCCGGTAACCGAACTCGTGGCCGGGGTTGACGATCTCGATGCCGATGGAGCGGCTGTTGATATCCCCGCCGCCGCGCCACGAACTCACCCCGGCGTGCCACGCGCGGCGGTCCTCGGGGACGTGAGCGTAGATCGTGCCATCCTCGTCCACCGTATAATGAGCGCTGACCTGCGCCGCCGGGTCGCACAGACGGCTCAGCGCGTCGGCCACCGTCGGCATGCCGGTGTAATGCAGGATCAGCAGCTCCGCCCCCACGCCATCCGGCCGCGGCCCGTGGTTGGGGGAGGGGAGGTCGAGAATGCGCATCGCACCCCTCACGTCAGATTGGTCACCTTGTCGTTCACCACGCGCGGCACCTTCAGCACGATGATGCCGACGCCCGCCACCGTCAGCAGGCCGCCCACCACCAGCGTCCAGGTCACCGGCTCATCCAGCAGCACCACGCCGGACAGCACGCCGAACAGCGGGATCAGCAGCATGAACGGCACCGCCTGATTGACGTCGTAGCGCCGCATCAGACGATACCACAGCCCGTACGCCACGATGGTCGCCAGCACGGCGATGTAGAACAGCGCCCCCCAGCCGGCCCAACTGGCGCTCCGCACCGCCTGCCACTGCCCGTGCTCGAACAGGCCGGACAGGATCAGCAGTTGCGGGGCGGCGAACAGCGCCATCCAGGCGTTCAGCGCGAAGCCGTCGATGTTGCCCAGGCGCTTGATCTGCACGTTCGCCGCGGCAAACGCGAAGCTGGCGGCCACCACCAGCCCCAGCGCCCACAAACTGCCGCCCAACCGCGGCTCCCCGGCGATCAGCAGCACGCCGGCAAACGCCACCAGCATGCCCAAGGCGCGTTTCCAGCCCAGCCGGTCCTTGAACACCAGCGCCGCCAGCAGCGAGGCGAACGGCACCTGCAACTGCGCCACCACCGAGGCGGTGGCCGCGTCGATGCCCTTGATGCCGTTGAACATCATGGGAAAATGGATGGTGCCGAGGATCACCGACAGCACAAACACACCCAGCACCCGTCCACGCGGCATGCGCACGAACGGCAGCAGCAACGCCGCGACCAGCACGAAGCGCATGCCCATCAGGAACAGCGGCGGAAAGTCCAGCAGCGCGACCTTGGCGACGCCGAAGTTGATCCCCCACAGCGCCACCACGACCAGCGCCACCAGGAGGTCGAGCGGGCTCATCCGCGCCCGCCTTCCAACTCCTCGCGCAGGGCTTCCAACTCCAGCCAGCGTTCCTCGGCGGCCGACATCTCGGTCTGCCGGGCGTGCAGCGTGTCGGAGGTCTTCTGGAACTTGGCCGGGTCGCGGGTGAACAGGTCCGGGTCGGCCATGGCCGCTTCGAGTTTGGCGATCTCCTTGCCCAGCTTGTCCATCCGGCCGGGCAGCTCGTCCAGTTCGCGCTGGTCCTTATACGTGAGCTTGCCGCGCGCCTTGGGCGCTGCCGTCTCCGCGACCGGCTTCGGCTTCGCCGCGGCCGCAACCACGGATGCCTTGGCCGCCGGCCGCTGCACCAGATAGTCCGAATACCCGCCGGCATACTCGGCCGCCGTGCCGTCGCCCTCCAGCACGATGGTGCTGGTCACCAGCCGGTCGAGGAAGTCGCGGTCGTGGCTGACCAGCAGCAGCGTGCCCTGATAGTCGCCCAGCACGTCCTCCAGCAGGTCCAGCGTGTCCATGTCCAGATCGTTGGTCGGCTCGTCGAGGATCATCATGTTGGACGGCCGGGCGAACAGCCGGGCCAGCAGCAGCCGGTTGCGCTCGCCGCCGGACAGGCTCTTGACGGGAGAGTCGAGCTGGCGCGTGTCGAACAGGAAGTCCCGCATATAGCCGGCGACGTGGCGCGGCTGGCCGTTGACCATCACCTTGTCGCCGCCGAACGGGCACAGCACGTGGCGGATCGTCTCCTCCGGGTCCAGCCCTTCGCGGCGCTGGTCGAAATAGGCGGTCTCCAGGCTGGTGCCGAGCTTCACCGTGCCGCTGTCCGGCTCCAGTTGCCCGGTCAGCATCTTCAGCAGCGTCGATTTGCCCGCCCCGTTCGGCCCGATCAGCCCGACGCGGTCGCCGCGCAGGATGCGGGTGGAGAAGTCGGAGACGATCACCTTCCGCCCTTCATCGCTGTCGAACGCCTTGGCAATGTTCTTCGCCTCGATGACCAGCCGGCCGCCGCGCTCGGCCTCGGCGATGGCGAGCTTGGCCTGCTGGCCGCCCTTGATCTGCTCGGAGCGGTCGGTGCGCAGCTGCATCAGCGCCCGCACGCGGCCCATGTTGCGGGTGCGCCGGGCGGAGATGCCCTCGCGCAGCCACTTCATCTCGCCCTCGATCTTGCGGTCGAGCTTCTGCGCGGCGATCTCGTCGGCGGCGAACACCTCGGCCTGCCACTCCTCGAACTGCGCGAAGCCCCTTTCCGAGACGCGCACCCCGCCGCGGTCCAGCCACAGCGTGCGCTTGGCGAGGTGATTGAGGAACGTCCGGTCGTGGCTAATCAGCAGCAGCCCGCCGCGGAACGCCTGCAACTCCTCCTCCAGCCACTCGATGGTCGGCAAATCGAGGTGGTTGGTCGGCTCGTCCAGCAGCATGACGTCGGGCTCGCCGACCAGCGTGCGGCCCAGCGCCGCGCGCCGCGCCTCACCGCCCGACAGCGTCATCGGGTCGAGGTGGCCGGCGACCTGCACGTGGTCGAGCACGGCGTCCACCCGGTGCGACTCGTCCTGTTCGGGCGCCGGCAGGCCGGCGGCGACGTAGTCGTGCACGGTGGCGAAGCCGGTGAAATCGGGTTCCTGCGGCAGATAGGCGATGCGCGCGCCGGGCTGCACGAAGATGGAGCCGCCATCGGCGTGCGTGATGCCGGCCAGCACCTTCATCAATGTGGATTTGCCCGAACCGTTGCGGCCGACGAGGCACGCCTTGTCGCCGCGGCTGACGGCGACGTCGACGTTTTCGAACAGCGGCCGACCGCCGAAGGTGACGGACACGCCCTGGAGAGCGACGATGGGAGTGGGGGGAGCCATGGAGCGGTCACGTGGGGAAGCGGGCAGGGGAGGAGTGTGTATACCCTCCCCGCCCGCGTCCGGCGACCCTTACCTACGCACAGGCGCCCTGCCGAGGGCTCAGGCGTTCTCCTTCACCTTCTGGCCGGCTTCGGTGTTCGGCTGCGGCGTATCCGGCTTTTCCGGTGCGGCCACCTGCTGCTCGTTCATTTTGAAGCCGAAATAGGTGCCGTGGCTGATGCCGGTCAGGGCCAGCAGTTCGGGCGAAAGCTCCGGCATGCTGAGCGTGCGCGCCACCTCGTAGAGGAAGGCGATGCCGAGCACCCCGGTCCAGACCAGAAGCTGCAACCGGTGCGCGCTCATGCCGTGGGCGTCGGTCAGGACGTCGTCGATGAAGCCGTTCGAGGTCGGATAGATCTCGTTCTGCAAACGCTTCATCCGGGCAAGCAGATCCCGCGTCTCGGTCGTGTCCTCGTCGACGATGACGGGCTGAGCCGTGAGGGAAAAGTCCGGCTTTTTCGCGACAACCAGTGCCGCGAGATCACGGTACGCCTTACCGTAGTCCTTCCGGCGATCATCGTCGTCGCTCGGCCGGCCGGACTGCACGAACGACAGCACCGACGCGCCGCCGACGATGCCCATGAGACCCATCGTCCCGGCCGTGATGGTGTCCATGGCGCCCGTGGCGACGAGAATGGCGGCGTAGGACCACACGACAATGACGGTCCACCAGACGAGCTGGGTGCGCGACAGGCTGTAGGTGCGCTTGAAATTCCTAGGCAGCGGCACGCCCTCGACGGGCTCCGGGACCGGATCGCGCGAGACGCCGAAGGCCAGCGCAAAGATGAACAGGCCGGCCGCGAGGACGAAGGCCACCGCGTCGATCGCGGCGATGCTCCATGGGGTGACGGTGACGTCCTTGCTGTCGCTGCCCGTGGCGAAGGTGCCGTTGGTCGTGCCGAACGCCAGATCGACGGTGCGGTTCGTGATGAAGCTGAGGCTACCCAGCGCCATCTGCCACGCCTTTCGGCGGTTCTTGCCGTCGTCGCCGCTGCCGGCGATGGAGGTCAGGGCGTGGCCGGCGAGGGCGCCGTCCTTGTCGCAGTCGAACCACGCGCGCGCACCGGGAATGGGCTGGCCGTTGGCGAACAGCACGAGGTTCTGGCCCGTCAGGTCCTTCACCCGCGCGTCGCAGCCCGGACTGGCCGGCTTGCCCAGATTGACGTCGGCACGCGCCCCAAGCAGCAGCGCCCCATCGGCGCGCGCCGTTCCGGCGGCGAAAACGAACACCATCAGGAACAGAAGTGCGGACAGAAGCCTCTGCATCATGGGATGACTCTCCAGGGCATACGATTGCGTGAAATGGTGCAAATCGCTTCAATTCTATGCCGAGCAGGAGAGCAAAGATAACCGCCGAGCGCAACGCGCACGCGATGTCACTGCGTCGGACAGCCTTTCATCGTGGCATGCTGGTTGGCATCACAACGAGCGACGATCATGGCGACGCCGATCAAGTGCCGAAGGTTGGTGTATGGCGAAACCGGAAGCGCCTCCCGCCCTTTCGCCTATCGTGGATTGCTACTCTTTGTCGCGTCGGCTGTAACGTCTTGTTTTTCTTTGTTTTCTTCCTGCGGTGGCCATCCCTGGCTCTGTGGTGCCTTGATATACCGTGACCCTTCATGGATGACGGCTTCACCAAGCATTCGAGCGGACCAAAGGCGACGGGCATCGCCTTTAACGGCAGGATCAGGAGAGTGATCGTAATCCACGATGGCGACGCGCGCCAGAGACTCGGCCTCCTCCAGGCGCTGATACGTCTGATCCGGCTTGAAGGTTGCCAGCAGACCCGCCGATACGGCAGCTGCCACAGCCGTGGTTGCGCGCACAGCTTCGTTGGGAAATATTTCCTTGACCGCGACGATGGCGGCCAAGACAACGGATACAGTGGTCAGCGTGTAAGTCTGTATCTGCGCAATTTTCTTGAATGAACTCCACCAGTTGATCGTGCAGTTCACTTCATATTTTATGTCGTTGACGTAGGGGCCGCAATCTACCCAGAGCACCATTGCGTATGCGGCGGCTCCGGACATAATAACGACCATGGCTATTATGACAAGCCACGGTATCCATACCCATTTTCGATCATTGCCCATGAGTCGATCTCGTCGGTAGAGTGGGGCAAGGCCTCATTCGCGCAGCCAGATTGTAATGCAAGTATGTCCGCTGTGTGAAGGCGCAGCATTGGCTATGTCTTTCCGGAGAGCAAGCTTGTTCATGCGGAGCGCGCATCGGTTATTGCGCGCATACTGTGGTATGCGGCCGATCAATCGTGATCGGACTTTAAAGCGGGATGTGGCCCTATGCCCGACCCGCACTCACGCCGGCTGGCGTTCCTTGCGGATGCGCGTGTAGGCGGCGTTGATGGCCGCCATCTTCTCGGTGGCGAGATCGAGGAACTCCTGCGGCAGGCCCTGCGCCATCAGGCGGTCGGGGTGGTGCTCCTGCACCAGCCGGCGGTAGGCCGTCCTGACCGCGTCGTCATCGGCGTCGCGCGCCACGCCCAGCACCGCGTACGGGTCGGCGTCGGGCCGCCCGCACAGCGCGCAGTGCTCGGCCAGGATGCGCTGCATGTCGGCCTCGGTGAAGCCGAAGATCGTCGCCACCTCGCGCAGATAGCCAAGTTCGGCCTCGTGCACCTCGCCGTCCGCTTCGGCGATGCGCAGCAGGCTCTCCAGCAGTTCCTCCAGCACCGGGTCGCGCTTCTGGAACAGGTCGGCGACCTGCCGGGCGTACACTTCGAACCCCTGCGAATCGCGGCGCGCCAGATCGAAGACGCGGCCGACGTTCTTCATCTCGTCCGGCGGCACCTGGAACGCGCGCTTGAACGCCTCCACCTCGACGCGCCGCACCACGCCGTCCGCCTTCGCCAGCTTGGCCGCCAGCACGACGACGCCGATGGTGAAGACGACGGACTTTGTCCCATCCCCTTCCGCCGGCCCGCACGGCCCCAAGCGGTCCACCGCGTGCCCGGCGACCGCGCCCAGCAGCGCGCCCAACGGTCCGCCGATGGCGAAGCCGGCCGCCCCGCCCAGGATCTTGCCCCAGATGCTCATGTCGTCGCTCCCTCGCGCCGCGCAGCATACCGGCGGGGCGGCGGGCCGCCAACTGTGGCGGTTGCGTCACACACAACCCTGCATCCCTCCCGTGGGGCTGGAACTCCCTGGTGAACGCCTATGTTGCAGTGCAATATAAATTCGAGCCAGCGGCGAAGACCGTGGCCGGACCTGGGGGCGAACGCTCGGAAACGTGTGTCACCGTGACGGCAACGTGAGAGCAGGAACCATGCCAGTCTATCGCAAATTGCTGCCGGCGGAGCATCACCGCTACCCCGGCCATCTGCTTCGCCTGGACCGGACGGACCGCTACGCGCGCTTCACCGGGACCGTCTCGGACGCGGTCATCGAACGGCACGGCGACACCCTGGACTGGCGGCGGACCATCGTCGTCGGCGGCTTCCACCAGGGCGAACTGCGCGGCGCGGTCGAGCTGTGCACCGACCGCATGCTCTGGCCGCACGACGCCGAACTGGCGATGAGCATCGAAAAGCCCTTTCAGGAGCAGGGGATGGGCACCGCGATGGTGCGCTGCGCCCTGACCATCGCCCGCAACCGGGGAATCGAGCGGGTCCACATGCTGTGCCTTGCCGACAACCGGCGCATGCGCGCACTCGCCAGCCGTTTCGGCGGGACCATGGAACGGGACGGCGGCGAGGTGACCGTCACCATCACCCTGCCGCCGCCCAACCAGTTCTCGCTGGCGCTGGAGGCGTTCGAGGCCGGAGCAGGGGCGTTCGGCGCCGTGCTCGACCAGTGGCAGGCCGCCGGCCCGGATCTGGCCGCCGCGTGACGGGCGGCCGCACCCGCACACATCACTTCTTGCTCATATTTAAGGTGAGGGTATTTTTGTTTCCGCATTGTTGAACATTCGTACGCAAACCGGTATCGTGACTTTCGCAATAACGGGAATGTGCGGTACGGCGTGATCAAGGCATCTTCGGCGAAAGCGACGGCGGAATTGCTCGACGCGCTGTTCCGGCGCTACCACGTGGAGGCTTTCACCGGCGGCCTGAACCCGGCGCAGTGGGCGGCTCTGCGGTTTTTCTCGCGCGACCTCACCGACAGCAGGACGGCGGTCTCGCTCGCCCGCTACCAGGGGGTGAGTCGCGCCAGCGCCAACGACACGGTGCGCGCCCTGGTGCGCAAGGGTCTGCTCGCCCGCGTGGTGTCGGCCGAGGATGGCCGGCGGCAGGAGGTCTCGGTCACCGAACAGGGCGTCGAGGCGTTGCGCGGCGATCCCCTGGGGCTGCTGGTCGAGCCCATCGGCGCGTTGCCCGAAGACGTGCGCAACGACTTCACCGACATCGTCTCGGACCTGCTGGCCGCCATGCCCGCGCCGACGCGCGGCAACCGCTAGACCGGCCCCGAAAAGACCGCGATAGAAAAAGTCGCGGCGGGCGGTAGAACAGCACGACTATTCGCGCGGCTACGATTTTTGGTCGTTCCTGGGGGGCGACGCGTCTGCCGGGTTGACCTGGGCTCGCCAATCGCCACACTCCGTGCCGGACACCGGGGAGAGTGGGTATGAGCACGAGCAGTGTGAAGGGCGACGCCGGCCGCTGGCAGTTCTGGATCGACCGCGGCGGCACCTTCACCGACATCGTGGCGCGGCGGCCGGACGGCGCCGTGCTGACGCACAAACTGCTGTCGGAGAACCCCGAGCACTACCCCGACGCCGCGGTGCAGGGCATCCGCGACCTCTTGGGCCTCGCCGTCTACCAGCCGATTCCGGCCGAGGCGGTCGAGGCGGTGAAGATGGGCACCACCGTCGCCACCAACGCTCTCCTGGAGCGCAAGGGCGAGCAGACGCTGCTGCTGATCACCGAGGGCTTCGCCGACCAGCTTCGCATCGGCTATCAGGCCCGCCCAAACATCTTCGCCCGGCGAATCGACCTTCCCGAACTGCTGTACGAGCGCGTCGTCGAGGTGCCGGAGCGGCTGCGCGCCGATGGCACGGTGCTGCGCCCGGTGGAACTGCGCACCGTCCGACTCGCCCTGGAGCAGGCCCACCGCGACGGCTTCCGCTCCTGCGCGGTGGTGCTGATGCACGGCTACCGCTTCCCCGACCATGAGCGGCAGGTGGCGGCGCTGGCACGCTCGCTGGGCTTCACCCAGGTGTCGGTGAGCCATGAGGTGAGCCCGCTGATGAAGATCGTCGGGCGCGGCGACACCACGGTGGTGGACGCCTACCTGTCGCCGATCCTGCATCGCTACGTCGATCAGGTGGCCCGCGAGCTGAACGGCGTGCGGCTGATGTTCATGCAGTCGAACGGCGGGCTGACCGACGCGCGCTTTTTCCACGGCAAGGACGCCATCCTCTCCGGACCGGCCGGCGGCGTGGTGGGCGCGGTGCGCACCGCGAAGATGGCCGGCTTCGACCGCGTCATCGGCTTCGACATGGGCGGAACCTCCACCGACGTGACGCACTACGCAGGCGACTACGAGCGCGGCTTCGAAACCGTGGTGGCCGGCGTGCGCATGCGCGCGCCGATGATGCACGTCCACACCGTGGCGGCCGGCGGCGGCTCGATCTGCGTGTTCGACGGCGCGCGCTTCCGCGTCGGTCCCGAGAGCGCCGGGGCCAACCCCGGCCCGGCGTGCTACCGCCGCGGCGGGCCGCTGACGGTGACCGACTGCAACGTCATGGTCGGCAAGCTGCACCCCAATTTCTTCCCGCGCGTCTTCGGCGCGGACGCCGACCAGCCCCTGGACGCCGACGTGGTGCGCGCGAAGTTCACCGACCTCGCCGCCGAGATCCGCGCCAAGACCGGCCGCGACCTGACGCCCGCCCAGGTGGCCGAGGGCTTCCTGACCATCGCCGTGGACAACATGGCGAACGCCATCAAGAAGATCTCCGTCCAGCGCGGCTACGACGTCACGCAATACACGCTGAACGGCTTCGGCGGGGCGGCCGGGCAGCACGTCTGTCTGGTGGCCGACGCGCTGGGCATGACGCGCGTCTTCCTGCACCCGCACGCGGGCGTTCTGTCGGCCTACGGCATCGGGCTGGCCGACACGGTGGCGATCCGCGAGCGCGCGGTTGAGGCGCGCCTGGACGCCGCCCTGATCCCGGCGCTGACCAAGGCGCTCGACGCGCTGGAGGCCGAGGGCCGCGCCGAGCTGACCCGCCAGGGCGTGGAGGAATCGCGCACCTCCGTGCTCCGCAAGGCGCTCTTGAAGGTCGAGGGTTCCGACACGCCGCTGGTCGTCGCGTTCGGCCCGCTGGCGGCCATGCAGGCTGCCTTCGAGGCGGCGCACCGCCAGCGCTACGGCTTCATGATGGACGGCAAGCCGCTGGTGGTCGAATCGGTCCAGGTGGAGGCCATCGGCCACACCGAAACCGCCGACGACCCCGACCTCCCCGTCTCGTCGTCCAACGCGCTGCCGCGCCGGCTGGCGACGCTGACCGTGCACACCGGTGGACAGTCGCGCGAGGCGCCGGTCTACGACCGCGACCAGTTCGCCCCCGGCAACCGCGTCTTCGGTCCGGCGGTCGTCAAGGAGAAGATCGCCACCACCATCATCGAGCCAGGCTGGATGGCGGAAGTGACGCGCAAGAACCACCTCGTCCTCACCCGCGTCGAGGCGCTGCCGGCGCGCACGGCGCTGGGCACCAAAGTCGATCCGGTCATGCTGGAGGTGTTCAACAACCTCTTCATGTCCATCGCCGAGCAGATGGGCTTCACCCTGGAGAAGACCGCCTACTCCGTGAACATCAAGGAGCGGCTGGACTTCTCCTGCGCGCTGTTCGACGCCGATGGCGGGCTGATCGCCAACGCGCCGCACATGCCCGTGCACCTCGGCTCCATGGGCGAGAGCGTGCGCGCGGTCATCGAGGCCCGGCAGGGCAGCATGGCGCCCGGCGACGTGTACATGCTGAACGACCCCTACCACGGCGGCACCCACCTGCCGGACATCACCGTCATCACGCCGGTGTTCGACGACGCGGGCGCGGAGGTGCTGTTCTACGTGGCGAGCCGCGGCCACCACGCCGACGTCGGCGGCGCCACGCCGGGCTCCATGCCGCCGGACAGCCGCACCATCGACGAGGAAGGCGTGCTGATCGACAACTTCCTGCTGGTCGAGGGCGGTACCTTCCGCGAGGCGGAAACCATCGAGCTGTTCACCGCCGGCCCGCACCCCGTGCGCAACGTCCAGCAGAACCTCGGCGACCTCAAGGCGCAGATCGCCGCCAACGAGAAGGGCGTGCAGGAACTGAAGCGCATTTCCGCGCAGTTCGGCCTGACCACCGTGCGCGCCTACATGCGCCACGTGCAGGACAACGCCGAGGAGCAGGTGCGCCGCGCCATCGACGTGCTGAGCGACGGCCGCTTCGCGCTGGTGCTGGACAACGGCGCGGTGATCCGCGTGGCGATCTCCATCGACAAGGAGGCGCGCTCGGCCAAGGTGGACTTCACCGGCACCAGCGCGCAGCTGTCCAGCAACTTCAACGCTCCGAGTGCCGTGTGCCGGGCGGCGGTGCTGTACGTCTTCCGCACGCTGGTGGACGACGAGATCCCGATGAACGAGGGCTGCCTGAAGCCCATCGAGATCGTTATCCCCGACGGCTGCATGCTGAAGCCCCACCACCCCGCCGCGGTGGTGGCCGGCAATGTCGAAACCTCGCAGTGCATCACCGACGCGCTGTACGGCGCACTCGGCGTCATGGCGTCGGCGCAGGGGACGATGAACAACTTCACCCTGGGCAACGAGCACCACCAGTACTACGAGACGATCTGCGGCGGCTCCGGCGCCGGTCCGGGCTTCGACGGCACGTCAGCGGTGCACACGCACATGACCAACTCACGCCTCACCGACCCCGAGGTGCTGGAGTGGCGCTTCCCGGTGCTGGTGGAGAGCTTCCGCATCCGCGCCGGTTCCGGCGGGGCGGGCACGTGGCATGGCGGCGACGGCGTGGTGCGCCGCGTGCGCTTCCTGGAGCCGATGACGGCGGCGATCCTGTCCAACCGCCGCCTCATCCCGCCCTTCGGCCTGAAGGGCGGAGCACCGGCCCTGGCCGGCCGCACCTGGGTGCAGCGCAAGGACCACAGCGTCGAGGAACTCGGCCCCACCGACAAGGCGGCGATGCAGGAGGGCGACGTGTTCGTCATCGAAACGCCGGGCGGCGGTGGGTACGGGGAGGTGTAATCGGAAAGGCCGTTACATCCTGTCGCATGGACAATTCGCGTTCACGACGGATAGTTGCGCGTATGAAGAAAACCGATCCCTCCCTGGAGGAAGTCCTCCGCAATCTTCGCGCGGTGTTCGAGGCCGAGAAGGAGATTGCCGAGGAAAGCCGCGTCATCGAGGCCGGGCAGGGCGAGCTGAAAGTGCAGCTTGGCCGGCTGGAGGCCCTGCTCGCCGACATTCTCGACGGGCAGGCGGAACTGCGCGCGCGGCTCGGCGCGCTGGAGAGGGGGGATCGCGACCTCGGCCGGCTGGAGGATCTGGTCTTGCGGCTGGTGGCGCGTCTGCCGCTGGCCGGCTTGGCGGGCGAGCCGGCGCAACCGGACGGGGTGAACTGATCCGGTCGTGCGGAACGCTTGCCAGAACCGCGGGATTCTGACAGGACTACAGTCCGAAGCCGCCCGGAGTCGGCCTTTCTATGCCGGGTCGAACGGAACACACCCCGCACAGTGTTGCATGGTGTTCCAAACTGTTCCATTCGCGGGGGACGCAGCCGTGTGCGCGTCCCGCTTGCCAGCCTTCGCAACCGGCCTTAGCTTCCTGGTAAGACCAGACACGCCAAGAACCAAAGCGGAGGGAATCCCATGTCCGTCGTCACCGCGCCGCCGCGCGCCGCCCCCAGCGAGGATGCGCTGGCCGAGCTGCGGGCTCTGCTGGGCGACCGCCTGAGCACCTCGGGCGCGGTGCGCGAGCACCACGGCAAGGACGAATCCTACCACCCCATCATGCCCCCCGACGCCGTGGCCTTCGCCACCTCCACCGAGGAGGTCGCCGCTATCGTCAAACTGTGCGCCAAGCACCGGCTGCCGGTCATCCCGTTCGGCACCGGCACCTCGCTGGAGGGCGGCGTGGCGGCGATGAACGGCGGCGTTACCATCGACGTCTCCGGCATGAAGGACATCCTGCGCGTCAGCCCCGAGGATCTGGACGTCACCGTCCAGGCCGGCGTGACCCGCAAGCAGTTGAATGAGCATTTGCGCGACACCGGCCTGTTCTTCCCCATCGACCCCGGCGCCGACGCTTCGCTGGGCGGCATGGCGGCGACGCGGGCGTCGGGCACCAACGCCGTGCGCTACGGCACCATGCGCGAGAACGTGCTGGGCCTCACCGTGGTGCTGGCCGACGGGCGAATCATCAAGACCGGCGGGCGCGCCCGCAAGTCGGCCGCCGGCTACGACCTCACCCGCCTGTTCGTCGGCTCGGAAGGCACGCTGGGCATCATCACCGAGGTGACGCTGCGCCTCTACGGCATCCCCGAGGCGATTTCCGCCGCGGTCTGCCCGTTCGAGGACGTGCGCGGCGCGGTGGACACGGTGATCGCCACCATCCAGTCCGGCATCCCGGTGGCGCGCGTTGAGTTCCTCGACGAATTGCAGATGGAGGCCATCAACCGGCACTCCAAGCTGAGCATGGCGGTGAAGCCGACGCTGTTCTTCGAGTTCCACGGCACCACCCGCGGCGTCGAGGAGCAGGCGGAGATGGTCGGCGCCATCGCCCAGGAAAACGGCGGCCTGGAGTTCGAATGGGCGACCCGGCCGGAGGACCGCTCCAAGCTGTGGGCGGCGCGGCACGACGCGTATTACGCGGCGCTGGGGCTGCGGCCGGGCTGCAAGGGCTGGCCGACCGACGTGTGCGTGCCGATCTCGCGCCTCGCCGACGCCATCCTGGAAACCAAGGAGGATCTGGCGGCGTCGTTCCTGATGTCGCCGGTGGTCGGGCATGTCGGCGACGGCAACTTCCACCTCGTCTTCCTGGTCGATCCCGACAAGCCCGAGGACATGGCCGAGGCCACGCGCCTCAACAACCGTCTGGTCGAGCGCGCGCTGGCGATGGGCGGCACCTGCACCGGCGAGCACGGCATCGGCTACGGCAAGATGGCGTTCCTGGCCCAGGAGACGGGCGAGGCCTACAGCGTCATGGGCGACGTCAAGACGGCGCTCGACCCGCTGAACATCATGAATCCCGGCAAGGTGGTGCGGGTCTGAGGGGGGCGAGTTCTTCCAGTTCGGCATCGGTGAACAGGCGCGAGCGGGCGAGGAAGCGCAGCCCCTCGGGCGCTTCGAGCGAGAAGCTGCCGCCGCGCCCCGGCACCGCGTCCACGATGAACTGGGAGTGCGCCCAGTATTCGTAGTGGTTCGCCCCCATGTAGAAGGGGCAGCCGGCGATGTCGCCGAGCCGCAGGTCACCGTCGCCGAGGTGGAATTCCCCTTCGGGGTAGCACATCGGCGCCGAACCGTCGCAGCACCCGGCCGATTGGTGGAACATCAGCGGTCCGTGCACCGCCTTCAGCCGCTCGATCAAGGCCACCGCGGCAGGGGTGACCGTCACACGTTCGACCATGCTCGCCTCCGATGAAAAAACGGCCGGGAACCGTGAGGCTCCCGGCCGAGTGCACCCGTTGAAACCGTCCGAGGTTTTTCGGGATCAGAAGAAGCCCAGAGCGTTCGGGCTGTAGCTGACCAGCAGGTTCTTGGTCTGCTGGTAATGGTCGAGCATCATCTTGTGCGTCTCACGGCCGATGCCCGACTGCTTGTAGCCGCCGAACGCCGCGTGGGCCGGGTAGAGGTGATAGCAGTTGGTCCACACGCGGCCCGCCTGGATGGCGCGGCCCATGCGGAAGGCGCGGTTGCCGTCGCGCGTCCACAGCCCGGCGCCCAGGCCGAAGGCGGTGTCGTTGGCGATCTCCAGCGCCTCGGCCTCGTCCTCGAAGGTGGTGACCGACACCACCGGCCCGAAGATCTCCTCCTGGAAGACGCGCATCTTGTTGTGGCCTTCCAGCACCGTCGGCGTCACGTAATAGCCGCTCTCCAGCTCGCCGCCGAGATGGGCGCGCTCGCCGCCGATCAGCACCTTGGCGCCTTCGGCCTTGCCGATCTCGATGTAGGAGAGGATCTTCTCCAGCTGCTCCTGCGACGCCTGGGCGCCGATCATCGTGCTGGGATCGAGCGGGTGGCCTTGGCGGACCTTAGCGACGCGATCCACGGCACGCTCGATGAAGCGGTCGTAGATCGACTTCTGGATCAGCACGCGGCTGGGGCAGGTGCACACCTCGCCCTGGTTCAGCGCGAACATGGCAAAGCCTTCCAGCGCCTTGTCGAAGAAGGCGTCGTCCTCGGCCATCACGTCGGCGAAGAAGATGTTGGGCGACTTGCCGCCCAGCTCCAGCGTCACCGGGATGATGTTCTCCGAGGCGTACTGCATGATCAGCCGGCCGGTCGAGGTCTCGCCGGTGAAGGCGACCTTGGAGATCCGCTTGGAGGTGGCGAGCGGCTTGCCGGCCTCGACGCCGAAGCCGTTGACGACGTTGAGCACGCCCGGCGGCAGCAGGTCGGCGATGAGGTCCATCAACACCAGGATGCCCATTGGCGTCTGCTCGGCCGG
Source organism: Azospirillum terrae (assembly GCF_053470425.1). Classification (NCBI taxonomy): domain Bacteria; kingdom Pseudomonadati; phylum Pseudomonadota; class Alphaproteobacteria; order Rhodospirillales; family Azospirillaceae; genus Azospirillum; species Azospirillum terrae. The sequence goes on along the minus strand of NZ_JBPXMR010000008.1, from coordinate 44,017 downwards.
CTTCAGCACGATGCAATTGCCGGCGGCCAGCGCCGGCGCCACCTTCCAGGCTGCCATCAGCAGCGGGAAGTTCCACGGGATGATCTGGCCGACGACGCCGAGCGGCTCGTGGAAATGGTAGGCGTAGGTGGTGGAGTCGATCTCGGCGATCGAACCTTCCTGGGAGCGGATGCAGCCGGCGAAGTAGCGGAAATGATCAATGGCCAGCGGCACGTCGGCGGCGCGGGTCTCACGGATCGGCTTGCCGTTGTCCAGCGTCTCGGCCAGCGCCAGGATCTCGGCGCGCTCTTCCATGCGGTCGGCGATGCGATTGAGGATCAGCGCGCGCTCGGCCGGCGAGGTGCGGCCCCAGGCATCCTTGGCCTTGTGCGCGGCGTCCAGCGCCAGTTCCACGTCGGCGGCCTGCGAGCGGGCGACCTCGCACAGCGGCTTGCCGGTGATCGGGGTCAGGTTGGTGAAATAGCGGCCGTCCAGCGGCGCCACCCATTGACCGCCGATGAAATTGTCATACTTCGGCCGGATGGCGATGGACTTGTTCAGCGTCTCGAGAGCCTGGTGCAGCATGGCGGTCCCACCGTTGTGCGGTTTTGATCATAACGACTGCGCTATGATCGCCACGTCACAACGGCGGCGCAATGCGACTATGGTCGAAGACGACCCGACACCCCGGAGGCGCTCCGTTTACGGTTTCAGGCGCTTGATCAGGCTGGACGTGTCCCAGCGCCCGCCGCCCATGGTCTGAACGTCGGCGTAGAACTGGTCGACCAGTGCGGTCACCGGCAGCGTGGAGCCGTTGCTGCGCGCCTCGTCGAGCACGATGCCCAGGTCCTTGCGCATCCAGTCCACCGCGAAGCCGTAGTCGAACTTGCCGTCCAGCATGGTCTTGGCGCGGTTGTCCATCTGCCAGGACTGCGCCGCCCCCTTGGAGATCACGTCCACCGCCTTGCGCGCGTCCAGCCCGGCCTTCTCGGCGAAGGCCAGCGCCTCCGACAGCGCCTGCACCAGACCAGCGATGCAGATCTGGTTGACCATCTTGGTGAGCTGTCCGGCGCCCGACCCGCCCATCAGCACCACCGACCGGCCGAAGGCCGTCATCACCGGCTGCGCCTTGTCGAAGGCTTGGGAGTCGCCGCCGACCATGATGGTCAGCACGCCGTTCTCCGCCCCGGCCTGCCCGCCGGACACCGGTGCATCAAGGAAGGCCACGCCGCTCCTGGCCGCCAGTTCCGCCATCTCGCGCGCCACTTCGGCGGACGCGGTGGTGTGGTCGGCCAGGATGGCGCCGGGCTTCATGGCCGGTATCGCCTCGCCGGCGACCTGCCGCACGTCGTCGTCGTTGCCGACGCACATGAAGACGAAATCGGCGTCCCGGACCGCCTCGGCCGGGGTTGCGGCGCGGCTGCCGCCGTGCTTGACGACCCATGCCTCGGCCTTGGCCGGGCTGCGGTTGTAGACGGTGACGCTGTGGCCGGCCTTGGCCAGGTGCCCGGCCATGGGAAAGCCCATGACGCCCAGCCCCAGGAACGCGACGCGATGCGTGTCGGACATGCCTTCTTCTCCCCGTGTTCGTTGGACCAAAGGGTAGGGCGGGACACCCCGCCGCGCAAAGGCCGGAATTGCACCATCGGCCCCTTGTTCCGGGCGTCGGTTGTGCTAAAGGTTGGGAAGGCCGACCGCGCTGCGGTGCGGCGTACCAGGCCCCGCGCCGCCAAGACACTAAGGGAAGGATAAGCCGCATGACCACCAAGGGCTTCCAGGATGCGCCGGACGATCGGAGCGAACTGACCGCCGAGCAGGAGAGCGCCGTCCGCATCGTCGCCAACAGCCTGCACCGCCTGAACGAGGCGGTGGTCAAGTGCGTCGACGCCGGCATCACCGTCGAACTGATGCGCACCGCCCGCTATCACAACGAGACCGGCAACTGGGGCGACCAGCTCACCCCGGTGATCCGCACCAAGTAAGTTTCGCGCGCGTCCGCGCCGAACCAGCGGCCCGCCGGCTCACCCCGGCGGGCCGTTCGCGTGTCTGGGCATTACCGCCGCGCCAGCGCCGCGGCACCCCAGGCCAGCCCGGCCGCCAGCATCACCCCACCCGTCGCCGCCAATCCACGCGCCGTCCCCTCGCGCAGCACGGGGGCGCGCGGGCTGGCCTCGCGGTCGAAGTCGCCGTGCGTCGCGTGCGGGGCGTGCACGGGGTCGTACAGATTGTCGCGGTAGCCCTCCGGCAGCGGATCGGGGCGGAGCTGCTGTTCATAGGCCATGCCGGCGACGACGCGGTCCATCAGGCCGGGCGCCACCATCTGGCCGAGGATCGTCTGCACCGTCGAACCGCCGACCCACAGCGCGCGCGGGGCATGGATGGCGGCGTGGACAATGGCTTGCGCCGCGCGCTCCGGCTGCATGATCGGGCCGACCGGCTTCGGCCGGCGGTTGAATCGCACGCGCGCCCAGTCGAACTGCGGGGTGTTCATGGCCGGCAGGTGCACGGCGCTGAGCCGGACGTTGCTGCCGTCGTGGATCAGCTCGGCGCGCAGCGAGTCGGTGAAGCCGACGATGGCATGCTTGGCCCCGCAATAGGCTGCCTGCAAGGGAATGCCGCGGAACGCCAGCGCCGAGCCCACCTGCACGATGGTGCCCCGGTCGCGCGGCAGCATGCGGCGCAGCGCCGCCATGGTGCCATGCACGCAGCCGAAATAGCAGACCTCCGTCACCCGGTGCAGCTCATGGGCTTTCAGCCGCTTCACCGGCGAGAAGACCGTGGTCATGGCGTTGTTGACCCAGACGTCGATGTGGCCGAACGCCTCCTCGACCGCGGCCGCGGCACCATCCACCGGGCCGAACTCGGAAACGTCGGTCGGCAGCGCGATGGCCGCGCCGCCCAACCGCTCGACCTCGCGTTGGGTGTCGAGCAGGGCCTGTGGATCGCGTGCCAGCAGGCCGATGCGGGCACCCCGACGGGCGAAAGCGTGCGCCGTGGCGCGGCCGACGCCGGCCGAGGCGCCGGTGATGACGACGACGGAAGGGGAGGGCATGGGGCGTTCTCCGAAGGATGGTCTTCCCCCCTCAACGACGCAGACGCCGGTCGGTGCCCTACGAAGCCTTGCGTTCGGAAAATCGCTCGCGCAGGAAGGCGCCCAGGCGAAAATCGTCTTCCTGGATGTGGTCGATCAGCCAGCGGCCGAGGAAATCCACGATGTTGGGGCCGGGCCCGGCCTCCGGCTGCGCGTTGAGCAGCGCCTCGAAATGGTGGAGCTGCTTCAGCAGCTCGGCGTGCGCGTCGGTGTGCGTCCGCAGTTCGGGATAGCGGTGCACGCGCATCAGGTGTTCTTCGTGGTCGAAGTGGCGGCACACGTGCTCGGCCAGCGAGTCCAGAGCGGTGCGCTGGAAAGCTTGATCGCCGCGGTGCGCCGGGTCGATCAGCCGCGCGAATCCGGCCACCAGCGCCGCGTGCTGGCCGTCGATGGCCGGCACGCCCGTGGACCACGCATCCTTCCACGCAAGCAGCGTCGCTTCGGTCATCCCACTACCATTCCAACCATTCCACGGCGAACTACATTAACAGCTATGCATCTGCGCCGCGACGCAAAAACCCCTCCCGGTGGCAACCGGGAGGGGTTTTTTGACGCAAGCGGGTGATCAATCGCGCTTGACGGTGTCGGAGTTGAGCGCCGCCTGCGCCGCCGCCAGCCGCGCGATCGGCACGCGGTAGGGCGAGCAGGACACGTAGTCGAGGCCGACCGACTCGCAGAACGAGATCGACGCCGGATCGCCGCCGTGCTCGCCGCAGATGCCGACCTTGAGGCCCGGCCGGACCTTGCGGCCGCGCTCGGTGCCGATGCGCACCAACTCGCCCACGCCGTCCTGGTCCAGGGTGGTGAACGGGTCATGCTCCAGGATGCCGGCCCGCTGGTAGTCGGGCAGGAAGCTGCCGGCGTCGTCGCGGCTGATGCCGAACGTCGTCTGCGTCAGGTCGTTGGTGCCGAAGCTGAAGAACTCCGCCGTCTCGGCGATGTCCCCCGCGCGCAGGGCGGCGCGCGGCAGCTCGATCATGGTGCCGACATGGTAGGCGAAGGTCTGGCCGGTCTTCGCCATGACGTCCTTGGCGACGCGATCGACCACGGCCTTGAGGATGTCCAGCTCCTTCTTGGTGCCGACCAGCGGGATCATGATTTCCGGCGTCACCGGCTGGGCCGTCGTGGAGACCTCGGCCGCGGCGGTGAAGATGGCGCGCGCCTGCATCTCATAGATCTCCGGGAAGGAGATGCCGAGGCGGCAGCCGCGGTGACCCAGCATCGGGTTCGCCTCGTGCAGCTGCACCGAGCGCTGCTGGACGCGCAGCGGGTCGGTGCCGGCGGCCTTGGCGACCTCGGCCATGTCCTGCTCGGTCGAGGGCAGGAACTCGTGCAGCGGCGGGTCGAGCAGGCGGATGGTGACCGGCAGCCCTTCCATGATGCGGAACAGCTCGACGAAGTCCTGCTTCTGGAACGGCTCCAGCTTGGCCAGGGCGGCGCGGCGGCCCTTCTCGTTCTCGGCCAGGATCATCTCGCGCACCGCCAGGATGCGCTGCGGGTCGAAGAACATGTGCTCGGTGCGGCACAGGCCGATGCCTTCGGCGCCGAACTTGCGCGCGGTGCGCGCGTCCAGCGGCGTTTCGGCGTTGGTGCGCACCTTCATGCGGCGGATGCCGTCGGCCCAGGCCATCAGCGTGGCGAAGTCGCCGCTCAACTCCGGCTGGATCGTCGGCACGGCGCCCAGCATCACCTCGCCGGTCGAACCGTCGATGGTGATGAGGTCGCCCTCCTTCACCACGAGGTCGCGGACCATCATGATCTTGGTCTTGTGGTCGATGCGCAGCTCACCCGCACCCGACACGCAGGCGCGGCCCATGCCGCGGGCGACCACGGCGGCGTGGCTGGTCATGCCGCCGCGCGTCGTCAGGATGCCCTTGGCGGCGTGCATGCCGTGGATGTCCTCGGGGCTGGTCTCGATGCGGCAGAGGATCACCGCGTCGCCCAGCGCCGCCTGGGTCTCCGCCTCGTCGGCGGTGAACACCACCTTGCCCGACGCCGCGCCCGGCGAGGCCGGCAGGCCCTTGGCGATGACCTTGCGCTCGGCCTTGGGGTCGAGCGTCGGGTGCAGCAGCTGGTCGAGCGAGGCAGGGTCGATGCGCTTGACGGCTTCCGTCTTGTCGATCAGCCCCTCGCTGGCCATGTCCACGGCGATCTTCAGCGCGGCCGGCGCGGTGCGCTTGCCGTTGCGGGTTTGCAGCATGTACAGCGTGTTCCGCTGCACCGTGAACTCGATGTCCTGCATGTCGCGGTAGTGCTTTTCCAGGCGCAGGCGGACGTCGTTCAGCTGCTTGAAGACCTCCGGCATCACCTCTTCCATGGCCGGCAGATCGGAGTGGTTGGCGTGCTTGCCGGCAACGGTCAGGTGCTGCGGCGTGCGGATGCCGGCGACCACATCCTCGCCCTGGGCGTTGACCAGATACTCGCCATAGAAGGCGTTCTCGCCGGTGGACGGGTTGCGGGTGAAGGCGACGCCGGTGGCGCAATCCTGGCCCATATTGCCGAACACCATGGACTGCACGTTCACCGCCGTGCCCCAGTCGGCCGGGATGTCGTGCAGCTTGCGGTAGGTGATGGCGCGGGTGTTCATCCACGAGCCGAACACGGCGCCGATGGCGCCCCACAGCTGCTCCTGCGGGTCCTGCGGGAACGGCTGGCCCAGTTCGCGCTCTACCATCGTCATGTAGTCGGCGATGACCGCTTCCCAGTCCTCGGCCGTCAGATCGGTGTCGAAGGACTTGTTGCGGTCGCGCTTGTGGCCGTCGAGGATGTCCTCGAAGTGGTGGTGATCGACGTCCAGCACGACGTTGCCGTACATCTGGATGAAGCGGCGGTAGCTGTCGAAGGCGAAGCGCGGATCACCCGAGCGCTTGGCCAGGCCCTGCACCGTGACATCGTTGAGACCGAGGTTGAGGACCGTGTCCATCATGCCCGGCATCGATGCCCGCGCGCCCGAGCGCACGGAGACCAGCAGCGGGTTGACCGGGTCGCCGAACTTTGCGCCCATGGCCTCTTCGATGCGGTTCAGCGCCGTCGCGACCTGGGCCTTCAGCTCGGCCGGGTAGGTCTTGCCGTTGGCATAGAAATAGGTGCAAAGCTCGGTGGTGATGGTGAAGCCTGGCGGCACCGGCAGCCCGAGGTTGGCCATCTCGGCCAGATTGGCGCCCTTGCCGCCGAGCAGGTTCTTCATGTCCGCCCGACCTTCGGTCTTGCCCGCACCGAAGCTGTAGACCCACTGATTCTCGCCTTGGCTCGCCATGGCTTATTCCATCCCCTGGGTTGGTCGTCTGCCCGCCGGCGCATCGGCCGGGACGGACTGGTAGCACCGCTCACGCTCCCTTCTAGTCTGCCGCGGACGGGTAAGACAAGACCAACCGAAGTGCTGAGGCGGATGGGCGGTGCGCGCCACACTCATGGAATAGGATTCGCCCGCCACCGGCATGAGACAATATGCGCCACCCCAACGAAGTCTGCCGAATTCCGACCGGCCGTCCGGCGTGGCATTCTGCCGTGGTTCGGCGCCCGCCCCCTCCCGCGGAAAAGGGCCGCCGGTGCACCAACGGGAGCCAGTCCATGCGCCGTTTGCCGATTCTCGCCGTCTCCGCTCTGGTTCTGCTCGCCACCGCCCCGGCGCAGGCCGGCGGGTACACCTGCCCCAACGGCGCCACGCTGCGCTCCAACCGCACCTGCTCGGACGGCTCCATGGCCGTCTACAAGGCGGACGAAGTGAAGCCTTATCGCTCCACCGACGTGAAGCCCCGACGCTCCGACGCTGTGCGTCCGGCGATCCCGATGGGCTCCGGAACCATCGAGAAGCATCAGTCCCGCGAGGTGAAGCCGTTCACCAAGGAAGAGCGTCAGCGCATGCTCGAGAACGACCGGCGCGCCGGCAAGGAGCTTGCGGGCAAGATCGCCCCCGATGGCAAGCTGAACCAGCAGCAATTGAACGCGCTGTCGAACCAGCGCTGCCTCCAGGCCGCCGCGGTCAACCCCGACGTGCGCTGCGTTCCGCGCTGAGGCGCGGGCATGAAAAAGCCGGGCGCCACGAAGGTGCCCGGCTTTTTCGTGCTGCGGATTGGGTGGATCAGCCCTCGATGCGCGAGAAATCGGCCACGCTGTTCAGCGTGGCGCGGATCTGGCTGAGCAGGCGCAGGCGGTTGGCGCGCAGGCCGGAATCCTCGGCGTTGACCGTCACCTTGTCGAAGAAGGCGTCCACCGGGCCGCGCAGGCGGGCCAGGGCGCCCATGGTGCCGGTGAAGTCCTCGTTGTCCAGCAACGGCTTGGCCGTCGCGGCGGCGTCGGTCAGGGCGCCGTACAGGTCCTTCTCCTCGGTGAGCGTCAGCAGCGCGGCATCGACCGGCTGGTCGTAGGCCTTGCCGTCCTTCTTCTCTTCGATGCGCACGATGTTGGAAGCGCGCTTGTAGGCGGTCAGCAGGTTGGCGCCGTCCTCGGAGCCGACGAACTCCTGCAACGCCTTCACGCGGGCCAGCAGACGCACGAGATCGTCCTCGCCGCCCAGCGCGAACACCGCGTCCACGAGATCGTGCCGCACGCCCTGGTCGCGCAGGGTCACCTTCAGGCGGTCGGCGAAGAAGGCGAGGAGATCGCCCGCCACCGCGTCCGCCGCGGCAAAGCCGCCGACGCGGTAGAGGCCGTGCGACGCCTGGAACACCTGGGTCAGGTTCAGCCGCAGGCCGTTTTCCAGCACCAGACGGATGATGCCCAGCGCAGCGCGGCGCAGCGCGTACGGGTCCTTGGAGCCGGTGGGCTTCTCGTCGATGGCGAAGAAGCCGACCAGCGTGTCCAGCTTGTCGGCCAGCGCCACCGCCACCGACACCGGAGCGGTCGGGCAGGAATCGGTCGGGCCGAGCGGCTTGTAGTGCTCGGCGATGGCGTCGGCGACGGCCGCGCTCTCGCCCTCGCCCAGCGCGTAGTAGCGGCCCATGATGCCCTGCACCTCGGGGAACTCGCCCACCACGCCTGAGACGAGGTCCGCCTTGGCGAGCAGCGCCGCACGGGACGCAGCGTCGGCGTCGGCGCCGATGGCGCGGGCGATTTCGGCGGCCAGCACCTGCACCCGGTTGACCTTCTCGGCCACGGTGCCGAGCTTGGCGTGGAAGGTGATGTCCTTGAGCGCCGGAACGCGGTCTTCCAGCTTGATCTTGCGATCCTGGTCCCAGAAGAACTTGGCGTCCGACAGGCGGGCGCGCAGCACGCGCTCGTTGCCGGCGACCACGGCCTTGCCGCCGTCCGTCGTCACCATGTTGGCGGCGACGATGAAGCGCGGCGCCATTTTGCCGGCCTTGTCCAGCACGGCGAAATACTTCTGGTGCGTGCGCATGGAAGTGATCAGCACCTCGGCCGGCACGTCCATGAACGCCTCATCGATGCTGCCCATCAGCATCACCGGCCACTCAACGAGGCCGGCGACCTCCTCCAGCAAGCCGTCGTCGGGCGACAGGGTCAGGCCCTGCGACGCGGCCAGCGCCTCGGCGTCGGCCTTGACCTTCGCCTTGCGCTCCTCGCGGTCGAGGATCACGTGCGCGTCGCGCAGCTTGGCCTTGTAGTCGGCGAAGCTCTCGACCGTGAACGCGTCCGGCGACAGGAAGCGGTGGCCGCGCGTGGTGTTGCCGAAGGCCAGCTTGCCCTGGCGCTCGCCCAGGAAGAACGAGCCGTCCAGCGTCCGGCCGCCGAACACCGCGATGATCGAGTGCAGCGGGCGCACCCAGCGCGTGTCGCTGGAGCCCCAGCGCATGGACTTCGGCCACGGCAGTTCGGCCATGACGGCGGGGATGATCTCGGCCAGCACCTCGGCCGTCTCGCGGCCCTTCTTCTCGGCGACGGCGAAGTAGAAGATGCCTTTTCCGGTGTCGCGCTGCTCGCACTGGTCGAGGCTGCTGACGCCGGCGGACTTGAGGAAGCCCTGCACCGCCTGCTCGGGCGAGCCGACGCGCGGACCCTTCTTCTCTTCCCGAACGTCGGCCGTGCGCTCGGGAAGGCCGTCGACCACCAGCGCCAGCCGGCGCGGCGTCGAGTGCGCCTGCGCGCCGGTGAAGGTCAGGCCCGACGCGGTCAGCCGGTCGGAGACGAGACGCTTGAGGTCGTCCGCCGCGCGCGCCTGCATGCGGGCCGGGATTTCCTCGGAAAAGAACTCGATCAGAAGCTCGGGCATGTTACTTGGCCCCTCCGGCGGTCCACGCCTCGCAGCACGCCTTGGCCAGCGCGCGCACGCGGCCGATGTAGGCGGCGCGCTCGACGACGCTGATCACGCCGCGCGCGTCCAGCAGGTTGAAGAGGTGCGACGCCTTGATGCACTGGTCGTAGGCGGGCAGGGCCACGCCCTTGGCGACCAGCGCCTGGCACTCGGCCTCGGCGTCCTTGAAGTGCTGAAGCAGCGCGTCGGTGTTGGCGTGCTCGAAATTGTAGGCGGAGTACTCGATCTCGGCGCGCTTGAAAACGTCGCCGTACTTCACGCCCTCGCCGTTGAAGTCGAGGTCGTAGACGTTCTCGACGCCCTGCACGTACATCGCCAGACGCTCCAGCCCGTAGGTCAGCTCGACCGACACTGGGTCGCACTCGATGCCGCCGACCTGCTGGAAATAGGTGAACTGCGTGACCTCCATGCCGTCACACCACACCTCCCAGCCCAGACCCCAGGCGCCCAGCGTCGGGCTCTCCCAGTCGTCCTCGACGAAGCGGATGTCGTGCAGCTTGGGGTCGATGCCCAGCACTTCCAGGCTCTTCAGGTACAGCTCCTGCGCGTTGGCCGGCGAGGGCTTGAGGATCACCTGATACTGGTAATAGTGCTGGAGCCGGTTCGGATTCTCGCCGTAGCGGCCATCCTTCGGGCGGCGCGAGGGCTGCACGTAGGCGGCCTTCCACGGCTGCGGCCCAAGCGCGCGCAGCGTCGTCGCGGGATGGAAGGTGCCGGCCCCGACTTCCATGTCGTAGGGCTGGAGAATCACGCAGCCCTGCTCGGACCAGAACTGGTGAAGCTTCAGGATGAGGGCCTGGAAAGACAGGCTCTTTGAGGACGCCATGGGCAGTCACATACGGGTCGGTTGAAAGCGCCGCGCACGATACGCGGGCGACTCCGCCAAATCAAGCGGTCACCAAGCCCCAGAGATTAGCCGGGCGTCACCGCCCGTACGGGCACCCCGTCCGCCCGCACGACGTGGCCGAGCGCGGCGCCACGTAGGCTCCGCATTCCGGGCACTTCTCCATATCCTCGGCCGACACGTCGCGGGCCGGCTCGGGCTGGGCGCCGCGGTGCGGCGATGCGGCGGGGCGCGGGGCGGCCTGACGGCGCAGATGCTCGCGGCGCACGGCGTCGACGCGCTGGAACCAGCGCCAGCCGAACCATACGGCGCCGATCACCAGGGCCAGCAGGATGAGCTTGGAGAACGAAAGCATGGCCGCAGGATGCGGGCACCGCGGCGGGGGGTCAAGGGCGGATGCGGTGGACTTCGTCCAAGCTCAACACGAGGGAGCGGAAGCGGTCGTGCTGCCGGGCCGCCCGGACAAGCCGGCGATCATCGGTGACCAGAGGCGCGTTCTCGCGCTCGGCAAGCGCCAGATAATAGCAGTCGTAAATGGGGTGCCGCAGTTCGATGGCGATCTCCAGCGCAGTGCGCTCCAACTCTCCGCAAGGGAAATATCGGATCGTTCCCGCAGCCAAATCATCCAATGAGCCAAAAGCCTCGTCCAAGGGCAGCGCATTTCCGTTCACCAGACGCCACAGCACGTTGCTGCACTCGATCCTCAGCAAATCCGGTGCGATCAAGTCAAAGCGCCGCAGATCGGCCGCCATGTCCGAGCCGTCCTCCGGCACCATCCATTTGATGGCAACGCTGCTGTCGACGACAGACACCGCGTTCATTCAGGCTCATCCGGGATGAGCCCGGCGCGCCGATCCCGATCGTCGCGAATCATCTGCGTCGTGTCTGGGAATGTCCGCCCGCGCAGTCTTTCACGGCGTTGCGCAGCCAACTCCCAAAAATCCGGGCCCGAGGCCGGCGGTTGCACCGGCGTCTGCAACACCTCCCTGAGGATTTCCTGATGCTCTTCCTCAAGGGTTCGCCCATGCGCCGCGGCGCGGCTCTTCAACCGGCCGATCAACTCGTCGTCCCGGATGTTCAGGGTCAGGTGGCCCATGGCTGCGTCCTCCGTCCGCCAGAAAGATACCCCGGCCAGCGCCCCTCTTCAACGGACCCTACTTCCCCTTGCCCCCGTGCGCCGCCTCCACCTGCGCGGCGAGGCTGCGGGCGGAGTCGAGCACGATCTGGATCAGCTTGCCGACGATGGGATCGGCCTTGCGCAGCGCCTCGCGCACGTGGTCGCCCTGGATCTGCACCAACACCGTCTCCTCCATGGCCGACGCGCTGGCCATGCGCGGCTTGCCGTCGAAGATCGCCATTTCGCCGAAGATGCCGCCCTGCGGCACCACGCCGATCTCCACCTTGTCCTCGGCCGTGCCGCGCCAGATCCGCACGCGGCCGCTCTGCACCAGGAACATGACATTGCCCGGTTCGCCCTCGCGGAAGATCACCTGATCCTTGTGGACCACGCGGCGGCTCAACACCTGCCCCTGACTCTGGCTCATCCCCACCACTCCCCTACAGGCCGAAGCGCGCCCACAGCGCGCGCTCCTCGACGGCGCCCAGCGCCCCCTCGGCGAGTTCTGCGGCGAACTCCGCGGCCCAGGGCCGGGATTGGGAACGAAACGGCAGGCGCCGCCACCATGGCCGGTGCTCGTGCAGCAGGTCGATGCGCACCTTCTCGCCATAGCGTGCCCGCAGTGTGCCGCGCGCGTCGCCGATGCCGTCGATCAGCCCGAGGTCCAGCGCCCGCCGCCCGGCCCAGAAGGCGCCGGAGAACAGCTCGTCGTCCGGTCCGTTCAGCTTGGCGCCGCGCCGGGCGCGGACCATGGCCTTGAAGCTGTCGTGGATCTCCGCCTGGATGGCCTTGAGGTGCGCCACGCCGTCCTCGCGCTCCGGCGAGAAGGGGTCGAGCAGCACCTTCTTATCGCCGGCGGTGTGCACGCGCCGCTCGATGCCGTGCCGCTCGATGAAGTCGTTGAGGCCGAAGCTGGAATAGACCACGCCGATGGAGCCGACGATGGAGCTTTCGTCGGCGAAGATCTCGTCCGCCGCGCAGGCCAGCCAATAGCCGCCGGACGCCGCGACGTCCTCACAGAAGGCCAGCACCGGCAGCTTCTTCTCTTCCGACAGGTCGCGGATGCGCTTGGCGATCAGCGCCGACTGCACCGGCGAGCCGCCGGGCGAGTTGATCAGCAGCGCCACCGCCGCCTGTCCCTTGCGGGCGAAGGCGCGCTCCAGCAGCGGCGCCACCGCTTCCAGAGACAGGCCGGGGCGGAACGGGCCGACCTGACCGATGGCGCCGGACAGACGCACCACGGACACCAACGGGCCGCGCTCGCACCACGGGCCGAAGGGGAGTTTGGAGAGGAGGGAGCGGATCATCGCCGAAAGAGATGGGTATGAAGACGCGCCGGTCAAAGAGGCAGCCCCTCCGCATCGCGCAGGACGCGCTCCGCCGCCGTGGTGTAGCTCCCGTCCGCCTCGTGCAGCACCATCCCGGCGGCCAGCCGCATCGGCGCCTTGCTGTCCCGCTGTGCGGACACCAGCACGCGCTTCGCCGCCTCTCCGGCCCGCGGCCACAGCGGGAACAGCACGGTGCCGCCGAAGCGGCCGTGCAGCAGCGCCAGGATCTCGTCCACCCGGTCGGCGCGGTGCACCAGCGTCAGCATGCCGCGAGCCTTCAGCATGGTGGCGGCGAAGGCGATCCAATGGGCCAGCGTCGCCTCTCCCTCGACGTTGGCGACGGCCTTCCAGGGGTCGGGCGGGGCCGTGGCGGCGTCGGCCCTGAGATAGGGCGGATTCATCATCACCCGGTCGAACGAGGCCGGCGCCACCGTCAGCGGCGGCGACAGCAGGTCGGCGACCACCACCCAGGTCCGGCCCGGCAGGCCGTTCAGCTCGATGTTGTGGCGGGCGTAGGCGGCGACTTCCGCGTACTTCTCCAGCCCGACGACGCGGCACTCCGGCACCCGCGTGGCGAGGCACAGCGAGGCCGCTCCGGTGCCGGCGCCGACGTCCAGCACCCGCTCCCCCGGCTCGGCCGCCGTGCACGCCGCCAGCAGCACCGGGTCGATGGCGGCGCGGTAGCCGTCCGGCGGCTGCGCGATGCGCACGCGCCCGCCCAGCAGCGTATCCTCACCCTCAGCCGCGGCTTCGGTCATGACCCCAACTCCTCTCCAGCATCCTTCAGAACGCGGCGCGCCGCCGCCTCGTCGTCCGCCAACACCATGAGCCGGCGCGGGAAGGCGCCGATGGAGCCTTCCAGGATCGACATGTGGGTGTCGAAAATGTGCGCCTCGATCCCGGCGTCCGCCAGCAAGGCGACAAGCCATGACAAACGCACGGCGTCGGTGGTACGCAGAAGCTCTCGCATGGCTCTCCGGTGGGCATGGGCGAGCGGACTTGACCGAACAGGGTATGCCGTTATGCTCGCTGCCGGGTGTCGCCACGTCAATCATGATTGGAGCCGGCCTTGGCGGTCGTAACGAACCTCGATCCGAAACGGCGCAAATCCACCCCGCTGGACGAGTTGACCGGACTGGTCGACCACGATCTCGGGGCGGTCAACGAGCTGATCCTGGCGAACATGCATTCGTCGGTGGAGATGATCCCGCAGCTGGCGGGCTACATCATCGCCGCCGGCGGCAAGCGGCTGCGCCCCGTCCTGACGCTGGCCGCCGCCCAGATGTGCGGCTACCAGGGCGACAATCACAAAATGCTCGCCGCCGTGGTGGAGTTCATCCACACCGCGACGCTGCTGCACGACGACGTGGTGGACGAAAGCGACCTGCGCCGCGGCCTCGCCTCGGCCAACGCGGTGTTCGGCAACAAGGCCAGCGTGCTGGTCGGTGATTTCCTGTTCTCGCGCGCCTTCCAGCTGATGGTGGACGTGGGCTCGCTGGACGTGCTGCGCATCCTGTCCAACGCGTCGGCCGTCATCGCCGAAGGCGAGGTGCTCCAGCTCCAGACCTCCAACGACACCGAAACCAGCGAGCAGGCCTACCTCGCGGTCATCAAGGCCAAGACGGCCGAGCTGTTCGCCGCCGCCTGCCGCGTCGGCGCCGTGGTGGCCGGCCGCCCGCAGGCGGAGGAAATGGCGCTCTACGACTACGGCATGAACTTAGGCATCGCGTTCCAGCTCGTTGACGACGTGCTGGACTACTCGGCCAAGCAGGCGAAGCTGGGCAAGACTGTCGGCGACGATTTCCGCGAGGGCAAGATCACGCTGCCCATCGTGCTGGCGTTCCGCCGCGGCAACGACGAGGAGCGCGCCTTCTGGCGCCGCACCATGGAGGATCTGGACCAGCAGGACGGCGACCTGGAGCATGCGCAGCAGCTGATGGTCAAGCACACCGCCCTGAAGGACACCGTGGAGCGTGCTCGCCACTATGGCGCCATCGCCCGCGACGCGCTCGGCCTGTTCCCGGACAGCGCTGTGAAGCGGGCGCTTCTGGACGTCATCGATTTCGTTATCGATCGCGACTATTAAGAGCTTGCAGGGCGGGATCGGAGCCGTTATATACCCGCTCCACCGGCGGCGACGCCGGTCGAACGGAGAGTAGCTCAGCCTGGTAGAGCACTGCTTTCGGGAGGCAGGGGCCGGAGGTTCGAATCCTCTCTCTCCGACCAAGGTTGCAAGCAGCCCGATGCTTGCGGACAGTGCCCGGTGGTTCACACGAACCACCGGGCATTTTCTTTTCCGGGACTCCATCATGCCGCGCACTGTCGGAAAGCCCTGGACGATCCTTGATCGCCGCAGCCTGTTCACCACGCCGCGCGGCCTGGAGGTGGCGGTGGAGACGGTCGAGCTGCCGTCCGGCCGAATCGTCGACGACTATTACCGGATCGAGAAGCCGACCTCCGCCATCGTCGCGGCGCAGACCGCCGGCGGCGCCATTCTCACGCTGCGGCAATACCTGCACGGCCCGCGCCGCGCCGGGCTCACGCTGCCCGGCGGCAACGTGGAGCCGGGCGAGGACCCGCTCGACGCCATCCGGCGCGAATTGCTGGAGGAAACCGGCCACACCGCCGCGGACTGGCGGCCGCTGGGCACCTTCATGCGCGATGCCAACCAGGGCTATGGGACCGAGCACGTCTACCTCGCCACCGGCGCGGCACGGGTCCAGCCGCCCTCCTCCGGCGACCTGGAGGCAAGCGAGGTGGTGGCTCTGACCCCGGCGCAACTGCGCGCCGCGCTGGCGGACGGCTCCGTGCCCATCGTCTCGCATGCCGCCGGGATGGCGCTGGCGCTGCTGGCGCTCGGCTGACGGAACTCCCCCGGCGCCATGCCGTTCGCCGCCGCCGGCCCGGCGCGTTTGCTCCTGCCGGTCATGTGCTGCAGGATGCAATTCCTCGTTGGCAAGGTGCGTCCGCACGACGCCGAACGGATGCAACGCTCGCTGAAATCGCGTTGCATAACGTTGCATTCCGTTGCAAGGGCGGCTGGGGCTCTACCGGTGCCGGTCGAACAGCTCCACGTCGCCCTCCAGTGGCGCGTGCCTGAGCGTTCTGAGGTAGTCCAGTTCCTGCGACACGGTTTCGCGCTCGGTCTCCGGGCGCAGCAGGCGGCGCATGGCCTTGCCGGTGGTGGGGAAGAAGTGGACGCGCCGGCCGCTGGCGCCGCCCAGGTCGCAACCGCTCAGCGTCAGCCCCTCGCGTTTGACGAAGTCCAGCACGAAGGCGGCGTTGGAGGCGCCCACGTCCATGCGGCTTTCGATCACCCGCGCGGCGCCGAACAGCTTGACCTCCAGCCGCTCCTTGGCGGCGCCGCGGGCCAGCAGATCGTTGATCAGCCGCTCCATCGCGACGCTGCCGTACCGGGTGGCGACGCCGATGCCGCCCTCCGCCGGGGCGCCGGGCAGCAGGAAATGGTTCATGCCGCCGACCCGCGCCACCGGATCGTGCAGGCAGGCGGCCACGCAGGAACCCAGCGTCGTCACCAGCATGTCGTCGATGCGCGACGAAATGCGGTGATGGCCGAGCACCACCGGCACCACGTAAGCCTTGAAGTCGGGGTCGTAGTAGGAGCCATCGGAGCGCACGCCTTCGGCACCGGCGGCCCGCCGGTCCTGCGCCGTGTCGCTCCCATCCTCCGCCATGCCGGAGCCCTCCTGCGCGCACGACGCTAGACAGGATCACTTATGAAATCGCTAACGGACTTTTGTGCACACGGTCGAATGTCGCGCCCCGTATTTCACACAAGCGGAAGCGGGGCGGCCGGGTTGTTTTGGTGGCGTTTGCGGCCCATCTGCGGGACAGTCGACATCGGTTGACGATAAGCCCGGCGCACAACGGGCAATGGCGATAGGGGAGGATATACATGGGTGACGCCGCCGTGACTCTGTCCGGCTTTCCGTGGGAACGCGACTATCCGAAGGACGTGGACTACCACGCGCCGCTGCCCTGCCGGCCGCTCTACGAGCTGATGGACGAGGCGGCGACGGCGTTCGCCGACCGCCCCTGCCTGGACTTCCTCGGCAAGCGCAGCACCTACCGCGAGGTGTCCGCCCTGGTGGACCGTGCCGCCAAGGGCTTTCAGGAGCTGGGCGTGCGCAAGGGGGTTCGCGTCGGCCTGTTCCTGCCCAACACGCCCTATTACGTCGTCTGCTACTTCGCCATCCTCAAGGCCGGCGGCACGGTGGTGAACTTCAACCCGCTCTACGCCGAGCGCGAGCTGAAGCACCAGATCGACGACAGCGGCGTCGAGACCATGGTGACGCTCGACCTCGCCGTGCTCTACGACAAGATGGCGCGGATGCTGGTGGAGACCGGGCTGAAGCGCGTCGTCGTCTGCCCGATGGCCGACATCCTGCCGTTCCCCAAGAACTGGCTGTTCCCCATCGCCCGGCGCAAGGAGCTGGCGCAGGTCCCGGCCGACGAGCGCACCGTTCCCTTCCGCCGCCTGACCGCCAACGACGGCCGTCCCGACCCGGTCGCCATCGACCCGACGCAGGACGTGGCGGTGCTGCAATACACCGGCGGCACCACCGGCGTACCCAAGGGGGCGATGCTGACGCACGCCAACCTGTACGCCAACACGGTGCAGTGTTCGCTGTGGTTCGTCGGCGCCGAGCCGGGAACGGAGCGCATGCTGGGCGTGCTGCCGTTCTTCCACGTGTTCGCCATGACCGTGGTGATGAACCTGAGCATCCGGTTCGGCGCGGAGATCATCCTGCTGCCGCGCTTCGACCTCGATCAGGTCATGCGGACCATCCACGACCGGAAGCCGACGCTGTTCCCGGCGGTGCCGACCATCTACACGGCGATCAACCACCACAAGGATCTGGCGAAGTTCGACCTGTCGTCGATCCGCTTCTGCTTCTCGGGCGGCGCGCCGCTGCCGGTGGAGGTGAAGGAGGCGTTCGAGCGCAACACCGGCTGCGTCCTGGTGGAGGGCTACGGCCTGTCGGAATCCTCGCCGGTGGCCACCGGCAACCCGCTGCGCGGGGGCAACAAGCCGGGCTCCATCGGCCTGCCGCTGCCCGGCACGGTGATCGAGATCGTCAGCCTGGACGAGCCCCGGCGCGTGCTGGGCATCGGCGAGAAGGGCGAGGTGTGCATCCGCGGCCCGCAGGTGATGAAGGCCTACTGGAACAAGCCGCACGAGACCGCGCAGACGCTGGTGGACGGCCGGCTGCACACCGGCGACGTCGGCACCATGGACGAGGACGGCTACGTCTTCATCGTCGACCGCATCAAGGACATGATCCTGTGCAGCGGCTTCAACGTCTACCCGCGCAACATCGAGGAGGCGATCTACCTGCACCCGGCGGTGGCCGAGTGCGTGGTGGCCGGCCTGCCCGACGACTACCGCGGCCAGACGGTGAAGGCCTATGTGCGCGTTCTCGACGGCGAGACGTTGACCAAGGAGGAACTGTGCGGTTTCCTCAAGGACAAGCTGTCGCCCATCGAGATGCCGAAGATCATCGAGTTCCGCGACGAACTGCCGAAGACCATGATCGGCAAGCTGAACCGCAAGGCGCTGGTGGACGAGGAGACGGCGAAGCGTGCCGAAGGAGGAGAACGCGTTGAGCATGGCTGACACGAGGCCCGATGCCCCACCGCCCGATCCCGCCGCCGATCCGGCTGTCGATGCCGCCAAGCGCCGCCGGCTGCGCGGCTTCCTCAACCACCTGATCGCCTATTTCGCGGTGATGGTGGTGTTGGTGCCGGTCAACGCGGTGCTCGATCCCGGCACGCCGTGGTTCGCGCTGCCCCTGGTCGGCTGGGGCGCGCCGCTGGCGATCCACGCCGCCTACGCCATGGGCCTGATTGGCCGCAAACCGCCGGGCGGGGAGGGGGCGTGAGCGGGCGCAAGTCGGTTCTGGCGCGGATTTCGGGCCGCGTGCAGGGCGTGTGGTACCGCGGCTGGACGGTGGAGCGGGCGAGGGCGCTGGGCTTGAACGGGTGGGTGCGCAACCGCGCCGACGGCACGGTGGAGGCGCTGTTCGCCGGCCCGGCGGATCGTGTGGACGCCATGCTGGCCGCCTGCCGCGAGGGCCCGCCCGCCGCAATCGTCCGCGACGTGGCCGTCGAGCCCGCCGCCGATCCCGGAACTGGCCCGTTCGAACAGCGGCCGACGGCGTGAGTTATTCGGCGGCCAGCGCCCGCACCACCGCGCCGGGATCGCGCTCGATCACCGTCAGGTAGGCGAGGGTGGCGGAGTCCGGCACCCGCCGGCCCTGCTCCCAATCGCGCAGGCTCGCCACTGGGATGCGGAACCGTTCGGCGAAGGCGGCCTGGGTCAGGCGCAGCTTGCCGCGAATCCTGCGGATTCGCGCATTGGCTTCCATCCGGTCGAGTTGGTCGTCGTGCAGGGGCTGGGCGTCCGGATCGGCCATCGCGTTGGCCGTCAGTTCCTCGTCGCTCATCGCATCCAGACGCGCATGATCCGGTTCCGGAATGGCGTAGGGCTCTTCCCGTCCGTCCGGAAAGACCCGGACCGCGGTGCCGTCAGGATTGACCCTGAGCGTGATCATATCGGCGTTGCTCACGGCGGTTTGCCTTTCTGACGGAAATGATGCGCAGGGCGTCACCACGTTGCGTGTAGGTCACGACGTACACCCGGTCGCCAACCCGGCCCAGGACGTTCACCCGCTTCTCGCCGTAATCGTGACGGCTGTCCACGTCCGACAGGCGATCCGGGTCGGCGAGCACGGCGATGCCGAAGGTGAGGCTGACCCCATGCTTCTGAATATTGGAGGCGTCCTTCGCCGGATCAAACTCGGCTCGCATCGGGCAACGCTAACTCGGAATCGAGCATGCGGCAATGCCGTACATACCGCAATATGCGCTCGCCGGTTAGCGAAGCGTTAGCCATGTCCAGGCTACCCTCCACCGCATGACCCGTTCCGGCCTTCTCCACAGCGTCGCGGCGTGCGCCGCTTTCCTGGCCTTCCCGGCCATGGCGGCACCGCTGGAGCGCACCGATCCGCAGCATTTGGCGCCGCTGCCGCCGGGCGGCTACGACCTGCCCTTGTCGCCGCCGGTGGTGCATTTCCCGATGCCGCCGCAATGGGTGACCATCCGCTCCGACCTGGACTGGCGTAAGGCCGGCACGTTCGACAAGAAGCTGACGGACGCCTGCGCCGCCCGGAACTTCGTCGAAAAGCAGGCGCTGCGTTTCCGCGCCGTCTACAAGGGCGAGGTGCTGGGCGTGGCCTTCGGGCACGGGCTGAACCTGCACGACCCCGGCAAGCTCGCCAACCCGAAGATGATCTACCTGTTCCGCAACGGCGACAGCACCCAGTGCGCCGTCCTGTCCATGCGCAACGAGGACCGCGCGGTGTCCGGGCTCCCGGCTCCCACGTCCAAGCGCCGTTAGCCGAACACCTCCTCCCACGCCGCGATCATCGCCGAATCGACGTCGGGCATGGTCACCAGATGCCCCAGCGCCACCATCGACGTCACGCCGTACTGGCTGATGCCGCAGGGCACGATGCCTTGGAAGTGCGTCAGGTCCGGCTCGACGTTGAGCGCCACGCCGTGGAAGCTCACCCAGCGGCGCACCCGCACGCCGATGGCGGCGATTTTGTCCTCCTGGCCTTTCAGCCCGCCATAGGGGCTCTTGTCGACCCAGATGCCGACGCGGCCCTCGCGCCGCTCGCCCTTGATGTTGAAGGAGGCCAGCGTGCGAATCAGCCACTCCTCCAGGTCGCGGACATAGGCGCGCACGTCCGCCCCGCGCGTCTTCAGGTCGAGCATCACGTAGGCCACCCGCTGCCCCGGCCCATGATAGGTGAACTGCCCGCCGCGGCCGGTGCGGTGGACCGGGAAGCGGTCGGGCTCCAGCAGATCCTCGTCGCGCGCACTGGTGCCGGCCGTGTAGAGCGGCGGGTGCTCCAGCAGCCAGACCAGCTCCGGCGCGTTGCCCGAGCGGATCGCCTCGACGCGGGCCTCCATCTCGGCGATGGCCTGCTCATAGGGGACGGGCTCGTCGCTGATGCGCCATTCGATAGGGTTCATGGGTGGGCAGACCACTTTCTTGCGTACAGATGAAATGCGCGGCTTGATCCCGCCATCGGGATCTGGTATTCCCCCGCCCACTCCGGTGCAAGCATCGGATGACTACCAGATGCGGTCGTGGCGGAATTGGTAGACGCGCAGCGTTGAGGTCGCTGTGACAGAAATGTCGTGGAAGTTCGAGTCTTCTCGACCGCACCATCTCCAAGCCCCTTGGAGATAAACGAAAAGCCCGCAGGCCTCTGGCCGAGCGGGCTTTTTCGTATCCGGGCTCCGGCCCTATCGGATGTCGAGGTACTGGTCCAGCGACACCCGGCGCATAGTCTGGACGATGTAGGGCTGGGCGTTCACGACGCTGACGCTGCCCTTCCGGTCGCGGCAGCGGTTGGCTAGGATGAACAGCATGCCGATGGCCGTCGAATCCACGAACGTCAGATAGCGCAGGTCGAGCGGGATGTCCGGCTTGGCCGCGAAATCCCACTCATCGAGCATGTCGTGGAACTTGGGGCTGTCGTCGTAGGTGAAGCGCCCGGACAGCAGGATGCCCTCCTGTCCCTCCACGTCGGTGAAGGCATATTCCATCGTTTGCGTGCTCACCTGCTCTCGTTCGTGCCCATATTACCCACGTATGCCGGCGATGAAACAAAGTTCGTGCGCCGAGCTGGTCTGGCGCGCTGGACAAAGGCGCGCCCCGCCTATATTCCGTGCGTGCCCTGTCGGCCGCGCCCAACCGGATTGCCGGGGCCGGGTCGCCGGGGCTCCTCGACAAACCGAGCACCCCAAACCGAGCACCGGTGTGCGCCATGGCCGCGAAGGGTCCTGACCGCACGGCCAACGCACACGCCGGTGCCTGCCGCAACGGGAGCGGACGATGGACGTGGCCGAGAACCGTGACCCGCACCTGCCGCCGCCAGAGGACCCGCGCCCCAACCAGTTCCGCGAGGACGAGGAGGAGCGCGCCTACGGCGTCGATCCCGACTTCGTGCAGGAGATCCGCGACCTGCTGCGCGACTCCCGGCGTGACGAGGCGCGCGCCCAGGTCGAGGAACTGCACGCCGCCGACGTCGCCGACCTGATCGAGCAGATCGGCCCGGACGAGCGCGAAGCCCTCATCGACGTCCTGCGCCCGAACTTCGACGGCGAGGTGCTGTCGCACCTCAACGAAGATTTGCGCGAGGAGGTCATCGACCTCTTCGAGCCAAAGGAGCTGGCCGCTGCGGTGGCCGAGCTGGACACCGACGACGCCGTCGACCTCATCGAGGACATGGACGAGGAGACCCGGCGGGAGATCCTCGACAACCTCCCCGCCGAGGACCGTGCCCTCGTTCAGGAAAACCTGACTTTCGAGGAGTACACCGCCGGCCGCATGATGCAGCGCGACCTGGTCGCGGTGCCGCAGTTCTGGACGGTGGGCAAGGCGCTGGACTTCCTGCGGGCGTCCGGCGACGATTTGCCGGAGGATTTCTACGACATCTTCGTGGTGGACCCGCTGCACCGGGTGGTGGGCTCAGTGCCGCTGTCGCGGGTGATGCGGCAGAAGCGCTCGGTGCGCATCGCCGACCTCGCCAGCGAGGACTGCCACACCATCCCCGTCACCATGGACCAGGAGGAGGTGGCGAACCTGTTCCGCCAGTACGCCCTGGTGTCGGCCCCTGTCGTCGATCCGACTGGGCGGCTGCGCGGCGTCATCACGGTGGACGACGTGGTGCACATCATCGACGAGGAGGCCGAGGACGACATCCTGAAGCTCGGCGGTGCCGGCGACACCGGCGTCTACAGCCCGGTGCGCGAGATCTCCAAGTCGCGGGTTTGGTGGCTGCTGGTGAACCTCGGCACGGCATTCGCCGCGTCCGGCGTCATCTCGCTGTTCGAGGCGACCATCGAGAAGCTCGTGGCGCTGGCCGTGCTGATGCCAATCGTCGCCTCCATGGGCGGCAACGCCGGCACGCAGACGCTGACCGTCGTGGTGCGCGCGTTGGCGACGCGCGAGCTGTCGGCCTCCAACGTCTGGCGCGTCTTCGGCAAGGAACTTCTGGTGGCTCTCATCAACGGCATCGTCTTCGCCGTGCTGGTCGGTGCCATCGCCTGGGTGTGGTTCGAGCCGACCATCGGCGTCGTCATTGCCTGCGCCATGATCATCAACCTGTTCGTCGCCGGCCTGTTCGGCGTGCTGATCCCGCTGGGCCTTGAGAAACTGGGCGTCGATCCGGCGGTGTCCAGCACGGTGTTCCTCACCACGGTCACCGACGTGGTTGGGTTCTTCGCGTTCCTTGCGTTGGCGACGGTCTTTTTGTTGTAAAAAGTTCTTGCTTTGGTTGCGTCGGCCCGCCACCATGCGGGCCTCGGCATGGGGTGCTGCGCGTGGTGCGCGGCTGAGATCAAACCCATCGAACCTGTCTGGGTAATGCCAGCGAAGGGAGCCGCGCATGAGCGATTCTGCGCCCGCAGTCCATCCAACCGTAGTCCATTCATCCGCATCCAAATCCCTGTCCGTCGCCGTGATCGGCGCCGGAGTCATCGGCCTGGGCATCGCCTGGAGGCTGGCCTCGGCCGGCGCCCGCGTGGATGTTTTCGACCAGGGCGAGGCCGGCCGCGGCGCCAGCCATGCCGCAGGCGGCATGCTCGCCGCCTGCATCGAGACCGAGCCGGGGGAAGAGTGGATGCTCCCCCTCAACCGCGACAGCCAGACGCGCTGGCCCGCTTTCGCCCGCGACCTGGAGGCGGCCACCGGCCTGTCCGTGGAGCTGCGCACCGAGGGCACGCTGGTCATCGGCCACACCGCCGACGACATGGCGCGCCTGCGCTTCCTCCACGAGTTCCAGACCGGCCTGGGTCTGCCCATCGAACTGCTTAGCGGTGCCGAGACCCGCAAGCGCGAGCCCTACCTGCAACCGGGCATCGCCGGGGCGCTGTACAGCCGCGAGGACCATCAGGTCGACAACCGCAAGCTGGCGACCGCTCTGCACACCGCCGTGTTGGCGGCCGGCGGCCAGGTGCACGAGAACGCCGGGGTGTCCCGCGTCGAGCTGCGCGGCGGCCGGGCGACCGGCGTCTGGGTCGGCGACGCGCTGCACGCCGCCGACGTGGTGGTTCTGGCCGCCGGCCCGTGGTCGCGCGGCATCGACGGGCTGCCCGCCGCGGCCCGTCCGCCGGTGCGGCCGATCAAGGGGCAGATGCTGGCGCTGCGCATGGACTCGGCCGAACCGCTGCTGCGCCACGTCGTGTGGACGCCCAGCGGCTATATGGTTCCACGCTTGGACGGCCGGCTGCTGGTCGGCGCCACCAGCGAGGAGCGCGGCTTCGACACCGACCTGACGGCCGGCGGGGTCTTGTCGCTGCTGGAGGGCGCGTGGCGGGCGATCCCCGGCGTCGCCGAACTGCCCATCGACGAGATGTGGACCGGCTTCCGTCCCGGCAGCCGCGACGACGCGCCGATCCTTGGTTTCGGTGAGGTTGAAGGGCTGGTCTATGCCACCGGCCACCACCGCAACGGCATCCTGCTGGTGCCGGTGACCGCCGACGCGATTTCCCGCCTGATCCTCACCGGCGAGACCGAGCCGGTCATCGCCGGCTTCGGCCTCGGCCGTTTCACGGAGGCCGCATGACGGTGATCCCCTCCATGATCCGGGTGAACGGGCAGGCGGAGCCGCTGGGAGCGGCCTCCGTCGCCGAGTTGCTGCTGGCGCGCGGCATCGGGCTGGACGCTCCAGCCGTCGCGGTGGCGCTGAACGGCGCGGTGGTGCGCCGGGCGCAGTGGGCCAAAACGTCGCTGAAGCCCGGCGACGCGCTGGAAATCGTCCGTCCCTTCCAGGGCGGCTGAGCGGGAGACCTAATATGACGACGAACGACACGCTCACCATCGGCGGGCGCAGCTTCCGCTCGCGGCTGTTTATGGGCACCGGCGGCTACCCCAACCAGAAGGCCATGCTGGACGCGCTGGCGGCCGGCGGCACCGAGGTGGCGACCGCCGCCATCCGCCGGATCAGCCTGGACGGCTATGGCGAGAGCCTGATCGACGTGCTGGGCGGCCGGGTGACGCTGCTGCCCAACACCGCCGGCTGCCTGACCGCCAAGGACGCGGTGCTGACCGCCCAACTCGCCCGCGAGGCGCTGGGCCTGGACTGGGTCAAGCTGGAGGTCATCGGCGACCGCGAACTGCTCTACCCCGATTCCGAGGAGTTGCTGAAGGCGACGGCGGAACTGGTGGCGGACGGCTTCACCGTGTTGCCCTACTGCACCGACGATCCGGTGACCTGCCGCAAGCTGGCCGACGCGGGTGCCGCGGCGGTGATGCCGCTGGGGGCGCCGATCGGCTCCGGCCTGGGCATCCGCAACCCGCACGCCATCGAGGTGATCTGCGCCCGCAGTTCTGTGCCCGTCGTGCTCGACGCCGGCATCGGCACGGCGTCCGACGCGGCGCTCGCCATGGAGTTGGGCTGTGCGGCGGTGCTGCTCAACACCGCGGTGTCCAAGGCGCGTGATCCCGTGCGCATGGCGGCGGCGATGCGCGACGCGGTGGCCGCCGGCTGGAACGCGCGGGCTGCCGAGCGGATTCCCAAACGTTTCGGCGCCGAAGCGTCCAGCCCGCAACTCGGCTTGATCGGATCGTGAGTTCGCGCCAGTTTAGGGCATCTCATTTTGCAACTGCGAGCGCCCTGACGTGACCGACTTCAAGCCCCGCGACCCCGATTGGAAGGCCCGCTGTCTGGCGGCGTTCGAGAAGCAGCCCATCGCCAAGACGCTGGGCATCTCCATCGCCACGCTGGAGCCCGGCTTGTGCGAGATGCGCCTGCCGTTCCGCGCGGAGCTGACGCAGCAGCACGGCTTTTTCCAGGCGGGCATCGTGGCGATGCTGGCCGACAACGCCGGAGGCTGGGCGGCCTACACGCTGATGCCGCCGAAGTCGGAGGTGCTGGCCGTCGAGTTCAAGATCAACCTGATGGCCCCGGCCAAGGGTGACGAGATGATCGCCCGCGCGCGTGTCGTGAAGTCCGGCCGCACGCTGACCATCACCACCATCGAGGTGTCGATGCTCGACGGCGGGCGCGAGGTGGACTGCGCGCTGATGCAGCAGACCTGCATCGCCATCGTCGACTCCGGCAAGGGCGGCTGACGATATTTGTCTGTTGCGATTTGTCTGTTGCACCGGCTGGTGGCTGGGGAATACTGGCGGCGGCCATCCCCGGCCGGAAGTTAAGGATGAGGGAACGATGATGCGTTCGAGCGTTGCGGGTGTGTGTGCGGTTGCCCTGATGGCGGGGGTTGCGCTGCTGGCTTCGCCCGCGCAGGCGAAGGAGCCGGCGGCGTGCCAGGCGATCTCCTTCCGGCCGATCCCGACCGGTGCGCCCGATGGCGTGCAGGACGCCGGCCTGAAGCCCACCAAGTCCGGCAAGGTCGAAATCAAGGCCGAGGTGCAGGGCGGGGCGGCGAAGAACTACTTCATGGCGCTCAAGGGCAACAAGATCGACGGCGGCGAGAAGGGGCCGAAGGTCTCCGACGGCTGCCTGAAGGCAAAGCACGTGGCGCTGCCCTACAAGACCCAGCCGGCCGGCGCCTGCACCGGCGAGCGCTTCCGCGTCGTCATCGAGAGCCAGGGGAACAAGAAGGTCGCCCAGTTCTTCGGCCTGCACGGCAGCGCCTGGGAGGCCTGCTCCAGCGCTACCATGTGACGGGCGCAGAACGGCATCGGAACGGGGCGCTTCGGCGCCCCGTTTTCGTTTTGCTGCGTTCCATACGCTACCGTATCTTCCCAAGCGGTCCGCCACGGGTTATGTTAGGGCAACGAACGACATTCCGGGGGAGGAAACCATGCTGTCCAACCAGCTGCCGTCGCTGAACTTCGACCTTGGCGAGACGGCGGACATGCTGCGCGATTCGGTGCGCAGCTTCGCGTCGGACGAAATCGCGCCGCGCGCCGCCGACATCGACCGCGAGAACGAGTTCCCGGCCGACCTCTGGCGCAAGATGGGCGACCTGGGCATCCTCGGCGTCACCGTCGAAGAGGAGTACGGCGGCGCCGGCATGGGCTATCTGGAGCACGTGGTGGCGATGGAGGAAATCTCCCGCGCTTCGGCCTCGGTGGGCTTGAGCTACGGCGCGCACTCCAACCTGTGCGTCAACCAAATCCGCAAGAACGGCAACGACGTGCAGAAGCGCAAGTATCTGCCCAAACTGGTGTCCGGCGAGCACGTCGGTGCTCTGGCGATGTCGGAGCCGGGGGCGGGGTCGGACGTGGTGTCCATGCGCCTCAAGGCCGAGAAGAAGGGCGACCGCTACGTCCTCAACGGCACCAAGATGTGGATCACCAACGGGCCGGACGCCGACACGCTGGTTGTCTACGCCAAGACCGACGTCACCGCCGGCCCGCGCGGCATCACCGCCTTCCTCATCGAGAAGACCATGAAGGGTTTCTCGGTAGCGCAGAAGCTGGACAAGCTGGGCATGCGCGGCTCCAACACCGGCGAGCTGGTGTTCGAGGACTGCGAGGTGCCGGAAGAGAACGTGCTGGGCGGGGTGGGGCGCGGCGTCAACGTGCTGATGTCCGGCCTGGATTACGAGCGCGCGGTGCTGTCGGGCGGGCCGCTGGGCATCATGCAGGCTTGCATGGACGTGGTGATCCCTTACATCCACGACCGCAAGCAGTTCGGCCAGCCCATCGGCGAGTTTCAGCTGATGCAGGGCAAGATCGCTGACATGTACACGATCATGAACGCCGCCAAGGCGTACGTGTACGCGGTGGCCAAGGCCTGCGACCGCGGCGAGACGACGCGCAAGGACGCGGCGGCGGCGATCCTGTTCTCGGCCGAGAAGGCGACCTGGATGACGCTGGAGGCGATCCAGACGCTGGGCGGCAACGGCTACATCAACGAGTACCCCACGGGCCGCCTGCTGCGCGACGCCAAGCTCTACGAGATCGGCGCCGGCACCAGCGAGATCCGCCGCATGCTGATCGGGCGCGAATTGTTCAAGGAAACCACGTAAGCTCGGCAGCCGGTGCCCCCACCCCATCCCTCCCCCGCCCAGCGGGGGAGGGTTAGGGTGGGGGAAACGCGCACGGGAGAATCGCATGACCGGCACGTTCGGCTCTCTCATCGCCGCAGGCCTGTTCCTGCTGGTCACGCATTTCGGCATCGCCTCCACCCCGTTGCGGAACGCGCTGGCCGCCCGCATCGGCGAGCAGCCGTACCTCGGCGTCTTCTCCCTCATCAGCGCCGTGTCGTTCTGGTGGCTCGGCTCGGCCTACGCCAACGCCCCCACCACGCCGCTGTGGCCCACATACGGCTGGCAGGCGTGGGTGCCGCTGCTCGTCGTTCCCGTATCGCTGCTGTTGCTCGTCGCCGGCTTCTCGACCCCGAACCCCACCGCGGTCGGCCAGACCGCACGCCTCGACCGGCCCGACGCCGCGCGCGGCATCCTGCGCGTCACCCGCAACCCGTTCCTCTGGGGCGTCGGCCTGTGGGCGCTGGCGCATCTGGTACCCAATGGCGACACCGCGTCGCTGGTGCTGTTCGGCACGCTGGCGGTGCTCTCGCTCCTCGGCTCGGTGCTCATCGACGCCAAGCTGGCGCGCCGGCTCGGCCCGGCGTGGGAGCGCTTTGCCGCCGAGACCTCCAACGTCCCCTTCGCCGCCATCCTCGCCGGCCGCCAGCGCTTCGTCTGGTCCGAGATCGGCTGGGCGCGGCTGGCCGGCGCGCTGGTGCTCTACGCCGCCCTGCTGCACTTCCACAAAGGAGTGTTCGGCGTGTCGCCGCTGCCGGCCTGAGTTACAGCTTCAGCCCCCGTACGGTGTCGGCCAGCGTGCGCCGCGCCTCGTCGGCGTCCTTGCGGGCGGCGGCCAGATCCTTGCCCAGACGTTCCAGCTGCGTCTCCAGTTCGCCCATCTTGGTCACCGTCCGGCGTCCGAGATCGCTGTTCTGCGGCACCGCCTGGAGGTTCTCGCGCAACCGCGCCTGATCCTTGGCCGTTTCGTCGCGTTCGCGCTCGATGGAGCCGACGCGGCGATCGCGCTCGGCCACCAAGGTGCGCTGCACGAAGACCTTGCCCAGCGCCTCGCGCACCGCGGCCGGCAACTCGGGCGCCGTGGCGTAGGCGTTGATACGGTCGGACGACAGGTCGGTGAGCGTCAGCTGCTCCTGCCGCGGGCGTTCGGCCGTCACGGTCAGCGTGACGGTGCCGCCGGCCGGGACATCGACCGGCAGGCGATAGGCGGCGGGCGTCGCCTCCGGGGTGCCGGCCGGCTGCACCAGCGACCAGCCGGACCGGCGCGGGTGCTCGACCAGGACGGTGCGCGCCTCGCGGGCGGCGCCGGCCAGGGTGTAGGTGGTGGTCTGCCGCTCGGTGACGGTCAGACGCAGCAGGCCATCGGCGATGGCGGCGCGCGACAGCGTCTGGCTGGGCTGCTCGCTGCGGTCCACCTTGACCTTCTGGTCCACGGCGAAGCTCAGCAACCGCTTCTCCCCAGCCGGCAGCGCGGCGAGCTGCGCGTCGCCGACATAGCTGACGTTTCCGCCGTCGCGCTCGTACAGGGTCAGCACGCCGGGCGGCAGGCCGGAGCCGGAATCGTTGTCCAGCCGCACGGCGGCCAGCGGATGGCGCGGCTGCGTGCCCGGCTGGTAGAGGTCGAGGCGCGCCGCCGGCACCGCGCGGGCGACGATGGGCAGCAGCAGCGAGCTGCCGTTAGGCGCCGACACCGGCTGCGGGTAGCGGAAGACCACCTGCGTGGTGGCCTCGGTCGCTTCCGCCGCCATCGGCTCGGCGGCGCGCTGCGGCGGCGGCGGCGCCATCTTGGCCATGGGCGCCGGGGCCGCCATCGGCATGGGTGGCGGCGGTGCCGCCTCGGCGCTGCGGGCGACCGCCATGGGGACGGCGACCGAGCCCTCGTCGGGGCGGGGCAGCACGCGGCCCAGCACTTCCACCGGCACCTCCGGCCGGTTGACGTAGTAGGCGGTGTAGAGCGCCTGGCGGAAGGTCACCGGGTTGCCGGACACCACGGTCAGCTCGACGCCGTTCCAGTCGGCGCCGCTCATGTTCTCCAGCACCGCCCAGCCCTGGAGGTCGCCGGCTTGCGCCTCACCGGCCGGCAGCGTCAGGCGGTAGCTCGCCTTCCACAGCGGTGCGGCCACCACATAGGCGACGCGGATCGTCCGGGCGCCGTCGCCGGTGGTGCGGATGGTCAGCCGGCGGCGGTCGCGGGCGGTGTGCTTGGCCGAGGCCGCCAGCGCCCCGTCCACCTGCGCCTGGAGCGCCGGATCGGCGAGGCGCAGCGACTCGGCATCCTCCAGCAGCACCTGTTGCAGGCCCGTCGCCGTCATCAGGCTGACGCGGTGGCGCGTGGCGGTGCCGGCGCCGTTCGGCAGCGTCACGGTGTCTTCGGTGACCGACAGCAGCCGCCCGGCGATCTCGCGGGCACCGGCGGTGCGCACCTCCGCCCCCTTCAGCGCGTTCAGCAGCGCGGTGGGCGACTCCAGCGCGTCGGGGCCGAAGGGCAACTCGCGGAACAGTTCGCGCAGCGGCTCCTCGCCGGGCAGGCCGATGGTGCCGACGCCGCCGCGGTCGTCGTAGACGACGATGCTCTTCAGCACGTCGTCCACCTGATCGCGCCGCACCTCCAGCGTCAGCTCCGCGTCGCCGGTCACCGCCGCCTCGTGCTCGAAATAGCCGACGCCGCCGGTGGACAGCAGCACGCGCTTGAGCGTCAACCCATCAGCCGCCTGCGCGTGCGGAGCCAGGAGCAAAATGGCGGTCACGACCAGGAGCGTCGGGCGGATCATGCGGGGGTTTCCTCGTCGCGTGGATTTTCCACCGATGATACCGGCAAATGAGGAAACATTGCGGCCATGCGCTGCCGTATGTTGGAAAAAACTGCGCGGCGCGCTTACATGGTGGCCGCCCAACAATCAGAGCCCAGGAGGATGTCACCATGGCCACCGAAGATCCCATCGTCATTGCCGGTGCCGCGCGCACGCCGATGGGCGGCTTCCAGGGCGACTTGGCGGGCCTGACCGGGCCGCAGCTCGGCGCCACGGCGATCAAGGCGGCGGTCGAGCGCGCCCGCATCCGCCCCGAGGAGGTCGGTGAGGTGCTCATGGGCTGCGTGCTGCCGGCCGGCGTCGGCCAGGCGCCCGCCCGTCAGGCGTCGCTGGGCGCCGGCATCCCCGAGGCCATCGGCTGCACCACGGTCAGCAAGGTGTGCGGCTCGGGCATGAAGGCGGCGATGCTGGCGCACGACCTCATCAAGGCCGGCACCGCCGACATCATCGTCGCGGGCGGCATGGAGAGCATGTCGAACGCCCCCTATCTGCTCGACCGCGCGCGGGGCGGCTATCGCCTGGGGCATGGCCGGGTGCTCGACCACATGTTCCTCGATGGGCTGGAGGACGCCTACGACAAGGGCCGCCTGATGGGCACCTTCGCCGAGGAGTGCGCCCAGTCCTACCAGTTCACCCGCGAGGCGCAGGATGCCTACGCCATCGAATCCCTGACCCGCGCCCGCCGCGCCATCGAGGGCGGCGCCTTCACGGCGGAGACCGTTCCGGTGACCGTCAAGGGCCGCAAGGGTGATACCATCATTGATAAGGACGAGCAGCCGCTGAAGGCCTCGCCCGAGAAGATCCCGACGCTGAAGCCCGCCTTCCGTCCGGACGGCACGGTGACGGCGGCCAACGCGTCGTCCATCTCCGACGGCGGTGCGGCGCTGGTGCTGCTGCGCCGTTCCGAGGCCGAGCGCCGCGGCCTGCCGATCCTCGCGGCGATCCGCGGCCACGCCACGCACGCCCAGGCGCCGGCGCTGTTCACCACCGCGCCGGTGTTCGCCATCCGCAAGCTGCTGGAAAAGACCGGCTGGACCGCCGGCGACGTCGATCTCTTCGAGATCAACGAGGCGTTCGCCGTGGTCGCCATGGCGGCCATGCGCGACCTCGACCTGCCGCACGACAAGGTCAACGTGCACGGCGGCGCCACGGCGCTCGGCCACCCCATCGGCGCCTCGGGGGCGCGCATCCTGGTGACGCTGCTGGCGGCGCTGGAGAAGTACGGGCTGAAGCGCGGTGTCGCCTCGCTGTGCATTGGCGGCGGCGAAGCCACCGCCATGGCGGTCGAACGGGTGAACTGAAGCTTGTCCCTCCCCCAGCCCTGCTGGGGGAGGGACTGGCGCATGGCTCCGCATTGTGGCATGTTCTGGTGAATCAACCAGAAAGCGCATCCGGGAGGTTCGCCGTTGACTCGCACGCTCATCTCCTCCGGGTCCGAGTTCGAGAGGGTTGCCGGCTACTCGCGCGCCGTGGTGGACGGCAAGTGGGTGTTCGTCTCCGGCACCACCGGCTTCGATTACGAGGCCGGCACCATCTCCGACGATGTGGTGGAGCAGGCGCACCAGACCTTCCGCAACATTTGCGCGGCGCTGGAGCGCGGCAAAGCCTCGCTCGCCAACGTCGTGCGCGTCCGCGTCTACCTTTCGGACGCCAAGGACTTCGCCAGGGTGGCGCCGGTGCTGGGCGAGTACCTGGGCGAAGCGCGGCCGGCGAACACCACCGTGGTCTGCCAGATGATCGACCCGCGCATGAAGATCGAGATCGAGGTCACCGCCAGACGGTGACCCGTACATAAAGAACCGGAGGAAACCACCCATGCGCCTGACGGAAGAGCAGGAAATGGTGCGCGACATGGCGCGCCGATTCGCCGAGGAACGCCTGAAGCCCTTCGCCGCCGAGCGCGACCGCACCGGTGCCTTCCCGGCCGCGGAACTGGCCGAGATGGGGGCGCTCGGCCTCATGGGCATGATCGTGCCGGAGGAGTTCGGCGGCGCCGGCACCGATTTCGTCGCCTACGCGCTGGCCATCGAGGAGATCGCGGCGGGCGACGGTGCCGTTTCCACCATCATGGCCGTGCACAACTCGGTCGGCTGCGCGCCGATCCTCAAGTTCGGCACGCCGGAGCAGAAGGAGCGCTTCCTCACGCCGATGGCCCAGGGCGACATGCTCGGCTGCTTCTGCCTGACCGAGCCGCAGGCCGGCTCCGACGCCGCCGCCATCAAGACCCGCGCGGTGCGCGACGGTGATCATTATGTGCTGAACGGGTCCAAGCAGTTCATCACGTCGGGCCGGAACGCCAAGGTCGCCATCGTCTTCACCGTCACCGACCCGGCCGCCGGCAAGAAGGGCCTGTCGGCCTTCATCGTCCCCACCGACACCCCCGGCTACACGGTGGCGCGCCAGGAGGAGAAGATGGGCCAGCACGGCTCGGAGACGTGCCAGATCGTCTTCGAGGATTGCCGGGTGCCGGCGTCGCTGATGCTGGGCCGGGAAGGCGACGGCTACCGGGTGGCGCTCGCCAACCTGGAGGGCGGACGGATCGGCATCGGCGCCCAGGCGGTGGGCATGGCCCGCGCCGCCTTTGAGGCGGCGTTGCAGTACGCCCAGGAGCGCCAGAGCTTCGGCACCGCCATCATCAACCATCAGGCGGTGGCGTTCCGGCTGGCCGACATGGCGACCCGTGTCGAGGCGGCGCGGCAGATGGTGTTGCACGCCGCAAGCCTGCGCGATGCCGGGCTGCCCTGCCTGAAGGAGGCGGCGATGGCCAAGCTGTTCGCCTCGGAAGCCGCCGAGCGCGTCTGCGCCGACGCCATCCAGGTGCACGGCGGCTACGGCTATCTGAATGATTTTCCGGTGGAGCGGATCTATCGGGACGTGCGCGTGTGCTCGATCTACGAGGGCACGTCCGACATCCAGCGGCTCATCATCTCGCGCCAGATCGTCGCGGGCTGAGGCGAATCGGGCAGCGAGTCGGACGGCAAACCGGCAAAAGAACCCCTCCCCCGCGACGGGGGAGGGAAGGCAAGGGAATGCAGCCGGTCACCCTCCAGCTGCGTCGCACAACGGGGCCGCCCATGGGCGGGGGTGCCGTTTGCTTGACGGCATGCCCGGCGCCCGCCCACGGCCGTGCGGTGCGGCCGATCGTGCCGGCGCTCCGTCTGGTCCAGGGTTCGCAGGGGCAGTGCCATGTCGGAATTCCTCAGGCGGCTTGGCGATAGAGCGACTGCGCCGACTCGATGTGGCGGCGGGCTTCGCTGAGCAGCGCGCGATGCTGGGCGATGGCCTCGCGGACCGGGATGCCAGGGCCATAGACACGCACTTCGCTGAGGATGCGGT
Source organism: Azospirillum terrae (assembly GCF_053470425.1). Taxonomy (NCBI): domain Bacteria; kingdom Pseudomonadati; phylum Pseudomonadota; class Alphaproteobacteria; order Rhodospirillales; family Azospirillaceae; genus Azospirillum; species Azospirillum terrae. Next base: position 10,244 of record NZ_JBPXMR010000008.1, on the reverse strand, counting down.
CGGCCCGATCCAGCAGGGCGATGCGGTCGAGGCATTGGTTGAAGCCGTTCATGTCTTCCCTCATCCATCCGTTGGGGTGCGTCCCATCGCCCCACGGGTTGGATTAAGCCCTACCGATATGTCTTGCCGATTTCAGGTTTCTGAGCTTTTTGTTTCGATCACGCGAGTTGCTGTTTCATCCCGCACACCCTTTCACGGTGGAGGGATAGTGTGTTACAAGCCTGTAACCGAGTGCGGCCAACCCGCCGGATGGCGTCCGAAGAACAGGGCGAAGAGGAAGCGCGATGCACATTCTTGCGGTCGATGACGACGAGCCAATTCGCGAGCTGCTGGCTTCGTATCTGACGGCCGAGGGCTACCGCGTTTCCACCGCCCCCGACACGGCGAGCGCCAAGCAGGTGCTGGAAGGCGATCCCGTGGATCTGGTGGTGTGCGACCTGCGCCTGCCGGACGGCGACGGCCTGGGGCTGGTGCGCCAGATCCGCACCGAGTCGCAGATTCCCGTCATCATCCTGTCCTCCAAGGACCAGGACGTCGACCGCATCGTCGGGCTGGAACTGGGCGCCGACGATTACCTGACCAAGCCCTTCAACCCGCGCGAGCTGCTGGCCCGCATCAAGGCCGTGCTGCGCCGGGTCTCCACCGAGACGCGCCCGGCGCGCAGCGCCGACGATCTGCGCGCCGTGGTGCAGTTCGCCAGTTGGGAGCTGGACCTCACCGCGCAACGCCTGCGCAACCAGGAAGGCCGCGAGGTGGAGCTGACCAAGGCCGAGTTCGGCCTGCTCGCCGCCTTCGTCAAGCGCCCGCAGCGGGTGCTGAGCCGCGACCAGTTGCTCGACCTGACGCGCGCCGACGGGGCGGAGGTGTTCGACCGCTCCATCGACGTGCTGATCCTGCGCCTGCGCCGCAAGATCGAGGCGAACCCCAAGGAGCCGCGCATCATTAAGACCGAGCGCGGCGCCGGGTACGTCTTCGACGCCAAGGTCCGGGCGATTTGATTCCGGGCGATTTGATTCGCAAGGCGGTGTGACCATTCGACCGTTGCCCCGGCCGGCGCGCCGGGGTTAGCCTTCCCGGAAAATCACGCCCGGGGAGGGGACAAGGATGGCTGCGCCCATCGACTTCTATTTCGACTTCGCGTCGCCGTACGGCTATTTCGCCAGCCTGCGCATCGACGAACTGGCCGCCAAGCATGGCCGCGCCGTGAACTGGCACCCGATCCTGCTGGGCGCGGTGTTCAAGATCACCGGCATGAAACCCAACTTGCAGCAGCCGTTGCGCGGCGAGTACCTCCAGCACGACGTGAAGCGCATCGCGCGGCTGATGGGCTGCCCCTTCGCCTTCCCCGACTCGACGCCGGTGAACTCGGTGGCGGCGTCGCGCGCCTACTGGTGGCGGTTCGACCGCAACCCGGAGTCGGCGAAGGCGCTGGCCCGCGCGCTGTTCCGCGCCCATTGGGGCGAGGGCCGCGACATCGCGCCCGCAGAGACCGTCGCCGCGATTGCCGGCACCATCGGCCTCGACCCGGCCGAGGTCGCCGCGGGCATGCAGGACCAAGCGGTGAAGGACCGCCTGCGCGAGGAGAACGAGCAGGCGATCAGCCACGGCGTCTTCGGCTCGCCCTTCGTGCTGGTCGGCAACGAACCCTTCTGGGGCTGGGACCGCCTGGACATGATCGACCGCTGGCTGGCGACGGGCGGCTGGTGACTGTCCTTGCTCCGCGTGTGACTGTGAGGGTTTCACGGATTTCGCGGATTTTTCCACGGATTTCACGGATTTTTTGATGCTTGCAGCGCGTCGGTTCGTCCCGAAGGCCGCTGCTGTGCACGATCATCTAAATCCGTGAAATCCGTGACTCAATCCGTGAAATCCGTGGAAAATGGTGGCGTAGGGCGTTTCGGGTCTTCCGCTGTGCGACACGCAAAACCGCTTGCCCATACGGTGCCGTATGGTGCAAGCTTGGCCCCTATCCTGGCACAGAAGGGTGCGCCAAGCACTGCCAGCGGGGAGGAAACCATATGGCCGTTTTGACGACCGCGCTCGACACGCGCGGGGAAGAGTTCGCCCGCAACCGCGAGGCCATGCAGGCGCTGGTCGGCGATCTGCGCGACAAGGTCGCCCAGGTCAAACTGGGTGGCGGCGCCAAGGCGCGCGACAAGCACACCGCGCGCGGCAAGCTGCTGCCGCGCGACCGCGTGCAGGCGCTGCTCGACCCCGGCTCGCCGTTCCTGGAGTTCTCGCAGCTCGCCGCCTACGGCCTCTACAACGACGAGGTGGCGTCGGCCGGCGTCATCACCGGCATCGGCCGGGTGTCGGGGCAGGAGTGCGTCATCATCGCCAACGACGCGACGGTGAAGGGCGGCACCTACTTCCCGATGACGGTGAAGAAGCATCTGCGCGCGCAGGAAATCGCCCAGCAGAACCGGCTTCCCTGCATCTATCTGGTCGATTCGGGCGGTGCCAACCTGCCGAACCAGGACGAGGTCTTCCCCGACCGCGACCATTTCGGCCGCATCTTCTACAACCAGGCCAACATGTCGGCGCTGGGCATCCCGCAGGTCGCCATCGTCATGGGCAGTTGCACGGCCGGCGGCGCCTACGTGCCGGCAATGTCGGACGAGGCGATCATCGTGCGCAACCAGGGCACCATCTTCCTGGGCGGTCCGCCGCTGGTGAAGGCGGCGACCGGCGAGGTGGTGTCGGCCGAGGATCTCGGCGGTGCGGACGTGCACTCGCGCATCTCCGGCGTCACCGACCACTACGCCATGAACGACCCGCACGCGCTGGCGCTGGCGCGCCGAGTGATGGCGAACCTGAACCGCAGCAAGGCGCCGCAGGCGACTCTGCGCGCACCCATCGACCCGCGCTACGACGGGCAGGACCTCTACGGCATCATCCCCGCCGACCCGCGCAAGCCCTACGACGTGCGCGAGGTGATCGCCCGCATCGTCGACGGTTCGGAGTTCGACGAGTTCAAGGCGCTGTACGGCACCACGCTGGTGACCGGCTTCGCGCGGATCTTCGGCTATCCGGTGGGCATCATCGCCAACAACGGCATCCTGTTCTCCGAATCGGCGCAGAAGGGCGCCCACTTCGTCGAGCTGTGCAGCCAGCGCGGCATCCCGCTGATCTTCCTGCAGAACATCACCGGCTTCATGGTCGGCCGCAAGTATGAGGCCGGCGGCATCGCCAAGGACGGCGCCAAGATGGTCACGGCCGTGGCGAGCACCAAGGTGCCGAAGTTCACCGTCATCATCGGCGGCAGCTACGGCGCCGGCAACTACGGCATGTGCGGGCGCGCCTACAGCCCGCGCTTCCTGTGGATGTGGCCGAACGCCCGCATCTCGGTCATGGGCGGCGAGCAGGCGGCGGGCGTGCTGAGCCAGGTCAAGCGCGACAACATCGAAGCCCAGGGCAAGACCTGGGACCCGGCCGATGAGGAGGCGTTCAAGGCCCCCATCCGCCAGCAGTACGAGACGCAGGGCCACCCCTATTTCGCCTCGGCGCGGATCTGGGACGACGGCATCATCGACCCGGCGGACACCCGCATGGTGCTGGGGCTGGGCCTGTCGGCCGCCTACAACGCGCCGGTCGAGAAGACGTCGTTCGGCGTCTTCCGCATGTGAGGGCAGGGGACATGAGCGACATTCTGACGGACATCCGCGCCGATGGCGTCGCCACGGTGACCATGAACCGCGCCGATGTGCACAACGCCTTCAACGAGACGGTGATCGCCGATCTCGCGAGCGCGTTCCAGCGCTTGGGCGCCGACCCGGCGGTGCGGATCATCCTGCTGCGCGGCACCGGCAAGAGCTTTTCGGCCGGCGCCGACCTCGCCTGGATGCAGCGCATGGCCGGCTATTCCCACGACGAGAACGTCGCCGACGCCATGGGCCTCGCGGTCATGCTGCGCACGCTCGACACCTGCCCGAAGCCGACGGTGGCGGTGGTGCAGGGGCCGGCTTACGGCGGCGGCGTCGGCTTGGTCGCCGCCTGCGACATCGCGGTGTGCGCCGACACCGCCAGCTTCGCGCTGACCGAGGTGCGGCTGGGCCTGATCCCGGCGGTGATCTCCCCCTACGTGGTGGCGGCCATGGGTGAGCGCGCCTGCCGCCGCTATTTCCTCACCGCCGAGCGCTTCTCCGCGTCCGAGGCGTACCGCCTCGGCCTCGTGCACGAACTGGTGCCGGCCGACCAGCTCGACGCAGCGGCCGAGTCCATGGTCGCCAGGCTGCTGGACGGTGCCCCCGCCGCCCAAGGCGCCGCCAAGGACCTGATTCGCGCGGTGGTCAACCACCCGCTGGACGACGCGCAGGTCCGCGACACCGCCGAACGCATCGCCCGCCAGCGCGCCAGCGACGAGGGCCGGGACGGGGTCGGAGCATTTTTAGGAAAATCCAAGCCGTCCTGGCAAAAACGCTGACGGTCTGCGACGCCGCTGCACTATAAGAAGCCGCAGGATTTTGCTTATAGTGTCATATGGATCAGTCCGTTCCCGAACGCCGGCCCAAGGTGGTGTCCGCGCCCCCACCCGCGACCGTGCAGCACACCACGCGCCGCTCCTGGCTGGGCGGCGCGGTTTTCACGGCGTTCCTGCTCGGCCTGATCGCGCTGTCGATCCGCTCGGTGTCCGGCGACTTGGCGTTCGTGCTGCTGGGATCGGTCGGCATCGTGGTGGGCGTGTTCCACTACGTGTTTCCGGGCAGCCAGTTCTTCACCATCGCGCTGGCGAATTTCATCGGCGTGTACGCCTGCATTTTCGTCTTCTTCCTGGAAAGCAACTTCCACTCCATCGGCCCGCTGTCGCAAGGCGTGGGCTTCGCCATGCCGCTGGTGGCGTTCCTGGGAGGGGCGTGGTGGCGCGCCAAGGACATCCGCAGCATCGTCCAATCGCGCCGCCTGCGTGAGGGCGGGCAGCTCGACCGCGTCTTCCTGTGGATGGCGCCGGTGTGGGGCATCGGCGCGCTGACCTTCCTGGTGCCCGGCCACGACATGGCGCCCGAACTGCTGTCCGAACTGTTCGTCAGCGCCATGGGGGCCATCGCGCTGGTCGTGCTGTTCGTCAGCCGCGACATCGCGATCTTCCTCCTGGACGCCGGGCTGCTGTTCGAAGGGTTTTTCCAGCAGGCGTCGCGTCTGGTGCTGCCGGCCTTCGCGTTCCTGACCTTCTACTCGCTGACCATCATCCTGTTCGGCTCGATCTACACGATCATGGACCGCTTCATGGGCGAGCCGAACTTCATCATCGACGGCGTGCGCCGCGACCTGACCTTCCCTGAAGGTCTGTACTTCTCGCTGATCACCTTCGCCACCGTGGGCTACGGCGACATCTACCCTATCACCGGAACGGTGCGCATCGTCTGCGCGGTGGAGATCGTCACCGGCGTGCTGCTGCTGCTGTTCGGCTTCAGCGCCATCATCCGCCACACCCAGCCGCGCGACGGCCACGACCACAGAGATCCTTTGTAACTCCTGACGACGGACAGGGGAGGGCGCTCGCCCTCCGACCACCCGCGCACACGCTTTACAATACGGTACCGTATGGATAAGCTGCGTGGAGAAGAAGAAAGGCACCGGGGAGGACCAGGGCCGTGTTTTCCAAGATTCTCATCGCCAACCGTGGCGAAATCGCCTGCCGCGTCATCCGCACGGCGCGCCGCATGGGCCTGAAGACGGTGGCGGTCTATTCCGACGCCGACGCCGAGGCCATGCACGTCGCTTTGGCCGACGAGGCCTACCGCATCGGCCCGGCGCCGGTGCGCGAGAGCTATCTCCTCACCGACGCCATCCTCGACGCGGCAAAGCGCTCGGGCGCGGAGGCGATCCACCCCGGCTACGGCTTCCTGTCGGAGAACGAGCGCTTCGCCGAGGCGTGCGCCGCCGCCGGCATCGTCTTCATCGGCCCGCCGCCCGCCGCCATCCGCGCCATGGGCGGCAAGTCCGAGGCCAAGGCGCTGATGGAGCAGGCCGGCGTGCCGCTGGTCCCCGGCTACCACGGTGCCGACCAGGACCCGGCCCTGCTGCGCGCCGAATCCGAGCGAATCGGCTGGCCGGTGTTGATCAAGGCGTCGGCCGGCGGCGGCGGCAAGGGCATGAAGGTGGCGGCTTCGGCCGCCGAGTTCGACGCCCAGCTCGCCAGCGCCAAGCGCGAGTCGGCCGCCGCCTTCGGCGACGACCGCGTGCTGGTCGAAAAGTATCTGGAGCGCCCGCGCCACGTGGAGATCCAGGTCTTCGCCGACACCCAGGGCAGCTGCGTCTATCTGTTCGAGCGCGATTGCTCGATCCAGCGCCGCCACCAGAAGGTGATCGAAGAGGCGCCGGCTCCCAACCTGCCGTCCGAGATCCGCCGCCGCATGGGGGAGGCGGCGGTCGCCGCCGCCAAGGCCATCGGCTATGTCGGCGCCGGCACGGTGGAGTTCCTCTACGACCCGGCGCAGGGCGGCTTCTACTTCATGGAGATGAACACCCGTCTCCAGGTCGAGCACCCGGTGACCGAGATGATCACCGGCCAGGACCTCGTGGAGTGGCAGCTCCGCGTCGCCAGCGGCGAGCCACTGCCGGTCGGCCAGGACGATTTGACCATCCAGGGCCACGCCATCGAGGCGCGCCTGTACGCCGAGGACCCCGACCGCGACTTCCTGCCGCAGACCGGCCGGCTGGAGCATCTGGGCTTCCCGCCCTGCGGCCCGCACGTGCGCGTCGATGCCGGCGTGCGCGCCGGCGACGCCATTTCGGTGCACTACGACCCGATGATCGCCAAGCTGATCGTCTGGGACACCGACCGCGCCGCCGCCGTGCGCCGCATGCGCGCGGCTCTGGCCGCCACGCAGGTCGTCGGCCTCGCCACCAACGTCCGCTTCCTGGAGACGGTGGCGAGCCACCCGGCTTTCCTCGGCGCCGACCTCGACACCCGCTTCATCGACCGCCACCGCGCCGACCTGCTGCCCGAGCCGGCCGTCGCCGGCCCGCGCGCGCTGGCGCTGGCGGCGCTGGGCGTGTTGCTCGACCGCGAGCGGACGGCCCGCGAATCGGCCGCCACCTCCGCCGACCCCTGGAGCCCGTGGACGCGCACCGACGGCTGGCGCCTCAACGAGGAGGCGCGCGACACTCTGACCTTCCGCGAGAACGGTGAAGACCGTGCGGTCGGCGTCGTCTACCGCCGTGACGGCTTCCGGCTGGAGCTGCCGGGTGGCGAATCGGTGACCGCCGGCGGCGAGTTCCACCCCGGCGGCACGCTGGAGGTCGATCTGGACGGTGTGCGGCTCTCGGCCGTGTGGGTGCGCCAGGGGGCGGACATCACCGTCTTCCACCCCGGCGGCAGCCACCGCCTGACCCTGGTCGAGCCGCTGACCGGCGCGCTGGACCAGGAGGTGCCCGGTGGCCGTGTCGCCGCTCCGATGCCCGGCAAGATCATTGCGCTGCTGATCGAGCCCGGTACCAAGGTGGAGAAGGGCCAGCCGCTGCTGGTGCTGGAGGCTATGAAGATGGAGCACACCCTGAAGGCCCCCGGCTCCGGCACGGTGTCCGCCTTCCGCTGCGCCGTCGGCGATCAGGTGGAAGAGGGCAACGAGCTGGTGACGTTCGAGGCGGCGGAGTGATTCTGCTGCCAGTAAGGGCGTAGCGCCGCTAACAAAATCGACACGGATTTCACGGATTGGAGCACGGATTACACGGATTTTTTGATGCTTGCTGTGCGTCGGGCCATCCCGAAGGCCGCTGCTGTGCACGAATAAGAAAATCCGTGTAATCCGTGTTCAAATCCCCAAAATCCGTGTGAATGTTGTTCCCAGCACCAGGACTGCACGGTCCCGCAGGAGCCAAAAATGCCATTCCCCACTCGGGTGAAGATCGTCGAGATGGGCCCGCGCGACGGGCTTCAGAACGAGGCGAAGACCGTCCCCCTGGACGCCAAGGTCGAACTCATCGAGCGCTTGGCCGACGCCGGCCTGCCGGCGGTGGAGGCCGGCGCCTTCGTCAGCCCGAAGTGGGTCCCGCAGATGGCCGACTCCGCCGAGGTGCTGCATCGCATCCGCCGCAAGCCGGGCGTCTCCTATCCCGTGCTGGTGCCCAACCTGAAGGGCCTGGAATCGGCGATTGCCGCCGGTGCGCAGGAGGTGGCGGTGTTCGGCGCCGCGTCCGAAGCGTTCAGCCAAAAGAACATCAACTGTTCCATCGCCGAGAGCATGGAGCGCTTCGCCCCGGTCTGCGCCGAGGCGCTGTCGAAGGGCCTGAAGGTCCGCGGCTACGTCAGCTGCGTGCTCGGCTGCCCCTACGAAGGCGCGGTCTCCCCCGCCAAGGTGGCCGAAGTCGCGGCGAAACTGGTGGACCTCGGCTGCTACGAGGTGTCGCTGGGCGACACCATCGGCGTCGGCACGCCGGTGCAGGCGCGCGCCATGCTGGAAACCGTGGCGCGCACCGTACCAATCGAGCGCTTGGCGCTGCACTTTCACGACACCTGGGGGCAGGCGCTCGCCAACATCCTGGCTTGCCTGGAGTTGGGCGTGTCGGTGGTGGATTCGGCGGTCGCCGGTCTGGGCGGCTGCCCGTACGCCAAGGGGGCGTCCGGCAACGTGGCGACGGAGGACGTCGTCTACATGCTGCACGGCCTGGGGCTGGAGACCGGAATCGACCTCGACCGGCTGGCGGCCACCGGCGCTTGGATCTCCGGCCTGCTCGGCCGGCCGACCGCATCCAAGGCCGGCCGAGCGCTCGCTGCACGTGCGGCGTGATACCGCAAGAATTCGGTAACCCTCGCGTGCCACACTCACGCCCGAGACGAGTGGGAGAACGCACCGATGTCTGAGGTTGTCGCCGGCATTACCAATTGGATGCATATGTTTCGCTGGATCGTGAAGCTGATCCGCGACGATTTCGGCATCGACGAGAAGGGCCTCACCCGCACTGCGGTGCTGGAGGAGATCGGTCTGACTCCCGAACAACTGGAACAGGTGCTCGATTTCATCCGCGAGGGCTTCGAGGTGGAATTCCCCGAAGACACGCTGGACGAGGCTATCCATCTGGAAGACCTCTGCATGCTGGTCAGCTGGATGAAGGGGTTCTACAAGAAGCCCGACTTCGTGACCGACGAGTTCGAGGCGCGTTGCCGCTCGCTCAACGCGATCCCCGACTGAACGGCGGGGCCAACGGGAGGCGAGAGGGCAGGGCGCGCCGCCGGACTCCCGGCCGCACCCGCAACCTTGATTGCTCCCATGCCCCTCAATCTGATCAAGCTTGCCGTCGGCATCACCGACATCGACCACCTCCGCGCGGTGCAGGCCCGCCGGGTTCAGGTTCGCGACGACGGCTCCGCCCTCATCCCCGTCTACACCCGACAGGTGCCCAAGCGCGGCACCGAGATCGTCGGCACCGGCTCGCTTTACTGGGTGGTGCGCGGCTCGACGGTGGTGCGCCAGCGCGTGCTGTCCATCGACACTGGCGTGGACGAGGACGGCAAATCCTTTTGCATCATTGGCGTCGATCCCGATCTGGTGCCCACCGTGCCCACCGTGCAGCGCCCGTTCCAGGGCTGGCGCTACTTGCAGCCGGAAGCGGCGCCAGCCGATTTGTCCGGCGCGGCCGGGGACGGCGACGAGCTGCCGCCTCACCTCGCGGCCGAATTGCGGGCCTTGGGACTGCTCTGAGGGACTGGAAGAAAAATCGTCATACAGCGAAAAAAGCGCTTGCCAGTTCCCCGAGGCTCCCCCTATAAACCGCTCACCGACGCGGCGGCCTCCACTGAGAGGCGGGCGGGTCGGGAAAAGCCCAGAGGGTTGCGGTTCTCCGCAGAAAGCGGCGCCGGTTCGGCGTTGCGCTTTTCGTCTCTGGGTCCAACGAGACAATTCGCGGCTCCGCCGCCGGTCCCGAAAGGGGCAGGCTCGGGCCGCTGTCGCTCCGGCTGACGGAGCGGCCCGGATCTTGAACAACTGAATACCGTGTTGTGAGAAGGGATGCGCAGGCGGTCGGCTTTGCGGGTCGGGGTTCTCGGGTTTCAGAGGACACGGCACAATCGCAAGGATCGATCGGAGCGCATCCGACAAGCCAAGCAAGAGACGAACAGAATCGCGCTTAGGTGTAAGGAGTATCGCTTCGGCGACCCTTATCAATTGCCTCCGGCCTTCGGGCAGGGCGGCGAATTGAACCTGAGAGTTTGATCCTGGCTCAGAACGAACGCTGGCGGCATGCCTAACACATGCAAGTCGTACGAAGGCTTCGGCCTTAGTGGCGCACGGGTGAGTAACACGTGG
>NZ_JBPXMR010000007.1:0-252825 GCF_053470425.1 Azospirillum terrae | reverse complement strand
CCCGGCTCGACTGGAGCGCGGCGCCGACGTTCGTCATCAACGGCCTGAAGCGCGAGGAACTGATCGCCGCGAACTCGATGATCCTGCACGAGGCGTACTTCGACAGCCTCGGCGGCAGCGGTGACGCCGGGGGCGCGTTCGCCGCTGCGCTGGAGCGGGACTTCGGGGCGGCGGCTCCGGCTGGGTGCTGCTGACCTTGTCGGAACGGGACGGCCGGCTGCGCAACGTCTGGGCGGCCGACCACGCCCACACGCTGGCCGACGGCCGCGTGGTGCTGGCGCTCGACATGTACGAGCACGCCTATCACCTCGACTTCGGCGCCAAGGCGGGCGCCTACGTCGATGCCTTCATGGCCAACATCGCCTGGGAGCGCGTCGCCGGCCGCCACCGGCGCGCTGCCGAGGGGCTCCGCCCGGCGTCGCGGCCCGCCGGCGCCGAAGTCCCGGAGATGAGCGTCGTCGAGGCGCGGCGGATGATCGAGAGCGGCGAGATCCTCGTGCTCGACGTCTGCTGGGACGAGGATTGGGCGAAGTCCCCCGACATACTGCCGACCGCCGTCCACCATGACGCCCGGCGCATCGCGGAGTGGGCCGACGGCGTGCCGAAGGACCGGGAGGTCCTGGCCTACTGCGCCTACGGATTCCAGGTGAGCCGGGACGCGGTCGCCGAACTGCGGCGCCGGGGCGTCTCCGCCCGCACGCTGGCCGGCGGCATCTCGGCGTGGCGCGCCATGGGGGCACCGACCGTGCCGAAGCCCTGATTCCCCCGCACAAGGAGTCCTGCCATGAAGTGGGTCACCCGCGAACGTCCGAAGATCGACCGCATCGCCTGCCCCTGGCTGATCGCCCGGTTCATCGACGAGCAGCCGGAGTTCCTCTACGTGCCCGGCGACCGCGTGCTGGACGTGGCTCGGGAAACCGGCGCCGTCCCCTACGACATCCCCGGCGTCGAACTCAGCCACGCCGGCGACCTGTGCAGCTTCGACGCCTTCCTCATCAAGTACCGCCTGGACGACCCGGCGCTCCAGCGGTTGGCCGTCATCGTTCGTGGCGCCGACACGTCGCGTCTTGACCTGACGCCGCAGTCGGCCGGGCTGTACGCCGTCTCGCTCGGCCTCTCCGCCGTGTTCAAGGACGACTACGAGATGCTGCGCCACGGCATGGTCATGTACGACGCGCTCTACGCCTGGTGCCGGGACTGCCAGGGCGAGACGCACAAGTGGCCGCCCGCCGGATGGGCGGCCGTCGCCTGAAGCACGGAGGGACGCCATGAAGCGACACATCGCAGCCCTGGTTCTCGGGATCGCGACCGTTGGCCTGCCGAACGCCGCGCCCGCGGCCGACCCGGCGTGGAAAGCCGTTGACGAGGCGATGGGACGAGCCGGGGCGGCACAACCGGGTGACGTCTACAAGTATTCGATCCCCCGCACGGACCTGAAGGTCACGGTGGATGGCGTCGCGATCAAACCGGCGCTGGCGCTCGGCTCCTGGGTCGCCTTCACGGGCGACGGCGGGCACGCCATGGCCATGGGCGATCTGGTGCTGACCGAGCAGGAGGTCGCGCCGGTGATGCGGAGCCTGGTGCAGAACGGCATCGAGATCACGGCCGTCCACAACCACATCCTGCGCGCATCCCCGGCCACGCTGTACATGCACATTGCCGGGGTGGGCGACCCGGTGAAGCTGGCGCAGGCCATCCACGGCGCCCTGGGCAAGAGCCAGACGCCCATGGAGGCGGCCCCGGCATCCGAACAGGCGCTCGACCTGGACGCGGCGGCGCTGGAGGCGGCGCTCGGGCAAAAGGGCAAGGCGGCCGGGGGCACCTACCAGTTCAGCATCCCGCGCGCCGAGGCGGTGAAGGACATGGGCGCGCCGGTGCCGCCCGCCATGGGCGCCGCCATCGCGATCAACTTCCAGCCGGCCGGAGCGGACAAGGCGGCGACAACGGGCGATTTCGTGCTCACGGCCGAGGAGGTCAACCCGGTGGTCCAGGCGCTGACGGCGAACGGCCTGGAGGTGACGGCGTTGCACACGCACATGCTGGCCGAGGAGCCGCGGCTATATTTCATGCATTTCTGGGGAGTGGACGAACCGCGGAAGCTCGCGACTGGCCTGCGCGCGGCGCTCGACCGCGTGAACATTGCCCGTACCCAGACCTCCGAGGCCCCGGCGAAGCCGTAGCAGGCGGACAGCGTGATTGCGGTCCGGGGGTGGACTGAGGAGACAAAGGCGATGGCGTCCCGCATCGACACACTGACCGTGGTCGCGGCCTCGGTCGCGCTTCTCATCGGCTGGCACCCGCCCCCGGCGGCGGCAACCACGGAGGCGTTGACGCTGGAGCGGAAGATCCCGCTGGGCGACGTCTCCGGCCGGATCGACCACTTTGCGATCGACCTCGCCCGGCAGCATCTCTTCGTCGCCGAGCTCGGCAACGGCACCGTGGGGGTGCTTGATCTTGCACGGAGCACGGTCGTCCACCGCTTCTCCGGCCTGAAGGAGCCTCAGGGGGTCGGCTACATATCGGGAGCGGATGCGATCTGCGTCGCAAGCGGCGGGGACGGAACGGTCCGCCGGTTCAGGGCGGCCGATTTCGCGGCCCTCGACCCGGTAACGCTCGGCGACGATGCCGACAACATCCGCTTCGACGCAGCCGCCAACCAAGTGGTCGTCGGATACGGCAGGGGCGCCCTGGCGATGTTGGACGCCGCGTCGGGGAGGAAGGTCGGCGATATCCGCCTCGCCGGACATCCGGAGTCGTTCCAACTGGAGCCGACCGGCTCCCGGGCGTTCGTGAACGTCCCCGAGGCGCGTCAGATCGCGGTGGTGGACCGCAACAGCCGGCGTCAGGTCGCGACGTGGACACTGAGCGGCGCCGAGGCCAACTTCCCGATGGCGCTCGACAGCGCCGCCGGACACTTGGCGCTCGTCTACCGGAAGCCCGCCACCCTGGCGATCTTCGACACCGGACGGGGTGATGTCGTCGCGCGCGTGCCGACGTGCGGCGACGCCGACGACGTGTTCTTCGACGGCAAGCGCCACCGTCTCTACATCCGTTGCGGCGAGGGGGCTCTCGACGTTTTTCAGGAGCAGGACGGCAGTTACCGGGAACTTGGAAGGATACCGACGCCCCCCGGCGCCCGGACCTCGCTATGGGTTCCCGAACTCGACCGGCTCTTTCTCGGCGTGAGGGCGAGCGGCCGGGAGCCCGCCGCGGTGTGGGTTTACCGGCCTGCCCCGTAGTCCTGCCCGAACGTCATCATTTCGCGCCCCGGCGCTCCACGGCAGCGATGGTGCCCGCAACCTTCTCCCCGTGAGCGGTGTCATCAGATCTCGATCTGGATTCCCAACTCGACCACCCGGCCAGGCGGGATGCAGAAGTACTCGGACGCGCTCGCTGACGCTTTGGACAGTACGATGAAGATCATCTCCTGCCAGTGTGGCAAGCCCGTTCGCTTGGTGGAGATCAGCGTCTCGCGGCTGACGAAGTAGGTGGTGTCCATCGGCTCGAAAGGCAGACCGGGCATCCGACGCGTCCGCAGCGCGGCGGGCACGTCCGGCTCGTCCATGAAGCCGAAATGCACGATCAGGCGGAAGAAGCCTGCCGAGTACGGCGTCAACTCGAAACGGTTCTCGGCCGGGACAGTGGGCACGTCCTCGATTTCCACCGTCATGAGCACGATGCGCTCATGGAGCACCTTGTTGTGTTTCAGGTTGTGCAGCAACGACGGCGGCAGGTCGCGCGGGCTGCTGGTCAGGAACACCGCGGTGCCCGGCACGCGCGGGATGGTGCTGCCCTTCAGGCGCTCCATCAGAGCGCTCATGGGGATGGCGCCTTCCGCCAGCTTGTCGCGCAGTTCGGCGCGGCCGCGGCGCCACGTGGTCATCAGCAAAAACACGCCGGCCGCCACCGCCAGCGGGAACCAGCCGCCCTCAAACACCTTCAGCAGGTTGGCGCCGAAGAAGGCCGTGTCGATGCCCAGGAACACGATCAGCGCTCCGCCGGCCTGCCACAGCGTCCATTTGCCCAGCCGCCGCGCCACTTTGTAGGCAAGCAGCGTGGTCGCCACCATGGTGCCGGTCACGGCGATCCCGTAGGCGGCGGCCAGGTTGCTCGACGTCTTGAAGCCCAGCACCAGCGCCACCACCCCCATCAGCAGCAGCCAGTTGACCGCCGGCAGGTAGATCTGGCCGATCTCGTGCGCCGAGGTGTGGCGGATCTCCATGCGCGGCAGGTAGCGCAGGTGGATGGCCTGCCGGGTCATCGAGAAGGCGCCGGAGATCACCGCCTGGCTGGCGATGATGGTGGCCGCCGCCGCCAGCACCACCATCGGGTACAGCGCCCAGTCCGGCGCCATGTGGAAAAACGGGTTCTCGATGGTCGCCGGGTCGGCGAGCAGCAGCGCACCCTGGCCGAAATAGTTGATCAGCAGCCCCGGCAGCACCATGCCGTACCAAGCGATGCGGATCGGCCGCCGGCCGAAGTGCCCCATGTCGGCGTACAGCGCTTCGCCGCCGGTGACCGCCAGCACCACCGCGCCCAGCAGCACGAAGCCGAGTGTCCCGTGCTCGGCCAGGGTGCGGAACGCGTAGGTGGGAAGCAGGGCTTCCAACACGCGCGGCTCGCGGACGATCTGCGCGGCACCGAGCAGCGCCAGCACGGCGAACCAAACGACCATGATCGGCCCGAACAACGCGCCCACGCGCGCTGTGCCGTAGCGCTGGACGACGAACAGCAGCGCCAGGATGACGAGCGTGATCGGGATGACGTAAGGCTCGAACAGGGGCGTTGCGACGTTCAGCCCCTCGATGGCGCTGAGCACCGAAATGGCCGGAGTGATCACGCTGTCACCGTAGAACAGGGCGGCGCCGATCAGACCGGTGACGAGAACGGCGGTGGTGCGGCGGTGACCCGGCCGCATGCCGCGCAGCGCCAGCGCGGTGAGCGCCAGTATGCCGCCCTCGCCCTGGTTGTCGGCGCGCATGACGAAGGTGACGTATTTGAGCGTCACCACCAGCATCAGCGCCCAGAAAATCAGCGAAAGCACGCCAAGCACGTTGTCGGGTGCGACCGGCAGGCCGCTCTGGGTGAAGCATTCGCGCAGGGTGTAGAGCGGGCTGGTGCCGATATCGCCATAGACCACGCCCAGTGCGCCGAGGGTCAGAGCGTGCCGGGTGGAGGCTTCGGTTGGACCGGAGATGCTGATGTCGCCCATCGCGTTGCCCGAGGGAAAGGGGGATTGCAATGCATTATTCGAGTACTGCGCGCCACACAAGAGAGAACATGGATGGCATTGCGCATCTGTGAAGAGGGCATCGTCCCTCATATATGTTCTATATATGCCGTGTGGCTGCCACGTATATGGAATTTATATTCCAATGCATTGAGGGCTGTGGAAATCCTATATCTGTGATTTATATTGTTGAGCGCGCAACGCCATATCGATTTTATACGGGCGCATGCCCTTCTCTTGAGACAGGCCGGCCGACCGCCGACCATCATGGAGAGGAGCGCATTGCATGCCCTGGAGATCGCAGTGGACCGCGCTCGGCGGCATCGAGGCCTCGCCGGCCGGCGACCGCGAGACCGCCGGAGAGTTGGAGGCGTATCCACAGGCTGGAGAGCTGATTTGCGAGATCGGAACGACCATCGCCGGCTTCTTGGCGCTCGCCGTGGCGGTGAACCTGATCCTCGACGCGCTTGGCCGCTGATGGCCGCCCCCGTCCCGTCGCAGGGCGCAAGCGCACCATGGATCGGATCAGCGGCGGCGGCTAAGCTGCCCGGTATGGACGACGCGCCGCCGAACCGCTTCCTACCCCCCGCGCCCGATGCGTCGGCGCGCGGGCCGGTGTTCGGCGCGCGGGCCTACCTGCTGAGCACCGCCTTCGTCGGCTTGGCGCTCGGCGTCGCGCAGGTGCTGCAGCCGCGGCTCGCGCTCGGCAACTTGGCGCTGGTCTTCCTGACCGCGGTACTTGCGAGTGCGGTGACAGGCGGCCTGTGGCCGTCGCTCTACGCCAGCCTGCTCAGTGTGCTGGCCTATAACTTCTTTCTCATCCCGCCGCTCTACACCCTCACCGTCGCCGACCCAGACAACCTTGTCACGCTGTTCTTCTTCGCCGTGGTGGCGGTGATCGCCAGCAACCTGATGGCGCGCCTGCGGACCCAGGCGATGGCGGCGCGCCAGCGGGCGAAGACGACCGAGGACCTCTACCTGTTCAGCCGCAAGCTGGCCGGTGTGGTCGGCATGGACGAGTTGCTGGGGGTCACCGCCCACCAGATCGCGGCAATGCTCCGCGTCCGCGTCGTCGTTCTGCTGCCGGAGGGCGGGACGCTGGCGGTGCGCGCCGGCCACCCGCCGGAGGACGCCCTCGGCGAAGCCGATCTGGAGGCGGCTCGGCGGGCGCTGGAGGACGGCCGTTCGGCCAGGGGCGGCACGGTGCATGGCTCCGCCTGGCTGTTCCTGCCGATGCGGACCGGCCGCGGTGCCGTCGGCGTGGTCGGAATCGATGCCGGCCGGTCTGGCACAGCGCTGGACACCGACCAGCGCCGTCTGCTCGACGCGCTGCTGGACCAGGCGGCGCTCGCCATCGAGCGGGTGATGCTGGCCGAGGACGTCGAGCGCGCCCGGCTGGCGGCGGAGGCCGAACGGCTGCGCACGGCGCTGCTCACCTCGATCTCGCACGACCTGCGTACGCCGCTCGCCTCCATCCTCGGCTCGGCCACCAGCCTGAACAGCTATGGCGCGATGCTCGACGAGGCAGCGCGGCGCGAGTTGACGGCGACAATCCAGGAGGAGGCGGAACGCCTCAACCGATTCATCGCCAACCTGCTGGACATGACGCGGCTGGAGTCGGGCGCGGTCCGGCCGCGCACCGGCCCGGTGGATCTGGCGGAAGTTGTCGGCACCGCGCTGGAGCGTGCCGGCCGCATCCTCGCCGGGCACCGGGTCGCGGTCGACGTCGCCGCGGACCTGCCGTTGCTGTCCCTTGACCCCGTGCTGTTCGAGCAGGTGTTGTTCAACCTGCTCGACAACGCCACCAAATACGCGCCGGCCGGCTCGCTGATCACCATCGCCGCGCGGCCGGACGGCGAACGGGTGCGCATGACGGTGCAGGACGAGGGCGACGGCATCCCGCCGCCGGACCTGGAGCGGGTCTTCGATCCGTTCTACCGTGTGCGGGCCCGCGATCAGCAGCGCGCCGGGACCGGCCTGGGGCTGGCGATCTGCCGCGGCTTCATCGAGGCCATGGGAGGGCACATTGCGGCCGGCAACCGCCCGGACCGCTCGGGGGCACACTTCACCCTCGATCTGCCCGCCGCGGCCGAACTGCCGAGTCTGGAAGAGGGGACGGCACCATGAAGTCGGAGACCACACCGGTGCGCGTGCTCGTCGTCGACGACGATCCGTCGATCCGCCGCTTCCTGCGCACCAGCCTGGCGGCACAGGGCTACGCCATCGCCGAGGCGGAGGGCGGCACCCAGGCGCTCGACGAGGTGCGTCGCCGCGCGCCCGACCTGATGGTGCTCGACCTTGGGCTTCCCACCATGGACGGGCAGGAGGTGATCCGCCGGCTGCGTGAGGACGGCGTGACGCTGCCGATCATCGTGCTGTCCAGCCGCATGGATGAGGCCGGCAAGGTCGAGGCGCTCGATCTTGGTGCCGACGACTACGTGACGAAACCCTTCGGCATGGACGAGCTGCTGGCGCGCATCCGCGCTGCGCTGCGCCACCGCCTCCAGCAGCAGGGCGAGCGCCCGGTGTTCCGAAGCGGTGACTTGGCGGTCGACTTGGTGCGGCGGATCGTGACGGTGCGCGGAGCGGAGGTGAAGCTGTCGCCGCGCGAGTATGACCTGCTGCGGCTTCTGGTGGCGCACGCCGGCAAGGTGCTGACGCACCGTTTCATTCTCAAGGACGTGTGGGGCGGCGAGACGGACATTCAGTATCTGCGCATCTACATCCGGCAGCTTCGCCAGAAGATCGAGCCGGACCCCGAGCGGCCGCGCCACATCCAGACGGAGACCGGGGTCGGCTACCGTCTGCGCGCGCCGGAGTGAGGCAAGCAGCTTCGTTGACCACGTCGTCGCACACCACGCCTGACATTCAAAAGAGGGTGCTTTTCTCCAACTCCGCGAACAGCCAGTTCTGAAAGTTGCGCACCTTCGGCAAGTCGGCGCGCGATTTGAGGAGGTTGAGCGTGTATCCCTGGACCTTCAGCCCCTCCAGCCCGAAGGGCGCGACGAGCCGGCCGGTTTCAAGCTCGCGCTGCACCAACAGCAGACTTTCCAGGCACACGCCAAGGCCGTCCACCGCAGCGCTGATCGCCATGAAGGAGCGGTCGAAGCGCGGGCCGCGCGTGATCTCCAACTTCGCCTTCCGGTGCTGGCGCAGCCAGTCGCGCCAGCCGACGAGGCAGACCTCGCTGTGGATCAGCGTGTGGTGGTGCAGGTCGTCGGCAGTGCGGATCGGGTGCGGTCCGTTCATCAGCGCCGGTGAACACAGCGGAACGATGGTCTCTGTCGGGAGCGGCAGCACCTGCGCGCCAGGGGGTTGCAGCCGGGAGCCATAGCGGATGGCCAGGTCCACCCCCTCCCTCGCCAGGTCCACCGGCGCCACCGTGGCGTTCAGGCGCACGTCGATGTCCGGGTTGAGCGCGCTGAACCGCGCCAGACGCGGCATCAGCCACTGGGTGGCGAAGCTGGGCGTGCTGTGGATGGTCAGGATGTCGCTCTTCTCCGTGCGGCCGATGTTCCGGGTCGCAGCGTCGATGCGGCCGAAGGCGGCGGTGATCTCCTCCGCGTAGCTCCGCCCGGCGTCGGTCAGGACCACCGCGCGGTGGATGCGGTGGAACAGATTCACCCCGACCTGCTCCTCCAGCAGCTTGATCTGATGGCTGATCGCGGAGGGGGTGACGAGCAGTTCCTCCGCTGCGAGCGCGAAGGAGGACAGCCGGGCGGCCGCCTCAAACGCCTGCACGGCCTTCAGGGAAACCCGATGCGGCATTGCACAATTCACATGAATTCAGTTCACGCATATGACGTTATTATTCGTTTGAGCAGTTTCGCGCAACAAAATACGCTTACCCAATCGTGACACGGACAGTCCGTGTGGCGAACCGGATCAAGAGGGACGGGTCCGCCGCGTCCCGGGAACAGCCCCAAGAAGCGCCATTGCGGCCGAGCCGCGCGGCGCCACGCTGCCGGATTAGGGAGAACCGCGTGAACACAACCGCCATAGGGCACAACGTCTCGCTCGCCGAGCGCGCCTACCGCATCCGCCGGAACGCGCTGCTCATGGGCGAGGTTCAGGGCCAGGGATACATCGGACAGGCGCTCGATATCGCCGACGTGCTGGCCGTTTCGTACTTCCACGCCATGACCTACCGCCCGGAGGACCCGGAGTGGGAAGGGCGCGACCGCTTCATGCTGTCGAACGGCCACTACGCCATCGCGCTCTACGCAGCGCTGATCGAGGCCGGCATCGTCCCGCAGGAGGAGTTGGAGACCTACGGCAGCGACGACAGCCGCCTGCCCATGTCGGGCATGGCCGCCTACACGCCGGGCATGGAGATGTCGGGCGGTTCGCTCGGCCTCGGGCTGGTGATCGCGGTGGGGCGCTGCCTGGGGCTGAAGCGCAAGGGCTCGCTGTCCTTCGTCTACACGCTGTTCTCCGACGGCGAACTGGACGAGGGCTCGGTCTGGGAAGCCATCCTGTCGGCGGGCCACCACAAGCTCGACAACCTGATCGGCATCATCGACGTCAACAACCAGCAGGCCGACGGCCCCTCCACCCAAGTGATGGCGTTCGAGCCGCTGGTCGACAAGCTGGAAGCCTTCGGCTGGTTCACGCAGCGCGTGGACGGCAACGACCTGGACGCGGTGGTCGCGGCCTTCGATGCCGCCCGCAGCCATCCGGAGCCGAAGCCTCGCATGATCGTCTGTGACACCAGGATGGGCAAGGGCGTGCCGTTCCTGGAGGCCCGCGAGAAAAACCACTTCATCCGCGTGGACGAGCACGAATGGCAGCTCGCCCTGCAGGCGCTGGACGCCGGGAGGACCGCATGAGCACCGCCAACGCCAACGCCGCCAAGACGCGCCTGAAGACCTCGGCGATGATCGCCTCGATCGCCGGCGAGGGACAGCGCACCAAGGCCGCCCCCTTCGGCCACGCCCTGGTCGAGCTGGCGAAGGGGCGGCCGGAGATCGTCGGCATGACCGCCGATCTGGCCAAGTACACCGACCTGCACATCTTCGCGAAGGCGTTTCCCGACCGCTTCTACCAGATGGGCATGGCCGAGCAACTGCTGATGGGCGCCGCGTCCGGCATGGCGCACGAAGGCATGATCCCCTTCGTCACCACCTACGCCGTGTTCGCCTCGCGGCGCGCCTACGACTTCATCCACCAGACCATCGCGGAGGAGCACCGCAACGTCAAGATCGCCTGCGCCCTGCCGGGCCTGACCTCCGGCTACGGCCCCAGCCATCAGGCGACCGAGGATCTGGCGCTGATCCGCGCCATTCCGAACATGACGGTGATCGACCCCTGCGACGCGCTGGACATCGAGCAGGCGGTGCCGGCCATGGCCGCCCACCAGGGGCCGGTTTACATGCGCCTGCTGCGCGGCAACGTCCCGCTGGTGCTGGACGAGTACGACTACACGTTCGAGCTGGACAAGGCCAAGCTGCTGCGCGACGGCGCCGATGTGCTGGTCATCTCCTCCGGCATCATGACGATGCGGGCGCTGGAGGTCGCGTCGCAGCTCGCCAACGACCGCGTTGGCGTGGCGGTGCTGCACACCCCGACCATCAAGCCGCTGGACACCGCGACCATCCTGCGCGAGGCGTCCCGCTCCGGCCGGCTGGTCGTGGTCGCGGAGAACCACACGGAGATCGGCGGTCTGGGCGAGGCGGTGGCCGCGGCGCTGCTGCGGGCTGGCGTCACGCCGCCCTTTCGCCAGATCGCGCTTCCCGACCAGTTCCT
The DNA here is from genome assembly GCF_053470425.1 of Azospirillum terrae. NCBI lineage: Bacteria > Pseudomonadati > Pseudomonadota > Alphaproteobacteria > Rhodospirillales > Azospirillaceae > Azospirillum > Azospirillum terrae. The sequence continues at coordinate 241,850 of NZ_JBPXMR010000007.1, read as the reverse complement.
CGACGCGGGCGCGTTGCCGACGCTGCACGACCGCTACGGAATTTCGGCCGACGCCATGGCCACCACCATTAAGGGCTGGCTCGGCTGACCCGGACGCCGGCCGCCACCATATCACCTCGGAAGGAAACGTACCGTGCAGAACTCCCTGCTTCTCGCCGGCAAGGTCGCCGCCATCTCCGGAGCCGCCTCGCTGCGCGGCATCGGCATGGCCACCGCCAAGCTGTTCGCCGAGCATGGCGCCAAGATCGCCATCCTCGACCTCGATGAAAAGGCCGCCGCCGAGGCCGCCGCGTCCATCGGGCCGGAGCATCGCGGCTACGCTTGCAACGTCACCGACAAGGCCGGCTGCCAGGCCGCCGCCAAGCGCGTGGTCGCCGACTTCGGCAGGATCGACATCCTGATCAACAACGCCGGCATCACCCAGCCGGTGAAGACGCTGGACATCGACCCGGCCAGTTGGGACCGCATCCTCGACGTCAACCTGCGCGGCGTGCTGTATCTGTCGCAGGCGGTCATCCCCCACATGAAGGAAAACGGCGGCGGCGCCATCGCCTGCATGTCGTCGGTGTCCGCGCAGCGCGGCGGCGGCATCCTGGGCGGCCCGCACTATTCAGCGGCCAAGGCCGGCGTGCTCGGCCTCGCCAAGGCGATGGCCCGCGAGTTCGGCCCCGACGGCATCCGCGTCAACTGCGTGACGCCGGGCCTGATCCAGACCGACATCAACGCCGGCAAGATCAGCGACGACAAGCGCGTGGAGATCCTGGCGGGAATCCCGCTGAACCGCCTGGGCAACCCGGTGGACGTGGCCGGCGCCTTCCTGTTCCTGGCGTCCGACCTGTCGTCCTACATCACCGGCGCGGTGATCGACGTCAACGGAGGCATGCTGATCCACGGTTGAGGGTCGGAGGCCGCAGGACCGCCTTTCCAGCCCCCGCCCGGGCCAAGGGGCGGGGGTGGCGGAAAGTCAGAAATAGAGAAAGCCATTCCTGAGTGCCATGCAGGACGCGGAATGGCATGCAATGGGAGGAATCCATGTCCAATCGCTTGACCATCCACTCCGGAATCAGCCGGCGTGCGTTGTTGAAGGCCGGTGCGGCGGTGTCCGTCGCGATGCCGCTGGTCGGCATCATCTCCCGGCCGGCCTCGGCCGCCGAATTCTCCTACAAGCTCGCGACCGGCCAGGATCCCTCCCACCCCGTCAACATCCGCGCGCAGGAGGCGTTGAACCGCATCCGCGAGGCGACCGGCGGTCGTCTCGACATTGCGCTGTTCCCGGCCAACCAGCTCGGCTCCGACACCGACCTGCTGTCGCAGGTGCGCAGCGGCGGCGTCGAGTTCTTCAACCAAGCCTCCTCGGTGCTGGCGACGCTGGCGCCGGCCGCCGGCATCGTCAACACCGGTTTCGCCTTTCCGGACTACGACACCGTCTGGAAGGCGATGGACGGCGACCTCGGCGCCTTCATCCGAGCCCAGATCGCCAAAACCGGCATCGTCACCGTGTCCAAGCCCTGGGACAACGGCTTCCGCCAGGTGACCTCCTCCACCCGTGAGATCCGCAAGCCGGACGACCTGAAGGGCTTCAAGATCCGCGTGCCGCAGGCGCCGATGCTGACCTCGCTGTTCAAGGCGCTGGAGGCCGGCCCGGCCCCGATCAACTTCAACGAGCTGTACTCCGCGTTGCAGACCAAGGTGGTCGAAGGGCAGGAAAACCCGCTGCCGATCATCGCGACGGCCAAGCTCTACGAGGTGCAGAAGTACATCAGCCTGACCTCGCACGTCTGGGACGCCTACTGGATCCTGGGCAACCGCCGCGCCTGGGAGCGTCTGCCGGCCGACGTCCGTGCCATTGTGGAGAGGGAGTTCGAGCGCTCGGCCACGGACCAGCGCGCCGACATCGCCCGACTCAGCGCCTCGCTGCGCGACGATCTGACCGCCAAGGGCATCACCTTCCTGGAAGTGGACCGCGAGGCCTTCCGCGCCGCGCTGAGCAAGACCAGCTTCTACAGCGACTGGAAGGCCAAGTACGGCAACGAGGCCTGGGGGCTGCTCGAGAAATCAGTCGGCAAGCTGGCGTAAGTGTCATGGCATCGATCCACCACACCAACGCGGTGCTCGACGGCGGACACGCCGCTGCGCCGCGCCGCTGGGCGGCTGTCGCTGACGCCGCCCTCGGCCCCCTCCTGGAGATCCCCGCCGCCCTGCTGGTCGTCGCGGAGATCATCGTCCTGCTGACCGGCGTGGTCAGCCGCTATCTGCTGCACAGCCCCATCGTCTGGTCGGACGAGCTGGCCTCCATCCTGTTCCTGTGGCTGGCCATGCTGGGCTCGGTCGTCGCCTTTCGGCGCGGCGAGCACATGCGGATGACCGCGCTGGTCGGCATGGTGTCGCCGGGCATGCGCGCCTTCCTCGACGTGATCGCCATCGCCGCGCCGCTGGCCTTCCTGCTGCTGATCGTCGGCCCGGCCATGGAGTTCGCCGAGGAGGAGACCTTCATCACCACCCCGGCGCTGGACCTGTCCAACGCCTGGCGCGCGGCGGCCCTGCCGATCGGTTCGGCGCTGATGCTGCTCGTCGGCGTGCTGCGGCTGATCCGGGTGGCCGACTGGCGCCTGTCGGTCGGCGCGCTGGCGACCGTGGCCATCGTGGCCGGCGCCTTCCTGGGGCTGGAGCCGGTGTTCCGAGGCCTCGGCAACCTGAACCTGCTGATCTTCTTCGTCGGGCTGGTGGCTGTCTGCGTGCTGGCCGGCGTGCCCATCGCCTTCGCCTTCGGTCTGGCGACCTTCGCCTATCTGGCGCTGACCACTTCGACGCCGGTGCTGGTCATGGTCGGCCGCATGGACGAGGGCATGTCGCACCTGATCCTGCTGTCGGTGCCGCTGTTCGTCTTCCTGGGCCTCCTGATCGAGATGACCGGCATGGCGACCGCCATGGTCTCGTTCCTGGCGAGCCTGCTCGGCCATGTGCGGGGCGGCCTGTCCTACGTGCTGGTCGGGGCGATGTATCTGGTCTCCGGCATCTCCGGCTCGAAGGCGGCGGACATGGCGGCCGTGGCGCCGGTGCTGTTCCCCGAGATGAAGGAGCGCGGCGCCAAGCCGGGCGATCTCGTGGCCCTGCTGTCCGCCACCGGTGCGCAGACCGAGACGATCCCGCCCAGCCTCGTGCTGATCACGCTGGGCTCGGTCACGGGCGTGTCGATCTCCGCGCTGTTCACCGGCGGCATGCTGCCGGGCGTGGTGCTGGGCGTCACGCTCTGCTCCGTGGTCTGGTGGCGCTACCGGAACGAGGACCTGTCGGGCGTCGTCCGCGCCAGCGGCAAGGAGATCGCCCGCAAGTTCCTGATCGCCTTGCCGGCGCTGGCGCTGCCCTTCGTCATCCGCGCCGCCGTCGTGGAAGGGGTGGCGACCGCCACCGAGGTGTCGACCATCGGCATCGTCTATTCCGTCCTGGCCGGCCTGCTGATCTACCGCCGGTTCGACTGGGCGCGGGTGGCGCCGATGCTGATCGACACGGCGGCCCTGTCCGGTGCCATCCTGCTGATCATCGGCGCGGCGACCTGCATGGCCTGGGCGCTGACCCAGTCCGGCTTCTCCGGCCAGCTCGCCCAGGCGATGGCGGCGCTGCCGGGCGGCGCGGCGATGTTCATGGCGACGTCCATCATGGCCTTCATCGTGTTGGGCAGCGTGCTGGAGGGCATCCCCGCCATCGTGCTGTTCGGTCCGCTGCTGTTCCCCATCGCGCGCCAGATGGGCATCAACGACGTGCACTACGCGATGGTCGTCATCCTCTCCATGGGTGTGGGCCTGTTCGCGCCGCCCTTCGGCGTCGGCTACTACGCGGCCTGCGCGATCAGCCGCATCCACCCGGACGAGGGCATGGGCCCGATCATCGGCTACATGGTGGCGCTGATCACCGGCCTGATACTGGTCGCGGCGGTGCCGTGGATCTCCATCGGCTTCCTCTGAGCGTCCTCCCGACTCCCCCCGGCCGTGCCGCAAGACGGCACGGCCGGGGGGCCTTTCTCCCGCCATTCCATCACCGTCGTCCCCGTTCCGCGGGAGCGCACAGGAGAGTTCTGCCATGTCCACCGCCACGGCCAGCGTTGACCCCCGGCTCATGGCCAACGCGATCCGCTTCCTGTCCATCGACGCCATCGAGCGCGCGACGGAAGGGCACCAGGGCGTTCCCCTCGGCATGGCCGAGATCGCCACGGCCCTGTTCACGCGGCATCTGAAGTTCGACGCCGGGAACCCCCAGTGGCCGGACCGGGACCGCTTCGTCCTGTCCAACGGCCACGGATCGATGCTGCTGTACGCGCTCCTCCACCTGACGGGGTACGAGCGCATCTCCCTGGACCAGATCCGGAGCTTCCGCGAATTCGGCTCCCACTGCGCGGGCCATCCCGAACACGACCCGTCCGCCGGGATCGAGGTGACCACCGGCCCGCTCGGCCAGGGCATCGCCAACGCCTTCGGCATGGCGCTGGCCGAGGCCCACCTGAACGCCCGGTTCGGCCCCGGCCTTATCGACCATCACACCTACGCGTTCGTCGGCGACGGCTGCCTCCAGGAAGGCATCGGGCAGGAGGTGATCTCGCTGGCCGGGCACCTGCGGCTGGGCAAGCTGGTCTTCTTCTGGGACGACAACCGCATCACCGACGACGGCAGCACCGAGCTGTCGATCAGCGAGGACGTGGCCGAGCGCTTCCGCGTCGCCAGCTGGCACGTGCAGGCGGTGGACGGCCACGACATCGAGGCGGTGTCGGCGGCCATCGCGCTCGCCAAGCAGGACCCGCGCCCCTCGATGATCGCCTGCCGCACTATCATTGCCCGCGGCATCCCCCGACTGGAAGGCAAGCGCGGCGGCCACAGCGCCCGCCTGTTCAAGGACGACCTCGACGCCACCCGCGCGAACCTCGGCTGGCCGCACGGCCCCTTCACGATCCCCGACGACATCCTGGGCGCCTGGCGCGCGGCCGGTGCCCGCAGCCGGCCGGAGCATGAGGCGTGGCGGCGCCGGCTCGCCGAACTGCCCGCCGCGGCCCGCGCCGAGTTCGAGCGCATCCAGGACGGCCGGCTGCCGGATGACTGGCGCGAGACGCTGCTCGCCTACAAGAGGCGCGTCGTGGAGGAGGCGCCGACGCAGCCGCCCATCCAGAGTTCCGGCGACGTCGTCAGCCTGTTGTCGGAGATCCTGCCGGAGACGGTCGTCGGCTGCGCCGACCTGGAGGCGCCGACCAACCACAAGCGCAACCTCGGTGCCTTCACCGCCGGGGACCGCAGCGGCGCCTACGTCCATTGCGGCGTGCGCGAGCATCTGATGGGCGCCATGGCCAACGGCATGGCCGCGCACGGCGGCGTGATCCCGCTGGCGGTGACCTATCTGGCCTTTTCCGACTACGAGCGCCCGGCCATGCGCATGGCGGCGCTGATGGGCCTGCCGGTCAAGTTCGTGTTCAGCCACGATTCCATCGGCGTCGGCAAGAACGGCCCGACCCACCAGCCCGTGGAGATCCTCGCCTCCTTCCGCGCGATGCCGAACATGCTGGTTCTGCGCCCGGCCGACGCGGTCGAGGTCGCCGAGTGCTGGGAGATCGCGTTGGAGCAGCGGACCGCCCCGTGCACGATGGTGTTCGCCAAGCAGCCCCTGCCGCCCGTCCGGTGCGGCCATTCCGCCGAGAACCGGTCGCGCCGCGGCGCCTACGTCCTGGCCGAGGCGGAGGGTGGCACGCGCCGCGTCACGCTTCTGGCCACCGGTTCGGAGGTCGCCGTGGCGCTGGAGGCGCGCGCGCTCCTGCACGGCGAGGGCATCCCCACCGCCGTGGTCTCCATGCCGTGTTGGGAACTGTTCGACGCGCAGGACGACGCCTACTGCGCCGAGGTCCTCGGCCCCGGCACCGTGCGCGTCGGCGTGGAGGCGGCCGTCCGGCTCGGCTGGGACAAATATCTGGGCGAGAAGGGCGGTTTCGTCGGCATGTCCGGCTTCGGCGCCTCCGGCCCGGTGGACCGGCTGTACGAGCATTTCGGCATCACGCCCGCGGGCGTCGTGTCCGAAGCGAAGCGCCGTCTCTGACCGATCATTTCTCCTCAATCGGGATTCCGGACATGCACAAGATCGTCTTTCTCGACCGGGCCACCGTCGCCCCGCAAATCCGCCTGCGCCGACCGAACTTCGCCCACGAGCTGGTCGAGCACCAGCAGACCCGGCCGGAGGAGGTGGTGGAACGCCTCGCCGGGGCCGGCATCGCCATCACCAACAAGGTTCCCCTGACTTCGGCGGTGCTGGAGCGGCTGCCGGACCTGAAGCTGATCGCCGTGGCGGCGACCGGCACGGACTGCGTGGACAAGGGCTATTGCCAGCGCAACGGCATCGCCGTGTCCAACATCCGGGGCTATGCGGTGAACACCGTGCCGGAGCACACCTTCGCCCTGATCCTGGCGCTCCGCCGCAGCATCGTGGCCTACCGGCAGGACGTCATGGCCGGGGAATGGCAGAAGGCCGGGCAGTTCTGCTTCTTCAATCACCCGATCCACGACCTCCACGGCGCCCGCCTCGGGATCATCGGGGAGGGGGTGCTGGGCCAGCGCGTCGCCGAACTGGCCCACGCCTTTGGCATGGTGCCGCTGTTCGCCGCCCACAAGGGCAAGGGCGGCCTCGGCCCGCTCTACACGCCCTGGGACGAGGTGCTGGAGACCAGCGACATCATCACGCTGCACAGCCCGCTGACGCCGGAGACCAGGGGGATGATCGCCCTGCCGGAGTTCCGCCGAATGAAGCGCAAGCCCCTGATCGTCAACACCGCGCGTGGCGGTCTGGTGGACGAGGAGGATTTGGTCACGGCTCTGGACGAGGGGCTGATCAGCGGGGCCGGCTTCGACGTGACGGTTTCCGAACCGCCGCCGATGGACAACCCGCTGATGCGCGTCGCCGGCCGGCCGAACGTCATACTGACCCCGCACGTCGCCTGGGCGTCGGACGAGGCGCAGCAGGCCCTGGCCGACCAGCTGGTCGACAACATCGAGAACTTCGTCAACGGCACGCCGAGCAACCTCGTGCTGGGCGCCTATTGAGGGCTTGGAGGCTCGTCACCCGGCGGGGGTCCGAAGGGCGCGGCACGTGCCGCCTGGTCGGACCCCGCAGACCGCGCCTTTACACTCGGGCCGGATGAGTGATCTCTCGCCCGTGGAACAGGAAGTTCGCAAGTTTGGCTGGCATCGACTTCATGTGGTTGGCCCGGAGCCGCTGAGCCTCGTAATAAATCTCGCTAAGATCCAAAGTCGTTCGGGTGCTTTTGGCGGGCGTCGTGACGTTCATGTTGGGCATCTTTCCTTGAAATAAGGAGCGCCCCTCCCGACATTGTTTGGTCATTCCGGTTCTTGAGCGAGAATATGGACCTGGCCGCGTTCAGGCTTCAAGCGTGACGGACGCAGCCCTGACGCACGGCCTCTGCATCCGTTCGGGCAACAAACAGGGGGCGGCCAAGACCAAGGCAGGCTTGAAACCTTTTCCCCATTCGGACCATCCTGCGGAGAGAGTCGCGCCCGAAATGGCATCGGGAACGCCGCTCCCTTGGTCGGGATCAAGAGGAAGAGACGTGCATCCAACGATTATCGAAATTTCTGAACAGAACACAGCGGTGGCGGTACCAGCCCTGCAGGTGCTGTGGCCGAAATACGACGCAGCGGAGATGAGCAGGATCATCGACACGACGTTGCGGCCGAACGGCTATCGTCTTGTCGGTATCGTTCCGAAAGAGGGTGAGCCAGCGGCGTGCGTCATGGGATACCGCCTGCAGCACTCCCTGTGGCTGGGGAAATCCTTCTACATCGTCGACATTGCTACGCTGCCGGACTGCCGAGGGCAGGGGTACGCCTCTCACATTCTGGAATGGGCAGAGAACGAAGCCGAAAGGCTGGAATGCAAGGCGCTTCATCTCGATTCCGGGGTTGGTCCCGACCGGAGCGACGCGCACCGCCTGTACATGACGAAGCGGTACCAGATCGGGTGCCACCACTTCGTGCACAAGCTGGGATAAGTCCCAGCGTCCCCAGCAAAAGCGAAAGGACACGTCATGGCAACAACCAAGAACACGATCTGCCTTTGGTACGACAAGGACAGTGCGCCCGTCAGCGGACTTCGACGGTTGCGGAATCGCTGTGGCCGTCCGCGTCCACCACGGTGATGCGCACGAAGCCCCGTCCCTCCGGCAGCCAGACCGCGTCGCGGCGCAGCGGCGAGGCGGCGATCCGCCGGCCGTCCACCAGCCACGACAACGGGCGCCGGCCGCCCGACGCCGAAAGGGTCAGCGGGCTCGGCTGGCCGTCAGCAGCGGTGGCGTCCAGCACCATGTCCGAGGTCGGAAAGGTCAGGCGCAGCCGGTCCGGCTCGGGCATCGCCGCCGGATCGCCGGCCGTGAGGCGGCGCAGCAGGGCCGGTGGTGCGGAGCTTGACCCGGTCGCGGATTGCGGGGCCGCGAACGCCCGGCCGTGCTCCTTCGGCAGCCGGTCGAACACCCGGTAGAGCAGGGGCGCCGCCGTGTTCCGGCCGTAATGGTCGGGGCTCGGTGTGCCATCGGGCCGGCCGGCCCAGACGCCCACCGTGTAGCGCTCCGTCACGCCGAACGCCCAGGCGTCGCGGAAGCCGTAGCTGGTCCCGGTCTTCAGCGCGATCGGCCCGTCCCACCGGGCGTCCGCGTCCTGCACGACGCCCGCGGGCGGCAGCGTTCCTTCGAGGATGCCCAGCACCTGCTGCGCCGCCGCCGGCGACAGCAGGCGCGTCTCGGCGCCGTCCGCCTCCTCCGCGGCGACGCGCAAGGGGGCGACCATGCCGCCGTGCGCCAGCCCGACATACAGGCCGGCCATGTTCCACAGGTTGACCGAGGCTCCGCCCAGCGCCACGGGAAGGCCCGGCTGAACCGTGCCGGCCGGCAGGACCAGTCGTGCTCCGGCGCGCTTCAGCGCGTCGGCGAAGCGGACCGGCCCGACGCGGTCCAGCACCAGCACCGCCGGCACGTTGAGCGAGCGCTGCAACGCCTCGCGCACCGTCAGCTCGCCGCTGAAGTCGCGGTCGAAGTTGCGCGGCGCGTAGTCGCCGAAGCGGGTGGACACGTCCGCCACCCGCGTCAGCGGGTGGATCACCCCGTCCTCGAAACCCAGGCCGTAGATGAACGGCTTGAGCGCCGAGCCGGGCGAGCGCACCGCCCTGACCATGTCGATGGAGCCCAGCCGGTGCTCGTCCAGCGGGTCCGGGCTGCCGACATAGGCGAGAACCGCGCGGGTCCGGTTTTCCACGACCATGAGGGCGAGCCCGGCGCGTTCGTGCAGGCCGGGCAGCGCGCGCCGCGCCAGATCCTCCAGCGCGCGTTGCAGCGCGCCGTCGATGGTCGTGCGCAGCACCGGCTGGCTGGGATGCCGGGCCTTCAGCCCCTCGGCGAGGTGCGGGGCGTGCGCAGGCATGGGTATCCGCTCGGCCGGGATCGGCTCGGCCATCGCCTCGTCGGCGGTGCGGCGGTCGAGGATGCCCGCGGCGACCGCGCGCTCCAGCACCTTGTCGCGCGCCGCCCGCGCCCGCTCCGGCGCGCGGTCCGGCCGCAGGCGGGTGGGGGACTGCGGCAAGGCCACCAGCAGCGCCGCTTCGGCTGCCGTCAGAGCGCGCGGCGCCTTGCCGAACAGGCCCATGGACGCCGCCCGCACCCCTTCGACGTTGCCGCCGTAGGGGGCGAGCGTCAGGTACATGGCTAGGATGTCGCGCTTGCCGTAGCGCCATTCGAGCTGAAGCGCGCGCAACGCCTCGGCGGCCTTGGCCGACAACGTGCGCGGGCGCGGCTCCAGCAGGCGGGCCACCTGCATGGTCAGCGTGGACGCCCCCGAGACGACGTGTCCGGCGGTCAGGTTCTGCACCGCCGCCCGCGCCACCGCCAGCGCGTCCACGCCGGGATGGGTGAGGAAACGCCGGTCCTCGTAGGCCAGCAGCAGATCGATGAGCCGCGGTGCGGCGTCCTCCGCCGCGGCGGGCAGGCGCCACGCCCCGGCGGTGTTGGTGAAGACCCGCAACGGCGCGCCCGCGCGGTCGGTGACCGTCACCGACACATCGTGCAGGCGCTCCAGCGGCGGCGGGAACAGCGCGTCGAGGGCGAGCGCCGCGCCCAGCAGCACGCCGGCCGCCGCCGCACCTCCGGCCATCCTGCGCCGCCAAGCCATGACGATGGGCTCAGGGCGCGGGGAGGACGGTGATCCGGCCGGCCGCCTGACGGGCGAAGAAGCGCGGCTTGTACATGTCTTCCAGCACCGCGCCGGGCAGCTCGTAGACGCCCGGCGTCACCGCGCGCACCACGAAGGCCAGCTTGAAGCTCTTGCTTTCCTCCGTTAGGTCCACCGCGGCGATGTAGCGGTCGTCGCGCGCCGCCGCCGTCAGTGGGTGGGTGAGTTCGCCCAGCCACGGCAGATCGCCGGTGCCCGAACCGCCCAGGCGCGGGTTCTCGATCTCCCAGCCGGCGGGCAGCGGGTGGGTGATCGCCGTCTGATGGTACAGGCCGGTGTTCGCCTCGCCCTCCAGCACCACGACGAAGACGTCGTTCTGGTGGATCGCTTCGAGGTCCAGCGGCTGGCCGTCGCGCTTGAAGAAGTTGCGCTTGATGCGCAGCCCCTCACGCGCTGCCGGGCGCGCCTCCGTGGGCACGCCGGAAACCGCCACCGCCTGCCACACCGCCGCCTTGCCGGCGTTGGCGACCGACAGGCCGCCGGCAAGCTGCGCCGCGGACGGCGTCAAATCCACCCGCTCGCCGCGCGCCTTGGCACCGCCGGACAGCGCCAGCTCCACCGGCTGGGTGCCGCGTGTCAGCGCGTTGGCGGCCAGCACGATCCACGCCTTCTCCTGCGTGTTGGTGCGGTTGGCCGCCGTCGCCGAAGCGGGCAGCCGGTCCACCAGGGCCGCCAGCCGGCCGTTTGTCATGTTGACCTCGCCCGCCAGCACCAGCAGAGCGGCGGCGTCGCGCACGGTGGAGCCGTAATCGACGTGCCAGTCCTTGCGGTTCAGCTGAGCCAGCGCGGCGTCGAAGGCGCTTGCCGCCCGCTCCGCATCGCCGAGGCGGGCCAGCGTTGCGCCGAGCTGCCCCTTGGCGAGCGGGGTGGGCAACGTGTCCAGCGCGGTGTCGTGCAGGTAGCGCGCCGGGCCGGGCAGGGGGACGCCGGCCAGGGCGAACGCGTGCAGCGCGTAGGCCTTGGCCGCCAGCCCCTCCGGCCCGTCGGCATCGCCGACCGCGTATTGCCTCAGGAACGACAGCGCGTCGCGCAGTGGCTTGTCGGGCACAGGGTGGCCCGTGTCGCGGGCGCGCACCAGGAACTCCACCGTGTAGGCGGTCAGCCAGGGGGACGCCTCGTCATACGCACCCCACAGCCCGAAGGCGCCGTCGAAGCGCTGGCGGTCGAGCGTCCGGCCGATGGCCTCGTCAATGCGGGCGTCGATGCGATCATCCGGTTTGCGGTCCACGCCCAAAGCCAGTTCCACGTCGCGGACGACCAGCAGCGGCAGGGCGCGGCTGATGGTCTGCTCCAGGCAGCCGTAGGGGTAACGGTCCAGGGCCCGCAGGATGCCGGCCACGTCGAAGGGCGGTCCCGCGGTGTAGCTCACCGACATCCCGGCGGTTCCCGGCAGGTAGGCCGAAAGCGACGCGGTGTCGAAGCGCGACGTGCCGCCGGGGGCGACCTGTTCGGTCAGGAACTGCGTCTCGACCGGGCGCGCCGGGCGCACGGTGATCCGGCTGCTATGGTCGAGCGCCGCGCCATCCGGCCCGCGCACGGCGACCGACACGCGGCCGATGCCGGCGGCGGTTCCCTTGAGCGGCAGCACCATGCTTTTGCGCTCGCCACGGGCCAGCGGGACGGTGAAGGCGCCGTTCTCGACGGCGACGCCGTCCTCGCCGCCGACCTCGACCGTATAGGCTCCTTCCGCCGCCTCGACGTTGTGCAGCGACAGGGTGAGCCGGCTGTCGTCGCCGGGGGCCAGGAAGCGCGGGGTCGCCAGTTCCGCCACCAGCGGATCGCGCACGGTCACCGCGCCGGTCGCCGAGCCGACGCGGGTGCGGCTGTACGCCACCGCCATCAGGCGGATTTCGCCATTGAAGTCCGGGATGTCGAAGGCAACGCGCGCGGTGCCGTCCGGCCCGACCTTGACCGGTCCCTGGAACAGCGAGACGACGGTGAACGGCACCACCGGCAGCCCTCCGCCGCCGGAATCGCCGCCCTGGCGCAACGTGCCGTACGGGCCGTCCAGCGCGTCGATCAGCCGGCCGTAGTCGTCGCGGATGTCGAGGCCGAGGCCGCGCTTGCCGAAGAAGTGCTTGCCGGGCTGCGGGGCGGCGTAGTCGGTGAGGCGCAGGATGCCCTCGTCCACCGCGGCCAGCGTCACATAGGTGTCCTCCATCGCCGCACCTTCCGCCGCCGTCACTTTGACGCCCACGTCGAGCTTGCCGCGCGGCGGCATCACCGTGGGGGCCTGCAACGCCACGTCCAGCGTGCGCACCGCCGGGTCGATGCCGATCCAGGCGACGCCCAGCGCCCGCACGGGCTGGCGCTCCTTGCCCTTGACCGGTGGCCGGTAGACGGTCGCGGTGACGTAGGCCCCCGGCCCCCAGGCGGCGTCCACCGGCACCTCGACCGTGGCGCCCTCGGCCGGGATGGACAGGGTCCGGCTGTCGAACAGGCGGTCGGTGGCGACGGTCAGCAGCACCTCGCCGGCAAAGGGCGGCACGATGCGCACGCGGGCCGTCTCGCCCGGCCGGTAGGCGGGCTTGTCCACCGCCACGTCGAGCTTGTCCGGCGCGTCACCGGACTCCTCGGCAATCCGCCAGCCGGAATAGAAGCGCACCGAACTCGCCACGCCGGCCGCCTTGTCCGTCACCTCCAGCCGGTAGCGGCCGAAGTCCCGGCCGCCCAGCGTCAGCGCCGCCGCCTTGTCGCCGCCGACCGCCAGCGTGCCGGACTTGACGGGGATGTCGCGGGTGGAGCTGCGGTAGTTGTAGCGCCCGTTTTGAAGGTACCACTGATAGGTCGTGCGCTCCTCGACCAGTTCCCAGCTCAGGCCGGGCTTGGCGAGCGGCGTGCCGTCCGGGCCGAGCGCCAGCACGTCGAACGCCGCCTCCTGCCCCTCGCCGATGCGGCCGCCCTCGAAATGCGGGCGCAGGCCGATGGCGTAGGCCCTGGTGCGCACCGGCACGATGACCGACTTGCGCGTCGGCCGCCCGCCCGGCTCGGACACGGCGACGCGGATCTCGGCGCGCAGCGCCCGCGTCGTGTCCGGCAGCTTCGGCAGCGTGACCGCGATCCGCGCCTGTCCCGCGGCGTCGGTGGTGGGCATCTCCAGCTGTTCGAGCTTCGCTTCGACGTTGTCCTGCACGAGGCCGAAGCGGAAGCCCTTGTGCTGCGGGTAGGGCGCCGGGTCGGGCTGGAGCGACACCTCCGCCGTGCCGGACAGGCCGGCACCCGGCGGGCCGTAGAGGAAGCGCGCCTGCGCCAGCAGTTCGAAGGGCTTGCCCGCCTCCAGGTAGGGGGCCGGTGCGGTGAGGTCGAGCGCCAGCCGCTCCGGCACGAAATCCTCGACCTGGAACGTGGCGCTGCCGACCGGTTCGCCCTTGGGATCGGTGTAGACCTGCACCGTCCAGCCGCCCAGCGGCGCGGTGCGGCTGAGCGTCAGCGGCAGGAAGAAACCGCCGGCCGGGTTGGCCTGGACGGTGCCGGAGAAGTACTCGGTCCCGCTCGGCCGCAGCACTTTGACGGTGAGCGGGAAGTTCTCGACGGCCTCGGTCCTGTCGTCGCGCAGCAGGGCGCCGAGATGGACCGTCTCGCCCTGGCGGTAGACGCCGCGCTCCGTGTAGACGAAGGCGTCCATCGGACCCGGCGTCTTGCGCCCGCCCACCCCGCGGTCGCTGAGGTCGAAGGCTGCCCTGGACAGGTCGAGTGTGGCGAAATCGGCACCGGCGTAGGCCATCACCGCCACCGGAGCGTTGCCGCCGTTGCCCCGCGACAGCCCTGCCGGGAAGCGCGCCCGGCCGAGGGCGTCTGTCGTGACGCGCGCCAGTTCGCCGTTGTTGCGCGCCACCAGCGCCACCTCGACGCCGGGCAGCGGCTTGGCGGTGGCGAAGGAGCGGGCGAACACGGTGATCCCATCGGCGCCGCGGAACGTGGTCAGCCCGATGTCGGAAACGAGCACCCACTGCGTGCCCAGGCCCGCCCCCTCGTCCTCCGGCTTCACGTCCACGGTTCGCACCGTCACGGCGTAGACACCCGGCTTGGGCTCATCCACCATGTCGCGGAACGACAGCGCGGTGACCACCTCCTGGTTCCGTTCGCCGTGGACCTCCAGACGGCCCTGCCACACCAGTTCGCCGTTCCGGTCCGCCAGATCATCGGCCGAGTAGGAGGACAGGGCGCCGAAGGGGTTGCTGTTCTGCACGCTGGGGACGAGGTTGCGGTCGTTCAGGCGGTAGACCTTCACCGCCACGGCGTCCAGATTGACGGTGACCACCGGGATGCCGTCGCTGCCGCCGCGCGGCAGGATGAACGCCGAGCCGCGGAACGCCGCCAGAGGCTTCCGGTCGGGGACGCGGATGCGCTGCGTCTCGTCGGCGTTGAGGACGATGTCGTCGTCCCCCGGCAGCCCCTTGCGCAGCGTGACGGTGTAGCCCTTGCCGTTGGTGAGGCCGGAGAGGCACAGGGTGTCGTTCCGCGCGTCCACGGCGGTCTGCACCGGCGGCTCGACGCGCAGGAAATCGCCGAAGCGGACCCCCTTGCGCGCGCTCAGCGGGCCGGAGAAGCGGAAGCACGCGCGCGGCGACCCGTCGTCGGCGTTGACCTTCACCGAGCGCAGCGTCAGCCCGACGCGCTGGCGCAACGCCGTGAAACGCGCGTCGAGGCCGGCCGGCGCCAGTTTCGCCCCGACTCGCTTCAGTTCCTGCAAAGCCTGTAGGGCGTCGGCCGGGCGGTCGAAGCGGTCCTCCAGCAGCGCGGCCATGCGCCACAGCGCGGCGACTCGATCCTCGGCCTGATCCTTTGCCCGGTAGGCGAGGTACGCCGCCTGCAAGGCGCGCTCCTTGCCGGGTTTGGCTTGCGCGGTCCAAGCCTCGCTCAGCGCCAGCCACGTCGGCGGGCCGTCCTCGCCGAGCGCGATGAGTGCCTCGAACCGGTTCACCGCCGCGGCGAAATCGCCGCGTTCGACGGCGGCGCGCGCCTGCTTCAGCGCCTCGGCACGCTGGGCCGGTGTCGCCTGCGGTGGGGCTTTCGCCCGAATGGCCTCGGCATAGCTGGCCGCGTCGGCGGAAAGGCCCTGGGGTTCGAAGTCGGCGCGGGCCGGCGCCAGGGGCAGGAGGGCGACAATCAGGAACCAGACGATCGCGAGCACCGGCGCCATGGCGTCACCTCGGCTAAGGAGGAGGGGGAAGCTCTCATGTTTATAGCAGACGCATCCTGCGTCCGGCGAACCTCCCGCCGGGAGGGCGGGAAAATTCGTCGGACCGGGCGGCTCTCGCCGATCCCGTGACCGATCTGGTTCAGCCGGCGATTCCACTCGAAACCCGAGCCCGATTCAAGTTAGACAAGAGTCCGGCATTTTATGCATCCCGCCACGCGCTGCACGCCGGTGCATTTGGCGCCAGACTTGGACCGGTGGACCAGATGAAGCGGTTCCTCATCGCTTTGGTGTTGTTGCTGTTCGTGGGCGACGTGGCCGCGCGGCTTGTGGCGAATCACAACACCCGCGAGCCGACCTTCCAGGGCAGCGTGCACATCGCCCTCGTCGGCCGGCAGACCGGCACGAACACGCGCACCACCACGGAAGTGGTGGCGGCGGCGACCGATCTCATCGAGCAGGTCAATGCCGATGGCGGGCTCGGCGGGCTCAAGGTGGAACTGACCGCCTTCGACGACGGCAACGACGTGGAGCGCGCCCGTGCGGTGGCGCAGCAGATCGCCGCCGATCCGCGCTTCGTCGCGGTCATCGGACACAGCTCGTCCAACACGTCCCAGGCGGCCGGCCCGATCTACGCCAAGGCGGGAATTCCCGCCATCACGCCGCGGTCCACCGCCCCGGATGTGACGGAGGGCAACCCCTGGTACTTCCGCACCATCTTTTCCGACGACCGCGAGGGCGAGTTCCTCGCCGACTACGCCCGCGACGTCCTTGGGGCCTCCGGCCTCGCCGTGGTGCGGACCCCGAACAGGTACGCCGACCGCATGGCCGGCGTCATTCACCGGGAAGCCAAGCGTCTCGAGCTGCCGATCCTGGAGGAATGGGGTGGCGATCCCACGGCCGCGGACGGCGCCGAGCACATGGCGGCGCTGACGCGCTCGCTGGCCGGGCTGCCGCCGGACACCGTCGTGCTGCTGCTTGCCTATCAGAAATCCGCGGTGCCCCTGGTCAAGGCCATCCGCGACGCCGGCATCAAGCTGCGCATCCTCGGCCCCGACCCCCTCGGCACCATCGAACTGGCCAACGCCTTCACGAAGATGCCGCGGGAGCAGACCTCGCCCGGCTTCTACACCAATGGGCTGTTCGTCTCGGCCCCGTTTCTCGCCGACACCGCCAACGTCGAGGCGCGCCAGCTCATCCAGCGGCTCTCGCTCAAGGGCGGGGCGCTGCAATCCTGGAGCGCACCGTACGCCTACGACGCCGCCAAGGTGCTGGTGGAAGCCATGCGCCGCGCCGGCTTCGGGCCGGAGGTGCCGGCCGAGGGGCGCCGGGCGCTCCGCGACCAGCTCGCCCAGATGCGCAGCCCCGGCCTGGGCGTTCCCGGCGCCACCGGCGTGACGTGGTTCGACGACCAGGGCAACGCCATGAAGCCGGTCATCATCGGGCAGTTCTCAAACCTGCTGATGTCCTCGCTGATGCAGTTGCACCAGACCGTCGGCAGCGACGAACTGAGCCGCGTCCCCGTGGTCTACAGCGGCCTCGCCCCGCGCCACATCGAGCGGGTCGCCAACAACCCAACCCAGGTGGACGTGGACTTCGACCTGTGGTTCCGCTTCCAGGGCAACGTTCCGGTGGGGGACATCAGCTTCATCGGCGCGGTCAAGCCCATCGTCCTGGGCGAACCGGTCAAATCCTCGTCGGTGGGCGGCATCGAATACCGCCTGTTCCGCGTGGCCGGGCGCTTCCAGGTGTCCAGCGAAGGCCTGCAGGCGGCGCAGGGCCGCATCGGCGTGCCCATCGGTTTCCATCATCGCTCGCTGTCGCAGGAGCAGCTCATCTACGTGCCGGATTCCACGGCGCTGCCGGCGCTGTCCGGCCCGGCGCTGGTGCGGCTGCTGTCGCGGTCGGCCGTGCTGCCGTCCGGCTTTTCCATCACTGACGCCTCGCTGTTCGCCGACACCCTGGAGCGGTCGAGCCTGGGCGACCCGACGCTGACCAGCGGCGCCGTTCCGGTGGTCAGCGCCCCCGGCGTGGCGCTCAACATCGAACTCGGGCGCACCGACCCCGGCCTGCGCCGGCAATGGCTGACCATGGAAGCCGAGGCGAGCGCGCTGGTCCTGGCCCTGGCCTTCGCCGTGCTGCTGTGGGCGAGCGACACGCCGTGGCTGGCCCGCTGGCCGCGCGGCGTGCTGTTCCTGCTGACCGCGGTCACCGGCGGGCTGCTGCTGACGACCGAGAGCGCCGTCATGCGGCTGGTCATCGATCTGGGCTTGGAGCGCACCATCACCGAGGTGGTTCGCTTCTTCGATTTCCTGTGGTGGTTCGCGTCAGGCTGCCTGTTGCTAGTGGCGATGGAGAAGCTGGTGTGGACCCCGCTGGAGAGGGCCACGGGGCGCCCGGTGCCGCGGGTCATCAAGACCTCGCTGACCGGGCTGGTGGTGGTGCTGACGCTGTTCGGCATCGTCAGCAACGTCTTCGAACGCGACGTCACCGGGCTGATGGCCACGTCCGGCCTCGTGGCGATGATCATCGGTCTGGCGGTGCAGAGCAATCTGGCCAACGTCTTTTCCGGCATCGCGCTGAACATCGAACGGCCCATGCGGCCCGGCGACTGGATCAAGATCGGCGACGGCCCGGTGGCCCAGGTGGTGGACATCTCCTGGCGGGCCACCAAGGTGCGCACCTTCGCCAACACCATGCTGAACATCCCCAATTCCGTGGTGACCGGGGCGCGGCTGGAGAATTTCTCCTTCCCGGAACGCCACTTCCTCATCGATCACACGCTGTATGTCCCGGCGGAACTCGATCCCGCCTGGGTCACCGAGCTGCTGCTGGACGGGTTGCGTCTGGCTCGCAGCGTCGACGGGCGCCGCCATCTGGGCGTGACCAACGCCGTCTACACCGGCATGGACGCGGTGGGTGCGCGCTTCCTCGTCAAGTTCGACTGTCTCGACCGCAACAAGGCGGGTTCCCAGACGCACGCGGTGCTGCTGAGCATCCATCGCGTCCTTCAGCGCGCCGGCATTCAGATCACCACGGCGGCCGGCGTGGACGCCGTCCAGGTCGTTCAGCAGCCCGATCCCCCGGCAAAGACGCCTTCGGCCGAGGCGCTGATGGCCGAAGCGGAGCCCTTTGCGACGCTGCCGTCCGCCGACCGCCATCGCTTGGCGGCGCAGGCGCGGCAGCGGACCGTGAAGGCCGGGGCCACGCTGTTTTCCGAAGGCGAGCCGGCCGACGCCCTGTTCCTCGTTGCCGCCGGTGTGCTGAGCGCACGCCGGCAGGGCTCCGGGACGGAGCAGGAGGTCGAGCGCTTCGGGCCGGGAACGCTGGTGGGCATCGAAGCCCTTCTGGAGGGCGAGCGGCGCCTGACCACCGTCACCGCCGTCGGCCGCGTCGTGCTGTTCTCCCTGGCGCGGGGCGACGTGGCACACATTCTGGAAACCCACCCGGAACTGATGGAGCGCGTCAGCGAGCTGATGGCCCGCAACCAGATGGCCGCGCTCAGCGCCGATGGGCAGTCCCTGGCCGAGGGCGCTGCCGCCATGAAGATCCGCGGCAGCATCCTGTCGCGCCTGAGCGGACTCTTCCTCGGAGCCAAAGCCGCGCGCTGAGCCGCGGGCGTCAGAACGCCCGCTTCCCCTGCACGTACGTCGCCTTCACGGCGCGGTCGTCGCCCAACGTCATGAGGACGAACAGCTCCTCCTCCAGGTCGCCGCGCACGGTTTCCATGCGGTGCGCCATGGCCGGCGTCGCGCGGGCGTCGAGCACCGCCACGTCCGCCCAGCAGCCCGGTTCCAGCGAGCCGATGGCGCCGTGCAGGCCCAGTGCCTCGGCGTTGCCGCGGGTCATGGCGTGGAAGGCGGTGAGTGCCGGCAGGTTCTGGCCCTGCAACTGCAACACCTTGTAAGCCTCGGCGGCGGTGCGCAGCATGGAATAGCTGGTGCCGCCGCCGACGTCCGTCGCCAGCGCCACACGCACCGGCGGCACGTTCCCCTTGAGCCGGGCCATGTCGAACAGGCCGCTGCCGATGAACAGGTTGGAGGTCGGGCAGAACACCGCCACCGACCCGGTCCCGGCCAGCCGCCGGACCTCGTCCTCCTCCAGATGGATGCAATGCCCGAACAGCGAGCGCGGGCCGAGCAGCCCGTGCCGGTCATAGACATCGGTGTAGTGCCTGGCCTGTGGGAACTGCGCGCGGACCGTGGCGATCTCGGCGTGGTTCTCCGACAGGTGGGTCTGCACGTAGCACTCGGGATGCTCGCGGGCCAGGGTTCCGGCGGCTTCCAGCTGCGCCTCGGTGGAGGTGACGGCGAAGCGCGGGGTGATGGCGTAGAGTTGCCGGCCGCGGCCGTGCCAGCGACCGATCAATGCCTTGCTGTCGTCGTAGCCGGACTGCGGCGTGTCGCGCAGCGCTTCGGGGGCGCAGCGGTCCATCATCACCTTGCCGGCGATCATGGCGGTGCCGCGCCGCTCCGACTCGGCGAAGAAGGCGTCCACCGACTGCGGGTGGACGGAGCCGTAGACCGCGGCGGTCGTCGTGCCGTTGCGCAGCAGCTCGTCCAGAAAGAAGCGGGCGTTGGCGGCGGCGTGCGCCGGGTCGGCGTATTTCTGCTCCTCGACGAAGGTGTACTTTTCCAGCCAGTCCAGCAGTTGCGCGCCGTACGACGCGATCACCTGGGTCTGCGGGAAGTGGATATGCGGGTCAATGAAGCCCGGCATCACGAGGGCGTCGGGGTGATGCTCCACCGGCGTGCCCGGAGGCAGGGACGCTGCCATCTCATCGGCTGGGCCGCTGGCGGCGATGCGCCCATCCTCGATGCGCAGCATGCCGTCGGCGAGGTAACAGTAACTGGCCGCGTCGCCCGGTCCGGCGGGCTCGGCCAGGAAGCTCAGCAGGCGCCCGCGGATGGCGCGCACCTCTGTTGTTGGGGTCATTGGCCCGTCCAAGCGGCAAGGGCGCGGCGCTCGGCCGGCGTGATCCGCGTGACGTTGCCCGGCGGCATCGCGTCCGACAGCCCGGCCTGCACGCGGATCAATCCGGCGTGGCGGCGGATGGCGGCGGCGCTGTCGAGGCGCACGCCGCGCGGTGCTTCGTGGATGCCCTCCCACACGGGCGAGGCGGCGTGGCACATGCTGCAACGGGACGACACGATCTCCTCCACCTCGTTGAAGCCGACGCGGGTCGGGGCCGCGGCCAGATCGGCGTCCTTCGGCCCGGCGGTGCTCAGCCAGACCACCAGCGCCATGCCGGCCGCCGCCGCCGCCCAGGTCCACCACGGGGTGGGCTTGCCGGCGTGCCTGGAATTGAAGAAATGGCGGATGACGGCGCCGACGACCAGCACCACCCCGACGATCACCCAGTTGTACCGGGTGCCGAACGTGAGGGGGTAGTGGTTGCTGAGCATCAGGAAGACGACCGGCAGCGTCAGGTAGTTGTTGTGCAGCGAGCGCTGCTTGGCCTTCTTGCCGAGCATCGGGTCCGGCGTCTCGCCGCGCAGCATGGCATCGACGGTCTTGCGCTGGTTGGGGATGATGACGAGGAACACGTTGGCCGACATCATCGTGCCGATCAGCGCCCCCATGTGCAGCATGGCGCCGCGCCCGCTGAACACGTGCGTCAGCCCCCACGCCACCACCACCAGGAACACGAACCCCGCCAGCGCGAGGCGCGTGTCGTCGTTGCCGAGCGGTGACTTGCACAGAGCGTCATAGACCAGCCAGCCCAGCGCCAGCGACGCGAGGCTCGCCGCGACGGTGCCCCACCACGGCAGATCCAGCACCGCCGGGTCGATCAGCAACAGGTCGGCGCCACGGTAGTACAGCACGCACAGCAGGAAGAAGCCGCTGAGCCACGTGGTGTAGGACTCCCACTTGAACCACGTCAGTTCTTTGGGGAGTTGCGGCGGCGCCACCAGATACTTGACCATGTTGTAGAAGCCGCCGCCGTGGATCTGCCACGCCTCGCCCTGGGTGCCGGGCGGCAGGTGCGGGCGCTTCTGCAAGGAGAGGTCGAGGTGGATGAAGTAGAAGGACGAGCCGACCCACGCGACCGCCGTGATCACGTGCAGCCAGCGCGCCATCAGGTTGACCCATTCCCAGATGATCGGTTCCATGACGTTCCTTGGCTTGGCCGGGGGGCAGGTGGTCAAGTGTACGGCGCGCGGCACCGCAGCGGGAAGCGCCGGCTGGGACCCGACACCTTCAAACCGAGCCCCGCCGCCAATCCGCGACGGCCTGGGCGAAGCGGGCTGCGGCGTGGTCGATGTCGGCCTCGGTGGTGGTGCGCCCCAGGCCGAAGCGGAACGAGGCGTGCGCGTCCTCCGGTGACAGCCCCAGCGCCAGCAACACGTGCGATGGGCCTTCGAGGCCGTTGGCGCACGCCGAGCCGGTGGACAGCGCCACGTCCGGCAGATCGAGCAGCAGGTCGGCAGCGTCCACGCCCGGCGCGACGACGTTCAGGCAGCCGGGCAGGCAGCCCTCGGCCGGGCTGGTCCGGCGGATGTCCGGCAGCCTCTCCGTCAACGTTTTGAACAGGCGTTCGCGGAGGGCGGTGATGCGCCGGGCGTCCTCGTCGCGGCGGGCGAGCGCGAGCCGGCATGCCTCGCCGAGGCCGACGCACAGGGCGGTCGGCAGCGTGCCGGCGCGCCGGCCGCCTTGCTGGTGGCCGCCGAACAGGGGGGGGCGGAGCGGCACGCCATCGCGTACCACCAAGGCGCCGATGCCCATCGGGCCGTAGAGCTTGTGGCCGGACAGGCTCAGCAGGTCGATGCCGTCCATCGGCACGGGGAGTTGCGCGGCGTCGCAGTGGAACAACGCGCCATGGGCGCGGCACAGCGCGGCAATCCCGGCGAGCGGCTGGAGTGTGCCGACTTCGTTGTTGGCGGCCATGATCGACACCAGCGCGGGGCCGCTTCGCAATGCCGCGTCCAGGCGGTCGAGATCCACGACGCCGCGTCGGTCCACCGGCAGTGTCGATGTGACTCGGCATTCCAGCACGCTGGGGTGTTCGATGGCCGAGGCTAGGACCGGCCAGCCCGGTGGCAGGGCGCCGACGAGGGCAAGGTTGTTGGCCTCGGTGGCGCCGGAGGTGAAGACCACCTCGCCGGGTTTGGCGCCGGCCAGGGTGGCGATGTGGACGCGGGCCTTGTCGATGGCGTCGGCGGCGTTCCAGCCCGGCTTGTGCCGGGCGTGCGGGTTTCCGGCGTGGCTCAGCCAGGGGAGCATGGCCTCCAGCACCGCGGGATCGAGCGGTGTGGAGGCGAGGTGGTCGAGGTAAATGTCCCAGGTCATTGACGACAGGCGCCCCTCGTTCCCTCTCCCGTCCCGGGAGAGGGTGGCGCCGCAGGCGCCGGGTGAGGGTACCGGCAAGGGTCCTTGGAGGCACCCTCACCCTCCCGCTCTTCGAGCGGGTCCCTCCCTCTCCCCAGAGGGGAGAGGGTATTTATCAGCACCTCCGCTGCGACCAGTGCGGCGATCACGGCGGGGCGCTTGTCACCCTTCAACGCGCTGCCGATGGGGCAGGTCAGGCGCTCCAGCCGTGCCGGGTCTCGGCCGCGCGCGAAATATTCGCGCTCGAAGCGCCGGCGTTTGGTGGCCGAGCCGATCAGGCCGACGTACGTCGCATCGCCGCGGTCGAGCACCGCCGCGGCGATGGCGAAATCCAGCGCGTGGCTGTGCGTCAGGATCAGGTAGCCGCTTCCGGCCGGCGCCGCCGCAACGTAGTCCAGCGCGTTGGCACTCACCACCTTTTCCACATCGGACGGCATCGGATCGGGGAACTCGTGCGCCCGCTCGTCGATCCAGCGCACGGCCAGCGGCAGCGGCGCCAGCGCCGCGGCGATGGCCTTGCCCACATGCCCGGCGCCGAACAGCAGCACGTGCGGGCGGCGTTCCGCCTCGCCCCTCTCCACATCTTCGAGAACCGCCAGCGTGCCGGCATCCGCCCGTTCCAGCCGCAGCGTCACGTGCCCGCCGCAGCACTGGCCCAGCGCCGGCCCCAATGGCATGTCCAGCGTTTCGGCCGTCGAACCATCGTCCAGCATGCGCCGCGCCGTCGCCACCGCCTCCCACTCCAGCCGGCCTCCGCCCACCGTGCCGAGCGTCGCCCCACGCCCCACCAGCATGCGCGCGCCGGCCTCGCGGGGGGTGGAGCCGCGCGCTTGCGTAATGGTGACCAGCACCGCGCCCTGGCTGCGTTCCAGCCAGTCGCCCAGCGTGGCGGCCAGCCCGGTCATGGCGCGCGCAACCTCTCGATGGCGGCCAGCACGCGTTCCGGCGTCGCCGGGGCGTCGAGCTTCGGGCAGACCTTGTGCCCGGCCACACTCGCCACCGCGTCGGACAGCGCGTGCAGCACGGAGATGCCGAGCATGAACGGCGGCTCGCCCACCGCCTTGGAGCGGAAGATGTTGTCCTCGCGGTTGGGGGCGTCGAAGAAGCCGACGTTGAACACCCTGGGCCGGTCGCCGCAGGCCGGGATCTTGTAGGTGGAGGGCGCGTGCGTGCGCAGCCGGCCCTCCTGGTCCCACCACAGCTCTTCCATGGTCAGCCAGCCCATGCCCTGGACGAAGCCGCCCTCGATCTGGCCGCGGTCGATGGCCGGGTTCAGCGAGCGGCCGACGTCGTGCAGGATGTCCACGCGGTCCAGCCGGTATTCGCCGGTCAGCGTGTCCACCGTCACCTCGGCCGCCGCGGCGCCATAGGCGTAGTAGAAGAACGGCCGCCCCTCGCCGGTGCCGCGGTTCCAGTGGATACCGGGCGTCTTGTAGAACCCGGTGGAGGACAGGTGCACCCGCTCCATGTAGGCGGCTTTCACCAGATCGGGGAACCCCATGGCGTGGTTGCCGACGTTCACCCGCCCGGCGCGGAAGACGACCGCGTCGCGCGGCACGCCCCAGTGCCCGGCGGCGAAGTCGATCAGCCGCTCCTTGATGGTGCGCGCGGCGTTCTGCGCCGCCCGGCCGTTGAGGTCGGTGCCCGACGAGGCCGCCGTGGCCGAGGTGTTGGGCACCTTGGCGGTGTTGGTGGCGGTGATGCGTACACAGTCGATATCGACCTGGAACTCCTCGGCGACGATCTGCGCCACCTTGGTGTGCAGGCCCTGGCCCATCTCCGTGCCGCCGTGGTTCAGGTGGATCGAACCGTCCGTGTAGACGTGCACCAGGGCGCTGCCCTGGTTGTAGTGCGTGGCGGTGAAGGAGATGCCGAACTTCACCGGCGTCAGAGCCAAGCCCTTGCGCAGCCAGCGGTTGGCGGCGTTGAAGGCGCCGATCTCCGCGCGGCGCTCTTGGTAGCGGCTTTCCGCCTCCAACTGCGCGACCAGTTCGGGGATGATGTTGTCTTCGACCGTCTGCTTGTATGGCGTGGTGTCCCGGCCCGGCCCGTAGAAATTCAGCTTGCGGATCTCCAGCGGGTCCTTGCCCACCGTGAACGCCACCTCCTCGATGATGCGCTCGGCGCCCAGCATGCCCTGCGGGCCGCCGAAGCCGCGAAACGCGGTGTTGGACACCGTGTTGGTCTTCAGCGGCAGCGATTCGATGCGGGCATGGGGGTAGAAATAGCAGTTGTCGGCGTGGAACAGCGCGCGGTCGGTGACCGGCCCGGACAGGTCGGCGGAGAAGCCGCAGCGCGCCGCGTAGGTCATATCGGCGGCGAGGATGCGGCCCTCGTCGTCGAAGCCGACCGTGTAGTCCACCTCGAAGTCGTGGCGCTTGCCGGTGACGATCATGTCGTCGTCGCGGTCGGGGCGGATCTTGGCCGCACGGCCGGTCTTCCTGGCGACCAGCGCGGCGGTGGCGGCGAACAGGTTGGCCTGTGTCTCCTTGCCGCCGAAGCCACCACCCATGCGCCGCACCTCGATGGACACGGCACCGTCCGGCACGCCCAGCACATGGGCGACGATGTGCTGAACCTCGCTGGGGTGCTGGGTGGAAGAGTGCACCAGCACCTCGTCGTCCTCCGCCGGGATGGCGAGGGCGGCGTGGCTTTCCAGGTAGAAGTGCTCCTGCCCGCCCATGACCAGCCGGCCGGACAGGCGGCGCGGCGCCTGCTCCAGCGCCGCCGCGGCGTCCCCCTTGCGCATGGTCATCGGCGGGAAGACGAGTTGCGGGTTTTGCCGGGCGGTGGCGATGTCCAGCACCGCCGGCAGATCCTCGTACGTCACCTCCGCCAGCCTGGCGGCGCGGCGCGCCTGGTCGCGGGTCGTTGCGGCGACGGCGAACAGCGGCTGGCCGGCGTACTCCACCAGATCGTGCGCGAACAGCGGCTCGTCGTGGCGGCCCATGGCGCCGATGTCGTTCTCGCCCGGTACATCGGCGGCGGTGAGCACCGCCACCACGCCGGGCGCCGCGCGCACCTTCGACAGGTCCATGGACGGCACGCGCGCGTGCGCCTTGGCCGACAAGCCAAGATAGACGTGCAGCAGCCCGGCGGGCTCCGGCATGTCGTCCACGTAGACCGCTTCGCCGGTAACGTGCTTGTGGGCGCTGTCGTGGCGGCGGTCCTGGTGGACGCCGCCGGAGATCGTCAGGGGATGCGCCGTGTCAGGCATGGGTGAGCCTCCCCCCGCCGACGAGGCGCGTCGCCGCCGCCTCGTCCGTGGTCTCGACGAACATCTTCATCAGCAGGTTGGCGGCGATCTTGCCGCGGTACTCGGCGCTGGCGCGCCAGTCGGTCAGCGGCGTGAAATCCTCGCGCAGCGCCCCCATGGCGCGCTTGATGCTGGCCTCGCTCCAGGCTTGGCCGACCAGCGCCGCTTCCGCCGCCGCCGCGCGTTTCGGGGTCGCCGCCATGCCGCCGTAGGCCACGCGCGCGCGGCTGACCCGGCCGTTGTCCAACTCGATCAGGAACGCGCCGCAGACGGCCGAGATGTCCTGGTCGAAGCGTTTCGACACCTTGTAGGCGCGGAACAGCGCGCCGGGGGCGGGCTTGGGCAGGACGATCTTCTCGACGAACTCGCCGGGATTGCGGTCCTGCTTGCCGTAGGCGATGAAGAAGTCCTCAAGGTGCAGCGTGCGCCGCTCGATGCCCCGGCGCAGCACCACCGTCGCCCCGGCGGCGATCAAGGCCGGCGGCGTGTCGCCGATGGGCGAGCCGTTGGCTACGTTGCCGCCGATGGTGCCCATGTTGCGCACCTGCGCCGCGCCGATGCGGCGGATCAGCTCGCCGAAGTCGGGGTAGAGCGCCGCGATGGCTTGCGCCCCGTCGGTGTAGGTGACGCCGGCACCGATCTCCAGCGCCGTGTCGGTCTCGCGCAGCCGGCGCAGTTCGGGCACGCGGCCGGTGTAGATCACGTCAGGAATGACGCGCTGGAACTTGGTGACCCACAGCCCGACATCGGTTGCGCCTGCCACGATGGTGGCCTGGGGGTGCTGGAGCAGCAGGTCGGCCAACTGCCCCTCGGTGGCCGGCCCATAGAAGCGCCGCCCGCCCTGGCCGACGCACACGACCGCGTCGTCGTTCAGTTCGCGCAGCCGTTCGGCCACCGACGAAGCCGCCAGCGCGAAGCGGTCGGCGGTGCGGTCGCCCAACTCGTACATGCGTTGCGCCGCCCGGACGATGGGGGCGTAGCCGGTGCAGCGGCACAGGTTGCCGGCCAGCGCGTCGTCGATGCGCTCCTCGCCCGGACGGTCCTCGTTCAGGTACAGCGCCAGCATCGACATGACGAAGCCCGGCGTGCAGTAGCCGCATTGCGAACCGCGCCCGTCCACCATGGCCTGCTGCACCGGGTGCAGGCTGCCGTCCGAACCCTTCAGGTGCTCGACGGTCAGCAACTGGCAACCGTCCAGGGTGGGCAGGAAGCGGATGCAGGCGTTCACCGCCTCATAGCGCACGCGGTCGCCATCAAGGCGCCCGACCACCACGGTGCAGGCGCCGCAATCGCCCTCGCCGCAGCCCTCCTTGGTGCCGACGCGCCGCTCCTCCAGCCGCAGCCAGTCGAGCACGGTCAGCGTCGGATCGACGTCCTTGATCTCCCTGAGATCGTCGCCGAGCAGGAACCGCACGGTGTCGCGCATGGCTCAGCTGCCGCGGTAGGTGGAATAGCCGTAGGGCGAGACCAGCAACGGCACGTGGTAGTGCTGGTCCGCCTTGGCGATGCCGAAGCGGATCGGCACCGCTTCGAGGAACGGCGGGTCGGGCAGATTCAGTCCGGCGGCGCGGAAATAGGCGCCGACCTTGAACACCAGCTCATAGCAGCCCGGCTTCAGGGTGCCACCTTGCAGCAGCGGCACGTCGCAACGCCCGTCGGCGTTGGTGCGCGCGTCCAGCACCCAGGTGCGCTGCTCGTTCTCGACCCGGTAGAGGGTGAGCGCGATGCCGGCGCCGGGCCGTCCGTGCGTGGTGTCGAGCACGTGTGTGGTCAGCCGCCCGCCGTGCTGCGCGTCGTTGGTCATGGCCGTCTTGTCTCCCCGGTCTTCCGCCGCATGCTTAAGCAATTATATCGACGTGCAAATCCTGCTCTAACAGGGGGTGCCTGGGAAAGACTTTCAAACGGATGAGCAAGGTGTGCCGGGTCTTCTGGCATTATCATGGCAATCGCAGCGCCGCTGCCTAAGGAGGGGGAAGGCATGTCCGGTTCCGGTTATCCCAGGGATCTCGTGGGCTACGGCCCCAATCCACCCAAGGCCGACTGGCCGGGCGGGGCGCGCATCGCCGTGCAGTGCGTCCTCAACTATGAGGAGGGCGGCGAGAACAACATCCTGCACGGCGACGCGGCGTCGGAGGCCTTCCTGTCGGAGATGGTCGCCGCCCAGCCGCTGCCGGGCCAGCGCAGCATGGCCATGGAGTCGTTGTACGAGTACGGCTCGCGGGTCGGCGTCTGGCGCCTTTTGAAGCTGTTCGAGCGCAAGGGCATTCCGCTGACGGTCTTCGCCGTCGCCATGGCCGCCGAACGCCACGCGGAAGTGATCCGCGCCATGGTCGACGCCGGGCACGAGATCGCCAGCCACGGCTGGCGCTGGATCAACTATCAGACCATGGACGAGGCGCTGGAGCGTGAGCACCTGCACCGCGCCATGGAAATCCTGGAGCGGGTGAGCGGCAGCCGGCCGCTGGGCTGGTACACCGGCCGCACCGGCCCGAACACGCGACGGATGGTGGCGGAGTACGGCGGCTTCCTCTACGACGCGGATTCCTATGACGACGACCTGCCGCACTGGGAAGTGGTGGCGGGCAAACCGCAGCTCATCGTGCCCTACACCCTGGACTGCAACGACATGCGCTTCACCCAGGTGCAGGGCTTCAACAGCGGCGACCAGTTCTACACCTACCTCAAGGACAGCTTCGACGCGCTGTACGAGGAAGGCGCGGAGACGCCGCGCATGATGTCGGTGGGGCTGCACTGCCGGCTGGTGGGGAAGCCGGGGCGGATCAAGGCGCTGGAGCGTTTCCTCGACTATGCCACTGGCCACGACCGCGTGTGGTTCTGCCGCCGCGTGGACATCGCCCGGCATTGGCACGAGCGGCACCCGTATGGAGGTGCGACGTGACCCGTCCCAGCGACATGGACCGCGCCGCGTTCCTGGCCCGCTTCGGTCCCGTGTTCGAACACTCAGCGTGGATCGCCGAGGGGGCCTGGGAGGCCGGGCTGCGGCCCGACACCGCGGAGGGGCTGCACGCCGCCATGGTTGCCGTGCTGCGCGCCGCCCCGCGCGAGCAGCGGCTGGCGTTGCTCAACGCCCACCCCGACCTCGCCGGCAAGCTGGCGGTGCGCGGCGAGCTGACCGCGGAGTCGGCCTCCGAACAGGCCGGCGCCGGCCTCGACCGCTGCACGCCCGCGGAGTTCCAGCGCTTCACCGAGCTGAACGACGCCTACAAGGCCAAATTCGGCTTCCCCTTCATCCTGGCGGTGAAGGGGCGCAGCCGCGCCGAGATCCTGGCGGCGTTCGAGCAGCGCATCCACAACACCCCCGAAATGGAGTTCGAAACCGCGCTGGCCCAGGTGGAGCGCATCGCGCTGCTGCGCCTCAAGGATCTGCTGCCGTGACGGCGTTCGGCCCGGACCTGATGGCGCGCCTGGACGCTTTCGCCGCGTTCTCGGCCGATCCCGAGGCGTTGACCCGCCTGTGCTTCTCGCCCCAGCACCGGGCCGCCGCCGACCAGCTCATGGAGTGGATGCGCGCGGCCTGCATGAGCGTGCGCCTCGACCCCGCCGGTACGGTGGTTGGCCGCTATGAGGGCGCACGGCCGGGGGCGCCGGCCGTGCTGCTGGGCTCGCACATCGACACGGTGCGCAACGCCGGCAAGTACGACGGCAACCTCGGCGTTCTGGCGGCGGTCGCCGCCGTGGCCGAGCTGAACCGCACCGGCGAGCGGCTGCCCTTCGCCATCGAGGTGCTGGGCTTCGGCGACGAGGAGGGGGTGCGCTTCCCCAACACGTTGACCGGCAGCCGTGCCGTGGCGGGCCGCTTCGATCCGGCGGCGCTGGAGGGCAAGGACCGCGACGGCGTGCGCTTCGCCGACGCGCTCACCGCCTTCGGCGGCGATCCGGCGCGGATATCCGAGGCCAAGCGCGCCGACGCGCTGGCGTACCTTGAGGTGCACATCGAGCAGGGGCCGGTGCTGGAGGCGGAGGGGCTGCCGCTGGGCATCGTCACCGCCATCAACGGCGCCACCCGCTTCACCGTGACCGTCACGGGCATGGCCGGCCACGCCGGCACCGTGCCCATGGACCTGCGCCGCGACGCGCTGGCCGCCGCCGCCGAGATGGTGCTGGCGGTCGAGGAGCAGGCGGCGTCCGCGCCGGGGCTGGTGGCGACGGTCGGCCGGCTGGAGACCCTCCCCGGCGCCATAAACGTCATCCCCGGCCGGGTGGTCTTCACCGTGGACGTGCGCGCCCCCGACGATGCGGTGCGCACCACGGCCGCCGCCGCCATCAAGGGCAAGTTCGAGTCCATCGCCGGCCGCCGCCACGTGACGCTGAGCATCGAGAAGGGCCACAGCGCCGACGCGGCACCGTGCTCGGCGGGCCTGACCGACCAGATCGAAGCGGCGGTCAAGCGCGCCGGCGTGCGGCCGTTCCGGCTGCCGAGCGGGGCAGGGCACGACGCCATGGCCTTTACGGGCGTGCTGCCGATGGGCATGCTGTTCGTCCGCTGCCGCGGCGGCATCAGCCACAACCCCGCCGAATCCATCACCACCGAGGACGCCGACCTGGCGGTGCGCGTCCTCCTCGACATCCTCCGCCATTTCGAGCACGGGACCCTCTCCGCATGACGCACGCCCAGGCCATCCGCGACTTTCTGCGCTCTGTGCGGGAGGATCAGTCCCGCTTCCTGGCCGAGCTGGTCAAGGTGCCCTCCGACAACCCGCCCGGCGACTGCGCCCCGCACGCCGCGCGCGCGGCCGAACTGCTGGAAGACATGGGCTTCACCGTCGAGCGCCACCCCGTGCCGGACTCCCTGGTGCGCGCCAACGGCATGGTCAGCGTGGTCAATCTGGTGGTCCGCAAGCGCTTCGGCGACGGCCCGGTGGTGGCGCTGAACGCGCACGGCGACGTGGTGCCCCCCGGCGAGGGCTGGACCCGCGACCCGTTCGGCGCCGAGGTGGTGGATGGTTGGATGTACGGGCGCGGCGTGGCCGTGTCGAAGTCGGACTTCGCCACCTACGCCTACGCGCTCAAGGCGCTGGAGAAGGCCGGCCTCAGCCGCGGCACCGTCGAGCTTCACCTGACCTACGACGAGGAGGCCGGCGGCGAGATCGGCCCGAAATGGCTGATCGACGAGGGCATCTCCAAGCCCGACTTCGCCATCGGCGCCGGCTTCAGCTATGGCGTGGTGACGGCGCACAACGGCTGCCTCCACCTGGAGGTCGAGGTCACCGGCAAGTCGGCGCACGCCGCCCTGCCCAGCACCGGCATCGACGCGCTGGAGGCGGCGACCGCGGTGCTGAACGCGCTGTACGTACACCGCAAGGGCTATGCCGGCACGGTGTCGGCGGTGCCCGGCATCGGCTCGCCGCAGCTCACGGTCGGGCTCATCAAGGGCGGCATCAACACCAACGTGGTGCCGGACCGCGTCACGCTGCGCCTCGACCGCCGCATGATCCCCGAGGAAACCCCGGAGACCGTCGAGCGCGCCGTGCGCGCCGTGATCGCGCAAGCCGCCAAGGCGTTCCCGCTGGCCCGCGTCGAGGTGCGGCGCATCCTGCTGGCCCGCCCGCTGAAGCCGCTGCCCGGCACCGACCGGCTGGCGCAGATCCTCTGTGGCCACGCCACGCAGGTGATGGGCGAGCCGGTCGAGGCCAAGGGCGTGCCGCTCTACACCGACGCGCGGCACTACGCCGACGCGGGCGTGCCGATCATCCTCTACGGCGCCGGCCCGCACACCATCGAGGAGGCCAACGCCCACCGCGCCGACGAGCGGCTGCCGCTGTCCGACCTGTACAAGGCGACCGAGGTGGTGGCGCTGACCCTGTTCGACCTGCTGTCGGCCTGACCGCATGACGCAAGCCGCCCTCACCGAGGAAAACCGCGCACGGCCGGCTTGGCATCTGGTCGGGCTGCTGCTGGCGGTGGCCGGCGTGCTCGCCTTCTCCATGCGGCCGGTGGTCATCAAGGCCGCCTACACCTTCGGTGTCGATGCGGTGACGCTGATCCTGCTGCGCATGGTGTTCTCGCTGCCGTTCTTCCTCGCCATGGCGGCGTGGAGCGGCTGGCGCGGCGGGCAGGCGCGGATCTCCGGGCGGGATTGGGCGCTGACGCTAGGGCTGGGGGTGCTTGGCTATTACGCGGCGAGCTTCCTCGACTTCCTCGGGCTGCAATATGTCAGCGCCGGTGTCGGGCGGCTGCTGCTGTTCCTCTACCCGACCATCGTCGTGGTG
The DNA here is from genome assembly GCF_053470425.1 of Azospirillum terrae. Lineage (NCBI taxonomy): Bacteria > Pseudomonadati > Pseudomonadota > Alphaproteobacteria > Rhodospirillales > Azospirillaceae > Azospirillum > Azospirillum terrae. Next base: position 209,639 of record NZ_JBPXMR010000007.1, on the reverse strand, counting down.
CTGTCGGCGCTGTTCCTGGGCAAGCGCATCGGCGTGCGCGAGGTGGTGTCGCTGGCGGTCTCCTATGTCGGGGTGGCGCTGGTGGTGTCGTCGGAGCTGGCGGCCGGCGGGGCGGCGTTCGGCTGGGGCGTGTTGCTGGTGTTCGGCAGCGCGGTCTGTTACGCGGTCTATCTGGTGGCCGGCAGTCAGGTGATTGCGCGGGTCGGCTCGATGCGCTTCTCCGCCTACGCCATGACCGCCGCCAGCGTGTGCAGCATCGTCCAGTTCCTGGCACTGCGGCCGATGTCGGCCCTGCAATTACCGGCCGAAGTGTACGGGCTGTCCGCCATCATGGCGGTGTTCTGCACCGTTCTGCCGGTCTTCATGACCTCCGAGGCGCTGCGCCGCGTCGGTGCCAACACGGTGGCGCTGGTGGGAGCGCTGGGGCCGGTGTCGGCGGCGGGGCTGGGCTATCTGGCGCTGGGCGAGCGGGTGACGTGGTCGCAATTGGTCGGAGCGCTGCTGGTAGTCTTAGGTGTGATGGTCATCAGCCTTAAGCGTCGGCGTTGAAATGTCGCGTGACATTGTGTCGCGGCTCCATTAGCGTTTTGGCAGCCGTTCGACCAATAGGCTGTGCAGATGGCTTCCGTCACTGAATTTCGTGGATCAACGCGGACCTGCACCGGCATCCCCGCCGGGCAAACCGCGGAAGTCACGCAGTGCGGGGATTGCAAGAGCTTCCAGAACGGTGATTGCCGCGGGCGCGATCCCCAGGTGCCGCTGCAGGTGTGCTGCGGTGTCGCGATCCTCTGCGTGATCTTTCTCGCCGCGACGGTTTTCCCGTAAGTTCCTCAGCAGCCTCTATTCCCACCACTTCGGCGGCGGACCATCGTAGCGCACCGGCTGCATCGGGATGATCTCATCCAGGGTCGGCGCCAGATCCTCTTCGCGGACCTGCTTCGCCGGCTTGCGGCCGAGGTCGGCCATCAGGCGGTTGCGGGCGCGGCCGGCGCCCTGGGCCATGGCGTCCTTCGGCTCGCACGGTTGCGGCAGCTGCGGCATGCGCAGCCGGCCGCGTTCGCTGACCGCCAGTTCGTAGGCGCGGGTGACGATGCGCGAGCGAAAATGCGGGTCCAGCGAGTCAAAGGCCACCGTCGCGTATTCCAGGTCCACCCGATCGCGCGAGGTGGCGGCGCGCGCCAGCGCGTCCGAGGCCACGCCGAATTCGACGATGCCCGGCACCCGTTCGCGCTGCACGGCAAGCGCCAGCACCTGCACCGCCTGCGCGGTGCCGTCGTCGAAGGATACGGGGGAGGGGAGGGCGGCTGCCATGACCTGCACTATTGAGCCGGGAAATCAACGAAGCCCGACAACTATCTGATTCCCAAGACAGGTCCGTCAACGGCCGGCGCGCGCCGCAGCGCAGGAAGCCCGCCGGTGTTGCACGCCGGACTCACCTCCACGGACGGGCTACTCTGTCATCGCGATGGAATAAGCCGGGAGCGTGGCGCGACTATCCTGCATCGGTGCTTCGTGCGCGCGGCACCCGCCAAGCAGAGGGAGGATCGCCATGTTTCGCGTTTCCGGCATTGCCATGGCCGTGGGCATCGGCTTCGCGGCTCTCGCAACACCGTCGCTGGCCGCCGACCCGGCGATGACCAAGACGACGGCCATGGGGCCGGTGTTGACCGACTCCAAGGGCATGACCCTTTACGTCTTCGACAAGGACACCGGCGGCAAGTCGGCCTGCAACGGCCCGTGCGCCACCAACTGGCCGCCGCTGATGGCGGGCGCCGATGCCAAGCCCAGCGGCAAGTACACCGTGGTCACGCGCGACGACGGCGGCAAGCAGTGGGCGTACGACGGCAAGCCGCTGTACACCTGGGCCAAGGACGCCAAGCCCGGCGACACCACGGGCGAGGGCGTCAACAACGTCTGGCACGCCGCCAAGCCAAAGTGAACGCTGGCGGTCTATCCGCGGTGTCGGCTGTGCTATGGTTCCCGCCGACACCGTGGAGAGGATTGTTGCCGGTGGATAGCCTGTCCGAGCCCAAAGCTCCCGCCGCGCGCCGTCGCGGCCGGACCGGGACGCCCCGCGACCCGGAGGGCACGCGCGCCCGCATCCTGGCGGCGGCGCGCGACGAATTCGCCCGCTATGGCCTGGGCGGCGCGCGGGTGGACCGCATCGCGGCGGCGGCGGACACCAACAAGCGCATGCTCTATTACCACGTCGGCAACAAGGAGAGCCTGTATCTGGCGGTGCTGGAAGCCGCCTACGCCGACATCCGCGCCGCCGAGCGCGCCTTGAGCTTGGAGACGCTGGCGCCGCCCGACGCCATCGCCCGGCTGATCGCCTTCACCTGGCAGTACTTCATCGAGCACCCGGAGTTCCTGGCGCTGCTCAACAACGAGAACATCTACCGGGCCAAGCATCTGGTGGGGTCGCAGAACGTCAAGTCCATGCACTCGCCCTTCGTGCTGCTGATCGCCGACGTGCTGAAGAGGGGCGAGGCGGACGGGGTGTTTCGCCCCGGTGTGGACCCGGTGCAGCTCTACATTTCCATTGCGGCGCTGGCGTACTTCTACCTGTCGAACGCGCACACGCTGTCGGCGATCTTCGGCCGCGACCTGCTGTCCGAACCCGCCAAGGACGAACGCCTCGCCCACATGACCGAACTGGTGCTGGCGGCGTTGCGGCGTTGAGTACCGGCCATCGGTTCCGGTTAGAACTGTTTGCGTTCCATCGTGAAGCCCCTCTCCCTTGACGGGAGAGGGGTTGGGGAGAGGGTGGCGCCGGCAAAAGCCGGCCAGACGCTTTCTTCCGCCCTACCGGGCGTAGCGCCCCCTCTCCCCAAACCCCTCTCCCGCGAGGGGAGAGGGGCTTCAAAATGAAGCGCAAACCGCTCTAGTGGAACCAGGGACTCTGGTCCGCCGTGCGCTGGCGCTCGTAGCGCTGCTCGTCCGCCCGGCGCTGGTCGATGGATGAACCGACGGCCGAGCCGGCCAACCCGCCAAGCACCGCGCCGAGGCCGGTGGTGGCGATCTTGCCGGCGCCGCCGCCGAAGCGCGATCCGGCCAATCCGCCCAGCACCGCGCCGCCGACCGCGCCGGCCGTCTGTCCGCTGACCTGCGGTCCGCCGTAATCGGAATAGCCGTAGCCGTTATCATAGCCAGTCCCGGCACAGGCCGTCAGCGACAGCGCCACCGTCCCGGCCACCAGCATGCGCGTGATCCTCATGGTTTCCTCCATAGGGGCCCTGTGAAGGTAAACAGCGAATGGCGGCGTTTCTTCCCTTCCAAGTGGGCTGGGGAGCGGACAGTCCGCCTATCCCTCTTGGCGCATTGACGGGCATCCCCACCCCCACTAGCTTTTAACCAGCCGGTTAACAAGCGTGCGAATGAATGAAGCGCGGGCCGGCGGGAGGAGAGAATGGACCGCCGAGATGGCGTGAGCGCGCTGGAGCGCGTGCTCAATTCGAACTGGTTTCGGCCGCTGGTCTTTTTGGTGCTGCTGACGGTGCTCTGGGATGTGGCGGTGCGCGTCCTGGCGATTCCGCCGTACCTCGTGCCGGCGCCCAAGGACGTGATCCTGGCGCTGATCGACCAATGGGACACGCTGCTCGCCGCCGCGGTGCCGACCACCCTGGCGACGCTGGGGGGCTTCGCGCTGTCGGTGGCCTTCGGGATTCCCATGTCCATGCTGATCGCCGGCTCGCGCACGGTGGAGGCGTACGTCTACCCACTGCTGGTGTTCTCGCAGTCGATCCCCAAGGTCGCCATCGCCCCGCTGTTCGTCGTGTGGTTCGGCTTCGGCATCGTGCCGAAGGTGATCTCGGCGTTTCTACTGGCCTTCTTCCCCATCGTCGTGTCGGCGGTGCAGGGTTTCAAGTCGGTGGACCAGGACATGATGGATCTGGCGCGCTCCATGAAGGCGTCGCGCCTCCAGACCTTCCGCATGGTCAGCCTGCCGCACGCGCTGCCGGCGATCTTCGCCGGGCTGAAGGTGTCGATCACTCTGGCGGTGGTGGGGGCTGTGGTCGGCGAGTTCGTCGGGTCCAATTCCGGCATCGGCTTCGTCTTGCAACGCTCCATCGGGAACTTCGAACTGCCCACCATGTTCGCCGCGTTGATCGTGCTGGCGTTCATCGGCGTGCTGCTGTTCTGGGTCATCGACGTCGTCGAACGGCTCGCGATTCCCTGGCATGCGAGCCAGCGCCACCTGATCGTCGCCACTGCGTGACGAGAGCCGCCGGGAAAAAACGGGGAGGAAACGGATGAAGAAGGCACTGGTCGCGGCGGTCACGGCCCTGTTCGCCGCGCCGTTTTTGACGGGGCCGGCGTTCGCCGCCGACAAGGTCACGCTGATGCTCAACTGGTACGTCTATGGTGAGCACGCGCCGTTCTACTACGGCAAGGAGAAGGGATACTTCGCCGAGCAGGGCATCGATCTGGACATCCAGGAGGGCCGCGGCTCGGCGGTGACCGCGCAGGCGGTGGCGGCGAAGACCGCCGACTTCGGCTACATCGACGTGCCCACCATGATCAAGGCGGCGGCCAAGGGCGCGCCGCTGATCTCGACCGGCGTGCTGTTGCAGACCAGCCCGATGTCGGTGATGGGCTTCACCGACAAGAACATCCGCAAGCCCGAGGACATCAAGGGCAAGATCGTCGCCGTCACCCCCGGCGATTCCATGTCGCAGATCTGGCCGCTGTTCCTGAAGAAGGCCGGGCTGAAGGAAAGCGATTTCCGGGTCGTGTCCGGCGATGCGCAGACCAAGTTGAACGCCGTCATCAACGGTCAGGCCGACCTGCTGCTCGGCTACGTCATGGACCAGAGCATGAAGATCAAGGACGCCACCGGCAAGTCGGTGACGCCGATCCGTTTCGCCGACTACGGCATCAAGATGGTCAGCTCCGGCATCGTGGCGAACACCGGGATGGTGAAGGAGAGGGAGGAGTTGGTCCGCCGCTTCATGGCCGCCGCCACCAAGTCGGTCGAGGAAGCCACCAAGGACCCCAGGGCGGCGGCGCAGGCGATCCTCAACGCCAACCCCAAGGGCGGGCAGATCGCCACACTGACCGAGGGCTTCGAGCTGACCATCCCGCTCTACAAGGACCCCGATGGGCAGAGCACCCAGCCCTTCCGGGTGACCGAGGGCAACATGAAGGAGTCGGTCGATCTGCTGGTGCAGTACGGCGGTTTGGACCCGGCGGCCAAGGACAAGGTCGCCAGCTTCTACACCAACGCCTACCTGCCGGCGGAGACGGCGGCCATGGGTTCGAGCAAGTAAGAGGACATGCCGCGATGGCATCGCCGCATCTGAAACTGGTGGGCGACACGCCCGCGACGGCTCAGAAGCCGCCGCAAACCCTGATCCGGGTCGAGAGCGTGTCGAAGGTCTACCGCACCCGCGACGGCGCGGTGCCCTCCCTGCAACCGCTGACCTTCGACGTTCGCGAGGGGGAGTTCCTGGTGGTGGTCGGACCCAGCGGCTGCGGGAAATCGACGCTGCTGAAGATGGTCGCCGGCCTGTTGCCGGTGACCACCGGCGCCATCCGCATCGAGGGCACCGAGATCACCGAGCCGCACGACGACGTCGGCATCGTGTTCCAGAGTCCGGTGCTGCTCGGCTGGCGGTCGGTGCTGCGCAACGTCATGATGCCGGTGGAGGTGCGCGGCCTGCCGCGCGCCGAGTACCTGGAGCGGGCGCAGGCGCTCTTGCGCATGACCGGGCTGGAGGCGTTCGCCGGCAAGTACCCCTGGCAGCTGTCGGGCGGGATGCAGCAGCGCGCGTCGCTGTGCCGGGCGCTGGTGCACGACCCGAAGATCCTGCTGATGGACGAGCCGTTCGGCGCGCTCGACGCCATGACGCGCGAGCGCATGAACATCGAGCTTCAGCGCATCCAGCATGAGACCGGCAAGACGGTGCTGCTGATCACCCACTCCATCCCCGAAGCGGTGTTCCTCGCCGACCGGGTGATGGTGATGAGCGAGCGGCCGGGCGCCATTGCCGCTACCTACGACGTGCCGCTGCCGCGCCCGCGCACGCTGGACATCATGGGCGACCCGCTCTTCGTGCAGCTGACGCAGAAGATCCGCGCGCACTTCTTCACGCAGGGGCATCTCGATTGATTGACGCGCCGCGCTTGCGCATCCGTGCCATCGAACTGTTCGAGCGGCCGGTGCGCTTCATAAAGCCCTTCCGCTTTGGTGCGGTGACGGTGGAGGAGGCCCCGCAGGCCTTCGTCCGCGCGCTGGTGTCGGTGGACGGCCACGGCGAGGCGTGGGGCGCCACGGCCGAGATGATGATGCCGAAATGGTTCGACAAGCGACCGGCGCGCAGCCCGGCGCAGACGGTGAACGGGCTGCGGCTGGCGCTGACGCTGGCGCGGCGGGCTTATCTGGCGGGGCCGCGGCCGGCGACCGCCTTCGACCACCACGCCGACGCGCACGACGCCGTCGATGCGGCGTGCCGGGCGGCCGGCGAGACGCGGCTGACCGCGGCCTACGGGCCGGCGCTGCTGGACAAGGCGGTGCTGGACGGGCTGCTGCGGGCATTGGGTCTGGATTTTTTCAGCGGTATGGCCGGCAATGTGGCGGGGATCGACGCGCGGCTGACGCGGGATCTGGCGGATTTCGGGCTGGATGGTTTCCTCAAGGGGCTGCGGCCGCTGGTGGCAGTGTGCGTCAGGCACACGGTGGGGCTGCTGGACGATCCTGAGGCGTTGCGCGACCTGCGGGAGCGCCATTTCAAGATCAAGCTCGGCGGTGATCCGGCCACCGACATCGCCCGCCTGCGATCCATCGCCGCCGTCCTCGACACCATGCCCAGCTACCGCGCCACGCTGGACGGCAACGAGCAATACCCCGACGTTGCGGCGTTGGCCGACGTCCTCGACAGGCTGGAAACCCACCCGGATCTCGCCTCCTTCCGCCGCCACCTGACCTACATCGAGCAGCCCATCGCCCGCGAACGCGCGCTGGACGAACCCCTCGGCCCGCTGGGCAAGCGCTACGCCTTCACCATTGACGAGTCCGACGACTCCTACGGCGCCTTCCCGCAGGCGCGCGCCATGGGCTACCGCGGCGTGTCGTCGAAGTCGTGCAAGGGCTTCTACAAGTCGGTGCTGAACGCCGCCCGCTGCGAGGCGTGGAACGGCAACGGCACGCGCCACTTCATCTCGGCCGAGGATCTGACCTGCCAAGCCGGCCTCGCCGTGCAGCAGGACACCGCGCTGGTGGCGCTGCTCGGCATCGGCCACGCCGAGCGCAACGGACACCAATACGTGGACGGTTTTGCCGGTGCACCGGAGGCGGAGGCGTTCCTGGCCGCGCACCCAGGCTTCTACAAGCGCGACGGCGGATCGATCCGCCTTGCCGTGGATGACGGCTGCCTGCCCACGGCCCCGCTTCTCGTCCCCGGCTTCGCCCATGCGGCGGAGCCGCAGTGGGACGCTCTGCAATCCCTGGCATCTCCGGCCGAAAGCAAGGAGCCCGTTTCATGAGCACGCGTCGTCTTGGGATCATCATGCACGGCGTGACCGGCCGCATGGGCATGAACCAGCACCTGATCCGCTCGATCCTCGCCATCCGTGCCCAGGGCGGCGTGGTGCTGTCCGACGGCAGTCGGGTCATGCCCGACCCCATCCTGGTCGGCCGCAACGAGGACAAGATCCGCCGCCTCGCCGAACAGCATGGCGTCGAGCGCTGGAGCGCCGACCTCGACCGCGCGCTGTCCGACCCGAAGGACGAGCTGTTCTTCGACGCCGGCACCACGCAGATGCGCCCGACCCTGCTGGAGCGCGCCATGCGCGCCGGCAAGCACGTCTATTGCGAGAAGCCCATCGCCACCAACCTGGAGGAAGCGCTGAAGGTCGTCCGCCTCGCCAAGGACCTCGGCCTGAAGAACGGCACCGTGCAGGACAAGCTGTTCCTGCCCGGCTTGCAGAAGATGCGCATGCTGAAGGACAGCGGCTTCTTCGGCCGGCTGCTGTCGGTGCGCGGCGAGTTCGGCTATTGGGTGTTCGAGGGCGACTGGCAGACGGCGCAGCGTCCGTCGTGGAACTACAAGGCGGAGGAGGGCGGGGGGATCATCCTCGACATGCTCTGCCACTGGCGCTATGTGCTGGACAATCTGTTCGGCGAGGTGCGCAGCGTGTCGTGCCTCGGCGCCACCCACATCCCCGAGCGCTGGGACGAGCAGGGCAACCGCTACCCGGCCACCGCCGACGACGCCGCCTACGCCACGTTCCAGTTGGAGGGCGGGGTGATCGCGCAGATGAACTCGTCGTGGACGACGCGGGTTTACCGCGACGACCTCGTGACCTTCCACGCGGACGGCACGCACGGCTCGGCGGTGGCGGGGCTGCACGATTGCGTGATCCAGCCGCGCGCCGCCACCCCGCGCCCGGTGTGGAACCCCGACGAGCGCCAGAGCCTGGACTTCTACGAGACCTGGGCGACGGTGCCGGACAACCAGCCCTTCGACAACGGCTTCAAGACGCAGTGGGAGATGTTCATCCGCCATCTCTGTGAGGACGCCCCCTACCGCTACACGCTGATGGAGGGCGCCAAGGGCGTGCAGTTGGTCGAGGCCGCCCTGGAAAGCTGGAAGGAACGCCGCTGGGTCGATGTTCCGACGCTGACGGCGTGAGTGAGGCCCCCATGTCGCTGACCATCCGTCTGCCGCGCCCCGACCGCACGCTGGAGCCCTATGAGGTGGCGCCGGCGCGCGGCTTTCCGGGCAAGATCGCCGGGCCGCTCAACCGCGTCGCCTTCGCCGCTGCGCACGTGGTGGCCGACCCGCTGGCCGACACCGACCCGTGGCTGACCCCGGCCATCGACTGGGAGCGCACCATTGCCTTCCGCGAGCACCTCTGGGACCTGGGCTTCGGCGTCGCCGAGGCCATGGACACCGCCCAGCGCGGCATGGGGATGGATTGGTCGGCGTCGCTGGAGCTGATCCGCCGCTCGCTGGCCGCCGCCAAACCGCGTGGCGGGCTGGTGTTCAGCGGTGCGGGCACCGACCATCTGGCGCCGGAGGACGCGCGTTCCGTCGATGACGTGATCCGCGCCTATGAGGAACAGGTCGCGGCGGTGGAGGGATTGGGGGGCCGCATCATCCTGATGGCGTCGCGCGCGCTGGCCCGTGTGGCGCGCTCGGCCGACGACTATGTGCGCGTCTATTCCCGCATTCTCGCCCAGGTGAAGGAGCCGGTGATCCTCCACTGGCTGGGCGACATGTTCGACCCGGCGCTGGCCGGCTACTGGGGCACGCCGGACCTGAATGCCGCCATGGACACCGCGGTGTCGATCATCAACGACCACGCTGCCAAGGTGGACGGGGTGAAGATCTCGCTGCTCGACAAGGACAAGGAGATCGCCATGCGGCGCCGGCTCGACGGGCGCGTGCGCATGTACACCGGCGACGACTTCAACTACGCCGAATTGATCGCCGGTGACGAGCGCGGCCATTCCCACGCGCTGCTGGGCATCTTCGACGCCATCGCGCCGGCCGCCTCGGCGGCGCTGGCGGCGCTGGCGGCGGGCGACCATGCCGCGTTCCACGCCATCCTGGAGCCCACCGTGCCGCTGTCGCGCCACATTTTCCGGGCGCCGACGCGGTTCTATAAGACCGGCGTGGTGTTCATGGCCTACCTCAACGGCCACCAGGACCACTTCACCATGATCGGCGGGCAGGAGAGCACCCGTTCCACCCTGCACCTGGCGGAGATCTTCAAGCTTGCCGACAAGGCCGGGCTGCTGCGCGACCCGCAGCAGGCGCTGTGGCGCATGGCCGACGTGCTGGCGGTGCGCGGGATCGAGGCGGTGTGATGCGCGATTTTTCAGCCGACCATCGCTGGCTGTCGATCAACACCGCCACCGTCAAGGCGCAGGGCGACCTCGTGCGGATCGTCGAGTCCTGCGCCCGGCGGGGCATCCGCGCCATCTCCCCCTGGCGGGATCAGGTCGCGGCGGTCGGGCTGGAGCGCGCCGTGCAGGCGGTGCGCTCGGCGGAGCTGGAGCTGTCCGGTTACTGCCGCGGCGGCATGTTTCCGGCCGACCCGGCGCGCCGGGCCGAGGTGCGCGACGACAACCGCCGCGCCGTGGACGAGGCCAGGGCGTTGAACGCCGCCTGTCTGGTGCTGGTGGTGGGCGGGCTGCCGCAGTTCTCCCGGCCGGGCTCGGCGCCGAGCAAGGATCTGGGCGCGGCGTGGGCGATGGTGGAGGACGGCATATCCGCGTTGCTGGAGTACGCCCGCAGCGTCGGTATGCCGCTCGCCATCGAGCCGCTGCACCCGATGTACGCCGCGGATCGGGCCTGCGTGAACACGATGCGCCATGCGCTCGACCTGTGCGACCGGCTGGATTCCGGGCGGACGGGTGCGCTCGGCGTGGCGGTGGACGTCTACCACGTCTGGTGGGACCCTGAGCTTGAAGCCCAGATCGCCCGCGCCGGCCGTGACCGGCTGCTGGCCTTCCACGTCTGCGACTGGCTGGTGCCGACGACGGACCTGCTGCTCGACCGCGGCATGATGGGCGACGGGGTCATCGACATTCCGAAGATCCGCGCCTGGATGGAAGCGCAGGGCTTCCGGGGGTATTCCGAGGTCGAGATCTTCTCCAACCGCTGGTGGGCGCGGCCGATGGACGACGTGCTCACCACCTGTATCGAGCGGCACCGCAGCGCCGTCTAGGGACGGCCGCGGTATTCGACCGTCATTCCCCGCCGTGGCACGGCCAGCGCCAGCAGGTGTTCGCCGGTCGGCCGCGTCAGTTCGGCGTGCCAGACCTTCGCGTCGTCCGGCGACGGGGTGATGCCCGGCGGCTCTACGGTCACCGAAAAGCTTTTCAGCGGCAGCGCCAAGCCCAGGCCGCGTGCCTTGATGTAGGCTTCCTTCAGCGTCCAGATGCCGAAGAACACCTCTCCCTCCTGCTCCGGCGCAGCGGCTTGCAACTGCGCGCGTTCGGCGTCGGCAAAGGCGATGCGCGCCATGCCCTCCAGGTTCACGCGGCGGTCCGGGCGTTCGGCGTCGATGCCCACCGGCAGCCCGCGGGCGATGGCGCAGGCGGCCAGCCCGTCGGTGTGCGTCAGGTTGAAGCTCAGTCCGGTTTCCGGTCCGGCGAGGTCCGGGCGGCCGTGCTCCCCGGCGGTGAAGCGCCAGTCGCGCGGGTCCACGGCGGCGTAGCGCGACAGCGCCGTGCGCAGCAGCGCGTGCGCGGCGGCGAACAGCCGGCGTCCCTCCGGCCGGCGCAGACGGTGCCAGCGCGCGGTCTCGCTTTGGTCGAGCAGGTCCAGGCCGGCATCCTTCGGCCCCGGCGGGACCGGCAGGGTCCACACGTGGACGGCGTCGCGCGGCAGGTCGATGAGCAAGGGGGGCATAAGTCTCGGCGGAAGGGGGAAGGCGGTCAGCGGCCCTTGCGCAAAGGAAGTAGGAGGGCTTGCACACCGTTTGCAAGCCCCCAGCTACAGAGTCCCTTCTAACCACTGCCTTTCAGGCCCCGGCCGTGGCGCCCCAGCGCTCGCGGCCGGTTTCTTTAATGCCTGATTTTTGGGCGTCGTTCCTTGTCTCAAAGGGGGTGTCTCTTTGGGTGAGGTATCGGTTACCCCGCGCGGCGGAAGAAGGCGACGAGGGCGCGCAGGTCGCCGGCCTGATTGGCCAGGGATTGGGCGGCGGCGGTGGTTTCCTCGACCAGGGCGGCGTTCCGTTGCGTCATCTCGTCCATGTGCGCGACGGTGGCGTTGATCTCGTCCAGGGCGCTGGCCTGCTCGCCCGACGCCGAGGCCATCTCGGAAATCAGGCTGGCGACCTGATGGACGCCCGAGACGATGCCGCCCAGCGCGCCGCCGGCCTTCTGCACCAGTTCCACGCCGTCGTGCACCTGGCTGTCGCTGGCGAGGATCAACCCCTTGATCTCCTTCGACGCGTGGGCCGAGCGCTGCGCCAGTTGCCGCACCTCCTGCGCCACCACGGCGAAGCCGCGCCCGGCGTCGCCGGCCCGCGCCGCCTCGACCGCGGCGTTGAGCGCCAGCAGGTTGGTCTGGAAGGCGATCTCGTCGATCACGCCGATGATGTCGGTGATCTTGCGCGACGCGTCCTCGATGCGGCGCATCGCCTCGATGGCCGAGCCGGCCACCGCGCCGCCGCTCTCCGCCGCCTTCTTGGCGTCCTCGGCCATGCGGTTGGCGCGCTGGGCGTTGTCGGCGTTGGAGCGCACCGTGGCGCCCAGCTCCTCCATCGACGCCGCGGTCTCCTCCAGGTTGGAGGCCTGCTGCTCGGTGCGCTCGGCCAGATCCGCCGAGCCCATGGAGATTTCCGAGGACGCCGTGCCGATGGTGTCGGCGGCGGCGACGATGCGGGCGACGATGTCGCCCAGGCGTTCGGCGGTGCGGTTGGCGTCGTCCTTGATGCGGCCGTACATGCCGCGGTGGTCGCCCTCGATGCGCTTGGACAGGTCGCCGGACGCCAGCGCCGCCAGGAAGCCCACCACCCCCTCCAGCGAGCGGGCCGAGGTCTCGGCCAGCGCGTTCATGCTGCGCGCCAGATCCAGCATGAAGCCTTCCTTGCCGGCCAGCGCCACGCGCTTCGAGAAGTCGCCGTCGGAGGCCGCCTGCACCATGGCGGCGACCTCGTCCTGGATGATCAGCATCTGCGTCACGTCGCGCCATTCGACGACGGTGCCGTGGCGCGTGCCCTCGGCGTCCAGCACCGGCGTGGCGATCAGGTCGAAGCTGCGCACCCCCACCTTGATCCGCGCCCGGTGCGAGCCGGTGAGCTGCGACAGCATCGCGCGCTGTTTGCCCGGATCGCGGTGCCACGCGTCGATGCTGGAGCCCAGCAGCTTGGCCGACGCGAAGCCGGGGATCTGCGCGCGGATGTCGGCCTCGGCGTGCTCGAACATCTCCAGCACGGCGCGGTTCATGTAGATGATCCGGCCCTCGGTGTCGGCCATCATGGCGTTGGCCGAGACGTTGTCGAGCGCCGTCTTGATGCGCATGGCCGAGACACCGGCGCTGCGGATGGCGTGGATGGCGCGGGCCAGCGCGCCCACCTCGTCGCCACGGTCCTCGCCGGGGATGGCGACCTGCACGTCACCCGCGGCGATGCGCTGGGTGGCGGCGGTCAGGCCGCCGATGGCCCTGGTGATCGAGCGCACCACCAGGAAGCCGATCAACAGCGCCAAGCCCGATCCGGCCAGCGCCACCGCCAGCACCACGGCGAACTCCAGCGTCGCGCGGTCGGCCTTGTGGACGGCGAGGTCGCGGAGCGCTGCGGCGGTGTGGTCCTCGACCGTCTTCATGGCGTCGATGCGCGCGGTGGTCCGCTTGAACCACTCCGCGGCCGGCGTGCCCTTGAGGTCGCCGCCGATGCCGGCGTCCAGCGCCACGCGGCGCAGCTCCTGCACATCGGTCAGTTCACGGCCCTCGGCGCGGCTGCGCAGGGCGTCGGTGAGGTCGTCGGAGGCGATGCCGCGGAACACCGAGAAGAAGGTGTCCTGCGCGGCGATCAGCCCGTTCAGGCGCTGGTACAGCGCGCCGTCGAATTTGCCCTGGGCGAAGCCGGCGGAGCCGGTGGCGCGCTCCTGCCCGGCGCGTTCCTTGCCCTGCATGAGGGCGGTGTAGGCGAAGACGACGTTCTTGAGGCCGGCGTCGCCGGTGATGCGGCTGACCGCGTAGGTCGAATCGAGCAGCCCGGTGATGGTGCGCGTGTAGAAGGCGAACGACTCCGGCCCCTTCAGCGCCAGCCGGTCGATCTCGGCGCGCCGGGCGGCCAGCGACGTCAACTGGCTCTCCGCGTCGGCGATGACGGCCAGGAAGTCACGGAAGGCGTCGCTGCCCCGCAACGGCGCCAGCGCCGCGCCGAACGCCTTGGCCGCGCTGTCGGACGCGGCGCGCTGGGTGTCCAACTCGGCGCGGAACTGCTTGCCGGCGCTGCCGAGGAAGAGGGCGCTGGCGCCGCGTTCCTTTTGCAGCTCGTGCGACAGCGCGCCGATGGCGGTGGTGGCGTCGACCAGCGTGCGCAGGTTGGTGATCGCTGCCATCTCTCGCCAGCGCTCGGCCACGACACCCGCGGACAGGACGACCAGCGCCGCGATGGCGAAGGCGAAGGCGACGAGGACCTGCCGGCTGATCGGCCAGTTGGAGAGGCGGAGCGTCATGAAGCTTCCCGGTGCGGTCGGATGGTGCTTTATTCCAACAATTTTATCGTCAACGAATGATTAATGTCAGGAAGAAACGCTCGGGGAGGCAGGATTTTGCCGGCGTGAGGGGCCGTGTCGTCGGATGCAACGCTGTGCGACACGATTCTGGTGAGCGTTGCATCCGCTCGGCATTGTGCGGATGTGCCTGTTGGTGAGGACTATTATCCTGCAGTGAATCGCCGATAAGGGCAAGCGCGGCGATCCAACCGACGCGCAAACCACTTTCCCCGTCATCGCCGCGCAGACGGGGTGACGGAATACGGGGAGTGTCGATTCAGGCCTTCGGCCGGAACGCCTTGCAGACGGCCTCGTGGGTGTCGATCCAGGCGCCGCCGGTCAGGTCGAGGCAGTAGGGAATCGCCGGGAACACCGCCATCAGGCAGTCGTGGATGGCCGAGGGCTTGCCGGGAAGGTTGACGATCAGGGCGGTGCCGCGGATGCCCGCGGTCTGGCGCGACAGGATGGCGGTCGGCACCACCTCCAGGCTAACCTTGCGCATCAGCTCGCCGAATCCGGGCATCATCTTCTCGCAGACGCGCTCGGTCGCCTCCGGGGTCACGTCGCGCAGCGCCGGGCCTGTGCCGCCGGTGGTTACCACCAGATCGCAGCCGGCCTCGTCGGTCAGCTCGATCAGAGTCGCGACGATGCCGTCCAGATCGTCGGGGATGACCCGCGCCACCGGCTCCCAGGCCGAGGCGACGATCTTGTCCAGCTCGGCCCGGATCGCCGGGCCGCCCTTGTCCTCGTAGATGCCGCGGCTGGCGCGGTCGGACACGGTGACGATGCCGATCTTCAGAGGACGATGGCGGCCGGGCGTGGTCATGTAAGGCGGCTTTCCTTTTGGAGCGCGAAGCGCGACTGGGCCGTTGAGGCCCCGCGGCCACATGGCCGCGAAGCCAAGCGGCCGGATGGCCCCGCCCGGCGTCTGAGGGTTACTTAATTAGGTCCCAGGAAGACCGACTTGTAGGTGTCCTTCTCGCCGCTGGCGGCGTCGGACAGTTGGAAGAACAGCGGCGTCGAGGCGGCGGTCAGCGCGCCTTGCGGCGCCGTCACGTAGACGCGGTAAGTCGCCACGCTGTCCGGCGAGGCTTCGAGGTGCAGCACGGTGGCGGCCTCCTCCTTCTCGCCGGCGACGCTCAGCGTCGTGCCCTCGATGCCCTTCAGCACCAGGGCGTAGCGTCTGATATCGCGCACCTTGTTGGCGATCTTGAAGGTGTAGGTGTTGCGGATGCTGCCGTCCTTCAGCGTGACGAACAGCGGCGCACGGTCGCGCAGCACCGTCACGTCCATGTGGGCGCGGTTGCCGAAGACGAACAGCATGGCGGCGGCGGCCACCGCCATCACCGTGGTGTAGATGATGGTGCGGGAGCGCACCACCGGCAGCTTGTAGGTGGTCCCGGCGGCGCGGGCGTCCTCCTGCGCCATGGTGGCGTACTGGATCAGGCCGTGCGGGCGGCCGATCTGGTCCATGATCTTGTCGCAGGCGTCGACGCACAGGCCGCAGTTGATGCAGTCGGCGTGCGCACCGCCGCGAATGTCGATGCCCATCGGGCAGACCTGGATGCACTGCGTGCAGTCGATGCAGTCGCCGAAGCCGCGCCCGGTGCGCTGGTCCCAGCTCTCCGACTTGCGCTTCGGGCCGCGGTTGTCGCCGCGCCAGCCCTGGTAGGTGACGACGAGGCTGTGCTCGTCCAGCATGGCGCTCTGGATGCGCGGCCACGGGCACATGTACTTGCACATCTGCTCGCGCGTCCAGCCGGCCATGATGTAGGTGGATGCGGCGAACAGGCCGAGGAAGGTCAGCGCGTTGTTGCCCAGGTCAAGCCGCACCGTGTCCCGCGCCAGCTCCGGCGCGTCGGTGAAGAAGGCGACCATGCCGAAGGCGGAGACGGCGGAAATCAGCAGCCACACCGCGTGCTTGCCGGCCTTGCGATAGAGCTTCTTGGCGGTCCAGCGCGCCTTGTCCATGCGGATGCGCTCGGCCCGGTCGCCCTCGAAATACTGCTCCACGCGGATGAACAGATCGGTCCACACCGTGTGCGGGCAACCCAGGCCGCACCAGATGCGCCCGGCCAGCGCGGTCGCCAGGAACAGGCCCACCGCGGCGATGATCAGCAGGCCGGTCAGGTAATAGATTTCCTGCGGCCAGATCTCGATGTTGAAGATGTAGAAGCGGCCCTGCGCGAGGTCGAGCAGCACGGCCTGGCTCGGGCTCTCGGCGCCGCGGTCCCAGCGGATCCATGGCAGCACGAAGAAGATACCCAGCAGGACGGACAGGGTCATCCACTTCAGCCGGCGGAACCGGCCCGACACCGCCTTGGGATGGATCGTAGTGTGGGTCTCAAAAAGACTTGCCGCCGCGGGAACGGACGGGGGAACGCTGCCGTCGGGCATGGGAGTTGCCTGCTGCCATAGGATGCTTATTTTGCGGCGCACCCTAGTCGATCCGGCGGCGTATGTGTTTGACTAGGATCAAACATACGAAGAAAACGCTTGCGCGGGTGGCGCGGCACCCATTCCCGGACTGCAACGATTCGGCGGTTTCCGGCCCTTGAAAGTGTTCGCGGGCGGTCCAAAACCAGGGCGGGAACGCGTTCTCTTGATGAAAGTGGTGTTTCCACTTGATCTGGTTGAGTCGCTCCAGGTGCCTGGACTGTCCCGTGTCCGGCGCGTCGTCTCGCTTGACGTTGGTCAAGACGACCCCGCCGGGCCGGTCCTAGGCTGCCCGGACAGACGGCCAGCCGAGGGGGACGCCATGGTGCAGGACAAGGTGCGCGACGCGCTGCGCACGGTCATCGACCCGGAAATGGGCATCGACGTGGTGGAACTGGGGCTGGTCTACGCCATCGACGTGGCGGCGGACAAGGCCGTCGCCGTGCGGATGACCATGACCTCGCCGGCCTGCCCGCTGGGCGAGTTCCTGCGCGAGAGCGCCGAGTGCGCCATCCGCGACAGCGTGCCGGAGGCCCCGGCGGTGGATGTCGCGCTGGTGTTCGAGCCGGCGTGGACCCCCGATCGGATTTCTCCCGAAGCGCGCCGACAGCTCGGCTGGCCGGAGGCGTGAGATGAGCGCGGGCGCGACATCCCTGCGGGCGCGGCGGTTGCCGCTGCTGGCGCTGGGGTTCGTGTCGCTGCTGGGCGGCGTGCTGGCGGGGCTGGCAAGGCTGGGGCTGGCGGTGCCGTTGCCGCATCTGGATCTGGCGCTGCTGCACGGGCCGCTGATGGTGTCCGGCTTTTTCGGCACGGTGATCGCGCTGGAGCGCGCGGCGGCGCTGGGGAAGCGCTGGATTTTCGCCGGGCCGGCGATGGCCGGGGTTTCGGGCGTGCTGCTGGTGGGCGGGGCGCCGCCAGTCCTCGCGGCGTTGGCGATGAGTGTGGCGTCGGGCGTGCTGCTGGCCGCCGGCGTGTGGGTCTGGACGCGGCAGAAGGCGGGGTTCACCGCCACCATGGCCGGTGGGGCGGCGTGCTGGCTGGTCGGCAACGTGGTGTGGCTGAGTGGCGCGCCGGTGCTGGCGGCGGTGCTCTGGTGGGTGCTGTTCCTGGTGTTGACCGTCGCCGGGGAACGGCTGGAGCTGAGCCGGTTCCAGCCGCCCAACCGCTGGGCGGGGCCGGTCTTTGCCGTGACGGTCGCGGTGCTGGTGCTGGGGGCGGCGGTGGCCGTGGCGGCGCCGGTTGCGGGGTTCCGCATCGCCGGGGTGGGGCTGGTCGCGCTGGCCGGGTGGTTGGTGCGTTTCGACGTGGCGCGGCGGACGGTGCGCGGGTCCGGGTTGCCGCGCTATGTGGCGGTGTGCCTGCTGTCGGGCTATGCGTGGCTGGCGGTGGGCGGGCTGATCGCGCTGCTGAGCGGCGATCCCACCGGGCCGGCCTACGACGCCATTCTGCACACGCTGTTTCTGGGGTTCGTCTTCGCCATGGTGTTCGGGCACGCGCCGATCATCCTGCCGGCGGTGCTGCGGCTGGCCGTGCCGTTCGCGCCGCGGATGTACGTGCCGCTGGCAGCGCTGCATGTGGGGGTGGCGCTGCGCACCGTGGGGGTGCTGGGCGGCGACCTCGGCGTGCGGCAGTGGGGCGGGATCGCCAACGCGGCGGCGCTGGCGCTGTTCATCGGCGTCACGGCGCACGCGGTGCTCGCCAAGCGGGGGCGTTGACCAGGATCGACGCGCGCCCCTAAGCTGGCCGCCATGAAGTATGTCGATGAGTTCCGCGACGCCGCGCTCGCCCGCGGCATGGCCGAGGCGATCCGCAGCGCGGTGGACCCGGCGCGCCGCTACCACGTCATGGAGTTCTGTGGCGGCCACACGCACGCCATCGCGCGCTATGGCATCCCGGACCTGCTGCCGGCCAACGTGCGGCTGATCCATGGGCCGGGCTGCCCAGTGTGCGTGCTGCCGGTGGGGCGGATCGACGACGCCATCTCCATCGCCCGGCGGCCGGGGGTGATTTTGTGCACCTACGGCGACGTGATGCGCGTGCCCGCATCGGAGCGCATGAGCCTGATCAAGGCGAAGGCGGAGGGCGCGGACATCCGCATGGTGCTGTCCACCACTGACGCGCTGAAGATCGCCGAGGCCAACCCGGCCCGCGAGGTGGTGTTCTTCGCCATCGGCTTCGAGACCACCACGCCGCCCACGGCGGTGGCCTTGCAGCTTGCCAAGGCGAAGGGCATCGGCAATTTTTCGGTGTTCTGCAACCACGTGCTGACCCCGGCGGCGATCTCCAACATCCTGGAAAGCCCGGAAGTGCGCGAACTGGGCACGGTGCCGCTGGACGCCTTCATCGGCCCGGCGCATGTCTCGACCATCATCGGCGCTCGGCCGTACGAGTACTTTGCCGAGGAATACCGCAAGCCCGTCGTGGTGGCGGGGTTCGAGCCGCTGGACGTCATGCAGGCGATCCTCATGCTGGTCCGCCAGATCAACGAGGGGCGCGCGGAGGTGGAGAACCAGTTCACCCGCGCCGTCACCCGCGACGGCAACCGCAAGGCCCAGGCGCTGGTGGCCGAGGTGTTCGAGCTGCGCCGCTCGTTCGAGTGGCGCGGGCTGGGGCTGGTGCCGTACAGCGCCTTGAAGATCAAGGAAACCTACGCCGCCTGGGACGCCGAGCGGCGCTTCGACATCGCCAACGCCATGGTGCCCGACCACAAGGCCTGCGCCTGCGGCGCCATCCTGCGCGGGCTGAAGCGGCCCTCGGACTGCAAGCTGTTCGCCACCGCCTGCACGCCGGAGAGCCCCATGGGCTCCTGCATGGTGTCGGCTGAGGGGGCGTGCGCGGCGCACTACACCTACGGTCGGTTTCGCGATCATGCCCCGGCCTCCGAGGGAGCGGCGTGATGCGGATTTTGCTGCTGGTGCACGCCTTTAACAGTCTGGCGCAACGGCTGTACGTGGAACTGGCCGAGCTCGGCCACGAGTTGAGCATCGAGTTCGACGTCAACGACGGCGTGACCCGCGAGGCGGTGGATCGTTTCCGACCGGACGTGCTGCTGGCGCCGTTCCTCAAGCGCGCCATCCCCGAGGATGTCTGGCGCCGCCTGCCGTGCCTCGTCGTGCACCCCGGCCCGCCGGGCGACCGCGGCCCGTCGTCGCTGGATTGGGCGGTGTTGGAAGGCGCGGAGCGCTGGGGCGTCACCGTGCTCCAGGCGAACGAAGAGTTCGATGCGGGCGACGTTTGGGGCTCGGCCGATTTCCCCATGCGCGCGGCGCCCAAGGCCAGCCTGTACCGCCACGAGGTGACCGAGGCCGCCGTCACGGCGGTGCTGAATGCGCTGGAGCGGATGGGGCAGGGCCGCGAGCCGATGGCCGTCGATCCGGCGACGGTTCGGGCGCGCCCGGCGATGGGGCAGGCCGACCGCGCCATCGACTGGAGCGGCGACGACACCGCGACCGTGCTGCGCAAGATCCGCAGCGGCGACGGCGTGCCGGGGGTGCGCGACGGAGGCTTGAGCCTGTTCGACGCCCACCCGGAGAGCCGGCTGAAAGGCGCGCCGGGGGCGTGGCTGGCGCGGTGGCAGGGGGCGGTGTGCCGGGCCACGGTGGACGGCGCGGTGTGGATCGGCTCGATGAAGGCGCGCTCGGCCGGAGCGCACGCGCCGACGCTGAAGCTGCCGGCCGCGCTGGTGCTGGGCGGCGATTTGCCGGACATGCAGGGTGATCACCGCGACCTCTGGTACGAGGAGGCGGACGGCGTCGGGTATCTGCACTTCCCGTTCTACAACGGCGCCATGAGCGCCGACCAGTGCGCCCGGCTGCTGGCCGCCCTTGAGGCGGCGCTGAAACGCGACACCCGCGTGCTGGTGCTGATGGGCGGCGAGGATTTCTGGAGCAACGGCATCCACCTCAACGTCATCGAGGCGGCAAGCAGCCCGGCCGACGAGTCCTGGCGCACCATCAACGCCATCGACGACGTGGCGCGCGCGGTGCTGACCGCGACGGACAAGGTGACGGTGGCGGCGCTGTCCGGCAACGCCGGGGCGGGCGGGGTCTTCCTGGCGCTGGCGGCGGACGCCGTCTGGGCGCGCGCCGGCGTGGTGCTGAACCCGCACTACAAGGGCATGGGCAACCTGTACGGCTCGGAATACTGGACGTATGTGCTGCCCAAACGCGTCGGCGAGGAACGCGCCCGCGCCGTCACCGAGGCCCGCCTGCCCATGGGCACGCCGGAGGCGCGGCGGCTGGGGCTGGTGGACGAGGCGTTTGGCGTCACGGTGGCGGCGTTCCGCGCCGGGGTGGTGGAGCGCGCCCGTGGTCTTGCGGCCGACCCGGCGCTGCCGGCGCTGCTCGCCGACAAGCGCGCCCGGCGCGCGGCGGACGAGGCGGTCAAGCCGCTGGAGCACCACCGTGCCGAGGAATTGGCACACCTGAGGTTCAACTTTTACGGCTTCGACCCGAGCTATCACGTCGCACGGTACAATTTCGTCTTCAAGGTGCCTAAGTCGCGCACGCCGTTGTATCTGGCATCGCACCGGCGCAACGCGTGACGATTGGCTTTCAACGGGATGTCCCCATATGATGGGGGCGGCAATGAGCGTTGGGGGAAGTCAAAGGAATGCGGACTCGGGATCTGGAGATCGTCGGCGCTCTCCCTTGTTTTGAAGGACTTGACGAAGAGCAATTGAGCATCGTCACCGCAGGTGCGCTTTTGCAGCGCTTTCCACGCGAGACAGTGCTGTTCGAGCAGGGCGACCGGCCCGATTTCCTGCACGTGCTTGTCGAAGGCTCGGTGATGCTTTTCGGCAGCACGACCGACGGGCGCGAGACGGTCATCGAGATCCTCACGCCGGTGGACACCTTCCTCCTCGCGGCGGCGTTGACCGACGCGCCGTATCTCATGTCGGCCAAGGTGCTGGAGCCTTCCAACATCCTCATGCTGCCCGCCCACAATCTGCGTGAGCAAATGGCGCTCCAGCCGAAGCTGGCGCTGGCGATGCTGGCGTCGCTGGCGTCGCAGTTCCGCCGCATGGTGCGGCAGGTCAAGGATCTGAAGCTGCGCACGTCGACGCAGCGTCTCGGGGCGTTCCTGTTGCAGCGCGCGGTCCCGGCGGTGGACGGCGCCACGGTGGAACTCCCGGTCAACAAGCAGGTGCTGGCGAGCCGGCTCGGCATGACGCCGGAGAACCTCTCGCGCGCCTTCGCGGCGCTGGCCGAGCAGGAGATCCAGATCAAGGGGCGCACGGTGGTGGTCGGTTCCATCGAGCGCCTGCGGAATTACTGCCACCCGGATACGCTGATCGATGATGTGGAGCGCGATTTGAAGGTGGTGCTGGATTGATATTTCCCTCTCCCGCCCCGGGAGAGGGAGGGGCCCGCTCGGCACGAGCGGGAGGGTGAGGGTAAGACCAAGGATCCTTGCAGTTACCCTCACCCGGCCGCTACGCGGCCACCCTCTCCCGGGACGGGAGAGGGTTTATACGATCGCGCCATCGCAGCGTTTGCGCACCAGTTCGTCCGCCGCTTCCGGCGTCAGGGGGCGGGCGAAGTAGTAGCCTTGGGCGAAGTCGCAGGACAGCGCCTTCAGGTGCTCGGCCACGGCAGCGGTCTCCACCCCCTCGGCCACCACGTCGAAGCCGCAGGTGTGCGCCACGTCGATGATGGCGCGCAGAATGGCGTCGCCCTGGGTGGAATGCTGCAAGTCCAGCAAGAACGAGCGGTCCACCTTCAGCGAATCGACCGGCAGCCGCGTCAGGTAGCTCAGCGACGAATAGCCCGTCCCGAAATCGTCGATCGCCAGACGCACGCCCATCCGCTTCAAGGCGTTGAGCGCCGCCATGCTCTGCTCGCCGTGCGCCATCACCGCGCCCTCGGTGATCTCAAGCTTGAGCAGGCGGGCGTCCGCGCCGGTCTCGGCCAGGATGCGTTCGACCTCCTCGATGAAGCCCGTCTCGGCGAGTTGCACCGGCGACAGGTTGACGCTCATGGTCGGGGTCGGGCAGCCGCCTTCTTGAGAGCCTGGGCCGGCCGCCGCGGTCCACAGCGCCAGTTGCCGGCACGCCTCGGCCAGCACCCAGCGGCCGAGCGCCACGATCAGGCCGGTGCTCTCCGCCACCGGGATGAAGTCGGCCGGCGGGATGTTGCCGCGCTCGGGATGGTTCCAGCGCAGCAGCGCCTCGAAACCGCGCAGCTGCGCGCCGGCCAGATCGACGATGGGCTGGTAGGCCAGCCACAGGCCGCTGTGCTGCTCCAGCGCCTCGCGCAGGTCGTGCTCGATGCGCGTCTGCCAGACGAGGCGGTCGCCCATCCCCGGCTCGAAGCGCACCCAGCGCCCGCCGCCCAGCTCACGCGCGTGGTAGGCGGCGATCTCCGCCTCGCGCAGCAGATCCTCGGCGGGGCGGTCCGCGCCGGTGACGGCGGCGGCGCCGATGCTGGCGGTCAGGTGCACGGCACCGCCGGCGGTGCTGCGCGTCCGCCGCAGCAGCGTCGCGATGGTCTCCACATGCGCGCCCAGCGTGGCGTCGTCCGGCACGCCGTCCAGCAGCAGGCCCAGCGCGTGGTCGGCGATGCGCGCCAGCCGCGCGGTGCCGGCGAAACTGCCCATCAGCCGCGCCGCCAGACCGGCCAGCATGGCGTGCGCGAATTCGTGGCCGAAGCTGTGGCGCAGCTTGGAAAAGCGGTCGAGGTCCACCGCCAGCAGCGTCGCCGGCCGCCCGGCCGCCAGCGTGTCGGCCAGCGTGCGCATCAGGCCCTGGCGGTTGGCGAGCCCGGTTTCCTGGTCGCGGTAGGCAAGGTCGATCAGCTCGCGTTCCATGCGCTTGCGATCCGAGATGTCGCGGATGCTGGCGGTGAACAGGCGCCGGCCCGACGCGCTGGTCTCGGTGATGGTCAGCTCGACCGGGATGCGCCAGCCGTCGGCGCGCATGGCCTCCACCTCGAAGCGGCGGCCGAGCACGCGCTGCTCGCCGCTCTCCAGGTAGCGCCGCATGCCGGCGTCGTGCGCCGCTGCCTGCTCCGGCGGGATGATGACGTCGGTGACGTTGAGGCCCAGCACATCGGCGCGCGCGTGGCCGAAGATGCGCTCGGCCGCCGGGTTGAACTCGACGATGCGGTGCTCGGTGTCGATGGCGATCACGCCGTCCAGCGCGCCGTTGACGACCGCCGCCTTCAGCGCCTCGCTGGAGCGCAGCTCGTCCTCGGCCTGATGGTGCTCGGTGATGTCGTGGACGAACACCGCGTAGCCGTCGAGCCGCCCGTCCGGCTGGACGTTGGGCGTGTGGACGCGCCGCACGTAACGCCGCCCGCGTCCGGGATAGTCCACCCACAGCTCGACCTGCGAGGCGGTTCCGGCCAGCGCCGCGTCGACGATGTGCCGCAACGCGCCGTACAGCGGCCCCAGCACCTCGGGCGCCGACATGCCGACGATGGTGTCCGGTGCCAGGCCGACGAAGTCGCAGTAGGCGCGGTTGGCGTAGCGGTAGCGCCGGTCCGGCCCGACCAGCGCCACGCGCATCTCGGCCGTGTCCAGCAGCCGCCGCATCTGCTCCAACTCGCCGGAGGCGGCGGCGCGGCGGGCAATCGTCGGTACGGCGGGGCCGCTCGACACTGCTGTCATCGCCTTGACCTCCTGCCCACCGGTGGGATTACGCCGTCAGGCGCTCGTGCGCGTCAATGTACGCCGCGCCGGGTTTGTCATGGAAGAACCCGTTCGCCAGCGGGGCGTCGGTGATCAGGCCGGACAGCTCCGCCGCGAGGTCGGCACCCTCGCGCGTGCCGTCGAGCACGGCGCGGAAGCCCTGCGCCACCCGCACCATGTCCACGCTGTGCGGCGACAGGCGGAAGCGGTCGATGCCCAGCCGCTGCAACTCGGCGATCTCGGCGGCGAGGCAGAGGTAGGTGTGCGACATGGTCTGCAAGCCGTTGACCGCCAGGAACGGCTGGTCGTCCAGCGTCTCGACCGCGAGGCCGTCGGGGTCCTGGCCGCAGACGAACTGGCAGCCGTCCTTGTGCAGGCCGTGCACCCGCGCGTGGTAGCAGCGCGCCGAGATGGCGAGCGGGGCGCGGCCGAAGACCTGCACCTCGGACTGCATGCCCAGCCGCGCGGCTTCCTTCGCCAGCGCGGCGACGGAAACGGCAGGCATCTCGGCGCCCAGCGAGACCGACGTAGCGCCGCGCGAGGCCAGCCAGGACAGCGTCGCCTCGTTGTAGACGTTGACGAAGGGGCCGACCGTGTGCGGCTTGCCATTGAGCTGCGCCAAGGCGCCGAGGTCGTTGGCCTCCACCAGGATGTCGCCGGCCTCGACGAGGTCGCGGACCGACTTGCGCTCGCGGTCGGTGGTGACCAGGATCGGGCTGGAGAGCACGACACTCTTGCCGGCCGTGGTCAGCCGCTCGATCACGTCGGGGATGGCGTCCTGGAAGAACGGCGCGCGCTTCGAGCAGACCACCTCGCCCAAGTAGACGACGTCCAGCGGCGCCTCGTCGGCCATGCGGGCGTAGAAGTCGCGCCACTGGTCCAGCGGCCAGTTGAAGAGCACGGGGCCGAGGGTGAGCAGGGAACGGTTTTCCATGAGTCTTGCTCTCTCCTCAGCGCCAGGACCGCTGGTAGGCGCCCGCGGTCTCGCGGGCGCCCTCCACCATCGAATCCATGTCCACGTGGGGCACCTTGCCGTTGCGCTCGAAGGCGTCCAGGGCCTTGCGGTAGGTCTGCACCACCGAGGCGATGTAGGCCTTGCCGCGCTGGCGGCCTTCGATCTTCAGCGCGTGCACGCCGGCCGCCTTCAGCTCGGGCAGCATGTGGAGGATGTTCAGGCTGGTGGGCTCCTCGAACAAATAGCCGGCGTCCGAGCCTTGTGCGGCGAAGCGGCCCTTGCACAGCGTCGGGTAGCCGGCCGGCTCGTCGGCGCCGAAGACATTGATGGTGAAGTCGCCCAGGCGCGAGATCAGCTCGTCGCCGCGCGGCTCGTAGCGCACGTGGCTGGCCGGCGAGCAGACACCCTGCTTGTTGGGCGACAGGCCGGTGGCGTAGCTGGACAGCGAGCAGCGGCCCTCCGCCATCGGGCAGAGGCCGCCGAAGACGAACACCTCCACCTCGACGCCGGTCTCGGCGGTCAGGCCCTTGATGTCGGCCACGGTCAGCACGCGCGGCAGCACCACGCGCTGCACGCCGAAGCTGTCGCGGAACAGCGTCACCGCCTCGGCGTTGGCCGCCGACGCCTGCACGGACAGGTGCAGCCGCAGCTCGGGGTGCTTGCGCGCGGCGTAATCCAGCAGGCCGAGGTCGGCCAGGATCACCGCGTCCACACCCAGGCGGGCGGCGTCGTCCACGGCGCGGTGCCAGGGGCCGAGGTTGCCGGCGGCGGGATAGGTGTTGATGGCGACGAACAGCTTGCGGCCGCGGCTGTGCGCGTACGCCACCGCCTCGCGCAGTTCCTCGCGGGAGAAGTTCAGGCCGGGGAAGTTGCGGGCGTTGGTCTCATCGCGGAAACCGCAATAGACCGCGTCGGCGCCGGCATCCACGGCAGCGCGCAGCGCGGCGGGGGTGCCCGCCGGGCAGATCAGCTCGAAGGCCATTGGGTTAGATCTCTCGGGCAGAGCGGGTTGGGGTGGTGGGACGGGGTGGGGTGGCGATGCGGCGCTCCAGCGCGTCCAGCCGGCCCAGAACCGGCGCCAGCAGCAGGGCGCGGGCACTCTCCAGCGCGCCGGTCAGGCGGGTGGCCTCGCGGCGCAGGCGGGGGATGGCGTGGCGGAACGGCCCGGCGATGCTTGCGAGGTCGGCCACGAGGTCGATGTCCTCGCCGTCCAGCGCGTTGCGCAGGGCCACCACCAGGGCGGTGTCGCCCTCGATCGCCAGCGTGCGGCGGAAGAACAGCGCGTCGCCGTCGATGCGGCCTTCCAGCAGATCCATCAGGTTAATGAGCGGGCCGCGGATGGTGGCGTCGCAGGTCGGAGCGTCAGCCTCCGCGTTGCGCCGGGCGACGCGCAGGCGCGGCTCCGGCCCGACCGAGAGCAGGAACGCCACGGGCTGGTCGACCGGGTCGATCAGAACGCCGGCCGGGCGCATCTCCGCCATCGCCTCGAAGGCGCGGGGGTGCTTGTGCGCCAGCGTGCGCAGCACACGGTCCAGCACCGGCGCGGTGACGCCGTCGCCGAGGCGGGCCGCGGCGTGCAGGGCTACGCCGGCCAGCATGGCCTCCATCCGGCGGACTCCGTCGTCCGCCGACGCTCCTGAAGTACGTTCCAACATGCTTGGCGCTTTCCCCTTCGCGCGACCGGCCAAAGGCAGTCTTCGGCAGCCTATCACCAGTCGTTGGGAATACTCGTCCGCGTGGCTTCTGTCCATCCTTGACCACGATCAAGAGGCGTTTCTCTGCCCCCCCGTATCGTTCGCACCGCCAGCGAAACGCCATATGCAACTGTTCGTACTTTTTTGCCGAAATCCGATGCTGGGTTTGATTTTGGTCAACGGGAGGTGGGTGTATGCTGTCGCCTGACATCGCCTTCGGATCCCGCGATCGCCTGCTGCCGGCCTCGGTGCCGTTCCGTTTCTTCGCTGCGGCGCTTGGGTTTCATCTCGCCGGATGGTTGCTTCTGGCGCTGGGCAGCGATGCGCTGGCGGGATCGCGCGGCGGGCCGGGAACGGTCATGGCGGCGCTGCACCTGTTTACCCTGGGCACGCTGGCGACCACCGGTATGGGGGCGTCGTACCAGCTGCTGCCCATGGCGACGATCCGGCCGGTCGGCTCGGTGTTCTGGGCGAAGGCCAGCTTCTGGCTGGCGGTGCCGGGGATCGCGCTGTTCGCGGGTGGGCTGGCGACGCTGACGCATGAGCTGTCCTTCATCGGCGGTGTCCTGACCGCCGCGGCGCTGGCGGTGTTCGCCGCGCTGATGGCCGACAATCTGCGCGCCGCCAAGGAAATGCCGGTGGTCCGCCACAGCGCCTGGGCTGCGCTGGGAAGCCTCGCGGTCATGGCCGGGCTGGGGCTGGTGCTGCTCGCCGACCTGCGATTCGGTTTCCTGCCGGACCACCGCGGGCTGACCGGGGTGCATCTGGGGCTGGCGCTCTTTGGGTTCATGGGCATGCTGGTCGCCGGCTTCTCGACCATTCTCGTCCCCATGCTGGTGCTGGGGCAGGCGCCGCCGGTGCGGCTCGGCAACGCCGCGGTGGCCGCCGGCTGTGTGGGGCTGGCGCTGCTGGTGGCGGGGGCGTTCACGCCGGGGCGGATGCTCACCATCGGTGCGGTGCTGGCCGGGCTGCTGGCCGCCGGGCTGCACCTTCAGGCCATGGGCGGCGTGTTGCGCGGACGGATGCGCAAGCGGCTGGGGGTGCCCTTCGTGATGATCCGCGCGGGGTGGGCGATGCTGCCGCTCAGCCTCGTCGTCGGGCTGTCGCTGGCGGTGGGATTCGACCAGTTCAACGCACCGACGGTGTTCGTCATCCTGGCGGTGGGCGGCTGGCTGATGACCTTCCTGTTCGGCGTTCTGCAACGCATCGCGCCGTTCCTCGCCTCGGTCCACGTCACCATGCCCGGCCGCCGCCCGCCGCTCGTCTCGGCGCTGACGCCCGAACAGCCGGTGCGGGTGCACGCGGCTCTGCATTTGTCGGCCATCGCGCTGCTGGTCCTCGGCAACCTCGTCGAGGTCGAGTGGATCGCGCGGGCCGGCGCCGTCGCCGGCGTCGGCGCCGCCGTCGCCGTCATCGTTTTCGCCGTGAAGGTCCGCGCCCGCGCGCTGAACGCGTTGCGCAGCGACCCGCCGGCTCCCCGTCCCCGCAAGTCAGGAAACATCGCATGCTCCACGTGAACTCCCGCATCGGCCAGCTGCTGCACGCCGACCATCTGACGACGCTCGGCACGCTTCAGGAACTGGAGGGCCTGCTGGTCCGCCAGGGACTGAAGGTCCCCAACCTGAAGGACGCCGAGGTGCGCGGGGCGCTGGAGGCGCTCGTCGGCGTGGTGAAGGACGAGGTCAGCCGCCACTTCGGCTTCGAGGAGGGGCATCTGTTCCCCGCGCTGGCCGAGGCCGGGCAGGTCGGCATGACGATGATGCTGATCTCCGAGCATCGCGCGATCCTGCCCGTTGCCGAGGTCGCCGCCGACCTGGCCGAAGGCGCGCTGGCCGCCGGGGCGTTCTCGCCGGAGGATTGGGCCGAGTTCCGCGAGGCCGGCCTGGAGTTCTGCGAACGCGAGCTGTTCCACATCCAGAAGGAGGAGATGGGGCTGCTGGCCGCCGTCGCCGCCCTGATCGGGCCGGACGCCGATGCCAAGCTGGCGGAGATTTTCGAGGGGCTGCACGCCGAGGGGTGAGTTTCGCAGGTTGGGTCGAGCCGCGGGCGAAGTCCAAGGCTTCGCCGCGCTCGATACGACCTACGCCACCCCCGCCACCAGCACCGCGTACCGCCCGGCTTTCCCAACCGTCACCAGCAGCAGGAACAGCCGCAGGTCCACGCGCAGGATGCCGGCCACCAGCGTCAGCGGATCGCCGACGATGGGCAGCCATGCGAACAGCAGGCTCCACGCGCCGAAGCGCTGAAACCGCGCGATCGCCTTCTCGATGTGCTGCGGCTTCACCGGGAACCAGCGCCGGTCCTGGAAGTGCATCAGATAGCGCCCCAGCGCCCAGTTGAGCGCCGAGCCCAGCACGTTCCCTACCGTCGCCACCAGCAGCAAAAGCCATACGTCGTATGAGCCCGACGCGCTCAAGCCGGCCAGCAGCAGTTCCGACTGCGCCGGGAACAGCGTCGCCGCGACGAACGCGGTCAGGAAAAGCCCCCCATACGCCGCAACGTCGCCCATGCCCGTCCGTCTCCCCCCATGCCGAGGGGCGGTTGTCCTGGGAATCCGCGACATTCGCAAGGGCGTTCTGTTGGCGTTCCCAAGCGAACAACGCATCTTCCAAGGAAACGTCATGGCCCAGGTTCCCATCAAGCGGGCGGTGGAGCGCGTGCCGGGCGGCATGATGGTCGTGCCGCTGCTGCTCGGCGCGATCATCACCACCTTCGCCCCCAACACCGCCAAGTTCTTCGGTTCCTTCACCGGGGCGCTGTTCACCGGGGCGCTGCCGATCCTGGCGGTGTTCTACGTGTGCATGGGCGCCACCATCAGCGTCTCGGCCACGCCCTACGTGCTGAAGAAGGGCGGCGCGCTGCTCGCCACAAAGTTCGTCGTCGGCATCCTGTGCGCCGCCATCTTCGGCCGCCTGCTGGGCGAGGCGCCGATCACCGCGGGCGTGTTCGCCGGCTTGTCCACCCTGGCTATCGTCGCCGCCATCAACGACACCAACGGCGGCCTCTACATGGCGCTGATGGGCCAGTACGGGAGGCCGGAGGACGTCGGCGCCTATTCGGTGATGACGCTGGAATCCGGGCCGTTCCTCACCATGGTCTCGCTGGGCGTGGCGGGGTTGTCGGCGTTCCCGTGGCAAGCCATGGTCGGCGCGGTGCTGCCGCTGCTGGTCGGCATGCTGCTGGGCAACCTGGACAAGGAATTGCGCGAGTTCTTCGGCAAGGCGGTGCCGGTGCTGATCCCGTTCTTCGCCTTCGCGCTGGGCACCACGCTGGACCTGTCCAAGGTGTGGACGGCGGGGCTGCTGGGCGTCGGGCTCGGGCTGTTCGTGCTGGCGGTGTCGGGCGTGCTGCTGATCCTCACCGACAAGATGACCGGCGGCAACGGCGTCGCGGGCATCGCGGCGGCCAGCACCGCCGGCAACGCGGCGGCGGTCCCGGCCATCGTCGCCTCGGCCAACAGCGCCTATGCCGAAGCCGCGCAGGCCGCCACCGCGCTGGTCGCCGCCGCCGTGGTGGTGACGGCGATCGGCGTGCCGCTGGCGACCGCGTGGTGGGCCGGCCGGGTCCGCGTCCGCGAGGGCATGGCGGAGTTCCCGCCCGGCACGATCACCAAGGCGGCGGCCGAGAACGCCAACCGCGCCGAGCTCGCCCGCGAGAACGAGCGTTTGCGAAAGGGTGCGTGATGCCGGGCATCCTGATCATCGCCGACGATCTGTCCGGGGCGGCCGACTGCGGCATCACCGTCGCGGCGGCTGGGCTGGGAACGGTGGTGCTGCTCGACCAGCGCGGCGCGCTGGCCGACGCCGACGCGGTGGCGCTCGATCTCGACACCCGGCGCCTGGCCGGCGAAGCGGCGGCGGCGCTGAACGTGGACGCGGTGCGGCGGCTGCACACGCCGGGCGTGGCGCTCTACAAGAAGATCGATTCGACGCTGCGCGGCAACTGGGCGGCGGAAACCGCGGCGGTGCATGCGGCGTTGGCCGGTGTGGACGGCGCGGCGCTGCTCGCCGTCGTCGCCCCGGCCTTCCCGGCCACCGGCCGCACCACGCGCCAGGGGCGCATGCTGGTCAAGGGCACGCCGCTGGAGGAGACGGAGATCTGGCGCAACGAGGGCATCGCCGGGGTTGCCGACCTGCCGGCGTTGCTGCGGGCCGCGGGGCTGAAGGCGGAGTTGGCAAGCCTCGACCTGATCCGCCGGGGTGAGGCGGCGGTGCGCAAGGCGCTGAGCGGCTGGCTGGGCGAGGGCGTGGACGCGCTGGCCTGCGACGCCGAGACCGAGGAGGATCTGGCGACCCTCGCCCGCGCCACCGCCGCGGTGCGGCAGCGGGTGTTCTGGGTGGGCTCGGCGGGGCTGGCGCGGCATCTGCCGGGGGCGCTCGGGCTGGCGCGGGAGAGCGCCCTGCCGGAGCCTGCGGTGCCCAACCCGCTCGACCCGGTGCTGACCATCGTCGGCAGCCTGTCCGGCGTGGCGCGCGCCCAGGCGCAGGAACTGGCCCGCGTGCACGGCGTGCGCAGCCTGTGCATCGACCCGCACCTGCTGCGCCTCGGCCCCGGCACCGCCGAATGGGGCCACGCCGAGCGGGACCTGCGCGAAGCGCTGGCGTCCGGCGACGACCTGCTGCTGATGACCGAGACCGGGCCGTCGGCCGACCTGCGCGAGGGGCACACGCTGGCGGTGGCGCTCGGCCGGCTGGTGCACGAGCAGGCGCCGCGCATCGGCGGCCTGATCATGACCGGCGGCGAGACGGCGCGCGCCGTCCTGGCGGCGCTGGGCATCGGCGCCATCCGCCTGCTGGGCGAGGTGGAACCGGGCGTGCCGCTCGGCTTGGCGGAGGGGGCGCGGAGCATACCCTTGATCACCAAGGCCGGCGCCTTCGGCACGCCCGAGACGCTGGTGCGCTGCCGCGAACGCCTGCGCGCCACAGGGTTGCCGCCGGTCCCGGAAGCGGGCACCGGCAGGGCCGCGCCGCATATCACGTGAGGAGCAAGATGCCTGGACCCATCATCGCGATCACCATGGGCGACGCGGCCGGCGTCGGCCCGGAAATCATCATGAAGAGTCTGGCGCAGGCCGACCTGTACGAGCGCTGCCGGCCGCTGGTGATCGGCGACGCCCGCCGGCTGGAGCAGGCCGGGGAGATCGTCGGCAGCACGCTGATCGTCAAGCGCGTGCAGGGGCCGGGCGACGCCGACTTCCGCTCCGGCACGGTGGACTGCGTCGATCTCGGCCTGATCCCGGCCGATCTGCCGTGGGGCAAACTGTCGCCGGTGGCCGGCGACGGGGCGTTCCAGTTCATCAAGCGCGCCACCGACCTGGCGGTCTCCGGGGCGGTGGACGCCATCTGCACGGCTCCGCTGAACAAGGAGGCGCTGCACGCCGGTGGTCACAAATACCCCGGCCATACGGAGTTGCTGGCGCACCTGACCGGCACGCCGGAGGTGTCGATGATGCTGACCACGCCGAAGATGCGCGTCATCCACGTGACGACGCACATCGGCCTGATCGACGCCGTCAACAAGATCGAGCCCGGTCTGGTCGAACGCACCCTCGCCCGCGGCCACGCCACGCTGGCGAAGGCCGGCATCTCCGACCCGCGCATCGCCGTGTGCGGCATCAACCCGCACGCCGGGGAGCATGGCCTGTTCGGCCACGGCGAGGAGGAGGCGAAGATCGAGCCGGCCATCGCCGCCTGCCGCGCCAAGGGCTGGAACGTCGAGGGGCCGCTGCCGGCCGACACGCTGTTCTTCCGCGCCGGGCGGGGCGACTTCGATCTGGTGGTCGCCATGTACCACGACCAGGGCCATGGGCCGGTCAAGGTGCTGGGGCTGGAGGCGGGAGTGAACATCACCGTGGGGCTGCCGGTGATCCGCACCTCGGTCGATCACGGCACGGCGTTCGACATCGCCGGCAAGGGCATCGCCGACGAACGCAGCATGCTGGAGGCGCTCCGCCAAGCCATCGACCTCGCGCCGAAGCGGGGTGAAGGCGGGGCGTCGGAGCGGGCGGCGTAGGGAGTGAAATAGCCCCTCCCCCCTCGCGGGGGAGGGGGTGGGGAGAGGGGGATAGCCGCTGGATGGCGGCGGATAAGTTCCTGGCCGCTTCGCGGCGCCACCCTCTCCCCAACCCCTCTCCCGTCGAGGGAGAGGGGTTGGGGCCAGCCGGAAAGCAGTTTTAAACGCTTACCCCTCGCTCTCCGGCGCGCCGATGCGGGACGCCAGGTCGGCGGCGATGGCGTCGTCGGTCACCGCCGGGCCGGTGCCGGCCAGGGCGGCGCGCATCATCGTATTGACCGCGTCGCCCGGACGCCGCTCCCAAAGGCCGACGGTGAACGTCTCCCCGAACGCCGCGCGGTAGCGGTCGAGCAGTTCGCCGTCGATCATCGCGCCTCCTTGGGGATGACGGCGGGCGACACCTTGCGGGCGCCGCGCACCGGGAAAGCGCCCAGGCGGGCCTCCTCGGCCCAAGGGCAGGGGTAGGGGTCGGTGCCGAAAGTCCAGGCGCGCGCCAGGGTCCCGCCCGCCCCGCGCACCAGAACCTGGGCGGCGTGGCCGTCCTTGCCGGCCTGCTGCGCCGCCTGCACGGCGGTGATCAGCGCGCCGACACGGCCGCCGGGGCAGGGGCCGTAGACGTTGTGCTCGAAGGAGACGTACCAGCCGTCCTCCCGTTCGACGACCACGTAGTTGGCGCGGGACATTGAGACTCTCCTCTGTCGTTCCTGGTCGTTCGTTTGGGCCTGGTCGTTCGTTTGGGTCGTTCGTTAGAGCCGGGCCGTGGTCAGGGCGCGCCGGGCACGGGGGCGCGGCTGCCGCCGCCGTCCGACACGGTGGCGAGTTGTTCGGGCGTTAATCCCTCGGTGCGCAGCATCTCGGCGCCGTACAGCCGCGCCCCCCACAGCGACGCGCCGGCCATGTTGGCTTCCGTCAGGTCGGCGCCGCACAGGTCGGCGTGGTCGAGGTTGGCGCCGGACAGGTCGGCGTAGGCGAGTTGCGCCCGGTGCAGCCGGGCGGACCACAGCGAGGCGCGCTCCAGGCAGGCGCCGATCAGCGACGCCTCGGACAGGTCGGCGTGGTCGAGGTCGGCGCCGCGCAGCGTGCAGCCGTCGAGCCGCGCCCGCCGCAGATCGGCCCGCCACAGCGAACGGCCATACAGGTTGAGCCCGCGCAGATCGGCGCATTCGCCCTCGGCGCCGCCGCTCATCAGCCAGAGCTGGTGCGCGGCAAGGATGTGGCCAACCGCGTCCTGTGACAGGCGCGGGGACAGGCACTGCTCAGCCGGCGGACCGGCCGGGATAAAATCGTCGGACGCGTTGTTGGGCATCGGGGGCCTTCCGCGAGGGTGAGAGCCGGCGCGCCCGTGAACGCACCGAGAAGAGTTCGGTCCCGCTGGCGGTACCGGCTTCAGTCGTGCAGAAGCCCTTGAATCCGATATGGCGGCCCAAGGGGACAAGGACAAGCGCTGAATACCCGCGTACCCCCAAATACCGGTTTCGGCGCGCCGCGGTCATGCGGCCGGTCTGTGTAAGAATACGCCGCTTTGTCTTGGGCGGGGCGTCGGCTATTCTTCCCGTCGCCGGACCGGTCCGGTGGATGCGAGGAGATGCCGCCGCATGACGGGCGCTGGAATGGCCCGCTTCGACGCGCACGGGCGCCTGATATGGGCGAGCCCGGCCTTCGCCGATTCGCTTGGCGCGTCCGGCGATCTCGCGTCCGGCAACCTCAAGGACATGCCGCTGGCGGTGTTGCTCAACACCGTGGTGCGCGACGGCACCCTCACCGACCCGGAGGGGCGGAGCGCGTTCGACATCGTGCGCCGGCTGTCGGGCGGCGCCATGGCGGTGCTGTGCCGGCGCGGCGGGGTCTGGGTGGCGCTGACGCTGGTGGACGACGGGGAGGGCGGCCGGCTGCTGTCGGTGGCGCGCACCGACGTGCCGGAGACCGCCGCCGCCGCCGGGCGCCTGCGCGCGTTGCAGGAGCGGCAGGCGGTGCTGGAGACGGCGTTCGACACCATGGTCGACGCCATCGCCGGTTTCGACCGCGACCTGCGGCTGGTGCTGTGGAACCGCAACTACTTCGATCTGTCGCGCCTGCCGCACGACGCGATCCGGGTCGGCACCCGGTTCGAGGACATCGTGCGCGCCATGGCGGCGCGGGGCGACTACGGCCCGGTCGACGTGGAGTCCTTCACCGTCGAGCGGGTGGCGGCGGCGCGCCGCAACCAGCCCTTCCACTTCCAGTTCACCCTGTGGGGCGACACCGTCTTCGACGCGCGGCACCTGCCGCTGCCGGACGGCGGCTTTCTGCGGCGCTACGTCGACATCACCGACCGCGCCCGCGCCGAGGAGTCGGTGCGCACCGCCAAGGAGCAGGCCGAAGAGGCGCTGCACGATTTGAAGCAGGCGCAGGCCCACCTGATCCAGTCGGAGAAGATGGCCTCGCTGGGCGCGCTGGTGGCCGGCGTCGCGCACGAGATCAACACGCCCGTGGGCATCGCGCTGACCGGCGCCTCGCTGCTGGCCGAACGCATGCGGGACGTCCAGCGGGCGTTCGATACCGGCCGCCTGCGCAAGGCCGACTTCGCCGACTATATGGAGACCGCGGCCGAGGCCAGCCAGATCATGATGCTGAACATCGAACGCGCCGCGCAGCTCATCCAGAGCTTCAAGCAGATGGCCGTCGATCAGGCCAGCGAGGAGCGCCGCTCCTTCGACCTGCGCGACTACATCCACGAGGTGCTGCGCAGCCTCGGCGTCCGGCTGAAGCGCGCCGCTCACCGGGTGGAGGTGGATTGCCCGGACGGCCTCGTTCTCGACGGCTATCCGGGGGCGCTCAGCCAGTTGCTGACCAATCTGGTGATGAACTCGCTGACGCACGCCTACGAGCCGGGCGAGCACGGGTGTCTGCGCATCGCCGTGCGCCGGTTGGATGGGGACGGGGTGGAATTGGTCTATTCCGACGACGGCCGCGGCATTCCGGCGGAGCTGCACACCCGCGTCTTCGATCCGTTCTTCACCACCAGCCGCCGGAGCGGCGGCAGCGGCCTCGGGCTCAATATTGTATACAATATTGCCACACGCTCGCTGAAGGGCCGCATCGCGCTGGACAGCGCGCCGGGGCAGGGGGCGGTGTTTACGGTGACGTTTCCAAGGGTGGTGGAGCCTGAAAGCCTGAACTGAACCTGAACCGCGCCGGGTTCGCCGGAGGCCGGTTTGCCCATCCTCTCAGGAAATGGGGCCTCCGGGAAACCCGGCGCGGTTCAGGAGAGGGATTGGAACGTCGTCTGTTATCCCCTTCGCACCACGAGAAGGGACCAGCGATGAAGGGCTCTCCGCGCAGCGTCTGGCTGTCCTGGGCGAACCGGGCGGCCGGCATCTGGACCAGCGCGTTCACCGCGGCGGCGAAGCGGAATCAGGCGGCGGTCCTCAAGGCGATGACCTCGCCGCCCAAACCCGCGAAAAGCAAACGCCGCAAGAGTCGATAAGGCGCTCCGGTCAGGCCGGCAGGAGCGCCGCCTTGATCCGCTCCACGTCGGCGCGGGCGTAGAAGGCGCAGACACCCCGCTTGGCGGCGGGCTGAAGGTCCAACTCCTTGATGGCCTTCTTCACCTTGGCGTCGGACAGGCCGAGTTCCTTGGCGATGTTGCCGGCGCTGATCACGTCGTTCGTCATGGTAGGCATCTTTCCCCTGTTGTTCGGCACCGCAGGGTAACGAATGCCCCCTATCTGTCAAAGATCTTCCGCCGCCGAAGCTGGCGAAACCCAAACGCCGGAAAACCACCAAGCGCTGACCGCGTCCGCATCTTGCAAAATCCGCGCGGGTGTGCTAGGACTGTAGTCCGTTAATCCGTCGCGGGAGGGATCGCGGTGCGCACCGCCGTCCGATTCCGCTCCGGCACCCCCACTTGGCCCAGGGCAACGAACGAAACACCCTCTGCACACTGTTTCATAGTGTTCCACGGTGTTCCATTCGGCTCTCCCAGGCCCGCGCTACTCGACGAAATCCTCGCGGCTCAGCCCGTACCGCTTGAGCTTGTCGTAGAAGGTTTTCCTGGGAATCCCCAGCGCCTCCACCGTGGACTTGATGCTGCCCTTGTGGCGGGCCAACTCCGTCTCGATGACGCTCTTCTCGAACAGATCCACCTGCTCGGCCAGCGACAGCGTGCCGCCCACCGCTGGGGCCGAGGCCGCCAAGGCCTCGTCGATGCCCAGCACGAAGCGGTCGGCGGCGTTGCGCAGTTCGCGGACGTTGCCGGGCCAGTCGTGCGTCATCAGCCGGTGCGTCTGCACCGCCGTCAGGTGCGGCGCCTCGCGGTTGTAGCGTTGCGCCGCCTGCATGACGAAGTGCTGGAACAGCAGGGGGATGTCGTCGCGGCGCTCGCGCACCGGCGGGATGGTGATGACCACCACGTTCAGACGGTAGTACAGATCCTCGCGGAACGTCCGCGCGTCGGCAGCCTTGCGCAGATCCACCTTGGTGGCGGCGACCACGCGCAGATCCACCGGCACGATGTCGTTGCCGCCCAGCGGCTCGACCACCCGCTCCTGAAGGACGCGCAGCATGCGCACCTGGAGCGACATGGGCATGCTCTCGATCTCGTCGAGGAACAGCGTGCCGCGGCTGGCGTGCTCGATGCGCCCCACCCGGCGCTTCAGGGCGCCAGTGAAGGCGCCGGGCTCATGGCCGAACAGCTCGCTCTCGATGATGGATTCCGGCATGGCGCCGCAGTTCAGCGCCACGAAGGGGTGCTTGTGGCGCGGGCTCTGGGCGTGCAGGTTGCGGGCGACCAGTTCCTTGCCGGTGCCGGTCTCGCCCAGCACCAGCACGTCCGCCGCGGTCGCCGCCACCGCGGAGATCGTGGCGCGCAGGCGCTCGATGCCGGGCGTGCGGCCGATGATCGGGTAGGCCTCGGCGGACTTCTCCGACAGCTCGGCCCGCAAGCTGCGGTTCTCCATCACCAGTCGCCGCCGGTCCACCGCGCGCCGGACGATCTCCACCAGCCGGTCGGAGGGGAAGGGCTTCTCGATGAAGTCGTAGGCCCCGTCGCGCATGGCCTGCACCGCCATCGGCACGTCGCCGTGCCCGGTGATGAGGATCACCGGCAAATCGGGGTCGAGCGCGCGGATCTTCTGCAACAGCTCCATGCCGTCCATGCGCGGCATGCGCACGTCGCTGATGACGCAGCCGGGCCAGTCGCGGCTGATGTGCCGCAACCCCTGCTCCGCGTTCTCGCACGGCGTCACCTCGAACCCGGCGAGGTCGAGCGCCTGACAGCCGGCCATGCGGATCGGCCGCTCGTCGTCGATGAACAGCACCGCGCCACTCGTGGTCATGCCGGAGCCTCCGTGCGTTTCAGGCGAAGGGTGAAGCAGGCGCCGCCCTCCGGGTGGTTGCTGGCGGCGACCGTGCCGCCGAAGTCCCGCACGATGCCGTGCGAGATCGACAGGCCGAGGCCCAGCCCCTCGCCGGCCTCCTTCGTGGTGAAGAAGGGGACGAACAGGCGGGCCAGATCGTCGTCGGCGATGCCGCGGCCGGTGTCGCGCACGGTCAGCACGGCGCAGGCTTTCTCGACCGTCAGGCCGATGTGCAGCGTACGCTCCGCACTGCCGCGCATGGCGTCGCCGGCGTTGGTGAACAGGTTGACCAGCACTTGCTGGAGCCGCACGTCCTCGCCGTTCACCCACACCGGCTCGTCGGCCAAGTCCAGCGCGATGGCTACGTCGTCGCGGCGCAGCTTGGCTTCCAGCAACGCCAGGGCCTGCCGCACGGCGGCGGCCACGTCCACGGCGCTCTGCGTGCCGGACGCGCGGCGGGCGAAGCCCTTCAGGTGGCGGGTGATGGCCGCCATGCGGTCGGTCAGGCCGGCGATCTCGGCCAGATTGTCGCGCACCATCGCCGCCTTGCCGCGCTCCAGCAGCACGGCGGCGTTGTCGGCGAACGTGCGGATGGCGGCCAGGGGCTGGTTGATCTCATGGGCGATGCCCGCCGACATCTGGCCGAGCGCCGCCAGCTTCGCTGCCTGCACCAGTTCGTTCTCGCGGGCGCGCAGCTCGGTGGTGGCGGCGGCGACGCGGCGCTCCAGTTCGGCCCGCGCCTCCTCCTGGATGGCGAGGCGCTCGTGTATGGCGTAGCGGCGCTGGGCCAGCAGAAGGCCGCTCATCACCAGCAGCGCCACCGCGCCGGCCGCCAGCAGCGCCGCCTGCCGGGCGCGGGCGTAGGCCGGCTCCAGCCGGGTCAGCAGGTGCAGAGTCCAGTCGCCATCGGGCAGCGCCGACGAGGCCATGATGTAGGGCCGGCGCTGGCGGTTCTCCTCGACCGTGACGATCTCGCCGCCGCGCGGGTCGACGCGCCAAGGCAGGGGATCGATGGCGTTGATCGGCACCAGCTCGTCGGCGTGCTCGGTCGGCAGGCTGTGGAAGCGCCAGGAATCCACATTGGTGATGAAGACCAGGCCGTCGCGGTCGGTCACGGCAACGCGCGGCGTCGCCTCGCGCCAGCCGGCCTCCAGCGCGTTGAAGGCGACCTTCAGCACCAGGACGCCCAGTGTGCGGTTTTCCGCCATCACCCGGTGCGCCGTGTAATAGCCCGGCACCAGCGACGTGGTGCCCAGCGCGAAATGGTGCCCCTCGCCGGTCGTCATGGCGTCGCGGAAGTAGGGGCGGAAGGCGAAATTCTGGCCGACGAAACTGTCCGGGCGGTTCCAGTTGCTGGCCGCGACAGTGATGCCCTCGGTGTTCATCAGGTACAGCGCCGAAGCCGGCAGCGCGTCGGCGATGGCCTCCAGCTTGCGGTTCATGGCAATGGCCGCGTTTTGATCGGGCAGCGCCAGCAGGTCGGCCACCTGATGGTCGTGCACCATCACGAAGGGCACGGCGCGGTGCTTTTCCAGCTCGGTGCGCAGGTTGGCGCCGAACAGCGCCAGTTGGGCGTGGCCCTCCTCGCGCAGTGCCTCGCGGGCCGCCTGCTCGCCCCACGCTGCCGCCACCGCCGCCGCCAATGGCGCGCCGAGAATGAGGGCCAGCAGGGCCAGCAGGCGCATGCGGCCGGGCGCGTTCATGGCGCACCGCCCCCGTGCCGTGTGATCCCCGCCGTCCGCGTCACGCCCTTGGCCCCGTATGCATTCTAACCATTACGGTTCTGCGCCGGGCGAACGGCGCGGGCAAGGTCTCTTTTCGGAACGAAGCGCAAGCTCATGGAATGTCGCGGAAACCCGGTGAATGGCTAAGCTTCTTCCGGTTCGTGCTGCATCGCAGCAAGTCTCGGTCGCGGTGTGCGGAAATCCGCACACGAACGAACGGGTCTTGTGCGGAATTCCGCCCGCATGGGGAAGGGGAATCCAGGCGAGTCAACGCCCAGACGTTTGGCACACGAATTGCCTTATGGAGGCCAGACCAAGAAGCGCCGCGCATCGGCGCGACCTAGGGAAACGCCAAGGAGTTCCGCATGCCTCATTCCGGCCAGCCGGCTAAGAAGAAGCCGTTCTACACGAACCTGACCGTCCAGGTTCTGTCCGCCATCACCATCGGCATCCTGCTCGGCCACTTCTACCCGTCGCTGGCGGTGGAGATGAAGCCGCTGGGCGACGTCTTCATCAAGATGATCAAGATGGTCATCGGCCCGATCGTCTTCCTGACCGTGGTGACCGGCATTTCGTCGATCGGCGACATGAAGAAGGTCGGCAAGGTCGGCGGCAAGGCGCTCTTGTACTTCGAGGTGGTGACGACCTTCGCGCTGGCCATCGGCGTGATCGTGGTGAACCTCGTGCGTCCGGGCTCGGGCATGAACATCCACGCCGGTCAGCTCAAGGCCGAGGCGGTCGCCAAGTATGCCTCCGAGGCGAAGGCGCATTCGACCCTCGACTTCTTCATGAACATCGTGCCCGAAAACGCCATCGGCGCTTTCGTCAAGGGCGATATGTTGCAGATCCTGTTCTTCGCGGTGATCTTCGGCGTGGCGCTGGCCGCCATGGGCCAGAAGGGCAAGCTGGTCGAGGACATCTTCGACAAGGTCGCGCACGGTCTGTTCGGCGTCATCGGCATCCTGATGCGCGTCGCCCCGCTGGGTGCGTTCGGCGCCATGTCCTTCACCATCGGCAAGTACGGCGTCGCCTCGCTGCTGTCGCTGGGCCAGCTGATGGCCGCCGTCTACGTCACCATGGCGATCTTCGTCTTCCTGGTTCTGGGCACCATCGCCCGCCTGTACGGCTTCAGCCTGTGGCGCTTCCTGCGCTTCATCAAGCAGGAGTTGCTGATCGTGCTCGGCACCTCGTCTTCTGAATCGGTGCTGCCGCGCATGATGGAGAAGATGCAGAAGTTCGGCTGCTCCAAGCACGTCGTGGGTCTGGTCATCCCGACCGGCTACTCGTTCAACCTGGACGGCACCTCCATCTACCTGTCGATGGCGGCGATCTTCATCGCCCAGGCTTTCAACATCGACCTGACGATCTGGCAGCAGATCACCATCCTCGGCCTGCTGATGGTCACCTCCAAGGGTGCGGCGGCGGTCACCGGCGGCGGCTTCGTCACCCTGGCCGCCACGCTGTCGGCCACCGGCACGCTGCCGGTCGAGGGTCTGGCCCTGCTGCTGGGCGTGGACCGCTTCATGTCCGAGGCCCGCGCCATCACCAACCTGATCGGCAACGGCGTCGCCACCGTGGTGGTCGCCAAGATGGAAGGCGAGTTCGACGAGACCAAGGCGGTCGAGGAGTACCAGCACTTCTTCCGCGAGCCGGCCATCGCCAAGATCTGACGCGGCACCTTCGTAATGAAGGGCTGTTGAAACGGAACAGGGGCGGCACACGTGGCCGCCCTTGTTTCCATGTCGCTGCTATGCTCCGGCAGTGCCTTGTGCGCCGGGGCGAATGCGGTATAACCGGTCTGTCGGTTTGGTCGCGCGCGACCAATTAACTTAAAACAGGTTAACTGGGGAGTCCGTCATGTCCCGCGAATCCAGCGATCTCGATTCCTTGGCGCTTGAATACCACCGCAAGCCGAAGCCGGGTAAGCTGGAGATCGTCGCCACCAAGGCGATGGCGAACCAGCGCGATCTGGCGCTGGCCTACTCGCCGGGTGTGGCTGCCGCCAGCATGGCGATCCACGCCGATCCGGTGCAGGCGGCTGAACTGACCACCCGCGCCAATCTGGTGGCGGTGGTCACCAACGGCACGGCGGTGCTGGGGCTGGGCAACATCGGACCGCTGGCCGCCAAGCCGGTGATGGAGGGCAAGGCCGTCCTCTTCAAGAAATTCGCGGGCATCGACTGCTTCGACATCGAGTTGAACGAGTTGGACGTCGACGGGCTGGTCGACACCATCGTGCGGATGGAGCCGACCTTCGGCGCCATCAACCTGGAGGACATCGCCGCCCCGGCCTGCTTCGAGGTCGAGCGGCGCTGCCGCGAGCGCATGAAGATCCCGGTCTTCCACGACGACCAGCACGGCACCGCCATCGTCGTCGGTGCCGCGGTGCTCAACGGCCTGAAGCTGGTCGGCAAGGACATCGGTTCGGTCAAGGTGGTCTCGACCGGCGGCGGTGCGGCGGGCATCGCGTGCCTTGATCTGCTGGTCAGCCTGGGGATCAAGCGCGAGAACGTCTGGCTCATCGACCGCGTCGGGCTGGTGCACACGCACCGCAACGAGGAGATGAACCCCTTCAAGGACGCCTACGCGAAGACCACCGACCTGCGCACGCTGGATCAGGTGATCGACGGCGCCGACCTGTTCCTCGGCCTGTCCGGTCCGAAGGTGCTGAAGCCGGAGATGGTCAAGCGCATGGCGGCCAACCCGCTGATCCTGGCGCTCGCCAACCCCGAGCCGGAGATCATGCCCGACGTGGCGCGCGAGGCGCGGCCGGACGCCATCATCGCCACCGGCCGCTCGGACTATCCGAACCAGGTCAACAACGTCCTGTGCTTCCCCTTCATCTTCCGCGGCGCGCTCGACGTCGGTGCGACGACCATCAATGAAGAGATGAAGATCGCCGCTACGCACGCCGTGGCCGGGCTGGCGCAGGCCGAACCGTCCGACGTGGTGGCCGCCGCCTATATCGGCGAGAAACTGCGCTTCGGCCCCGAATACATCCTGCCCAAGCCCTTCGACCCGCGCCTGATCGTCGAGGTGTCGTCGGCGGTCGCCCGTGCGGCGATGGAATCCGGTGTGGCGACGCGCCCCATCGCCGACTTCGGCGCCTACCGCGACCAGCTCGGCCAGTACGTGTTCCGCTCCGGCCTCGTCATGAAGCCGGTGATGGACCGCGCCAAGCAGGCGCCCAAGCGCGTCGTCTACGCCGAGGGCGAGGACCAGCGCGTGCTGCGCGCCGCCCAGAGCGCGTTGGACGAGGGGATCGCCCAGCCGATCCTGATCGGCCGGCGCGAGGTCATCGACCGCAACATCGCCGAACTCGGCCTGCGCCTGAAGCCGGGCAAGAACGTCGAGGTCATCGAGATCCTCCGCGACCTGCGCTACCACAATTACGCCGAGATCTACCGCCGCTCCATGGGCCGGCGCGGCGTGTCGCCGGCGCACGCCATGAACGTGCTGCGCAGCCAGCCGGCGGTGTTCGGCGCGCTGATGGTCAAGCGCGGCGAGGCGGACGCGCTGATCTGCGGCACGTCCGGGCGCTACAACGACTATCTGGCGCACATCATGGACGTGATCGGCCTGCGCAAGGGCGTGAACGTCGGCGCCACCATGAACATGCTGATCCTCACCAAGGGCACCTACTTCCTCTGCGACACCTACGTGAACCCCGACCCCACCGCCGAGCAGGTGGCAGAGATCACCCGGCTGGCGGCGGAAGAGGTGCGGCGTCTGGGGATCGAGCCCAAGGTGGCGTTGCTTTCGCACTCCAACTTCGGCAGCGCCGACACGCCCAGTGCCCGCAAGATGCGGCTGGCCTACCAGTTGATCGAGCGCGAGATGCCGGAGCTGGAAGTGGACGGCGAGATGCACGCCGACGCGGCGCTGTCGGAAGCGATCCGCAAGGGCGTGCTGCCGGACTCGCGCCTCAAGGGCGAGGCGAACCTGCTGGTCATGCCGACGCTGGACGCCGCCAACATCGCCTTCAACATGCTGAAGATCCTTGGCGACGCGCAGAACGTCGGGCCGATGCTGCTGGGCGCCGCGCGCCCGGTGCACATCGTGACGCCGTCGGTGACCGTGCGCGGCCTGCTGA
Source organism: Azospirillum terrae (assembly GCF_053470425.1). Lineage (NCBI taxonomy): Bacteria > Pseudomonadati > Pseudomonadota > Alphaproteobacteria > Rhodospirillales > Azospirillaceae > Azospirillum > Azospirillum terrae. The sequence continues at coordinate 165,581 of NZ_JBPXMR010000007.1, read as the reverse complement.
ACATGACGGCCATCGCCGTCGTGGACGCCCAACTCGCCGCCCCGGTCAACGCCGCGCCCAGCCCGGTGGCGATGGCAGGGGAGTAACTAAGGCTTCGGAGTAACAGGGTTTCGTGGTCCGGGCCACCCGAACGGTGGTCCGGTCTACTCCCTCGGACCTAGACCGATACTTCGTTATAAAACAACTAGTTAAATAGGCCAAGCCCAGGTTTGGTCACAACAAAGTCTCCACGGCAGGCGCAGCTTTGGTCAAAGCAACCAAGGCGGAGACCTGCGATGCTGTTCGGACGGGAACTTGGGGAATCATACGGCGATGCTGATGGGCCGCGGTATGCGGTGGCCGCGGCGCCACCGGCGCCTTTCGCCAGCTTTTCAGCGAAGCCGGTGGATTATTATGAGAACCGGGCGGACGGCGGCTACGCCTGGGAAGTGAAGTACGGCCTCGGTTTCGACGGCAGTGCCTTCACCGTGCAAACCAAGATCCATCTCACCGGCGACGACCCCGGCGCCTACAAACAGGTCTGGGAAAGCGGGATCGAGCAGATCTGGAACAACAAGTTCAGCCTGTCCGACAGCTCCGGCCAATACGCGATCCGCTTCGACGTGCAGTTCGTCGACAGTGGCGCCGACTACGACGTGGCGGTGCACAACACGGCCGGCGGCGGCGACATGCTGAACTGGTACCTCGACACCGCCTGGGGGCCGAGCTACCAGGACGAACTGGCGGCGCACGAGTACGGCCACATGCTCGGCGCCTTCGACGAGTATGCCGGCGGCGCCACTTACCAGGGGCAGACGGCCACCGGGACGATCATGTCGGACCTGACTCCGACGATCACCAGCAACTACATGTATTCCATCGACAGCTACGCCGAGCAGTTCACCGGCCGCAGCTTTTCCATCGTGCCGGGCGGAGCCCCGGTGGCGAACCCGCCCGCGGGCGTCGGCACGACCGGCACGACGGGCAACGACACGCTGGCCGGCGGGGCAGGGAAGGACACGCTCTCCGGGCTTGCCGGCGACGACCTGATCAATGGGTGGGAGAATGATGATTGGCTGTACGGCGGCGTCGGCAACGACACGCTGAACGGCGGGGCCGGTGCCGACCGGCTGTGGGGTGACCGCGGCAACGACCTCCTGACCGGCGGCGACGGCGCCGACCGGTTCTGCTTCGCCTCCGGCAGCGGCGCGGACCGCATCACCGACTTCAACTACGCGGCCGGCGACCGCATTCAACTGGCGTCCGGCCAGCGGCACAAGGTGACCTCGGACTCCAGAGGCTTCGCCGTGGTGGATCTGGGCCACGACGACCGCGTCACGCTGGAAAACATCCGCCGCGAGCAGGTCAACAACAGTTGGTTCGTGACGGGGTGACGAAACGACGAGGGGCCTCGCGAGGCCCCTCGTTCATCCGGGCTCACCAGCCCGGAACGACCGCGCCCTTGAACTTGTCGAGTACGAACTGCTTCACCTTGGGCGAGTGGTAGGACTGGACCAGCGCGGCGACCCACGGCTTGTCCTTGTCCGCCTTGCGCACGGCGATGATGTTCGTGTACGGGCTGTCGGCGCTTTCCTTGGCGATGGTGTCCTTGTTGGGATCGAGCCCCGATTCCAGCGCGTAGTTGGTGTTCACCGCCGCTGCGTCCACGTCGTCCAGCGAGCGCGGCAACTGCGCCGCGTCCAGCTCCAGGATCTGGAGCTTCTTCGGGTTCTCCTTGATGTCCACCGGCGAGGCCTTCAGCCCGGCGCCGTCGCGCAGCTTGATCAGCCCGTTGGCCTGGAGCAGCAGCAGCGAGCGACCGCCGTTGGTCGGGTCGTTGGGAACGGCGATCTTGGCACCGTCCTTCAGCTCAGCGAGGCTCTTCACCTTCTTGGAGTAGATGCCCATGGGGAAGACGACGGTCTTGCCGACGTTGACGATCTCATAGCCGCGGTCCTTCACCTGATTGTCCAGGTACGGCTCGTGCTGGAACGAGTTGGCCTGCAGATCGCCCTGCGACAGCGCCTGATTGGGGATCACGTAGTCGGTGAACTCGATGATCTGGATGTCCAGGCCCTGCTTTGCGGCGATGGGCTTCACCTGTTCCATGATCTGCGCGTGCGGGCCGGCGGAGACGCCAATCTTGATGGTCTCGGCCGATGCGGTGCCGGCGACGGTCAAAGCCGCAGCGCCGAGCACGGCGCCAAGCAGGCGGGTACGCAACATGTCTCTTCTCCTCGTTTTTAGGTTTCTTAGGTCTTCAAATTGCGTTTGTTGAAGCGGCGGGCGAGCAAGTCGCCGGCCGATTGGACGATCTGCACCAGCACCACCAGCACCACGACCACCGCCAGCATCACTTCCGGCAGGAAGCGCTGATAACCGTAGCGGATGCCCAGATCGCCCAAGCCACCGCCGCCGACCGCACCCACCATGGCCGAGTAACCGATCAGGCTGACCGCCGCCAAGGTCAGGCCCAGCGTGATGGACGACAGCGCCTCGGGCAGCAGGACCTTGCGGATGATCTGGAACGGCGTAGCTCCCATGGCCTGCGCCGCCTCGATCAGGCCGCGGTCGACCTCGCGCACCGAGCCCTCGACGATGCGGGCGATGAACGGGATGGCGGCGACGGTCAGCGGCACGATGGCCGCCGCGGTGCCGATGGAGGTGCCGGCGACCATCCGGGTGAACGGGATGATCGCCACCACCAGGATGATGAAGGGCGTCGAGCGCGCGACGTTCACCACCGCGCCGAAGACGCGGTTGAAGGTCAGGCTCTGCAACAGCTCGCCCTTGCCGGTGACGGCCAGAGCCACGCCGATGGGCAGGCCGATCAAGGTTCCCAGCGCCCCCGACACCGCCACCATGTGCAGCGTGTCGAGCGTCGCCTTAAACAGCAACGCGATGATTTCCGGGGACAGCATGGCCAAGCACCTCGACTCCGAGATTGTTCACTTTGAGAAGGCTGATCGCCGCCTCGATGGAGGTCGGCGGCCCGACCACCTCGACGACCAGGGTGCCGAACGGCGCCCCCTGGATCTCGTCGATCTGGCCGTGCCAGATGTTCATGTCGATGTTGAACTTGCGGCTCAGCAGGCTGATGACCGGCGCCGTCGCGCGCTCACCGGTGAAGGTGATGCGCAGCACCGGGTTGCTGTCACCCGCCGGCTCGGCCGACAGGCGGAGCCTCAGGCTGTCCGGCAGGTCGCGGTTGATGACCGGATCGACGAAACTGCGCGTCACCGCGCTCTGCGGGTGGGCGAAGATGTCGAAGACCGGCCCGGTCTCGATCACCTGCCCGCCGTCGAGCACCGCCACCTTGTGGCAGATCTCCTTGATGACGGCGATCTCGTGGGTGATCAGCACGATGGTCAGGCCGAGGCGCCGGTTGATGTCCGCCAACAGGTGCAAAATCTGTTCGGTGGTCTCCGGGTCGAGGGCCGAGGTCGCCTCGTCCGACAGAAGCACCTTGGGCTTGGAGGCCAGCGCGCGGGCGATGCCGACGCGCTGCTTCTGTCCGCCCGACAGCTCGGCCGGGTAGCGGTCACGCTTGTCCGCCAGGCCGACGAGGTCGAGCAGCGGTTCTACCGCCGCCTTGATCTGCGCCTTCGGCACCCCGGCCAGTTCCAGCGGCAGCGCCACGTTGCCGAACACCGTGCGCGACGACAGCAGGTTGAAGTGCTGGAAGATCATGCCAATGGAGTGCCGCGCCTCGCGCAGCTGCGCGGGCTTCAGCGCCGTCATCTCGACGCCGTCCACCCACACCTTGCCGCGGGTCGGTGTCTCCAGCAGGTTGATGGTGCGCAGCAGCGTGCTCTTGCCGGCGCCCGAGCGGCCGATGACGCCGAAGATTTCGCCCTTCCCGATGGTCAGCGTGGTGTCGGCCAGCGCCGTCACGGACTCGCCGCCGCCGCGGGCCGGATAGGTCTTTTCGATGTGCTCTAGCGTGATCATGCCGGACTGCTCTTCCGCCCGAAAAGTAAGGGCTCGTTTTAGGAGCGGCGCCCGGCCGGCACCAGTGCGTTGCGTGGGCATCTGGTGCCGGCCGGGCGCCGGTCTCCACTCACCAAGTCGGGACGATGGTGCCGTTGAAGCGCGTCAGGATGAACTGCCGCACCTCGGGCGAGCGGTAAATCTCAATAAACCGCTTGATGGACGGATCGTCCTGCCGGTCCTTGCGCACCGCCCACACCAGATGCCACTTGGACTGGTCGTCCTCCAGCTTCAAAGCACCCTTGGGGTCCAGCCCAGCCAGCACCGCGTAGTTCAGCGTGATGACCGAGGCGTCCACGTCGTCCAGCGAGCGCGGCAGCTGGGCGGCGTCCAGCTCGATGAACTTCAAGCCCTTGGGGTTGGACGCGATGTCCACAATGGTGGTGCCCGCGCCACCGGCGCCCTTCAGCGTGATCAGCCCGGCGTCGGCCAGCAGCCCCAGCGCCCGCGCCCCGTTGGTCGGGTCGTTGGGGATGGAGATGGTGGCGCCGTCCTTCAGTTCGGCGAGGGTCTTGGCCTTCTTGGCGTAAACGCCCATGGGGACGACGACGCTCTTGGCGACGGGAACGATTTCGTAGCCGCGCTGCTTGATCTGGTTGTCCAGGAAGGGCTGGTGCTGAAAGTTGTTGGCGTCGATGTCGCCGGCCTGGAGCGCCGCGTTGGGCATGTTCCAGTCGGTGAATTCGATCACCTTGGCCTCCAGGCCCTCCTTCACGGCGATCTTGGCGGTGAAGTCGAGGATCTCGCCGTACGGGCCGGCGGACACGCCGATCTTCAGCGGAGCCGCCTCGGCCGTGGCGGACAGGAGCCCGGCGGCCAGCACGGCCGCGGTCAGCAGGGTCTTCATGGTCGTGTGTTTCCCTTGGTTTTCTTAAGCCGCGCGGCGGTTGCGCAGCAGTTGCTCGGCGGCACGCTCGGCTTGGCCGACATGGCGGAAGCGGCGGCGGTCGAGGTCGCGGAACGCCCAATCGGACGCGAAGAAGGTGAAGCCGCGGCTCTCTGCGACGACGATGCCGGCCGAGCGGCCCCGGACTTCGATGGCGTAGGCGTGAGGCTGGGACATGGCAAAAACTCCCCCTGGCGCGGCGCAACGGGCCACGCGGTCGATCCGGTGTGTGCGAAGGCGGGCGGCGTCAGCCGCGGCGACACATTCGCTGGCAGGTGGATCGCAGGGTGGGGGAGGCGGGGAGGGCGGTCGTCATTTCCGGTCTCCTGTGTCAGGTCCACGACCGGCATCGTGGCGCTTTAGCGTTTGGTGACGCGGCGCAAGCTGCTGAGTTCAAATTGCCGCGGGGCGTTCACGGTGAGCGTCCGGGGACTTTTCTACTTTCTTGGCGGGGAATTTGTCAAGCGGTTTGTGGAATGCGCGGTGTGGAATTTTATACATTACATTCATGATGTGTAAATTCGGCTTCTCCCGATGAGGGAGCACCGTTGTGCGTGACGGCGGCGCGGAATGTGGCTATCAATCGGCGATCGGATAAGCCGAGGAGAGTTCTTTGTCCGCCGCCACCCTTCCGCAGGCCGCGTCACCTGATGACGCGCTGGTGCTGGCATTGCCCAAGGGCCGCATCCTTAAGGAACTGCGCCCGCTGTTGACCCATGCCGGCATCGTGCCGGAGCCGGAGTTCGACAACGAGGACAGCCGCTTCCTGCGCTTCGCAACCAACGTGCCGAATCTCAGCATCATCCGCGTGCGCTCGTTCGACGTCGCCACCTTCGTGGCGTTCGGCGCGGCGCATCTGGGCGTGGCCGGCAACGACGTGCTGATGGAGTTCGACTACCCGGAGATCTACGCCCCGCTCGACCTCGGCATCGGCAAGTGCCGCCTGTCGGTCGCCGAGCCGGAGGCGATGGTCAAGGGCGACGACCCTTCGCGCTGGAGCCATCTGCGCGTGGCCACCAAGTACCCCGAGGTGACGCGGAAGCACTTCGCCGCCCGCGGCGTCCAGGCCGAGTGCGTGAAGCTGAACGGCGCCATGGAACTGGCGCCGACGCTGGGCCTGTGCCGGCGCATCGTCGATCTGGTGTCCACCGGCTCGACGCTGAAGGCCAACGGCCTGGTGGAGATCGAGCACATCGCCGATGTCACCTCGCGCCTGATCGTCAACCGCGCTGCCATGAAGACGCGGCCGGAAGAGATCTCCATGTGGATCGACAAGTTCCGGGAGGCCGTCGATGCCCGCAAGGCTTGATGCCGCCGATCCCCGCTTCGAAGACGGCTTTCGCGGCCTGCTGCACGCCAAGCGCGAGGTTGCCGAGGACGTGCAGGCCATCGTGCACGGCATCCTGGAGGATGTCCGCACCCGCGGTGACGCCGCGCTGCTCGACTACACCGCCCGCTTCGACCGCCAGACCCTGACGGCCGACCAGTTGCGCATTCCGGCCGCGGAGATCGACGCTGCGATGGCGCAGTGCGGCCCGGACCTGCTGGCGGCGCTGGACACTGCGGCCGAGCGCATCGAGGCGTTCCACCGCAACCAAGTGCCCGAGGCGCTGGACTACACCGACGCGGCCGGGGTGCGCCTGGGCGCGCGCTGGACGGCGGTGGGGGCGGTCGGCCTGTACGTGCCGGGCGGCACGGCGGCGTACCCGTCGTCGGTGCTGATGAACGCCATGCCGGCCAAGGTGGCGGGTGTGGCGCGCATCGCCATGGTGGTGCCGACGCCGGACGGCAAGCTCAACCCGCTGGTGCTCGCCGCCGCGCGCCGTGCGGGGGTCACCGAAATCTACCGGGTGGGTGGCGCCCAGGCGGTGGGTGCCTTGGCCTACGGCACGGCGACCATCGCCCCGGTGGACAAGATCGTCGGCCCCGGCAACGCCTTCGTCGCGGCCGCCAAGCGGCAGGTCTACGGCGTGGTGGGCATCGACTCCATCGCCGGCCCGTCGGAGATCCTGGTGGTCGCCGACAAGCACAACGACCCGGCGTGGATCGCCATGGACCTGCTGTCCCAGGCCGAGCACGACACCTCGGCGCAGTCGATCCTCATCACCGACGATGCCGCGTTCGCCGAAGCGGTGTGCGCAGCGGTGGACAAGCACCTCGAAACCCTGCCGCGCTCTGCAATCGCCGGCGAGAGCTGGCGCGAGCACGGCGCCGTCATCCTGGTGCGCGACCTGAAGGCCGACGCGCCGGCCCTGGTCGACCGGCTGGCGCCGGAGCATTTGGAACTGGCGGTGGAGGACCCCGACGCGCTCGCCGCGACGATCCGCAACGCCGGTGCCATCTTCCTCGGCCGCCACACGCCGGAGGCCATCGGCGACTACGTCGCCGGCCCCAACCACGTGCTGCCGACCTCGCGCACCGCGCGCTTCTCGTCGGGGCTCAACGTGCTCGACTTCATGAAGCGCACGACCTTCGTGGGCTGCGACGCCGCCAGCCTGAACGCCATCGGTCCGGCCGCGGTGACGCTGGCCCGCGCCGAGGGGCTGGACGCCCACGCGCTGTCGGTGGCGCTGCGGCTGCCGGGAGGTGGGGTGTGAGCGCGCCCGCCGCCCGCCGCATCGTCCACGTCACGCTGGACGAGCAGAGCGTCGTCCGGCGCAAGCCGGAGGTCGAACACGAGCGCGCCGTCGCCATCTTCGACCTGCTGGAGGACAACGAGTTCTGTCCCTGCGACCATGCGGACGACGGGCCGTACCACCTGCACCTGTCCATCCAGGACAACCGGCTGATCTTCGACATCCGGAAGGACAGCGACGAAGCGCTGTCCAAGGTGACGCTGCCGCTGACGACGTTCCGCACCATCGTCAAGGACTACTTCCTGATCTGCGAGAGCTACTACAACGCCATCAAGCGCTCGACGCCGTCGCAGATCGAGGCCATCGACATGGGGCGGCGCGGCCTGCACAACGAAGGATCGGAGCTGCTGCGCGAACGGCTGGCCGGCAAGGTCGAGATGGACCTTCAGACCGCGCGCCGGCTGTTCACGCTCATCTGCGTCCTCCACATCCGCGGCTGAAGGCGGCGGCTCGCGGCATGGCGGCACTCCTCCAGCCCCTCCCGGTCTCCAGCGTCCTGTTCGCCTGCACGTTCAACATGATTCGCTCGCCCATGGCGGCCGGCATGCTGCGCCATTTCCACGGCCAGCGCCTGTTCGTGGATTCGGTGGGCGTGCGCGAATCGGACGGGGTGGACCCCTTCGCCGTCGCCGCGATGGAGGAGCTGGGCATCGACATCTCCCGCCACGTCACCAAGACCTTCGAGGAGTTGGAGGACACCTCCTTCGACCTGATCATCTCGCTGTCGCCCGAGGCGCACCACCGCGCCATCGAGTTGACCCGCACCATGGCCTGCGACGTGGAGTTCTGGCACACCTTCGACCCGACTCTGGTGGACGGCAACCGCGAGACCATGCTGGCCGCCTACCGCAAGGTGCGCGACGGCCTGATGGACAAGGTGAAGGAACGCTTCCCGACGACCCGTGGACCGACGGTGTAGAGACGGGGTGGTCTGCCGCATTGGCCAAGTCCGCCCTCCGGGCCATAATTGCGTCAGCAGCCGGAGACTCTCCATGCCGACCGTCGTCAACGTGTCCGAAGCCAAGGCCCACCTGTCGGACCTGCTCGCCCGCGCGCAGGGAGGCGAAGAGATCATCATCGCCAGGGCTGGCCGTCCCCTCGTCAAGCTGGTTGCGGTCGAAGAGCGCCAGCCACGCGAAGGCGGGGTCCTGTCCTACACGCTGCCGGAATCCTTCTTCGAGCCCCAACCGGACGAGGAACTGCAAGCCTGGGAAGGCAAGGTGGAACCGTGGGACCGATCGCCCGACATGCGCATCCGCACCCATCCCGGCGAAGTGCTTCGCGAGGAGTTCATGGCGCCACTCGGGATCAGCGCCAATGGGCTTGCCATCGCCTTACGGGTTCCGGCGACGCGCATCGGCGAGATCGTTCGGGAGCAGCGCGGCATTACCGCGGACACCGCGTTGCGGCTGGCGCGCTACTTCGGCACGTCACCGGAGTTCTGGCTCAATCTTCAGCAGGCGCATGACCTGTCGCTGGCCCGGCAGACCGTCGGCGACTCCATCGCCCGCGAGGTTGATCCGCGCGCCGCGTGACAACGTTGAGGCGGCGGTCCCTCCGCCATCCGTGAAATCAGGACTTTGTTAACCGGCCATGCTATCAATGGAGGTGGTTTCATCGAACAGGCGGTGCCGGTCGTCCGGCACCGGAGACGCATGAAGGTCGCCCACCCCACCGTCGCCCCGATTCCCGACCGCAAGCCGGAACCGCCGGCCAACACCGGCACGTCCGCGGGCGGCTTTCAGGCCGCGCTGGCGGACCTCCAGGCGGTGGGCGCCCAGAAGGCGCGGACGCTGTCCACCGGCCGTCCCTCGGTGCCGCTGGTCGAGACTGCGACCACCGACGCCGACCGCATCGTGCAGGCCAGTCGGCAGGTCGCCGGTCTGTCCGGGCACAGCTTCACCGCCATCCTCGCCCAGGCGACGCAGGAGAGCGGGCTCAACCCCACGGCCAAGAACAAGACCAGTTCGGCCGCCGGCCCCTTCCAGTTCCTCGAACGCACGTGGCTGGATCTGGTCCGCCGCCACGGCTCGGCCTACGGCCTGGGTGACCTTGCCCGGCAGATCGAGAACCGCAACGGCATCCCGGTCGTCAAGAGCGCGGCGGCGCGCAAGCAGATCCTTGATCTGCGCCACGACGTGGACGTTTCCGCCGGCATGGCCGGCCGCTACCTCGCCGAGGGGCGCGAACGGCTGGAAAAGCGCCTGAAGCGCCCGGCCACCGAGGCCGAGAGCCGCATCGCCTACGTCATGGGCGTGGGCGGCGCCGCCAAGCTGATCAAGACGGCGGAGGCTTCGCCCGGCGCGGTGGCGGCGGATGTGCTGCCGCACGCCGCCAAGGCCAACCACAACCTGTTCTACGACCGCAGCAGCGGGCAGGCGCTGAGCGCGCGGGAGACGGTGGCGCGCCTGACCAACCGCATGGAGAGGGATCAGCGCGACATGTTCGCCGCGATCGCCAAGGCCGCCGAGCAGCCCTCGCAACTCGACGGCAGCGCGGCCTCGCCCATGGGCTCCTTCCGCATGACCGACACCGGCCGCGCGACCGACTCGGGCGACGACATCGACGACACGTCGCAGGGTTGACGGCCGTCTGCGGGCAAAATATCACTCCCGGTGCAGTTCAAGCCTGCGCATACGGTAATCCCCCTTGACCCGGAGCCGCGGGAGGGTCAGTTATTGCCGCAAAACCAGAGTGGACAAAAGGGCATATGGCCAAGGAAGATCTGATCGAGTTTTCGGGCACGGTGGTTGAACTGCTGCCGAACGCGATGTTCCGGGTGAAGCTGGACAACGACCACGAAGTGCTGGCGCACACCTCGGGCAAGATGCGCAAGAACCGCATCCGCGTGCTGGCGGGTGACCGCGTGAACGTGGAAATGACGCCCTACGATCTGACCAAGGGTCGGATCACGTTCCGTTTCAAGTAAGCCCCAGGGCTCACAGGTTCCTGACATGCAGGTGCAGCGACCGACGCAACGGCTCGTCCTGGCGTCGGCGTCGCCGCGCCGACTCGACCTGTTGCGCCAGATCGGCCTCATCCCCGACACGGTGGACCCGGCCGACATCGACGAATCTCCTCTCCCGCACGAATTGCCGCCGCAACACGCCGCGCGTTTGGCGCTCGCCAAGGCCGAAGCTGTGGCGGCGCGCCATCCCGGCTGCTTCGTGCTGGCGGCCGACACGGTGGTCGCCTGCGGCCGCCGCATCCTCCCCAAGGCCGAGACCGAGTCGCAGGCGCGCGCCTGCCTCGCGTTGCTGAGCGGCCGCCGTCACCGCGTGCTGGGCGGCGTCGTGCTGCTGGCGCCCGAATCGGAGCGCCCGGTCGAGCGGCTGGTGCGCACCGACGTCACCTTCAAGCCGCTGTCGCACGAGGAGACCGAGTCGTACATCGCGTCCGGCGAATGGCACGGAAAGGCCGGCGGCTACGCCATCCAGGGCCGCGCCGCGGCGTTGGTGCGATGGATCGGCGGGTCCTACGCGAACGTCGTCGGCCTGCCGCTGTTCGAAGTGGCCGGCATGCTGCGCGGCGCCGGCTATCCGCTGCCTTGAGTATGTCCAGATGAGCGCACCGGAGGTTCTGGTCGATCGCCTCGGGCCGCTGATGCGGGCGGCGGTGCTGACCGGCGGCCGGCTCACCGACCTCTACATCGACAACGCCGAGCGGCCGTCGCTGCTCGGCAGCGTCTTCCTCGGCCGGGTGGAGCGCATCGCCACCGGTCTGGACGCCGCCTTCGTCGAGCTTGGGACGGGTAAGCCCGGCCTGCTCGGCGTGGCCGACGCGCGCGGCCCTAAGGGGCGTGTCGAGCGAATCGGCACGCTGCTGCGCACCGGCCAGCCGGTGCTGGTGCAGGTGAAGGCCGACGCGGTGGGCGCCAAGGGGCCGACGCTGACCATGGACGTCACGCTGCCCGGCCGTTTCCTGGTGCACGCCCCGCTGGCCCGCGGCATCGCCGTGTCGAAGCGTCTGGTGCAGGGGCCGGCGCGAACCGAGCTGGTCCGCCGCCTCGAAGCGGTGGTGCTGGGGGAGGGCTGGATCGCCCGCTCCGGCGCCGCCACCGCCGCACCCGACGTGCTGGCCGCCGAGGCCGAGGCACTGGTGCTCGCGTGGCGGGCGGTGCAGCAGGCGGCCACTTCGGCGCCGGCCCTGCTGCGCCACGGCCCGGACGCGGCACAGCGCGCGCTGATCGAGCATGGCAGCCCGACGCGCATTGTCGCCGAGGGCAAGAGCCACGCCGCCGCCCTGGCGGACTGGTGCGCGGAGTTCGCCGCCGACCTCGCCGACCGTGTCGAGGCATACACGGCCTCGCCCGGCCTGTTCGAGATGCGCGACCTCGACGAGGAGATTGACACCCTGCTAGGGCCGCGCGTGCCGTTGTCGGCGGGCGGTTCGCTGGTGATCGAGCGGACCGAGGCGCTGACCGTGGTGGACGTGAACGCCGGCGAGCGCGGCAACGCGCTGGACGTCAATCTAGAGGCGGCGCGCGAGATCGCCCGGCAGCTTCGACTGCGCAACGTCGGCGGCATCGTTGTGGTGGACTTCGTCAACATGAAGGGCCGCGGAGATGCGGAGCGCCTGTTGAACGCGCTGTCGGCGGCGGTGGCCGACGACCCGGCGCAGACCCAGGTTTATGGCCTGTCCAAGCTGGGCTTGGTGGAGATGACGCGGGCGCGGCGGGGCACGGCGCTGGCCGCCCTGCTGACGCCCGGATCAAAGGGAGAGAATCCATGACCGAACACGCGGCCGGCACCGGAATATGCCCGATCTGCGGCAGGCCGGCGGAGGCAACCCTCCGCCCGTTCTGTTCGAAACGCTGCGCCGATGTGGACCTGTCGCGCTGGCTGGGCGGCGTCTACCGGGTGGAAACCAACGAGGGACCGGACGACCCGAAAAAAGATGACGAGTGAACGAAAAAACATCGCGTTATGGGCTGGACAGCCCCGGCGAATTTGCCTATAAGCGCCCCACCCCGGCGGGCCGCGGATCACCAACTCCGCAACAACGACCGCCACGGCGCCCAGGTAGCTCAGTTGGTAGAGCAGGGGACTGAAAATCCCCGTGTCGGCGGTTCAATTCCGTCCCTGGGCACCACCTTCCTTCCCATTGATTTTGTTATGGTTCGCCGCGACGCTGTCGGCGCCGGTGTGCGTCGTTCTGGTGTGGTTGGTCCAGTCCTGCCCGGTGCGTAGGCTGTGTGCCGCGTCTTCGCGGGCCATGGCGATCGACGCGCAGCCCTGTATACTGTGGCTGGTTGCGGCTGTGCGTCGGACTCTCGGGCACCGCATGTGCGACAGAGGGGGACCATGAGGATGATCGGGGCCTCCTGGCTCGGCGCGGTGCGCTTGGTCGTGGTGCTGGCTTCGGCGGCGATCCCGATGCGGGGAGGCGCGCTGGCCGGGCCGCTGGAAATCGAATACGCCTATCCGGACCAGTCCGTCTGGACGACCCGGCTCAACGAGCGGGGGAAACCCGACAACCCGCTGTTGCGGGTCGCCGCGGTGCTGTTCACCAAGGCCGGCATTCCCTGGCACGGCAAGGACTACCCGGCCGCGCGGATGTTCACCTACCTGCGCGACGGGACCGCCCAGTTCTCCATGCTCGTCAAGGCTCCGGCACTCCAGGAATGCTGTCTGTTGAGCAAAAATCCAGTCACCAGCAGCGAAATTCGGGTCTACCGTGCTGCCGACAAGCCGCCGATCCTGTCGAACGAGGATCTCGCCGGAAAGCGCGTCATCACCATCAGGGGCTACAGCTATGGCGGGCTGTTGAACTTCATCACCGACCCGCGCAACGCCGTCACCAACCATTCCGCCATCAAACACGATGCCGCTTTCTCGATGCTGGAGGCCGGACGGGGAGATTACCTGCTCGACTACACCGGTCCGGCGACGGAAGTGCTCGCCGCCCACCCCATCGCCGGCATTCAGTCCGACGTTCTGTCCCGGCAGGACGTCTTTCTCGTGCTGTCCCGGAGCTATCCTGAGGCACAGGTGGTGTTGAGCCGCCTGGAAGCGATCATGGCGACGCTGGACATCGACCAAATCATCCAGTCTGCGTCAAAATAAGGCATTCCTGTGCGACCCGACAGCGCACCTCGGTTGCCGCGGATGGGCGGGCGGAGTAGCCTCGATTTGGAATGATCCAGCCCTTCTCTGGCGCCATCCGGAACGATTCGCGGTGAGGCGCTCCATGAACCAGATCGATGGCGACGTGACGCCGCCCAGCGGCCTGTTGCGACGGGGCATCGGCTTTCGGCTGCTGACGGCGATCGTGCTGTTCAGTTCCGCCGTCACGCTGATGTCCACGGCATTGCAGCTCTACGTCGATTACCGCACCGACATGGGGGTCATCCACAGCCGTCTCGACGACATCGAGAAGAGCTATCTGGAAAGCGTCAGCGGCAGCCTGTGGAGCCTGGACGTCGATCAGATCCGGCTGCAACTTGAGGGTATCCGGCGATTGCCGGACATGCAGTACCTCGAAGTGCGCGAGACCGGCCGGGCGGTCGAGCGGCGGGCCGTGGTCGCCATCGGCCAACCCATCACCGAGGCCGTCATCGGCCGTGACTATCCGATGGTCTACAAGGATGGCGGCGCGGTGTATCCCATCGGCGTCCTGCACGTCGAGGCGACGCTTTCCGGCGTCTACAGCCGCCTGCTGGACAAGGCGGTGGTCATCCTGCTCAGCCAGGGGGTGAAGACGTTCCTGGTGGCGCTGTTCATCCTCTTCATCGTCCATCGGCTGGTCACCCGCCATCTGGTCAGCATCGCCGGCTTCCTGCAGGGCTACGATCCGCGGTCCACGTCGGCGCCGCTCGTCCTGTCGCGCCGCCAGCCGCGGAACGCGGACGAACTCGACCATATGACGACGGCCTTCAACACGACGGCCGCCCGCCTTCGGGAGCTCTATCAGGAACTCGCCGGGGTGAACGCCGAACTCGAATGGGACATCGCCGCCCGCCAGCAAGCGGAAGCCGAGGTGACCCGACTCAACACCGAGCTGGAGCAACGGGTCCGCCAGCGCACCGCCGAACTGGAGGCGGCCAACAGGGAACTCGACGCGTTCACCTATTCCGTCTCGCACGACCTACGCGCTCCGTTGCGGCGCATCGAGGGCTTCGGGCGGATCGTCGGCGACGAGTATGCCGAACGCCTGGACGAACGCGGCCGGCACTTCCTCGAACGCATCCGCGCCGGCTCCCAGGAGATGGCAGAGATGATCGACAGCTTCCTCAAGCTGTCCCGCTCGACCCGCAGCGAACTGACGGTCGAGACGGTCGACCTGTCCGATCTGGCTGCAAAAATCATCGCCCGCCATCAGGAGAAGGAACCGGAACGGCAGGTGTCGGTGTCGGTCACGCCGGGCCTGACGGTCGAGGGCGACCGCCGCCTGCTCGACGCCGTGCTGGAAAACCTGCTGGGCAACGCCTGGAAATACACCCGCCACACCGACGCCGCCGCCATAACCTTCACCACCGAAGCGGTGGGCGGTCGCATCGTCTACGTCGTCCGCGACAACGGCGCCGGCTTCGATATGACCTACGTGAACCGCCTGTTCATGCCGTTCAGCCGCCTGCATCGGGCCGAGGAATTCGAAGGCACCGGCATCGGCCTCGCCACAGTCGTGCGCATCCTGGCGCGCCACGGCGGGCGCATCTGGGCCGAGGGCGAGGTCGGCAAGGGCGCTGTGTTCCGATTCACCCTGTGGGAAGGGAGTGCCGCACATGGAGAGCCATGACATCCTGCTGGTTGAGGACAACGCCGATGACGTGGAACTGACGCTGCACGCCTTCCGCACCAGCCGGGTGGCCAACAAGGTCGTCGTGGCCCGCAACGGCGAGGCGGCGCTGGACTACATGTTCGGCACCGGGCCATACGCCGGCCGCGACATCCGGGAGCTTCCGGCGCTGGTGCTCCTCGACCTCAAGCTGCCGGGCATTGGCGGGGTCGAGGTGCTGCGCGCCCTGCGCGCGCGCGCCGAAACCCGCCGGGTGCCGGTGGTCATCCTGACCACCTCGGACGAGGAAGCCGACGTCGTCGGCTGCTACGACCTCGGGGTGAACAGCTACATCCGCAAACCGGTGGCGTTCGACGCCTTCAGCGACGTGGTCAACCAGCTCGGGCTGTACTGGCTGGTCATGAACACGCCGCCGCCGGTGTGAGGCCAGAGGTGTGAGGAGGCCAGACATGCCAAAGCCGTTGCGCGTGCTCCTCATCGAGGATTCGCCTGATGATGCGGAATTGCTGGAGCTGGAGCTGCTCCAGGGCGGCTTCGCGCCGACCATCCGCCGGGTGGAGACGGGCGCCGCAATGCGCGAAGCCCTGGCCGATGCCGCATGGGATGTGGTGTTGAGCGACTACCACCTTCCTGCCTTCGGCGCCGAGGCGGCACTCGCCACACTGCGCGACAGCGGCCTCGATCTGCCCTTCATCATCCTGTCCGGCGTGGTGGGGGCGGAGGAGGCGGTCAGCCTGATGAAGCGCGGGGCGCACGACTTCCTCGACAAGGCCGCCCTGGCGCGTCTTGTGCCGGCCATCGAGCGCGAGCTTGGCGACGCCGGTGAACGCGCCGAGCACCGCCGCGCCGAGGAGCGGGTGCGGGTGCTGTCGCTCGCCATCGAGCAGAGCCCGGTGTCGGTGGTCATCACCGACCCCGAGGGCATCATCGGTTACGTCAACCCGAGCTTCGAGAAGGCCGCCGGCTACCCGGCGGACGAAGCCATCGGCAGGGCGCTCGACTTCATCCGGCGGGAAGACGTCGGGGCGGAAACATACCGCGCCATGTGGGAAACCGTGAAGAACGGCCAGGAGTGGCGGGGTGAGTTCTGCAACCAGCGCCGTGACGGGCAGCTGTTCTGGGAATACGCCACCGTCTCTCCCCTGGAGGACGAAGACGGTGCGGTCACTCATTTCGTCGCCGTGAAGGAGGACATCACGACGCGGCGCAGCTATGAGGAGCGCCTGCTGCGCCAAGCCAACTACGACGAACTCACCGGACTGCCCAACCGGGTGCTGATGTTCGACCGTCTGGAGCAGGCCGTCGCCGTCGCCCATCGCCGCGATGCCTTGACCGCGCTGCTCTACATCGACCTCGACCGCTTCAAGACCGTGAACGAATCGCTGGGGCACGGCGCCGGCGACCAGCTCCTGAAGGAGGCCGCCGCCCGGCTCGGCGACTGCGTGCGTCAAGGCGAAACGCTGGCCCGCACGGGAGGCGACGAGTTCGTCGCCATTCTGCCCGGAATCGATGACGGCGCGGCCGTGCAGACGATGCTGAAGAATGTCGAAAGGGCCTTCGCGGCACCCTTCGCCATCGCCGGGCACGACCATTTCGTCAGCGCCAGCGTCGGCATCGCCTTGTGCCCCAACGACGGCACCAACAGCCAGGTGCTGCTGCGTAACGCCGAGCTGGCCATGTACAAGGCCAAGGAGCAGGGGCGCGGCCGCCACCAGTTCTTCACCCGCGAGATCAACGAGCGAATGCAGGAGCGGCTGTCTCTGGAGCGCCGTCTGCGCGGCGCCGCCGGCCGCGGCGAATTGCTCCTGCACTATCAGCCGCTGTGCCACACTGACAGCGGTGCGCTGGCCGGGATGGAGGCGCTGGTGCGCTGGCGGCCGGCCGACGGCGACCTGCTGATGCCCGGCAGCTTTGTGGCCCTGGCCGAGGAGGTCGGGCTCATCGGCGAGATCGGCGACTGGGTGGTCGCCACCGCCTGCCGCGAAGCCGCCGGCCTGTTCGCCGGCAAGCCGCCGGGTCTGCGGGTGGCGGTCAACGTCTCGCCGCGCCAGTTGCAGGGCGGCGCCTTCGGCGAATGGGTGATCCGCCAGTTCGAGGAGACCGGCCTGTCGCCGGAACAGCTGGAACTGGAGATCACCGAAAGCGTGGTGATGGACGATGCCCCGGAGACGAAGGCGGCCCTGCGCAAGCTCTGCGACCTCGGGGTGCGGCTGTCCATCGATGATTTCGGCACCGGCTATTCGTCGCTGGGCTATCTGCAACGCTATCCCTTCGACACGCTGAAGATCGACCGCTCGTTCGTGATCGGGGTCGTCACGGACCCCAACACCGCGCGGCTGGTGGAAACCATCGTCACCATGGCCCGCGGGCTTGGTCTGGAAACCGTCGCGGAAGGGGTGGAAACACCCGAGCAACTGAGCTTTCTGAAGGCGTGCGGCTGCGACCTCGTGCAGGGCTACCTGCTCGGCCGGCCGGCCTTGGCCGACGCCATCGCGGCTAAGCTGGCGTGACGGACGGGAACTTGGGACGGTGTCTGGGTGTCTGGGTGTCTGGTTATAACCTTGAGTTGAATGTGTTCGTTGAGGCTTGAATGCTGTTGCGAATCGTCGAGCATTAATGTTGCTGAGGGGTGGTGTCGCTATCGCCGCCACTCCTCCCATTGTTCAACTGTGCTTATCCTGCAAAAGGATGGGCGTCATTTTGACGCATTCCCTCCAACAACGATTTTTTCACTGAATCCAACCTATCCTGAGTGGCAGTGTTTTCTGACGCATTGCAATGGCCGCCCGGATTTGCACTATGGGAATACGTCGCGAAACCGAAGATGGCCCCGACGCGGCTTCAAGGCAGGGGCTTCGGGCCATGACGGTCAGGTCGCAATTGGCTTGGCTGGTCGTGGCGTGCGTGTTGCCGGTATGGCTCGCCGCCGGATTTCTGCTTTACCACTCCTACCAGTACAAACGCAGTGCGATCGAGCAACACATGCTGGGGACGGCGCGGGCTCTTTCGCTGACCGTCGATGGCGAACTGGCCCGCGTTCAATCCGCCCTGCGGGCGCTGGCGACTTCGCCTCTCCTCACGTCGCATGACTTCATCGCCTTTCACGGCCAGATCCGGGAGGTGCTTCTTGAGTTCCCGGACGCCGACATCATCCTGGCCGACGCCAATGGCCAGCAACTGGTCAACAGCTATCGTCCAGCCGGCGCGGCGTTGCCGAAGCGCAACGTTCCGGACGCGGTGCGGAGGCTCTTCGAAACCGGGCAGCCGCTCGTCACCGATCTGTTCCAGGGGGCGGTCACCAAGCGGCTGCTGATCGGTGTGGACGTGCCGGTGCTTCGTGACGGCAAAGTGGTCTACGACCTGTCCATGACACTGCCCGCCGAACGGCTTGGCGCGATTCTGGCCCTCCAGCATCTCTCCCCCGATTGGATCGGATCGATCCAGGACACCAAGGGCGTGCTCGCCGCGCGGACCCGCAACGCCGCACAGTTCGTCGGGAAGCCGTCTGGGCCGGGGTTGCAGAAGCGGATGGCGGAGAGCGCCGAAGGCGCGGTGGAGATCGTCAATCTCGACGGTGTCGAGGTGTTCGATACCTTCAGCCGTTCAGCGGTGTCGGGCTGGGTGGTGGTGATCGGCATGCCCAAGGACGCCCTGCTGGCCGAGATCCGGCAGTGGATGTGGTGGGCGATCGGCGGTGCCGTTCTTCTGGCGGGCCTCGGCATTGGGCTCGGTACACTGGCGGCGGGGCGCATCGCCCGGTCGATCCGCGCCCTGGTGGCGCCGGCTCTGGCGCTTGGACACGGCGAGCGGGTGTCCGTCGGGTGGCTGGATCTCAAGGAAGCCAACGAGGTCGGTCAAGCCTTGATGACCGCCTCGGACCTGCTTCGGCAGCGTGCGGAGCAGCGCGACGAAGCGGAGCGCGCCTTGGCCGAGCGCACGCGGATGCTGCAACGCCACTACGAGAACCTTCACTCGCTGAATCGGATCGCCGCCCTGCCGCAGGCCGACGCCGCCAGCCAGTTGTCGGCGGCGCTTGCCGCGGGTGCGCTCCACCTCGGGCTTGAGAAGGGAATCGTCAGCCACATCGTGGGGCAAGATCTGGTCATCGAGCACCACTACGCCCCGACCGACTCCGGATTGGCGGACGGGAAGGTGATCGATCTCGGCGAGACCTATTGCTCGATCACCGTCGACGCCGACGCGGCGGTGGCTATCCCGTACGTGTCACGCTCGCCTTATGCCAACCATCCCGGCTTCCGGACTTTCGGCCTGGAATCCTACCTCGGCACCCCGGTCAAGACGTTCGGCCGTCCGTACGGGACCGTCGCTTTTCTCTCGAGCGCGCCCCGGCTGCAACCGTTCGACGACCGCGACCTGGAGTTCATCGATCTGCTCGCCCGTTGGGTGGGGACGGTCCTGGAGCGCGACCTGTCGGAACGGGAACTCCGAGCGGCGCGGGTGGTGGCCGAGCGGGCGCAACGGCGCAGCGAGTTGATCCTGTCGTCGGCCGGCGAGGGCATCGTCGGCATCGATGGCGAGGGCAACGTCACGTTCGCCAACCCCGCGGCGCGGACCATGCTCGGCTGGATCGACGAGGAACTGATCGGCCGCAACCTCCATGAGGCCATACACCGAAACCTCCCGGACGACGCCCAGCCCACGCAGGCCGATAGCCCCATGTTCAAGACATTGCGGGACGGACAGCCGCGGCACATCAAGGAGGATGTCTTCTGGCGCAAGGACGGTTCGTCCTTCGCCGTGGAATTCACAGTCACCGCCATCGTCGAGCACGGCCACGTGAATGGTGCGGTCAATATCTTCCGCGACATCACGGAACGGAAGGTGCTGGAAGACCGCATCAAGCATATGGCGCTGTTCGATTCGCTGACCGCGCTGCCGAACCGATTCTTCTTCGAGGATGCCTTGCGGCGTACGGCGTCCGCAGCCAAGCGGCACGGAATGGCGGCGGCAATCCTGTATCTGGATCTGGACGGCTTCAAGCCCATCAACGATGAGTTCGGCCACGAGTCCGGCGACGTTCTGCTGCGCGAGGTGGCCCGCCGCCTGCGCGCCTGTGTCCGCACTGAGGACATCGTCGCCCGGCTTGGCGGCGACGAATTCGTCGTCGTCACGCTCGACGCTGCCGACACCATCGCGGCGAACTCCGCCACCTTGGGCCGGCGCATCATCGAGGCCACCGGGGAACCGATCCCGTTGCAGGGCAGGGAGGTTCACGTCAGCGTGAGCATCGGTGTGTCGCTCTTTCCAAGCGACAGCGACCGCATCGAGGAGTGCGTCCGCGCGGCGGATGCCGCCATGTACCGAGCCAAGAAGGCCGGAAGGTCTCGCTTCATTTTCGCCGAAGCCAGGCATCCCGCCGAAGTCGCGGAGGGGTTTTCTCAGGCAACCGGTTCCTGAGGGAGGCTGTTGCAAACCTTTCAATGACCGTGAGTGTGTCTGCCGGACCGTGCAAATATTTCCGGCGCCAGATCAGCTGCGTAGGCCAGGTGCTTCGTGTCCGGTGCGCGCCACGTATTCCGTATAGCCGCCGCCATACTGGTGAATACCCTCCGGCGTCAGTTCCAACACCCGATTGGAAAGCGTTGCCAGGAAATGTCGGTCGTGCGACACGAACAGCATGGTGCCTTCGTAGGCGGCCAGCGCCGTGATCAACATTTGCTTGGTGTCGAGATCGAGATGGTTGGTCGGCTCGTCGAGCACCAGGAAATTCGGCGGGTTGAAAAGCATGGTCGCCATCACGAGCCGGGCCTTTTCTCCGCCGGATAGGACACGGCATTTCTTCTCCACGTCGTCGCCGGAGAAGCCGAAACATCCGGCAAGCGCCCGGAGCGATCCCTGGCCCGCCTGCGGGAACGACGCTTCCAGGGACTCGAACACTGTCTGGTCGCCGTCGAGCAGTTCCATCGCGTGCTGGGAGAAATAGCCCATCTTGACGCTGCCGCCGACAGCGACGGTCCCGGCGTCCGGTTCGGTCGAGCTTGCCACCAGCTTCAAGAGCGTCGACTTGCCCGCGCCGTTGACACCCATGACGCACCAGCGCTCCTTGCGGCGGATCGTCAGGTCGAGCCCCTGATATATGGTCCGGCTGCCATAGCGCTTGTGCACGTTTTTCAGGACGACGACATCCTCGCCCGAGCGCGGTGCCGGCGGGAAATCGAACGTCACGAGCTGGCGGCGCTTCGGCGGCTCGAAGCGCTCGATCTTGTCAAGCTTCTTCACCCGGCTTTGGACTTGACTGGCGTGCGAGGCTCGGGCCTTGAAACGCTCGATGAATTTCAGTTCCTTCGCCAGCATGGCTTGCTGGCGGTCGAACTGCGCTTGCTGCTGCTTTTCGTTCAGCGCCCGCTGCCGCTCGTAGAATGCGTAATCGCCGGTGTAACTGGTCAGCGATCCGCCGTCGATCTCGATGATCTTCGTGACGATCCGGTTCATGAACTCGCGGTCATGCGAGGTCATTAGGAGAGCGCCTTCGTAGCCCTTCAGGAATTCCTCCAGCCAGATCAGGCTTTCGATGTCCAGGTGGTTGCTCGGCTCGTCGAGGAGCATGGCGTCGGGCCGCATGAGCAGGATACGGCCGAGCGCCACGCGCATCTTCCAGCCGCCCGACAGAGCCCCCACGTCCGTGTCCATCATCTCCTGGCTGAAGCTGAGCCCGGCCAGCACTTCCCGCGCTCGCCCTTCCAGTTCGTAGCCACCCAACTCCTCGAAGCGCGCCTGCACTTCGCCATAGCGCTCGATGATCGCGTCCATGTCGTCGGCGCGGTCGGGATCGCACATGGCCGCTTCGAGGCTCGCCAATTCCGCCGCCACGGTGCTGACCGGCCCGGCCCCGTCCATCACTTCCGCAACCGCGCTACGGCCGGACATCTCGCCGACGTCCTGATTGAAATAGCCGATCGAG
Source organism: Azospirillum terrae (assembly GCF_053470425.1). Lineage (NCBI taxonomy): Bacteria > Pseudomonadati > Pseudomonadota > Alphaproteobacteria > Rhodospirillales > Azospirillaceae > Azospirillum > Azospirillum terrae. The sequence goes on along the minus strand of NZ_JBPXMR010000007.1, from coordinate 143,431 downwards.
ACCTGCTTCTCGACCGACACCTGGCCCATGTCCGGCAACTCTTCGCCCGTGATCATCCGGAACAGCGTCGTCTTGCCGGCACCGTTGGGACCGACGAGACCGATTTTTTCGCCCCTGTTCAGCGCTGCGGAAGCCTCGAAGAAAAGGATCCGGTGACTGTTCTGCTTGCTGATGTTCTCGAGGCGAATCATGTGCTTCTGGGTTCCCGTGGCGTGGTTGGCCCCTTATGCCACAGGATGCGCGACGCGACAGAGTGCTATTCGGCGGCTGCCGCGATCAGAAGCGGATGCCGGCCGCGGTGTGGCGGTCCGCAGGTGCGGGGTAGGGCGTCAGGTGGTCGCGCGCTCGACGATGTCGTAGCCGACGTCGATCACCTTGCGCTCGACCGGCCGCCCGGCGAGCCGCGCCAGAAGCGCTTCGGCGGCAAGGCGGCCGATGGTGAAGCGGTCGACGCGCACGGTGGTCAGCGGCGGTGAGGTGTAAGCGGCGAAGTCCAGGTCGCCGAAACCGATCACCGCGATGTCCGCCGGCACCGACAGGCCGCGCGCCAGCGCCTCCAGAACCACGCCGTGCGCCATCGCGTCCGAGCTGCAATGGATGGCCCCGCGCCGGAAGCCGGCGTCGATCAGCCGGTCCATGGCGTCGCGCCCCATCGGCAGAGTGCTGGGCGCCGGCGTGAACAGGCAGGTGACGTCGGTCACCCCATGCGCCGCCAGCGTGCCGACGATGCCGTCGCGGCGGAGTTTGGCGCGCTCGTCGTCGGCGCTCAGCACGGCGACGCGGCGGTGGCCCTTGGCGTACAGGAACTCGCCCACCCCCCGGCCCACCGCCTTGTGCGAGAAGCCCACGGCCATGTCGATGGGCTTGTGCGACAGGTCCCAGGTCTCGACGATGGGGATGTTGGCGGCGCGCAGTTGCCGCCGCGTCTCCGTAGTGTGGGTGGTGCCCGTGAGGTAGAGCGCGTCCGGACGCCGGCTGAGGATGGCGCGGATCAGATCGTCCTCGCGCTCGGTCGGGTAGCCGGACAGGCCCAGCAGCATTTGATAGCCGTCCGCCGCGAGCCGGTCGGTGAAGGACTGCACCGCGCCCGAAAACATCACGTGCGAGATGGTCGGCACGATGGCCGCCACCAGCTTCGTCTTGCTCGACGCCAGCCCGCCGGCCAGCAGGTTAGGGACGTAGCCGGTGTCCGCGATGGCTTTGCGGACGATCTCTTGGATCTCCGGCGTCACGGACTCCGGGCGGTTGACGACGCGCGACACCGTCATCATCGACACGCCGGCCAGCTTCGCCACCGTCTCCAGCGTCACCCGTCCGCTGGACGGCCGGACCCCGCGGTTCCCGGCCGGCTTGGCCGGCGCGGAATCCTGTTTGGCCGCTCGGCGGCGGGGAGGAGGAAGCGTCGGTGAGTCGGACAAGGGCAATGATCCTGGGTCTGTGCAGTAGATACGGCCTGCCCGCCGGACCGGCAAGGGAGACCGTGTCCGACGCCGCCGGGAACATTACCGCCTTCCCGGTGATTGTGCTCGGCAAAGGCATGAGCCCGGCGGGGCAGGGAGCCCGCCCTTGTGATGGTTAGTGATAGTACGAAAGAAAAACATCAGTCAATACAATGTCTTGGCCTGATAGTCCGGGTGGTGGGCGGCCAAAACGTCGCATCCCCCTTGCGTCCGGTTTGAGTTAGCGCTAACAATCATAGCGCTATTGTGAGCGCTAACAAAAGCGCGTTGGCGGACTGTTCGTGGGACCGCATAGGTTCAACCACGCACGGCCGTACGGCAGGCCCGAGGAGGAGCCCCAATGAGTGTCCAAGCCGTTACCAACCTGACGTCCGCGGTCAGCGCGGACACCGCGGCACGCAAGACGAACGTCCGCTGGATGATCGTCGTCATGCTGTTCGTCGTCACGGCGATCAACTATGCCGACCGCGCGGTGCTGGCCATCGCCGGCCCCGTGCTGTCCAAGGATCTCGGCATCAACGCCGCGCAGATGGGCTTCATCTTCTCGGCCTTCGGCTGGTCCTACGTGATCGGCCAGTTGCCGGGCGGGTGGCTGCTCGACCGCTTCGGGTCGAAGTGGGTGTACGCGGCGAGCATCTTCGTCTGGTCGGTGTTCACGCTGTTCCAGGGCTTCGTCGGCTTCCTGACCGGGGCCACGGCGGTGGCGGTGCTGTTCGCGCTGCGCTTCGCGGTGGGCTTCGCCGAGGCGCCGTCCTTCCCCGGCAACAGCCGCGTGGTCGCCGCGTGGTTCCCCGGCCACGAGCGCGCCACGGCCTCCGCCATCTTCAACTCCGCCCAGTACTTCGCCACGGTGATCTTCGCGCCGCTGATGGGCTGGCTCACCCATTCCTTCGGCTGGCCCTGGGCCTTCGGCGTCATGGGCGGGCTGGGCATGCTGGTCGCCGCCACTTGGGTGAAGACCGTCTACAGCCCGGCCGAGCACCCGCGCGTCAACCAGGCCGAGCTTGACTACATCGCCAGCGGCGGCGGCCTCGTGACCATGGATGATGCCGCGAAGAAGGCGGACAACGGCGGCGCCAAGTGGGACTACATCCGCCAGCTGTTCGCCAGCCGCATGATGGTCGGCATCTTCCTCGGCCAGTTCTGCATTAACGCCATCACCTACTTCTTCATCACGTGGTTCCCGGTCTATCTGGTGCAGGCCCGCGGCATGTCGGTGCTGAACGCCGGCTTCATCGCCTCCATCCCGGCGATCTGCGGCTTCGTCGGCGGCATCCTCGGCGGCGTCCTGTCCGATTTCATGCTGCGCAAGGGCTTCTCGCTGACGTCGGCCCGCAAGACGCCGATCGTGCTGGGCATGCTGATGTCCATGAGCATGATCGCCTGCAACTACACCGACGTGCAGTGGGTCATCGTCGCCTTCATGGCTCTGGCCTTCTTCGGCAAGGGCATCGGCGCGCTGGGCTGGGCCGTCATGTCCGATTGCGCGCCCAAGGAGATCACCGGCCTGTCCGGCGGCGTCTTCAACATGTGCGGCAACATCTCGTCGATCACCACGCCGATCGTCATCGGTTACATCATCCAGACCTCCGGCTCCTTCAACGGCGCCCTGGTCTTCGTCGGTGCCAACGCGTTGATCGCCGCGGTCAGCTACCTCGTGGTCGTCGGCGAGATCAAGCGCATGGAACTGAAGAAGTAAGGGGCCGGCCATGTACATCGGTGAACAGCTCATCAACCCGACCGACGACCGGTTGCGCCTTTCGGCGCAGCTGGGAGCCCGAGGGATCGTCATCGACACCCGTCCCAACAATGCGGTGATCGGCGAAGACGGCCTGTGGGACGGCCGGAAGGTCGCCGCCCAGCGCAAGCGGATCGAAGGCTTCGGCCTGACGCTCGACGGCATGGCGCTGGACGTCGGCTCCTTCCTGCTCGACAGCCTGCGCGCCCCTGAAAAGGCGGCGGCCAAAGCGAGGGAGCTTTGTCACAACATCCAGGCGGCCGCAGACGGCGGTGTGGACATGGTGAAGTACACGGTCGCCATGGTCGGCATCACGCGGACCGGCGAGGTGGAAGGGCGGGGCGGCATGCGCTGCTCGACCTTCAAAGCCGACGAATACCGGGCCGAGAACGACGCCCGTTTCTCCTACTGGGGCACCGTGCTGCCGGAGGAGCAAGCGGCGCGCGGCCCAGCCGATATCCGTGGGGCCGAGACCTGCGGGCAGGTGATGGCCTCGCAGGCCGGCGGCATCTCGGAAGCCCAGGGCTGGAACGCCATCGAGCATCTGGTGGAGGCGATCCTCCCCACCGCCGAGAAGGCCGGCGTCAAGCTGGCCTGCCACCCGCACGACCCGGCCTATCCGCCGGGGGGCCTCAACGGCGTCCACCATGTGCTGGGCTCGCTTGACGGGCTGAAGCGCTTCGTCGCGCTGGCGCCGGAGAGCGCGTCGCTCGGCTTCAACTTCTGCCAGGGCACCATCGCCGAGATGTCGGACGAGCCCACCGCGACGGTGCTGGAGGCGATCCGCACCTTCGGGCCGCAGAAGCGCATCTTCATGGTCCATTTCCGCAACATCAAGGGCGGCTACCTGGATTTCCGCGAGGCGCTGCCCGACGAGGGTTCGGTCGACATGGCGGCGTGCGTCCGCGCCTACCGCGAGGTCGGCTACGACGGAATCCTCTGTCCCGACCACGTGCCCTTCTCCGACCTCGACCCGGACCGCGAGCGCTTCTTCGCCTTTGCGCTCGGCTACACGCAGGCGCTGCTCCAGGCCGCCTGATCCCCCTTTGCCGTGAGTGATCCCATGTCCGCTTCATCCTCCCCTAAAGTCACCGAGATGCTGGTCGTGCCGGTCGCCGGCCACGACGGCATGCTGCTCAACCTGTCGGGCGCGCACGCGCCGTTCTTCACCCGCAACGTGGTGATCCTCAAGGACAGCGCCGGCCACACCGGCGTCGGCGAGGTGCCCGGCGGCGAGAAGATCCGCCAGACCCTGGAGGACGCGAAAGCGCTGGTCGTCGGCCAGCCGATCGGCGCCCACAACAACATCCTCAACGCGGCGCGGCGTCGGTTTGCCGACCGCGATTCCGGTGGGCGCGGCCTGCAAACCTTCGACCTGCGCATCGCCATCCACGCGGTGACCGCGCTGGAGGCCGCGCTCCTCGACCTGCTTGGCCAGTTCCTCGGCGTGCCGGTGGCGGCGCTGCTCGGCGAAGGGCAGCAGCGCGATGCGGTGGAGATGCTCGGCTATCTCTTCTACGTCGGCGACCGCCGGAAGACCGATCTGCCTTACCGCTCCGAGCCGGACTCCAAGGTGGACTGGTTCCGCCTGCGCCATGAAGAGGCGCTGACGCCTGAAGCTGTGGTGCGGCTGGCCGAGGCGGCGCACGAGCGCTATGGCTTCAACGACTTCAAGCTGAAGGGCGGCGTGCTGCGCGGCGAGGAGGAGATCGAGGCGGTCACCGCGCTTGCCAAGCGCTTCCCCAAGGCGCGCATCACGCTGGACCCCAACGGGGCGTGGTCGCTGGAGGAGGCGGTCCGCCTGTGCAAGGGCAAGGGCGACGTGCTGGCCTACGCCGAGGACCCCTGCGGCGCCGAGCGCGGCTATTCGGGCCGCGAGGTGATGGCGGAGTTCCGCCGCGCCACCGGCCTGCCGACCGCCACCAACATGATCGCCACCGACTGGCGCCAGATGGGCCACGCCATCCAGCTCCAGTCGGTCGACATCCCCTTGGCCGACCCGCATTTCTGGACCATGCAGGGCTCGGTCCGGGTGGCGCAGATGTGCCACGAGTGGGGGCTGACCTGGGGCTCGCACTCCAACAACCACTTCGACATCTCGCTGGCGATGTTCACCCACGTCGCCGCCGCGGCGCCGGGCCGGATCACCGCCATCGACACCCACTGGATCTGGCAGGACGGCCAGCGCCTGACCAAGGAACCGTTCCGCATCGAGGGCGGCCTCGTTCAGGTGCCGCAGAAGCCGGGCCTGGGCGTCGAGATCGACATGGCGGCGTTGGAGAAGGCGCACGAGCTCTACAAGGAGCGCGGCCTGGGAGCGCGCGACGACGCCATGGCCATGCAGTTCCTGGTCCCCGACTGGACCTTCGACAACAAGCGCCCCTGTCTGGTGCGCTGACGGGCTTTTTTCCCCTCTCCCGCCCCGGGAGGGGGAGGGACCCATGCGAAGCATGGGAGGGTGAGGGTACCTGCGAGGATCCTTGCCTTCCCCCTCACCCGGCCGCTTCGCGGCCACCCTCTCCCGGGGCGGGAGAGGGGAAAATTTAAGAGGATTGAGACATGAGCAAGCTTGGATTCATCGGCCTCGGCATCATGGGCGCACCGATGGCGGGCCATCTGCTGGCCGCCGGCCATCAGCTTTTCGTCAACACCGTCGGGCCCGTGCCCGACGCTCTGGCCACCGGCGGTGCCGCCGCCTGTGCGTCGGGCAAGGAGGTGGCCGAGAAGGCCGACATCGTCTTCATCATGGTCCCCGACACCCCCGACGTGGAGAAGGTGCTGTTCGCCAGGAACGGTGTCGCCGAGGGCCTGTCGGCCGGCAAGATCGTCGTGGACATGAGCTCCATCTCGCCCGTCGCCACCAAGGACTTCGCCCGCCGCATCAACGAACTGGGATGCGATTACCTGGACGCGCCGGTGTCTGGCGGCGAGGTCGGCGCCAAGGCGGCGTCGCTCACGATCATGGTCGGCGGCCCGGACAAGGCGTTCGAGACCGTCAAGCCGCTGTTCGAGCTGATGGGCAAGAACATCACGCTGGTCGGCGGCAACGGCGACGGCCAGACCACCAAGGTCGCCAACCAGATCATCGTGGCGCTCACCATCGAGGCGGTCGGCGAGGCGCTGCTGCTGGCCGCGAAGGCCGGCGCCGATCCGGCCAAGGTGCGGCAGGCGCTGATGGGCGGCTTCGCCAACTCCCGCATCCTCGAAGTGCACGGCGACCGCATGGTCAAACGCACTTTCGATCCCGGCTTCCGCATCGAGCTGCACCAGAAGGACCTCAACCTCGCGCTGAGCACGGCGCGTTCGCTGGGCGTCGCCCTGCCGAACACCGCGACCGCGCAGGAGCTGTTCAACGCCTGCGCCGCCCGCGGCGGCAAGGCGTGGGACCACTCCGGCATGGTCCGCGCGCTGGAACTGATGGCGAACTTCGAGATCGGCCAGAAGGCCGAGTAAGGGAGCACCCAGCCCATGACCATCGCTCCGAAGGATCTGTTGCGGCGGATGTTCGACGCCGCGGTGAGCGCCGCCCAGCCGGCGCTCTGCCTGCCGCCGCATTTGCCGGAACCGCCCTCGGGCCGCCTCCTGGTGATCGGCGCCGGTAAGGCCTCGGCGGCGATGGCCAGGGCGGTGGAGGACAACTGGCCCGGCGCGCTGTCCGGGCTGGTGGTCACCCGCTACGGTTACGCGGTGCCCTGCCGGCGCATCGAGATCGTCGAAGCGGCTCATCCCGTGCCGGACGCCGCCGGCCGGCTCGCCGCCCAGCGCATCCACACGATGGTGCAGGGGCTCACGCCCGACGACACGGTGCTCTGCCTGATCTCCGGCGGCGGCTCGGCGCTGCTGGCGCTGCCGCTGGACGGGCTGACGCTGGACGACAAGCAGGCGGTCAACCGCGCGCTGCTGAAATCCGGCGCCACGATCTCCGAGATGAACTGCGTGCGCCGCCACCTCTCGGCGGTGAAAGGCGGGCGGCTCGCCGCCGCCTGCCACCCGGCCAGGGTGGTCACGCTGCTGATTTCCGACGTGCCCGGCGACAACCCGATGGACATCGCTTCCGGTCCGACGGTCGCCGACCCCACCACCTGCGCCGACGCGCTGGCGATCATCAGGCGCTACGGCATCCAGCTTCCAGCGGCGGTGCTGGAGGTGTTAGAAAGCGGCCGCGGCGAGAGCGTCAAGCCCGGCGACCCGCGGCTCGCCCGCGCCGAAACGCGCATGATCGCCACGCCGCAGATGGCGCTGGAGGCCGCCGCGATGGTGGCGCGCGACGCCGGCTTGGCCGCCCACATCCTGGGCGACAGCCTGGAGGGCGAGGCGCGCGACGTCGGCTCGGTGATGGCCGGCATGGCGCTTCAGGTCGCCCGGCGCGGACAGCCCTTCGCCGCACCCTGCGTGCTGCTGTCGGGCGGCGAGACGACGGTGACGGTGCGCGGCACCGGGCGCGGCGGGCGCAACGTGGAGTTCCTGCTGGCGCTGGGCATCGCGCTGAACGGCGAACCGGGTGTGCACGCGCTGGCCGGCGACACCGATGGGGTGGACGGGCTGGAGGAGATCGCCGGCGCCTGTCTCGGCCCCGACAGCCTGGCCCGCGCCTGGGGCCTCGGTATCAAGCCCAAGGACGCGCTGGCGAACAACGACGGACACGGCTTCTTCGAGGCGCTGGGCGACAGCGTCGTCACCGGTCCGACCCTGACCAACGTGAACGACTTCCGCGCGATCCTCATCGCGCCCTGACGAACGACGAGGAAACTCCCATGGACATGCCCAAGAACGCCTTCAAGCACGCCATCGAAGCCGGCCGGTTGCAGGTCGGCCTGTGGTCGATCCTCTCCAGCCACGTGACGGTGGAGATCATCGCCGGTTCCGGCTTCGACTGGCTGGTGCTCGACACCGAGCACGCGCCCAACGAGCTGCCGATGGTCTACAGCCAGCTCCAGGCCGCCAAGGGCGGCACCACGCATCCGGTCGTCCGCGTGCCGTGGAACGACATGGTGACGCTGAAGCGCTACCTGGACATCGGCGTGCAGTCCTTCCTGATCCCCTACGTGGAGACGGCGGAGGAGGCGGCCAACGCCGTGGCCTACACGCGCTACCCGCCGCACGGTGTGCGCGGCTACTCGGCGGCACCGCGGGCGAGCGGCTTCGGCCGCATCAAGAACTACCCGACGCTCTGCGAGGCGGAGATGGCGGTGCTGGTCCAGGTCGAGACCCGCAAGGGGCTGGACAACATCGAGGCGATTGCCGCGGTCGAGGGCGTGACCGGCATCTTCATCGGTCCGGGCGACCTGTCGGCGGCGCTCGGCCACATCGGCAACCCCAAGCACCCGGAGGTGCTGGCCGCCATCGAGGACGCCATCGCCCGCATCCGCCGGGGCGGCAAGCCGGCCGGCATCCTCACCCCGGACGAGGCGCTGGCGCGCCGCTACATGGAGCTGGGATGCAGCTTCGTGGCGGTCGGCTCCGACCTCGGCATCCTGGCCCGCACCTCCGAGGCGCTGGCCGCGAAGTTCAAGGGCTGAGGGCTCTCAAGGAATCACGCCATGACCGAAACGCCGCTCACCATCAAGGTGCACGCCGACGACAACGTCGCCATCGTCGTCAACGCGCTGGGCCTGCCCGCGGGGACCGAGTTCCCCTGCGGCCTCGTGCTCCGCGAGTTCGTGCCGCAGGGCCACAAGGTGGCGCTTGCCGACCTCGCCGAGGGCGCGCCGATCCTCCGCTACGGCGAGGTGATCGGCCACGCCGCCCGCGCCATCCCGAAGGGAAGCTGGATCGAGGAATCGCTGGTGCGGCTGCCCAGCGCCCCGGATCTGCACAGCCTGCCGCTCGCCACCAACGTGCCCGCGCCGCAGCCGCCGCTGGAGGGCTACAGCTTCGAGGGCTTCCGCAACCCCGACGGCTCGGTCGGCACCAAGAACGTGCTGGGCATCAGCATGAGCGTGCAATGCGTGGCCGGCGTGATGGACTTCGCCATCGAGCGCATCAAGAAGGAGCTGCTGCCCCGCTACCCCAACGTCGACGACGTGATCGCCATCGAGCACGCCTACGGCTGCGGCGTGGCGATCAACGCGCCGGCGGCGGCGGTGCCGATCCGCACGCTGCAGAACATCGCCCGCAATCCCAACCTGGGCGGGCAGGTGATGGTGGTGGGGCTGGGCTGCGAGAAGCTCCAGCCGGAACGGCTGCTGCCGGCCGGCGTTGCCGGCGAGACCAGCGTCATGACGCTCCAGGACGAACGGCACGTCGGCTTCGGCGCCATGGTCTCCTCGATCATGGAGATGGCGGAGAAGCGCCTCGCCGAGTTGAACCGGCGCACGCGCGAGACCTGCCCGGCGTCCGACCTCGTCGTCGGATTGCAGTGCGGCGGCAGCGACGCGTTCTCCGGCGTCACCGCCAACCCGGCGGTCGGCTACGCCGCCGACCTGCTGGTGCGCGCCGGTGCCACCGTCATGTTCTCGGAAGTCACCGAGGTGCGCGACGCCATCCACCTGCTGACGCCCCGTGCGGCGACTGAGGAGGTCGGCCGCGCGCTGATCCGCGAGATGGACTGGTACGACCGCTACCTCTCGGCCGGTGAGACCGACCGCAGCGCCAACCCGTCTCCCGGCAACAAGAAGGGCGGGCTGGCCAACGTGGTCGAGAAGGCGTTGGGCTCCATCGCCAAGTCGGGCCGCAGCGCCATCGTCGGCGTGCTGGCGCCGGGCGAGCGGGCCGAGCGCCGGGGCCTGCTCTACGCCGCCACGCCGGCCAGCGACTTCGTCTGTGGCACCTTGCAGCTTGCATCGGGCTGCAACGTCGAGGTCTTCACCACCGGCCGCGGCACGCCCTACGGCCTTGCCATGGCGCCGGTGATCAAGGTGTCGACGCGCACCGCGCTGGCCGAGCGCTGGCATGACCTGATCGACGTGGACGCCGGCCGCATCGCCACCGGGCAGGCCACCATCGAGGAGGTCGGCTGGGAGCTGTTCCGTCTGATCCTCGACGTGGCGAGCGGCCGCACGCAGACCTGGGCCGACCGCTGGGGCCTGCGCAACGCGCTGACCCTGTTCAACCCGGCGCCGGTGACGTAAGGGGGGGCTTCTGGCCGTACCGCAATCTGCTCTATATCACCGCGCTCAACGCCAGCATCCACAGTGCGACGAGGACGGCGCCGGAAATCACGAAAGTGCCGTTCCACTCCCGCGCGACGATCCGCGTGGTGACGCCGGACAGGCGCGCCACGCAGAGCGTTGCCGCCCCCACCGGGGTGGTGCAGGCGGACAGCCCCCAAGCACCCATCAGCCCGCTGGCGAGGACCAGCGTGTGGAAGCCCAGCGGCTCCAGCCCGGCCACCGCGTGGCCGATCAGGGTGACGCTGACGATCTGCGGCACGCCGTAGCGTGCCGCCGCCATCATCCCCCAGACCAGCAGCACCATGACCAGCGCCGGGTCGAGCGGGATCCGGCTGATCAGCGCGGCCGCCGCCTCCGCCGGCAGCAGTGCCGCCGCCACCGTGCCGAAGAAGGTGGCGCCGCCGACGATGACAAACTCGTTGCGGAAGGTCGGGATGCTGACCAGCAGCCGTCCGCCCAGCCGGTACAGCGCCACCGCCGGTACTGCGGGCCCATCGGCGCGCCACTGCTGCGCGCTCAGCCACAGCCAAGCGGCGGCCGGCACCACCATCATGGCGCCGACGACCGGGCGGATCGACAACGCCACCGCCACCGCGACCGAGCCCGCCACCACCCCGACGATCAGCGCCGTCAGCCCGAGCAGCGGCGCCCACTCCATGGCCGGCGCCGCTTGCGCCGGCAGCGGTGGCCGCGGAAAGGCGCGCCGGTCGAGCGCCCAGCCGAAGCCGACCAGCAGCAGCCCCAGCACGAACTGCAAGGGCAGCAGCACGCCCCAGTCCAGCCCCGGCATGGCCGATTCCGTGACGGTGAAGGCGATGGTCAGCGGTGACCACGCGGTCATCAAGGCGAAGCCGCGCAGCACCGCGGTCATCATGCGCTGCGTGCGGATCCGGGCGATGCGTTCGTCGCCGCCGGCCGATTCCAGCGTGTTGCCGCGCGTCACCAGCACGCCGAGCAGCGTCAGCACGCCGAAATTCAGGATCACCGCGATCAGGTGGCTGCCGAGCGTCAGCGCCAGATAGCGCCGTCCCGGCGGCTGCCGCACCATGATCTGGCCGCAGCGCTGCACCAGTTCCGAGGTTTCGGCGGCATCGCGCAGCAGTCCCAGCGTGGCGAACAGCCCGATGACGAAGGCCGCCCCGGCCAGCCCGCGCAGCAGCACCGCACCGGGCGCCTCCAGCAGCAGCCCAGCCAACGCGGCGACGGCGGCGCAGGCGGCCAGCATGATCTTGCTGCCGCGCGTCAGCGCCGTCGCCTCCAGCACCACGAACAGCAGAACTGAGGCCGCGGCGACCAGCCGGGCCGTCGCCAGCGCGCCGATGTCCCAGGCCACGGCTCCCCCGGCGACCGCGGCCACCGCGCCGGTGGAACAGGCGCTCCGCCAGCGCGTCATCACGGCCGCTCCGGCCGGGTGCTGTCGCGCACCACCAGTTCGCACTCCAGCGCATGATGGCTGGCGGGTGCGGGGGCGCCGTTTAGGCGGGTCAATACCTGGCTGGCAACCAGACGGCCGATGGCGCGTTGCGGCGGGCGGATCGTCGTGAGCGCCGGCTGGCTCGCCTTGGCGAAGCTGAGGTCGCCGAAGCCGATGACCGCGAGATCCTCCGGCACGCGCAGGCCGTGCCGCCGCGCCTCGAACAGCACACCAAGCGCCAACAGGTCGTTGGAGCAGACCACCCCGTCGATGTCCGGGTGGGCCGCCAGCACCTCGTCGATCAGCCAGACGCCCACGGGCGTGGAGGCGGCATCCGGCGCGGTGAAGGCGATGGAGGGGTGCAGGCCGCGGCGGCGTACCTCATCCTCGTAGCCGCCGGTGCGGCTGCGCACGCGCAGGTCCTGGTGCACCGCCGCGCCGATGTAGGCGACCTTGCGGCAGCCGCCGTCGTAGAGGTGGGCGGTCTGCCGGCGGCCGACCTCGAAGTGCGAGAAGCCCACCGAGAGGTCCACCGCTTCCTCAGGGCCGGCGGGCATGTCCCACATCTCGACCACCGGCACGCCGGCCGCGGCCAGTATGGCGCGGGCGCGCTCCGTGTGGTGGAAGCCGGTGACGACCACCGCGGCCGGCGACCAGGCGAGGAAGGCGCGGATCAGTCCTTCCTCCTGCTCCGGGCTGAAGTCGCTGACGCCGAGCAGCGTCTGGTACTGCGCACCCTGCAAGAGGTTTTGTAGCGTGTTGTAGGTTTCGGCGTAGAAGGAGTTGATGATGGAAGGCAGGATCACCGCCACCGTCCGGCTCTGTGCCGCGGCGAGGCTGCCGGCCACCTGGCTGGGCACGTAGCCCAGTTCGTCGATGACGCGGCGCACGCGCTCGGCCAGATTCGGCGACACCGCCTCCGGCCGGCGCAGGAACAACGACACCGTGCTGGGCGAGACGCCCGCGGCGTTCGCCACGTCGGTCATGGTCAGCCGCTGCGTCGCCCGGCGCACCCGCTTGCGAGGAGCCGGCAGCGTGCTGAGGGAATTCGTTTCCGTCATGGTCCGGACCGTCGGGCCGGAAGCGTCCGGCGTTCACCGTGATGGCGCAGCATCCTGTCACTCCTCAAGGCCAATGCCGGCGCATGGTTTCCATAAAATGTTAGCGCTACCAAAGCCGTGGAGCAACCCCATTGGCGACGGGCCGGGAAATTCAGGCATTTCTTGTCCTCATGCGCCACGCTGGCGCCTCCAAAAACGAAGGCGCCGTGCCTTCCGGGTCGGTACTCCGGAAGGCACGGCGCCTTGGACAGGGGCGTATCAATCGGCGGCGGCCATGCCGGCCGGGGCGGCGGGCGCCATCGCCTTGCCGCGCTGACCGAGCAGCAGATAGACGATCAGGAAGGCGGTCAGGTCGAACACCGACAGGCAGGCGAAAAGGGGCTCGTAGCCGATGGTGTTGGCGAGCTGGCCGATGATCAGCGAGAAGATCATGCCGCCGAGGTAGCCGGCCATGCCGCCGAAGCCGGTGGCGGTGGCGACATCCTGCTTCTCGAAGGTGTCGGTCACCAGAGCGTAGAGCAGGCTGGAGAGCATCTGGTGGGCGAAGGCACCCATCGAGAACAGGAAGATCGCGGTGATCGGGCTGACCGTCAGGCCTATGAGCGCCGGGCCGATCATGCACACCGCGCCGACGCCGATGCCGGCGATGCGGGAGTTGACCAGCGTCATCTTGAACCGCTTGGCGAAGAACGGCGACAGGTAACCGCTGAGGATGCAGCCCAGGTCACCGAACAGGAACGGCAGCCAGGCGAACAGGGCAAACTGCTTGATGTCCATGCCGCGCGTGCTAACCATGTACAGCGGGATCCAGAAGCTGAAGGTCTGCCACGCCGGTTCGGTCAGGAAACGGGCGGCGGCGATGCCCCAGAACTTGCGCTTGCCCAACACGTTCTTCACGGAGGGCTTGGGAAGCTGCACATGCTCCTGACCGTCCAGGATGTAGGCGTGTTCCTCGGCCGTCAGGCGGGGATGGTTCTCGGGGTTGCGGTACAGGGCCACCCACAGCAGGGACAGGCCGACGCCCAGCAGGCCGGTGATGATGAAGGCGATCTGCCAGCTCCAGGTCACCGAGATCCAGATGACCAGCGGCGGGGCGATCATGGCGCCGATCGAGCTGCCGGTGTTGAACCAGCCCGTCGCGATCGAGCGCTCCTTGGCCGGGAACCACAGGGTCGAGGTCTTAACGCCGGACGGCATGGCCGCCGCCTCGCTGACGCCCAGCAGGCCGCGGAAGAAGGCCATCGACTGCCAGCCGCCAGCAAACGCGTGCAGCGCCGCGGCCGTGCCCCACATCAGGGCGAACATGAAGTAGCCGAGCTTGAGCCCGATCAGGTCGGTGACATAGCCGGCAATCGGCTGCATCAGGCTGTAGCAGAGCTGGAACGCGCTCACCACGAAGGAATACTGCTCCGTCGTGAAGTGCAGCTGCTCCTTCAGTTGCGGAGCGAGGATGCCCAGCGTGTTGCGATCGATGTAATTGATCACAGTGCCCAGCATGATCAATGCGAGGATCTGCCACCGCAATCCACGAATCTTCTTCATGTCGTCCTCACTTGCCTGTCGTTCGACAGCGCCACGGTGCTCGCCTATGCGCCCATCGTGGGCTTTCGGCATTCTTTGCGATGGGTGTCCGCCCGCGCTTAATAGCGCTGCGATCCTCGCTGATCTGGTTATATTAATATATCAGTTGCGGAGCAAGCACGAATTTGGGTGGCCGCGTCTTTTGTCCAAAATGCCGCATGCAGCGCTCAAGCAAGCGGTGGTTACTTCGCAAGTGCAGCATGAATTGACGAGGGCGCGCTGGCCGGGATGTTTTGCTGCGATGCAGCATAATGCAGCGCTGAACCTTGGGCTGGTGACCGGTCATGCCGGCGTGCCGGGGATGTTCGGTGTATTCACCTCACGGGAATCGCCGGCGCAACGAACGCTCCGAACACACGAACGCCGTGCATCCGGGGATGCACGGCGCGCGTACCGTCGATGGCTCGGTGATCGTTCGGCCGAGCGTCAGCCGCCAACGAGTTCGGCCATGGCCGCCGGCATGCCCTTGGCCTCGATGGCGGCGAGGCTGGCCGCCGTGCGCACGGCAAGGCCGGGGATCCGGGTCAGGTCCTCGCCCCACAGCCGGGTGTCGGCCAGCAGCGTGGCGGCCAGCGCCTTGGGATCGCCGCCGTGGGTGGACCACGCGGCGTTCATGGCGGCGATCACGTCGGGGTTGTCGCGGATCGGGTAGGTTCCGGCGTTGCGGGTGCCGGTGTAGGCCCCGTCCACCATCGTGCCCCGGTAGAAGCGCAGCAACGCCGCCAGCGAGAAGGACAGGCCGGCGGGCGCCTCGCCATGCCGGGCGACCGAATCCTTCAGGCTGGGCAGCACGCGGACCTGCCACTTGGACACCGAGTTCAGCGCGATGGAGATCAGCTCGTGCCGGATGTACGGGTTGCCGAAGCGCTCCATGATGGTGCGGGCGTAGTGCTGGCGCTCGCCCTCGGGCAGCGGCACGAAGGGCACGATCTCCTCGAACATCACCTTGTTCAGGTAAGCGGCGACGGTGGCGTCGTCCATCATCGCATTCACCGTGTCCAGCCCGGCGCAGAAGGCCGCCAGCGAGCTCGCCGTGTGCGCGCCGTTCAGGATGCGCACCTTGCGGGTCCGGTAGGGTTGCAGATCGTCGGTCCACACCACGTTGAGGCCGGCCTTGTGCAGCGGGAACTCCTCGGCGAGGTGGGCCGGGCCTTCGATCACCCAGACGTGGAACGGCTCGCCGGCCACCGCCAGCCGGTCCTCGTAGCCCCAGGCGGCGAACAGGGCGGCGGCCTCGTCCTTGGGGTGGCCGGGGACGATGCGGTCCACCAGCGTGTTCAGGAAGTGGTTGTGCGCCTCCACCCAGGCGGCGAATCCGGGCTCCAGACCCCAGCGCTTGGCGTGCGCCAGCACGATGCGCTTGAGGGTCGTGCCGTTCGCCTCGATCAGTTCGCAGGGCAGGAACACCAGACCGCTTTCGGGCGTGCCGCCCAGCGCCGTGTAGCGGGCGTGCAGCAGCGCCGCGACCTTGGCCGGAAAGCTGCTCTGGCAGACGCCGGGCGTGTAGGGCTCGTCGCTGTCGGCGATGCCGGCTTCGGTGGTGTTGGAGACGAAGAAGCGCAAGGCCGGGGAGGTGGCGTGGACCAGCATCCGCTCCCACTCGGCGTGGGAGTTCAGGGCATCGGACACGCAGCTCACCACACGGCGGGCTTCCACCTCGCGCCCCTCCTCGATGCCGCGCAGCAGCACGGTGTAAAGGTTGTCCTGCGCCTGCAGCAGGCCGGCCACGCCCTGGCCGAGCGGTTGGGCGATGGCGACGCCGCCGCGGTACACACCGGCGCCGTTGGCGACATCCACCATCCAATCAACGAAGCCGCGCAGGAAGTTGCCGTCGCCCACCTGGAGGATGGTCACGGGCAGAGTCGGCGCGCCTGCGGTGTGCGCCACGTCGAGCGCGCCACCGGCAAGCAGATCACGGGTCAGCGAGTGCATGTCAGGCATCCTTTGGGCACGGGAGGGGATGGTGCAGCTAAGTATACTAATATATCAGTAGAGAGGGCAAGCGGAGTCGATGGTGCCGGCGACGGCGCGTCCGCTGTCAGGCGTTCGCCGCCAGGGCGCTGGCCTCGCGGGCCAGCCGCTCGATGTCGGCCCAGCGCCGCTCCTTGACGGCGTCGGCCGGGGTCAGCCACGTGCCGCCCAACGCGAAGACGTTGGGCAGGGCCAGGATCTCGCGCACGTTCTCGGCCTTGATGCCGCCGGTCGGGCAGAAGCGCACCTCCGGCAGTAGCGGCACCATGCCGCGCAGAGCCGGCGCGCCGCCGTTCAGCATGGCGGGGAAGAACTTCAGCTCGTTGAAGCCGTGCTCCCAGGCGATCAGCGCCTCCGACACGGTGGCGATGCCCGGCAGGTAGGGCAGGCCGGTCGCCTTGGCGGCCTCGGCCAGCCGGTCGGTCAGGCCGGGGCTGACGAGGAACTTCGCACCGGCGCTGCGCGCTTGGGCAAAGTGCTGGGGCCTGGTCAGCGTGCCGAGGCCGACCAGCGCGTCCGGCACCTTGGCGGCAATGGCTTCGGCGCAGGCCAGCGCCTTGGGCGTGCGCAGGGTCACTTCCAGTGTGGTCAGGCCGCCGGCGACCAGCGCCTGGGCCAGCGGCACGGCGGTTTCAACGTCGTCGAGCACCAGCACCGGGACGATGCGCGGACCCGACAGGGTGGGTTCGAGAAGCGGAAGGGGCATGGGACCGGTCTCCGGTGAGGGCGGTGGGGCGGCGGGGATGGACGGCTGTCATCCCCAGTTGCACTCTCCGGGGTTGCCGGAGAAATAGGCTGGAGTGGCGTGGCGGACGTCGTCGATGGTCAGGCGCAGGCCGTCGATGTGATCGGCCAAGGCGCGGACAGCGCGGTCGGGGTCGTGACTGGCGATGGCCTCGACGATGGCCTCGTGTTCGGCGATGACCGTCCCGATACGGCCGGGCATCGGCAGGGTCAGGCGGCGGCAGCGGTCCACCTGCACCTTGACCTGTTGGGTGACGGTCCAGAAGCCGGGATAGCCGGCAATCTTGGCGATCAGCGCGTGGAACGCCTCGTCGGCCTGATGGAAGCCGTCCGCGTCGTGCGCCGCGTCCACCTCGTGCTGGCGTTCCAGGCAGGCGCGCAATTGGGCGATCTGGCTGCGGGTGGCGCGTTGGGCGGCGAGGCGGACGGTCGCCTCTTCCAGCGCCTTGCGGATGACGCTGGCCTCGGGCAGGGCGCAGACCGGGATGCGGGACACGAAGGTGCCGGACTGCGGGAAGATCTCGATCAGCCCTTCGTCGGCCAGCTTCAGCACCGCTTCGCGCACCGGGGTGCGGCTGACGCCGAAGGTCTCGGCGATCTGCTTCTCGACGATGGCCTCGCCGGGCTTGCGGCGCAGCGAGACGATGTCGGTGCGCAGGTTGCGATAGATGCCGGCCGCCGCGGTGGTGCTGCGGTTCAGGGCGCGGGGAAGGGGTTTGGCGATGGGGGCGTTCATAAGCTTGTCGCCTTGCGTGCGGCGCACATGGCGTCGCGGGGGATGATGGCGCCGCGGTGCTGGATGACCGCCGCCGCCAGCCGGTGCGCGGCGCGCGCCGCCTCCACCGGAGTGCGTCCCTCCAGCCGTGCGGCGAGGTAGCCGGCGCTGAAGCTGTCGCCGGCCGCCGTGGTGTCCACCACGGTCGACACGCGCTCGGCCGGAACGTCGACACCCGTCCCGCCATCGCTGACGATGCAGCCGGGCGCCTCCAGCTTCAGCACGATCTCCGGCACGCCGGCCGCGCGCACGCGGGCGAGCACGGCGTCGGCGTCGGCATCACCGTACAGCTCGCGCAGGTCGGTGACGCCGGGCAGGGCGATGTCGGTACGGCTCAGCATGGCGTCGTAGGCGCGCTGGGCGGTTTCGCGGTCGGGCCACAGGCGCGGGCGCCAGTTGGTGTCGAAGGCGACCCGCCCGCCGCGCGCCCGCACGCGGTCGAGCAGGGCGAACAGAACGTCGCGCCCGCGCTCGCCCCAGATCGCCAGACTGATGCCCGAGAGGTACAGCAGGTCATAGCCCTCCAGCGCCTCGATCAGGGCCGGCGACTGCGGCAGCACGAACAGCTCGCGCGCCGGCGCCATGTCGCGCCAGTAGAGAAAGCGCCGCTCGCCCGCCGCGTCGGTCTCGATCATGTAGAGCCCCGGCAGCCGGCCCGGCAGACGCAGGACGTGCTGCGTGCCGACCCCTTCAGCCTGCCATGCGGCGATCATCCCGGCGCTGGTGGGATCGTCGCCGAGCGCCGTCACATAGTCCGCCGCGACACCCAGGCGGGCGAGATAGACGGCGGTGTTCAGCGTGTCGCCGCCGAAGCCCATGGTCAGCGAGCCATCGGGGCGGCGAAACAGCTCGATCATGCATTCGCCCAGAGCCGCTACCCGTTGCGTGGAGGTCCCCATCGCTCGTCCCTTCGTGATGTCTGTTCGCGGGAAGCGGCCGTGTGTGCCGTCGTGTTCGAGGAGATGAGCGCTGGCGTCGAGATCGGCGAGGCCCCGCTTCCAACCCAGACCATCACCGCTCAGCCAGTCCCGAATGCCAAGAAAGTATATTAATATATCAGTGCGGGATGCAAGCCCCATCGGCCATGTTCGGGTGTGACGACGAAATGTCGCAAGCGTCAGGTGGGGGGGCCGGCCCGGTCCCTTATGCGGACGCGCTCGCGGTGGGCGGTGTAGAGGCCGCTGGCGACGATCACCGACATGCCGGCGAACGTCCACAGGTCGGGCACCGCGGCGAAGACCAGATACCCGGCCGCCGTGGACCAGACGAGCTGGATGTACGAGAAGGGCGCCAGCACCGACGCGTCACCATGGCGGTAGGCCTGGATGAGCAGCCACTGGCCCAGGGTCGACACGACGCCGATCAGCAGACCCAGCGCAAGCTCGGTGGCACTGGGCATCACCGCATCGAAGGGCAGCAGCGCGCTCAACACCACGAAGCCGGTCAGCGCGGTCCACACCAACGTGGTGGTGGGGTCCTCCATGCCGGTCATGCGGCGGGTGATGACGATGCCGCCGGCCCAGCTCATGGCGGAGAGAATGGGAAACACCGCTGCCGGCTGGAACGCGGCGCCGCCCGGCCGGATGACGATGAACACGCCGATCAGGCCGATGAGCACCGCCGCCCAGCGCCGTGGCCCGACGCGCTCGCCCAGCAACGGGATCGACAGCGCGGTGACGAAGGCGGGTGAGACGTAGCTGGTTGCCGCCGCCTCGGCCATCGGCAGGTACCGCATGCCGATGATGAAGAACAGTGCCGACCCCAGCATGCCCAGGCCGCGCAGGATTTGCAGCAGGGGGCGTTCCGTCCGCAGGGCCGATTGCCGGCCGCGCAGAATCAGCGGCAGCACGAGGACCGAGAAGCACGCGTAGCGAATCCACCCGATCTCGATGGAGGGCAGGGTTTGGCTCAGGTACTTGGCCGCCGCGTCCGAGCAGGAAAAGAAGAACACCGCCACGACCACCAGAAGGATGCCGCGCACCGGGTCGTCCCGCCGCACCGGAGGGGCAGGGGGCCGCGGGGGCGTCTGGGTGTCGGGTAGGGGGCCGTCGCGCATGGTCGTGTCAGGCGGTTTGGGAAACAAAAGGGCCACGGAGTGGGGAACACCCGGTGGCCCAAGTCTAGGGAGAAACGCACCCCGTCGCAGAGGCGTTCACCAACCCTCCACGACGAAGACTGCACAGCAATGAATATACTAGTATATCAATGTGGGGCGCAAGTGCCTTTTTCGCCTGCTGCCTCACGGCCAGATGACGGTCGTCAGGACGCCCACACAGAGGAGCCCGACCACAGAATGGGGAGCCGTCTTCTCCGATGCGGGTGATCAGTCCTCGCCGTCGGCCATGGCGGCGCGGGCATGGCCCAGCGATTCCCGCTGTCCGGTGGGGGCCTGACGCGGCGTCGGGGTGCTGGGGCGCTCGACCCAGGCGATGCGCAGCACGTTGGTCGAACCCGGCATGCCGAACGGCACGCCCGCGGTGATCACCAGACGCTGCCCGTCATCGGCAAGGCCGTGGGCGTAGGCGATGCGCGCGGCCTTGTGCACCATGTCCGAGAAGTTCTGCACGTCCTCGGTCAGCACGCTGTGCACGCCATAAGCCAGCACCAGCCGGCGCGACGCCGCGACGCTGGCGGTCAGGCAGAGGATCGGCACCTCCGGCCGCTCGCGGGCGGCGCGCAGCGTGGTCGATCCCGACGTGGTGTAGGTGACGATGGCCGCCGCCTGCACCGTGTGCGCCACCTGCCGCGCCGCGGCGGTGATGGCGTCGGACGAGGTCTGCTCCGGGTCGGCGTGCTGCGCGTCCATCATGGTGCGGTAGAGCGGGTCGTTCTCCACCCGCCGCGCGATGCGGTCCATGATCGACACCGCCTCGACGGGATAGGCGCCGGACGCCGTCTCGGCCGACAGCATCACCGCGTCGGCGCCGTCGAACACCGCGGTGGCCACGTCCGACGCCTCGGCGCGCGTCGGCGCCGGGGCGGAGATCATGGATTCCAGCATCTGCGTGGCGACGATCACCGGCTTGCCGGCGCGGCGCGCCTCGCGGACGATGCGCTTCTGGATGGATGGAACGTCTTCCGGCGGCAGCTCGACGCCGAGGTCGCCGCGCGCCACCATGACGCCGTCCGACAGCTCGACGATGCGCTCCAGGTGCTGGATGGCCTGCGGCTTCTCCATCTTGGACAGCAGCGCCGCGCGGCCGGCGATCAGCTTGCGCGCTTCCGCCACGTCCTCCGGCCGCTGCACGAAGCTGAGCGCCACCCAGTCCACCCCCTGGTCCAGGGCGAAGGCGAGGTCGGCGAGGTCCTTGGAGGTGAGCGGTGACAGCGGCAGCACCACGCCGGGCACGTTGACGCCCTTGCGGTCGGACAGCTTCGTGCCGCTCACCACCACGGTGTCGGCGTGGTCCGGGCCGCAGGCGACGACGCGCAGGCGCACCTTGCCGTCGTCCAGCAGCAGTTCGGCCTCGGGCTCCAGCGCCGCGAAGATCTCGGGGTGGGGCATGCCGACGCGGGTGGCGTCGCCGGGCTCCTTGGAAAGGTCGAGGCGGAAGCTCTGGCCCGCGGTCAGCTCGACCGGGCCGTTCGCGAAGGTGCCAAGGCGCAGCTTCGGGCCTTGCAGGTCGGCCATGATGGCGATGGGCCGGCCGGTCTCGCGCTCCAGCGCGCGGATCGCCTTGACGCGCGCGCCGTGGTCCTCGTGGCTGCCGTGGCTGAAGTTCAGGCGGACGACGTCCACGCCGGCTTCGAACACGGCGCGGATCATGTCAGGCGTCGCGGTGGATGGCCCGAGCGTGGCGACGATCTTGGTTTGCCGGAAGCGGCGGATCGGTTGGGTGGTGCTCATGTCGAAGCAAGCTCCGCAAAATGGGGGTGGGCCGGCGATCCCGCGGCGCGGTGGGCCTTCGAAACCATGGCGGTTGCGCCTTCTCCCGCGATCGGCGCGGGCAAGCGCCGCAAAAAATGGGTCGGCCTCGTGGAAAAATATATACTAGTATATCAGTGTGCGAAGCAAGCCCAATCCACCGCCGCCCCTCCGTGTCGGCAAAATGTCGCAGCGCAGCAGGACCAGAAACGGACCGGGGCGCCCCTTCGGACGCCTCCGGTTTTTTGGCTATCACATCACCGCGCCCATCTGCCAGGGGGTGAACTCGTCCGCGCCGAAGCCCAGCTCCTCGCTCTTGCTCTTGCGGCCCGAGGCGGTTTCCAGGATCAGGTCGAAGATGCGCCGGCCGACCTCCTCGATGGTGGCGTCGCCGGTGGCGATGGTGCCGCAGTCGATGTCCATGTCGTCGGGCATGCGCCGGAACAGCGGCGTGTTGGTGGCGAGCTTCAGGCTGGGCGTCGGCTTGCAGCCGAAGACCGAGCCGCGGCCGGTGGTGAAGCACAGCACATTGGCCCCGCCGGCCACCTGCCCCGTCGCCGACACCGGGTCGTAGCCGGGCGTGTCCATGAACACCAGCCCCGGACCGCGGATCGGCTCGGCATAGCGCACCACGTCCACGAGGTTGGTGGTGCCGGCCTTGGCGACCGCGCCCAGCGATTTTTCCAGGATGGTGGTCAGGCCGCCCGCCTTGTTGCCGGGCGAGGGGTTGTTGTTCATCTCGCCACCGGTGCGGGTGGTGTACTCCTCCCACCAGCCGATGCGCTCGACCAGCTTCCGGCCGACGTTGGGGCTGACGGCGCGGCGGGTCAGCAGGTGCTCGGCGCCGTAGACCTCCGGCGTCTCGGACAGCACGGCGGTGCCGCCCTGGCGCACCAGCAGATCCACCGCATAGCCCAGCGCCGGGTTGGCGGTGATGCCCGAATAGCCGTCCGAGCCGCCGCATTGCAGCGCCAGCGTCAGATGGCTGGCCGGCACGGTCCGGCGCGTCACGTCGTTGACCCGCGGCAGCATCTCCCGGATCAGCCGCACGCCCTCGCGCACCGCCGCGGGGGTGCCGCCGATCTCCTGGATGGACAGGGTGTGCAGGCGCTCGCCCGGCTCCAGGCCTTCGGCCTCGACGATCTTGTCGATTTGGTTCACTTCACAGCCGAGCCCGACCAGCAGCACCGCCGCGAAGTTCGGGTGGCGGGCGTAGCCGGCGATGGTCCGGCGCAGCGTGTCCATGACGTCGCCCGACCCGGCCATGCCGCAGCCGTAGCCGTGCGTCAGGGCCACCACGCCGTCCACGTTGGGATAGTCGTCCAGCGCCGGCCCGCGGAACTGGTCGGCGATCATCCGCGCGGCGGTGGCCGAGCAGTTCACGCTGGTCAGCACGCCGATGTAGTTGCGCGTCGCCACGCTGCCGTCCGGGCGCACGATGCCCTGGAAGGTGGCGCGTTCGGATTCCGGCGCGAACGCCGTCGGGTGGGCGTCGGCGCCGAAGGCGTGGTCGCGTTCGAAGCTGTCGCCCATGCCCAGGTTCTGCACGTGGACATGCTCGCCGGGGGCGATGGGCGCGGTGGCGAAGCCGATGACCTGATTGTACTTGCGCACCGGCTCACCGACCGCGATCGCCTGCACCGCCACCTTGTGGCCGGCCGGGACCGGCGTCCGGCACACCACGTCCGTGCCGGGCAGGCCGACGCCGGGCAGCAGATCGACGCCGGCGATGACGACGTTGTCCGCGGGATGCAGACGGATGGTCAGCGATGCCATGGAAAAAGTCCTCCGGTCAGAGCTTGGCGATCAGAGCTTGTAGGCGTTCTTGGCGAGGCGGTAGGCGAGGTCCACCGCCAGCTCGCGGCCCTCGTCCTCGTCCAGCCGGTGCTCGGCGATCAGCCGCGCCAGGAAGGCGCAGTCCACGCGCCGCGCCACGTCGTGGCGGGCTGGGATCGAGCAGAAGGCGCGGGTGTCGTCGTTGAAACCCACGGTGTTGTAGAAACCCGCCGTCTCCGTGACCATCTCGCGGAAGCGGCGCATGCCCTCCGGGCTGTCGTGGAACCACCACGCCGGCCCAAGGCGCAGCGCCGGGTAGTGCCCGGCCAGCGGCGCCAGTTCGCGGCTGTAGCTGGTCTCGTCCAGCGTGAACAGGATGATGGTCAGGTCACGCTCGTTGCCGAAGCGGTCGAGCAGCGGCTTGAGCGCCTGCACGTACTCGGTCCGGCTCGGGATGTCGGCGCCCTTGTCGCGGCCGAAGCGCTCGAACACGACGGGGTTGTGGTTGCGCGAGGAGCCGGGGTGGATCTGCATGACCAGCCCGTCCTCCAGGCTCATGCGCGCCATTTCCGTCAGCATCTGGCCGCGGAACAGCTCGGCCTCGGCCGGGGTGACCGTGCCGCGCAACGCCTTGTCGAACAGCGCCGCGGCCGCACCGGCGTCCAGGTCGGCGGTGGTCGCGGTGGGGTGGCCGTGGTCGGTCGACGTGGCGCCGCCGACCTCCTTGAAATAGCGGCGGCGGTTCGCCAGCGCCGCGAGATAGCCAGCCCAGGTCGTGGTGTCCTCGCCGGTGATGGTGCCCAGCGCCTCGACGTTGGCCTGAAAACCCTCGAACTCGGGATCGACGACGGGGTCGGGGCGGAAGGCGGTGATCACCCGGCCCTTCCAGCCGCTGTCGCGGATGGCGCGGTGATGCTCCAGCGTGTCGAGCGGGGACTCGGTGGTCGCCAGCACCTCGATGTTGAAGCGCTCGAACAGGGCGCGCGGGCGGAACTCCGGCTTACGCAGACACGCCTCGATCTGGTCGTAGATGCGGTCGGCGGTGTCGGCGCTCAGGCGCTCGGTGACGCCGAAGCCGGTCTCGAAGGCGTGCTCCAGCCACAGGCGCGTCGGCGTGCCGCGGAACAGGTGCCAATGGTCGGCCAGCAGGCGCCAGATCTTGCGGGAGTCGGTCTCGACCGGGCCGCCGTCCTTGCGCGGAACGCCCAGGCTCTCCATCGGCACGCCCTGGCTGTACAGCATGCGGAAGGCGTAGTGGTCGGGCTTGACGAACAGCGTCGCCGGGTCGGGGAAGGGCTCGTTCCTGGCGAACCAGGACGGATCGGTGTGCCCGTGCGGGCTGACGATGGGCAGGCCGCTCACCTCGGCGTACAGACGGCGCGCGATGGCGCGTTGCGCGGGGTCGCTCGGGAAAAGTCGATCAGGGTGGAGCATCGTCCGTCTCCGAAAGGGAAGGGTGCGCGGGAAGGGCTGCCCGATTCCGAGAGTATATTAATATATCAGTGGCGATTTCAAGGCCCTTTTCGACGCGATCGCGCACCAAGCGCCGAAATGTCGCGGACCTATACCGAATCGTGCCGGAGCCGAGTATTTCAGACGGGGCGGCCCCCGTTCCCACGGCATCCACCGTGTTTGACGCTTCCGGGGCGCATTCGTATATTAAGATTAATGCGGGGCGCGGTCTTTTGAATGGCCCCCTGCCGTTCCTGCGAACTGGAGCGCGCTTTGACGAAAGCTGTACAGGCCGTGGTTTCCGGCACCGACATAGCCACCACCCCTCCTGCGGAACCCCTTCGCCGGCGCGGGCTCAGGGCGCCGGTCGCGCGGCCTGCCCCGCGCGGCGCCACGGTGTCGGCCAGCATCTATCGCGAACTGCGCGACGACATCCTCTCGCTGCGCCGCAAGCCCGGTGAAGCCATCGCCGAAAAGCAGATCGCCGAGGCCTACGGCGTCAGCCGCACCCCGGTGCGCGAAGCGGTGCTGAAGCTGGCCGACGAGGGGCTGATCGAGGTGTTCCCGCAGTCCGGCACCTTCGTGTCCCGCATCCCGCTCGCCGCGCTGCCGGAGGCCATCGCCATCCGCCGGGTTCTCGAAGAGGCGACGGTGCGCTACGCCGCCCAGCGCGCCACCCGCAGCCAGGTCGCCCGGCTGCGCGCCTGCCTGGAGCTTCAGCGCGAACGCGACGCGGCCGGCGACCTCGAAGGCTTCCACCAGGCCGACGAGGAATTCCACGCCCTGCTTGCCGAAACCGCGGGTTATCCCGGTTTCTGGACGCTGATCCAGCAGGTCAAGGTGCAGGTGGACCGCTACCGCCGCCTGACTCTGCCGGTGCGTGGCCGCATGAGCGTGGTGATCAGCGAACACGAAGCGGTGCTCGAGGCCATCGCCGGCCACGACCCGGACCGCGCCGTCCAGGCGCTCACCGCGCACCTCGATGACCTGCAAGTCACCATCGCGGAAGCGCAGAAGGCGAACCCGCTGTACTTCTCGGCGGCAGCGGAGGCCGAGGCGGCGCGATAGCCGCCGGAGCCAGCGGCAGGAGCAGGCAGAGCGTTGCGCCGACACTCATGCCGGCGACCCGCGCCCAACCCTCCAGCGTATGGTCGGCCACCAGGAACAGCAGGGCTCCGGCGGCCAGAAGCATGGCGTAGAGCCATGGCGACAGGCGATTCATGGTGGATGCTCTCGGGGTGGATGCTCTCAGGCGATCCCGAACGCGTAGATGATCCGGCCGGCGTACCATTCACCGGGTTTGAGGACCGTGGACGGGAAGCCCGGCGCGTTGACGGCGTTCGGGAAGTGCGACGGTTCCAGGCAGAAGGCGCTGTGCCTGGTGTACAGGGTGTTGCCCTTGCCCACGTCGCGCGGCGCTTTGCCTTCCAGAAAGTTGCCGGTGTAGAGCTGTAGGCCCGGTTCGGTGGAGCGGACCTCCAGCGTGCGGCCGCTGCCGGGGTGCACGACGCGGGCGTGCAGGCCCAGCGCGCCGGCCGGCTTGTCCACCACATAATGCAGATCGTACCCCTGGCCGAGTTTCAGCATGGGGTCGTCGGCGCCGATGCGCGCGCCCAGCGGCGTCGGCGTGCGAAAGTCGTGCGGCGTGCCGGTCACGTCCACCGTCTCGCCGGTCGGCACCGCGGTTTCGCTGAGCGCCAGATAGCGGCTGCCCTGGATGGTGGCGAAATGGTCGAGAATGGAGGAGCCGGCGTCACCCGACAGGTTGAAGAAGGTGTGGTCGGTGAAGTTGGCGACCGTCGTCTTGTCGGCCGCCACGGCGGTCCAGGCGATCGTCAGCGCGTTGTCATCGTCCACCGAATACACCAGACGCACCGGCAGGGTGCCGGGGAAGCCTTCTTCTCCGTCTTGGAAGACGTAGGTCAGTTCGAGGCTGGACTCGTCGATCGGACGGGCGTTGAAGACCCGGAAGCGCGAGCCGCGCTTGCCGCCGTGCAGGGTGTTGGGCGGGCTGTTGATCTCCGTCTGGTGCTCGACGCCGTCCAGCGTGAAGCGGCCCCGGTCGATGCGCCCGCAATAGCGGCCGATGAACGAGCCCATGGAGGGCTGGCCGTTCATCACCTGATCGATGGTCTCGTACCCCTGCACCACGTCGCCGGGAACACCGTCGCGGTCGGGGATCAGGAGCTGCTCGATCTTCGAGCCGTAGTTGGTGATCCGCACCACCATCCCGTTGCGGTTCCGCAGCGTGAACAGGTCCACCGGCTTGCCGTCCAGGGTGGTGCGGAAGTTCTCGCGCCGGAGTTCGATGGGCGTCGACATGGTCCAGGGTATCCCTCTCAGGAGAAGGCGGAGCGTGGCCTGCTGTATATAATACTAGTATATCAATTCCCGATGCAAACGGGCGAAAGGGGGTGGACAGTTTGCCGCAGTGGTTTGCCGCAGCGGGGGCGCCGGTGCGCCCTTGCTCAATAGCAGGTCCGGCCAACGCAGACCGGAGGGTGGATGCTGCCCTTCCAGACGGCGTTGCCGCTCTCGAAGCTGCGGACGCGGTCCAGCGCATCCTGTCCGGCTTGCTCACGGTGCGCCATGCAGTCGGCATAGTCGTCGGTGCCCGGCCGGTGACCACGGCTGATGCAGGACTGTTGATTGGTGGCGCAGGCTGTGACCAGCCACAATGTCGCGAGCACCCCCAAGCGCATGGCGGTCTCCAAACGGCGGTGGCCCACTGCGATCATTTCAGAGAGACCGCGCCGCCGGCAACGCTCCAGGGGTGGTAAGCTCCGGGCGGTGACGTTTTCCGCAACCATTGAACGCCGGCCTCGTTTTATGCTTCGTGCCGCTCAACATGGCGCCAACAGGCATGAGGCCAACAGGCATGTGGAAAGACAACATGGGTGGCCGGGGCTGGGCTTACGAGGCGATCCAGAGGATCGAGGCCGACTTCAATCGCTCAGCCGACACCCACCTGATCCGGGTGGAGGTGCCGGCGCTGGCGGGCATCACGCTTTACCTGAAGGACGAATCCACGCATGCCACCGGCAGTCTGAAGCACCGCTTGGCGCGCTCGCTGTTTCTCTACGCGCTGTGCAATGGCTGGATCAGCGAGGGGGCTACCGTCATCGAGGCGTCCTCGGGCTCGACCGCGGTGTCCGAGGCGTATTTCGCCCGCCTGCTCGGGCTCCCCTTCCTGGCGGTGATGCCGCGCGGCACGTCGTGCGAGAAGGTGGCGCAAATCGAGTTCTACGGGGGGCGCTGCCATTTCGTGGATGATCCGACCACCGTGGTCTCCGAGAGCCGGCGGCTCGCCGCGGAGGTCGGCGGCCACTTCATGGACCAGTTCACCTACGCCGAGCGTGCCACCGACTGGCGCGGCAACAACAACATCGCGGAGTCCGTCTTCCAGCAACTTGCGCAGGAGGAACACCCGGTCCCGGAGTGGATCGTCTGTGGCGCCGGCACCGGCGGCACCTCGGCCACCATCGGCCGCTACCTGCGCTACCGCCGCCACGCCACCCGGCTGTGCGTCGTCGATCCCGAGCACTCGGTGTTCGCCGAATGCTGGCGCACCCGCGACCGCACGGTCACCCGCGCCCGCGGTTCCGCCATCGAGGGTATCGGCCGGCCTCGCGTCGAACCCTCCTTCGTGCCCGAGGTGATCGACCGCCTGATCGATGTGCCGGACGCCGCCAGTTTCGCCGCCATGCGCTTCCTGTCGCGGCTGATCGGCCGAACCGTCGGCGGCTCGACCGGGACCAACCTGTGGGGCTGCGCCGAGTTGATGGCGGAGATGAGCCGCGAGGGGCGCGGCGGCTCGGTGGTGACTCTGCTGTGCGATCCGGGTGAACGCTACCGCAACACCTACCACAACGATGACTGGCTGGCGGCGCAGGGCTACGACATCGCCCCTTATCTCGCACGCCTGGAGCGGTTCTTTGGGGCGGGGGAGTGGTGATGCGGGTGAGTGGGGGCTACGAACTGCCGATGGCGATCCCGGCGGCGAACACCAGCAAGCCGCCGACCACGACCTGGAACGCCGCCGCGAGCAGCGGCGTGTCCATGTAGCGGTTGCGGATCCAGGAGATGACGGCGAGTTCGAGCAGCACCACGGCGACGGCGATGGCCGTCGCCGTCCAGAAATCCCTGATCAGGTAGGGCAGGGCGTGCCCGAGGCCGCCCACCCCCGTCATCAGCCCGCACACCACCCCGCGCAGCCAGGGACTGCCGCGTCCGGTCAGCGAGCCGTCGTCCGACAGCGCCTCGGCGAAGCCCATGCTGATGCCGGCACCGACGGCCGAGGCGACGCCGACCAGGAAGGTCTCCCAGGTGTCGTGGGTGGCGAACGCCGCCGCGAACAGCGGCGCCAGGGTGGAGACCGAACCGTCCATCAGCCCGGCCAAGCCCGGCTGGACGAATTGCAGGACGAACAGCCGCCGCTCCGCTTCCCCTTCGCTGCGCCGCACCTCCGGCGTCACGTAGCGGGCTTCGAGGCGCTCGGCCTTCGCTTCGTGGCGGCGCTCCTCGGCCGCGAGGTCGCCGAGCAGCTGGCGCACCGCGGCGTCGGTCGAGCGTTGCGCCGCGCGGGTGTAGAAGCGCTTGGTCTCCGCTTCCATCAGTTCGGCCTGCTCGCGCACCTTGTCGAGGCCGAGCGGGCGGGATAGCCACACCGGTTTGCGTTGGACGAAGCCCTTCACGTCCTGCCGGCGGATCAGCGGGATGTGGTCGCCGAAGCGCGCGCGGTAGAGGTCGAGCAGGCGATGCCGGTGGCCGCTCTCCTCGGCGGACAGCGCGCGGAACATCGTGGCGGTGTCCGGATAGGTTTCGTGCAGCGCGGCGGCGAACTCGTCGTAGATGCGCTCGTCCTCCTCCTCCAGCGAGATGGCGAGCGCCAGCAGTTCCCGCTCGGTCAGGTCGGAGAAGTTGATGGCGCCACGCCGTGCCGCTGGCCGGGGCGGGACCGGCGGCGGCGCCGTGCCCGTGCTCATGGGGTTCTCCTCGGTCACGTCAGGGCGAGGGGTGGTGGTGCTCGTCCAGGGCTCTCTCCACCAGCGCGTCGTGGATGAACTCGGCGGATCGCTGGTGGTCCAGCGGGATCTCGTCGGCGAAGGGGCCGATGGTGCCGGGGCCGCTCAGGGCCACGCGAAGCAGCTTCAGCGGGTTGGCGACGGCGTCGGTGACCGCGGTCGGCTCGTAGCCGCAGTGGGCCATGCAGTTCGCGCACTTCTCGTAGGAGCCGGTTCCGTAGCGCTCCCACTCGGTGTCCTCCATCAGTTCCTTGAACGACGCGGCGTAGCCCTCGCCCAGCAGGTAGCAGGGGCGCTGCCAGCCGAAGACGTTCCGGGTCGGGTTGCCCCAGGGCGAACAGCGGTAGGACTGGTTGCCGGCCAGAAAGTCGAGGTAGAGGGCCGAATGGTTGAGCGGCCAGCGTTTTCCCCGGCCCAGGCGGAAGACGGCGCGGAACAGCTCCTTGGTCCGGCGGCGGTTGAGGAAATGCTGCTGGTCCGGCGCCCGCTCGTAGGCATAGCCGGGGGAGATCGTCACTCCCTCCACGCCCAGCTCGGCAACGCGGTCCAGGTAGGCCGCGACCTCGTCCGGCCGGGCGTCGTCGAACAGGGTGGCGTTGACGCCGACCCGGAAGCCGCGTGCCTTGGCCGTCTGAATCGCCGCCACCGCGCGGTCGAACACGCCGGGCTGGCAGACCGCCTTATCGTGCTGCTCGCGCAGGCCGTCCAGATGAATGGAGAAGGTCAGGTAGCGGCTGGGCGTGAACAGGTCGAGCTTCTTCTCCAGCAGCAGCGCGTTGGTGCACAGGTACACGTACCGGCGCCGCGCCACGATGCCGGCGACGATGGCGCCGATGTCCTTGTGCAGCAGCGGTTCGCCGCCGGGGATCGACACCACCGGCGCGCCGCACTCGTCCACGGCGTCCAGGCACTCCTGCACGCTCAAGCGGCGCTTCAGAATGGTGTCGGGATAGTCGATCTTGCCGCAGCCGGCGCAGGCGAGGTTGCACTGGAACAGCGGCTCCAGCATCAGCACCAGGGGATAGCGCGTCCGGCCCAGCAGACGCTGCTTGAGGACATAGCCGCCGATGGCGATCTGTTGACGCAGAGGGATCGGCACCGAGCACTCCCGAGGATTGATGGCTTCAGGTCAGGCGGCCCGGTCCGGGTCGAGTTCGTCCGGGAGCCGGAAATGGACATCCTCGACCATGCCGCTGAGCGTTTCCAGGTGGATCGGGCGCAAGCTGGCCAGGCGCGTCACCACACCCTGCACCAGCACCTCGGGCGCCGACGCCCCGGCGGTGATGCCGATGGACGACACGCCGTCCAGCCACGCGGCGTCCATCGCCCCGGCGTCGTCGATCAGGTGGCAGGGCTTTCCCGTGCTGGTGCCGATCTCGCGCAGCCGGTTCGAGTTCGAGCTGTTGGCGGCGCCGACGACGAGGATCGCGTCGACGCCCTGCGCCAACTCGCGCACCGCGATCTGGCGGTTCTGCGTGGCGTAGCAGATGTCCTTGACGTGCGGGCCGATGATGCGCGGGAAGCGTTCGACCAGCGCCTGGATGATCTCCCTCGTGTCGTCGACGCTGAGCGTGGTCTGGGTGATGTAGGCGACGCAATCGGGGTCGCGCGGCTGGAGATCCGCCACGCCGGCGACCGAGGACACGACGTGGACGGGGCCGGCGATCTGGCCGATGGTGCCCTCCACCTCGGCGTGCCCTTGGTGGCCGATGAGGACGATGTCGTACCCGGAGCTGGCGTAGCGCTGCCCCTCGCGGTGCACCTTGGTCACCAGCGGGCAGGTGGCGTCGATCACGTGCAGGTTCCGTTCCTGCGCCATTCTCTCGACCGCCTTGGACACGCCGTGCGCGCTGAAGATGGTCACGGCACCGGCGGGGATTTCATCCAGGCTCTCGACGAAACATGCGCCGCGTTTGCGCAGCCCTTCCACCACGTGCCTGTTGTGAACGATTTCGTGCCGGACGTAGACCGGCGCGCCGAATTTCTCCAATGCGCGTTCGACGATCTGAATCGCCCGTTCCACGCCGGCGCAGAAGCCCCGCGGCTGTGCAAGAACCACCTTCAGAGGCCGCTCGGGCATACGGCATCCCCCCAAGCTGTTCGCGACGGCGCGCGATCCGTAACGGATTGCGCAAAGGTCTACAGTCCACCCTTACATGGAGCGCAGCATTCCCTTTCCCAACATCTTTCCATGAACCGCGGCCCTTCGCACTTGTGCAGTGACCGTCCTATGCCTGAAGATATGCCGCTGCGTCATTGTGCGCTTCCCCTTTTGGGATCTGGTGTTTCGAGAATATCATCTCAGGTCGGCGTGCGGCACCATTGCTTGCGGCGCAGGGAACACCGATCCACGTTGGTGGTAACTACGAAGAGACGGGTATGGGCGGCGTGATGGTCGCGGCGGGCGTGCTGGTGTTGGCGACGGTCGCGGGGGTGATCTACCTTGCCGCCGCCCTGCTGGCCGTGGCCCGGTTCAGCCGCGCCGCCGCGCCGGTTCCCTCCCGCCGGCCGCCGGTGAGCGTGCTGAAGCCGCTGTGCGGGGACGAGCCGTGGCTGTTCGACAGCCTGCGCTCGTTCTGCACGCAGGGTTATCCGGGGTGCCAGATCGTGTTGGGCGTGCAGGACGCGGGGGACCCGGCCATCGCCACCGTCCGTCGGCTGATCGCCGAACATCCCGACTCGGACATCGTTCTGGTGGTGGGCGGCGGATCGCACGGCGCCAACCGCAAGGTCGCCAACCTGTTGTCCATGCTGCCGCACGCCAAGCACGATCTGCTGGTGATCGCCGACAGCGACGTGCGGGTGCCCGAGGGCTATCTCGACGCCGTCGCCGCGGGGCTGGAGCAGCCGGGTGCCGGGCTGGTGACCTGTCTCTACACCGGGCGTCCGGTGGATGGCGTCTGGGCGCGGCTGGGGGCGGTGTTCATCGGCCACGGCTTCCTGCCGTCGGTGCTCGTCGGGCGCCTGTTGGGGCGGCGGGACGGCTGTTTCGGCGCCACCATGGCGCTGCGCCGCGACGTGCTCGACCGGCTCGGCGGGCTGGAGCGTTTTCAGGACCGGCTGGCCGACGACCATGCCCTCGGCGCCGCGGTGCGCGAACTGGGGCTGGAGATCGTCCTGTCGCCCTGCGTGGTCGGCACGACGGTGAGCGAAGCGACCGCCGCCGAGCTGGTCGCGCACGAGCTGCGCTGGATGCGCACGATCCGCTCCATCGAGCCGGCCGGGCACGCCGGGTCCATCGTCACCTATCCGGTGCCGGTGGCACTGCTGGCCCTGGCGGTGTGCGCGGCGGCGGGGTGGGGCGGTGTCGGGCTGGCGGTGTTGGGCGTGGCGCTGGCGGCGCGGCTGGCGGCCGGGCGCGCCATCGACCGCAGCCTCGGGCTTACGCCCACGCCCCTGTGGCTGATGCCGTGCCGCGACCTGTTGTCGTTCGCCCTGGTGCTCGCCAGTTTCTGCGGGACGGGGGTGACGTGGCGTGGCGCGCGCTACCATGTGGACCCCGATGGGCGCCTGCGCCTGCATGGAGAGAAGGCATGATGCGAACCCTGTTTCTCCAGCCGCCCTCCTTCGACGGATTCGACGGCGGCGCCGGCTCGCGCTATCAGGCCAAGCGCGAGATCCGCTCGTTCTGGTTCCCGACGTGGCTGGCGCAGCCGGCGGCGCTGGTCCCCGGCTCGCGCCTGATCGACGCGCCGCCGGCCGGCACCACGCTGGACGAGATCCTGCCGCTGGTGCGCGACTACGACCTTGTGGTGATGCACACCTCGACGCCGTCCTTCGCCTCCGACGTGACGGTGGCGGAAGCGCTGAAGGAGGTGAATCCGGCGCTGACCATCGGCTTCGTCGGCGCCAAGGTGGCGGTCGATCCGGAAAACAGCCTGAAGGCGTCGGCCGCCATCGACTTCGTCGCCCGCAACGAGTTCGACTTCACCATCAAGGAGGTCGCCGAGGGCCGGGCGTTCGACACCATCGACGGGCTGAGCTACCGCACCAGGGACGGCGCCATCGTGCACCGGCCGGAGCGGGCGATGCTGGAAACCATGGACGCGCTGCCGTTCGTCACCGAAATCTATAAGCGCGACCTGCGCATCGAAGACTATTTCATCGGTTATCTGAAGCACCCGTACATCTCTCTGTACACCGGGCGCGGCTGCAAGTCGCACTGCACCTTCTGCCTGTGGCCGCAGACGGTGGGCGGGCATCGCTACCGCACGCGCAGCGTCCGCCATGTGGTGGAGGAGATCGCTTTCGCCCGCGAGGCCTTCCCGCAGGTGAAGGAGTTCTTCTTCGACGACGACACCTTCACCGACGATCTGCCGCGCGCCCAGGCCATCGCCCGCGAGTTGGGGCGGATGGGGGTCACATGGTCGTGCAACGCCAAGGCCAACGTGCCGCGCGACGCGCTGAAGGTTCTGAAGGACAACGGCCTGCGCCTGCTGCTGGTCGGCTACGAATCCGGCAACCAGCAGATCCTGCACAACATCAGGAAGGGCATGCGCATCGACGTCGCCAAGCGCTTCACCAGGGACTGCCACGAGTTGGGCATCGCCATCCACGGCACCTTCGTCCTCGGCCTGCCCGGCGAGACGCGCGAGACCATCGAGGAGACCATCCGTTTCGCCATCGACGCCAACCCGCACACCATCCAGGTCTCGCTGGCCGCGCCCTATCCGGGCACCGAGCTGCACCGGCAGGCGGTGGAGAACGGCTGGTTCGACGCCGAGCACGCCGAGCTGATCGATGAGCGCGGGGTGCAGATCGCGCCGCTGCACTACCCGCACCTGACGCATACGGAGATCTTCGAGTCGGTGGAGACCTTCTACCGGCGCTTCTATTTCCGCCCGCGCAAGATCGGCGCCATCGTCGGCGAGATGCTGCGCAGCCCCGACATGATGAAGCGCCGCCTGCGCGAGGGGGTGGAGTTCTTCCAGTTCCTGCGCGAGCGGAGGGTGGGGACCTGAAGCGGCTGATCGTCACCGCCGACGATTTCGGCCTCGACCCGGCCGTCAACGAGGCGGTCGAGCGCGCCCACCGCGAGGGCATCCTGACCGCGGCCAGCCTGATGGTGGCCGCGCCCGCCGTCGCCGACGCGGTGGCGCGGGCGCGCCGGATGCCGACGCTGGGCGTCGGGCTGCATCTGACGCTGGTGGATGGAGAGGCGCTGTTGCCGCCAGAGGAGATCCCCGATCTGGTGGGGGCGGACCGGCGATTCTCGGACCGGCAGGCGTTGGCCGGCGTGTCGTATTTCTTCCGTCCGGCCGTGCGCCGGCAGTTGGAAGCGGAAATCCGCGCGCAGTTCCGCGCCTTCGCCGCGACCGGGCTGCCGCTGGGGCATGTGGACGCGCATAAGCACATGCACCTTCACCCGACGGTCGGCCGGCTGCTCGTGGAACTGGCGGCGGAGCACGGCTGCCGCGCTGTGCGCGTGCCGTACGAGCCGGGCGGCGGGATCGGTGGGGCGCTGCTGGCGCCGTGGCTCGGCCTGCTGCGGCGGCGGGTGCGGCGGGCCGGGATGGCGGCGGCGGACCGGGTGTACGGCATCCGCTGGTCGGGGGCGATGACCGGGGAGCGCGTGGCGGCGCTGCTGTGCGCCCTGCCGGACGGGGTCAGCGAGATCTACGCGCATCCGGCGGTGGAGACCACGCCCGCCCTGGCTGCCGCCATGCCCGGCTACCGCCACGCCGAGGAGTTCGCGGCGCTGGTGAGCCCGGCGGCGGTGGCCATCGTGCGGGAGCGGGGGATCGCGCTCACTTCCTTTCCTGGCCCCTCTCCCGAGGCGGTCCCAACAGCGCCGGCAGCACCAGCGTCGCCGTGAGCAGCGTGCAGCCCAATGCGATGGTCAGCAGAAGGCCGAGGCTCGCCGTGCCGGGGTGTTTCGACAGCGCCAGCGCGCCGAAGGCCGCGCCGGTGGCCAGCGCGCTGAACGCCACCGCACGCGCGGTGGGGGAGGCCAGCGGCTCGGCCTGACCGGCGCGCCAGTTGACGACGAAGTAGATGTTGAAAGCGACGCCGACACCCAGCAGCAGCGGCAGCGCGATGACGTTGGCGAAGTTCAGCGGCAGCCCGGTCAGCACGCAAACCGCCAGCGTCAGCAGCAGAGCCAGCATCAGCGGCGCCACCACCAGCGCCACGTCCCACGCGCGGCGCAGCGCTACGGCGAGCAGAACCGTGATCGAGACGAGCGCGAAGCCGGCGGCTTGCAGGAAGGCGCGGCTGACGGTGCGTGCCGATTCCTGGATCCACACCGCCGGCCCGGTGGCCTCCGGCGCCACGGCGCGCACCGCGTCGGCGAAGCGGACCAGCGTGGCGTTGTCGGCCGCGTCGCCGGCCGGGTAGGCCTCGACGCGCGCCGTGCCGTCCTCTGCCACCCAATCGCGCCGCAACTCGGCCGGCAGCGTGTCGAGGGTCACCAGCTGGGCCTCCAGCATGGCGGCGAGGCCGCGCAGTTGGGCCGGCAGCCCGCCGGTCAGCGCCGCGTCGGCTTGGCGGACGGTGGTGTCGTCGGCGCGGGCGAGGCATTCCAGAAGTCCGGCGAGTTCCGCCTGTCCCGCCTTGTCGACGGCGATGAGGGCGCGCAGGTGCCGCGCGGTATCGGCGGCGGCGGCGCGGATCGCCTCGGGCGCGGGCGGTGGGGCGGTAGCGGCCGGGGTCAGCGTCGGGCCGACCAGCAGCGCGGCGTCGGCCAGCAGCGCCAGCTTGGCGTCCTGCTCCTCCGGCACGAAGCTGGTGATGTTCAGCACTTGCGCGACCTCGGGCAGCCGGCCGAGCCGCTCGGCGACATCGGCCGCCGCCTGCGGTGACGGTGTCAGCACGACGGCGGTGAAGGGGCTGGTCAGCGGGTTTGCCATCAGGTCGCGCATGGCTGTCATGGACTCGGTGGCCGGGTCCTTGAGGTTCAGCGGGTTGAAGTCGAAGCCGAGGCGCGGCAGCAGCGCAAGACCGGCCACCGCGACCAGCGCCGCCACCGCCAGCACTGCGCTGCGATGGCGCAGCAGCGCGCGATCGAGCACGGCTGCGGCGGCGATGCCCACCGGCTCGGGTTCCGGCGCCGGGCGCAGCAATGCCAGCAGCGCCGGCAGCAGCGTCAGGTTCAGCAGCACCGCGATGAGCATGCCGGCCCCGGCGATCAAGCCGAGTTGCGACACGCCCACATAGGCCGTCGGCACGAAGGCAAGGAAGCCCGCTGCCGTGGTGGCTGCGGCCAGCAGCAGCGGCCGGGCGACCTCCCGGCCGGTCTGCCGCAGCGCCGGAGCGAGGGCGGCGACGCGGTGGCGGCGATCGCGATAGCGCACGCAGACCTGGATGCCGAAATCCACGGCGATGCCGACGAACATCACCGCGAAGGCCACCGAGATCGGGTTCAGCGTCCCCACCGTCAGCGCGGCGAACGCCCCGGTCGCCACCAGCCCGGCGGTGAGCGTCGCCATGATCGGCACGATGAGCCGCCAGGAGCGCACCGCCAGGAACAGGATGCCCAGCACCAGAGCCGCCGACAGCGCCAGCGACACTTCGGCGCCTTCGGAAACGGTGGCGAACTCCTCGTCGTTCAGTGCCACGCTGCCGGTCAGGCGGACGCGCACGCCGGCCTCCGGCGTCAGGCCGAGGTCCCGCGCCGCGGCGCGCACCATTTCGCTCGGCCCGGAACCGGATTTCAGGTCGCCGAAGTCGAGCACCGGCTGCGCCAGCACGAAGCGGCGCAGTTCCTCCGGGCGCGGGGGGCGGCCGGTCAGCAGGGTTTGCCAGGACAGCGGCTCGGCCCGGCCGTCGAGGGCGGCGCGGAGCGTGCCGGCGATGGCGTCCAGCGGGCCGGCGATCATCGCCATGTCGGCTTGGCCGCGCTCCACCCCCTCGAACACCAGTCCCAAGGCGCCGAACAAGCCGCGCGCGCTGGGGTCGGCGGCCAGCGAGCCGATCAGCGGTTGCGCCCCGATGATCTGTTCGGTGAGCGCGCGGACCTCCTCGACCGGCAGGAAGAGCACGCCGTTGCGCTCGAAAAACGGGCCGGCGTCGGGGCGGCGGACGCTGAGGAACAGGTCGGGCCGGGCGCGCAGCCGTTCGGCCAGCCGGGCGGCGGCGGCGTCCGCCAGTTCCGGCGTGCGGCCGTCCACCACCACGGCCAGCAGGTTCACGTACTGCGGGAACAGCCGGTCATAGGCGATCTCGCGCTGGCGCCAGGGCAGGTCGGCGGCGATCAGCTTGTCCACGTCCGTGTCCATGCCGAGCCGCGTCCCGGCGACCGCGCCCAGCAGCACGGTGGCGATCAGCGCCAGCGCCACCACCAGCCCCGCGCGCCGCACGCAGAAAGCCACGATGCGCTCGACCACTTGCTCGACCATCCCCTCGGCCATCGTCCGTCAGGCCTCGCGGTAGCCCAGCAACACCAGCCCGACCAGGACGAAGCACACCGGCCAGACGTGGGCGGGGATGCGGCGGTCGCCCTCGGGCAGGCGGATTTCCAGCCAGCGGGACCAGCCGGCCGCCACGCCCAGGACGGCCAGCGGCGTGTGGGTGATCTCGATCAGCAGTTCCTCGCGCACGTTCGCCAGCGAATGGGAGTGCGTCAACAGCACACCGCCGCCCACCGCGCAGATCAGCGGGAAGACCAGGGCCATCCACGGTGTGCGCAGCCGCCCGGTGCGCACGCCCCATTCGAACAGGGCGAAGGCGGAGATCAGCACGACGAAGAAGCGATGCTCCATCACCTCCGGCTCGCGGAACCCCTCCAGGAAGCCGATGTCGCCGAGCGGCCAGCTCTCAGGGTCGGCGCGCACCAGGAGGAAGGCTGCAAGGCCGAGGAACAGCAGCGGCCAGTTGCGCGCCCAGGATGCCCGCCCGGATTTCTCCAGCAGCGCCGCAAGCCCGACAGCGAGCAGGATCAGGCCGGCCCAGTGGTGATTGTACTCCGACCACGCGATGTCGGCGGCGTTGCGCGGCGGCGGCGCGCCGGAGCCCGGCACGAAGGCCGGAGGTGCTGCGCCGCCGTGGTGGTGCGCCTCCGCGTCCAGCGTGGCCTGGAGGCTGGGTATGCCGAGGCTGCCGTGCGCGGGGGTGGCGAGCGAGGGCCAGCGCGGCTCCAGGCGCTCGACGATCTCCGCCATGGTGACGCGGTCGTGCGCGAGATCCACGGCCGGCGGCAGCGAGGTCAGCGACGCCGCGGCGAACAGCACCGTCATGCCGATGCCGATCTCCGCCTCGGCGAAGCGGCGCATGCGGATGGCGGGCGCCGCCTCGCCGCGCACCGCGCGCTCGATCAGGCGGTAGTTGAGCAGCCCCAGGCCGAGCATCGCGGCGGCCAGCAGCACCTTGGTCGTCAGCATGACGCCGTAGGCGGTGCCGAAGAGGCCGGTCGGGTCGCCGACATAGGCGACGCCCATGCCGATCCCGCCGGCCAGAAGCGATGCGACGGCACCGATCGCCATCCACGAGAAGCGACGGCCGATGCGCGCCCACACCGGCTGAGTGCCGACCAGTGCCAGGGCGCCGACCAGGAACGGAATGCCGCCGACCCACACCGCCGCCCCGGCGTGGTGCAGCGTGGCGAGGACGAGCAGCAGGCCGCGTTCTTCGGGGCGCGCCGCGGCGTGGCTGGTCGCCACCGCGGCGCCGACCAGCAGCGCCGCCAGCGGCAGCAGCGGCCAGACGCCGCGCCGGCCCGCCAGGGCGGCGGCCGTCAAGGCGGCCAGGAAGGCAACGGTGCCGGCCCGGACGAAGTCGGCGCCGGCGACCTCCGCCAGCGACAGGTCGGTGGTGCCGACCAGGATGGCGGTTTCCACCGCGAGGTCGAGGGCGACGGTCACGGCGAGACCCGCCGCGGCGATGCGCAACAGGCGGCGGCTGCGCGCCTCGACCGGGCCGGCGAAAGCGCCGAGGGTGCCGCGCAGCGGGCGAACCAGCAGCGCCAGGAAGGCGATGCCGCCGACCGTCGTCACCGTTCCCACCAGCACCAGCCCGCGCAGCAGGACGGACAGCAGGCCGAAGACGTCGATCAGCAGCGCCATGGGGTTACGGAGCCCCGACGCTGAATCGGATTTCGCCGCGGGTGATGTGGCCGTCCACCGACAGCACTTGCCATTGCAGCCGGTAGGGGCCGGGCGCCAGGCCGTTCAGCCGCGCGGCGAGCGTGTCGGGCGGCACGTCCGCGGCCGGTGGTACGGCGACGGCGTTGGCTTTGCCGGAGGACAGCGTCAAGCGGCTGCGGGCGTGATCGATGCGGCTGTTGAAGCGCAGCCGCACGTCGGTGTCGGGGGGGACGACGGCGCCGTCGGCCGGGTGCGCCTCCTGCACGACGGCGTGCGCCGACGCAGGGCCGGCAGCCAGAGCGAAGGGCAGGGCGAGGAGCAGCGCCGCGGTCAGGAGCGTGCGTCGGATCATGCCGCGGGCCATCAGCGCGTTTTCGCCGGGGTGTCGTCGGGAAACTCCGGGAATTCGGGAACGCCAGGCTGAGCACCGGCGGCCCCACCGATGAACGTCCGCCGCTGCTGGAGGTAGAGGCTTCGCAGCGTTGCGTAGTAATCGATGGAGTTGCGGCGGACATCGTCGAGTTCGCGCAGGGCGTTCGCGCGCTTGTCGAGGCCGGATACCCCTTCCCGGACGAACAGCCAGCCGGTGAGGTCATGAGCCCGCGCCACATAGCCCACGGGGTCCGCCAGGCTGTCCACGCCGAGTCCCGCCGCATCGCGGAGCGTGGACGGGCCATAGAGCGGCAGGACGAGGTACGCGCCCTCGCCGACGCCCCAGCGGCCGAGGGTCTGGCCGAAATCACGCTCCCGGTAGGGGAGGCCGGCGGTTTCCGCCACGTCGGCCGCACCACCCAGGCCGATGATGGTGTTGATCATGAAGCGCCCGGTGTCGTCCTGCGCCGCGGCGAAATCGCCCTGCAACAGGTCGTTGGCGATGGTGAGCGGGCTCAACAGGTTGCGCAGGATGTTCCGCACCACGTCGCGGACCGGGTCGGGCACGACGCCGTGATAGACCTCGGCGGCCGGCCGGATCAGCAGCGTGTCCACCGCGTCGTTGGCGGCGAAGACGAACCGGTTTGGAATCTCCAGCGGGTCGTTGGCCACGTCGCCGGACGCCGGTTGCGGCGGAGACGACGCGCAGCCGGCCAGGGCCAGCAGCACGGCTGCGGTGGACAGGGTCCGCACGACGGCGAAAGCGGAGCGAAGCATCGTCGTCCATCTCCTCTGCGGTCGATTTCGCCGGACCGAGGCGAAGCCACGATCCACCCTAACGAGAAGCCACGCAATGGCCAATGGAATGCGCAAAGCCTATCCTGTATGGTTTCGCATCACAACGCCTGCTCTCACCACCGACGCTTGGATGGGCGCGCAGGAGGGCCGCAAGTGGGGAGGTGCGGGCTGAATGACCGGAATCACCCACGATGACGAGGGGCTGGACCCGCTTGCCCACATCACCGAGGTGGTGACGCGCTCCGGGTCGTCCTTCTATCTCGGCATGCGCATCCTGCCACCCGACCGCCGCACGGCGATGTATGCTGTCTACGCCTTCTGCCGCGAGGTGGATGACATTGCCGATGGGCCGGATTCCGACGCGGTGAAGCGGGCGGAGCTTCGGGAATGGCGGGCCGAGGTCGAACGCCTCTACGCCGGCTGCCCGACCCGCCCCACCGCGTGGGCGCTGGCCGAGGCGGTGCGGCGCTTCGACCTGCCGCGCGACGAGTTGCTGACCATCATCGACGGTATGGAGATGGACCTCGGCGACGGCCTGCAGGCGCCGGACATGGCGACGCTGACGCTGTACTGCCGGCGGGTGGCCGGGGCGGTGGGCATGCTGTCGCTGCACGCCTTCGGCGCCGACGAGCCGGAGGCGCGCGACTTCGCCGTGGCGCTCGGCGAGGCGCTGCAACTGACCAACATCCTGCGCGACGTGGGCGAGGACGCCGAGCGCGGCCGCCTCTACCTGCCCGGCGACCTGCTGCGCCGGCACGGCATCGACCCGGCCGCCGGCATCCCGGCGGTGCTCGCACACCCGGCCCTCGACTCCGCCTGCCGGGAGCTGGCCGCCATGGCGCGCGCCCGCTTCGCCGAGGCGGACCGCGCCCTGCTGCGCTGCCGGCGCGCCCGGCTGCGGCCGGCGCTGCTGATGATGGGGATCTACGAAGGCATCCTCGATGCGCTGGAGCGGCGCGGCTGGCACGGCGCCGAGGCGCCGCTGGCGCTGAGCAAGCCGCGGAAACTTTGGGCCGCCCTCACCAAGGGGCTGCTGAGGCCGGCATGGCGACCGTCCATGTGATCGGTGCCGGCGTGGCCGGATTGGCTTGCGCGGTGCGGCTGGCCCGCGCCGGGCGGCGCGTGGCGCTGCACGAGGCGGCGCCGGCCGCAGGGGGGCGGTGCCGGTCGTTCTACGAACCGACGCTCGGCCGCACCATCGACAACGGCAACCATCTGCTGCTCAGCGCCAACCGCGCGGCGTTGGCGTTCTTGGAGGAGAGCGGGGGTGGGGGCACGCTGACCGGGCCGGCGGAGGCCGGCTTTCCCTTCATCGATCTGGCGACGGACGAGCGCTGGACCGTGCGGCCCAACCGGGGCGTCCTGCCCTGGTGGATCTTCGTGCCGGATCGGCGCATTCCTGGGACGCGGCCGGCCGACTATGCCGGTGGTTTGCGGCTGGCGCTGGCCTCGGCCGGGGATACGGTGGCCGCGCGGGTGCCCGAGGGGCATCCGCTGTACCGGCGCTTCTGGGAACCGCTGACGCTGGCGGCGCTCAACGCCGCGCCCGACACCGGTGCGGCGCGGCTGCTGTGGTCGGTGCTGCGGGAGACCTTCGCGCTGGGGGCCGACGCCTGTCGGCCGCTGGTGGCGCGCGACGGGCTGACGGCGAGCTTCGTCGAACCGGCGCTGGCCACGCTGGCCGCGGCGGGGGCGGAAGTGCGTTTCGGCAGCCGTCTGGCGTCCATCGAGCGGACGGACGACCGCGCCGCCGCGCTGCGCTTTGCCGACCACAGCGAAGAGTTGGGGCCGGACGACCGCGTCGTGCTGGCAGTGCCGGCCGCCGCCGCCGCGGCGCTGCTGCCCGGTCTATCGGTGCCGGGTGGCGAAGGGCATGCCATCCTCAACGCGCACTACCGGCTTGCGGAGCCGGCCGGGCTGCCGGGGGGCTTGCCGTTCCTGGGCATCGTCGGCGGGACGGCGCATTGGGCCTTCGTGCGCGGCGACGTGGTCAGCGTCACCGTCAGCGCCGCCGGTGCCCTTGTCGACCGCCCGGCCGAGGAACTGGCGGAGAGGCTGTGGCGGGATGTCGCCGCGGTGCTCGGCCGCAGCGGCACGCCGACGCCGCCGGCCCGCATCATCAAGGAGCGCCGCGCCACCTTCGTGCAGTCGCCGGACAACCTCACCCGCCGCCCGAAGGCGCGGACGCGGTGGTGCAATCTGGTGTTGGCCGGAGACTGGACGGACACCGGGATTCCGGCAACCATCGAGGGTGCGGCGCGCTCCGGTCACGCCGCCGCCGACGTGGTGCTTGCGGGAACGCCTCGCTGACGCCATCCTCTTGCGGCGCAGCATGGATCATGCCTAGAGGCCACTCCGCAGGGAGAACGCCGAGATGGATGGACAGTCATTGATCCCGACCCTCCGGGGCGAAGCCCTGGACCGGCTGGTCGGGCAGGCGTCCGCGGCGCTGAAGGCGCTGCAGCGGGACGACGGCCATTGGGTGTTCGAGCTGGAAGCCGACACCACCATCCCGGCCGAATACGTCCTGATGTGCCATTACCTGGGCGAGCCGGTTGAGTCCGAACGGGAGGCCGGCATCGGCCGCTATCTGCGCGCCGCGCTGGGCGAGCACGGCGGCTGGCCGCTGTTTCATGACGGCGACTTCAACATCAGCGCCTCGGTCAAGGCGTACTTCGCGCTGAAGATGATCGGCGACGACCCGCAGGAACCGCACATGCGGCGCGCGCGCGATGCCATCCTGGCGGCCGGCGGGGCGGCGCGCGCGAACGTGTTCACCCGCTTCCTGCTGGCGCTGTTCGGCGAGGTGCCGTGGCGCGCGGTGCCGGTGATGCCGGTGGAGCTGATGCTGGCCCCGCGCTGGTTCCCCGTGCACCTGTCGAAGATCGCCTATTGGTCGCGCGTGGTGATCGTGCCGCTGCTGATTCTCGCGGCGTTGAAGCCGCGGGCGCGGAACCCGAAGGGCGTCCGCATCCGCGAGCTGTTCACCATCCCGCCCGAGGCGGAGCGGCGCTACAACACCAATCCCACCGGGTCGGCGTGGGGCATCGCGTTTCTCGGCCTCGACCATGTGTTGCGCGCCACCGAGCCCTGGTTTCCCAAGGGGCCGCGGCGGCGCGCCATCGACGCGGCGGCCGACTTCCTGATGCCGCGCCTGAACGGCGAGGACGGGCTGGGCGCCATCTTCCCCGCCATGGTCAACGCGGTGCTGGCGCTGCACGCGCTGGGCCATCCGCCGGACCACCCCGCCGTCGCGGCAGCGCGGCGGGCGCTCGACCGGCTGCTGGTGGAGCGCGGCGAGAGCGGCTACTGCCAGCCCTGCGTGTCGCCGGTGTGGGACACCGCGCTGGCGGCGCACGCGCTGATGGAGGCGGGAGAGGCGCCGGACGGCTTCGCGCTGGAGCGGGCGTTCGACTGGCTGCGCGACCGGCAGATCCTCGACCGCGTCGGCGACTGGGCGGACGGGTGCCGGGGCGTGGCGCCGCGGCCGGGCGGGTGGGCGTTCCAGTACGACAACGCCCTGTACCCGGACGTGGACGACACCGCCGTGGTCGCCATGGCGCTGCACCGTTCCGGCTCTCCGCGCTACCGCCTAGCGGTGGAGCGCGCCGCCGAGTGGATTCTCGGCCTCCAGAGCCGTTGCGGCGGCTGGGGGGCCTATGACGCCGACAACGTCCACCACTACCTGAACCATATTCCCTTCGCCGACCATGGCGCGCTGCTCGATCCGCCGACGGCGGACGTGACCGGGCGCTGCCTGGGCTTTCTGGCGCAGGCCGGTTACG
The DNA here is from genome assembly GCF_053470425.1 of Azospirillum terrae. Lineage (NCBI taxonomy): Bacteria > Pseudomonadati > Pseudomonadota > Alphaproteobacteria > Rhodospirillales > Azospirillaceae > Azospirillum > Azospirillum terrae. The sequence continues at coordinate 98,484 of NZ_JBPXMR010000007.1, read as the reverse complement.
GCCGCGATCTTCCGGCGGTGGCGAAGGCGATCGACTTCCTGCTGCGCGAGCAGGAGCCGGATGGGTCCTGGTACGGGCGCTGGGGCACCAACTACGTCTACGGCACGTGGTCGGTGCTGTGCGCGCTGAACGCGGTGGGCGAGGACCCCGACTCCCCCGCCATGCGCCGCGCCGTCGCCTTCCTGAAATCCCGCCAGCGTCCCGATGGCGGCTGGGGTGAGGACTGCGCCACCTACTGGGCCGAGCGCAAGGGCGAGGCGAAGGCCAGCACGCCCTCGCAGACCGCCTGGGCGGTGCTTGGGCTGATGGCGGCCGGCGCGGTGGGAAGCCGGGCCGTGCAGCGCGGCATCGCCTTTTTGGAACGGGCACCGCGGGATGGCGCCCTTTGGCGGGAGGACCTGTACACCGGCGTCGGATTCCCCAGGGTCTTCTATCTGCGTTACCACGGCTACGCCGCCTATTTCCCGCTGTGGGCGGTGGCGCGCTACCGCGGACTGCTGCGCCGGAACGAACGGCGCGTCCCCCATGGGCTGTAAGCGGTGAGCCGCCTGGGAATCCTCACCGGCGTGGCCGCCGAAGCCCGCGTGTTGCGGGCGCTGCCCGGTGCTCCGCCTCGGGTGGCGTGCAGCGGCGCCGACGCGGAGCGCGCGCGGGCGTTGGCGGAGGATCTGGTGGCGCAGGGTGCTGCCGCGCTGGTCAGCTTCGGGCTGGCCGGCGGTCTGGCGCAGGGGTGGGGGGCCGGTGCGCTGCTGCTCGCCACCGAGGTTCGCTTGCCGGACGGCGCGGTGCACGCGGTGGATGCCGCATGGCGGGCGGAGGTGCTGGCCCGCGCGCGGGCGGCCGGTGTGCGCCTGGAGAGCGGGACGCTGGCGTGTGCCGCGCGGGTGCTGGCGACCCCGGCGGACAAGCGGGCGCTGGCCTTGTGCAGCGGCGCGGTCGCCGTGGACATGGAGAGCCACGCCGTGGTGCTGGCGGCGCGGGCGGCGTGTCTGCCGTTTCTGGTGCTGCGCGCCGTCGCCGATCCCTGGGATGTCGCCATTCCGCCGCTGGCCCTGGCCGGGGTGGGGCCGGACGGCCGGCTTCGGCCGCTGGCGGTCGCCGCCGGGCTGGCCCGCGACCCGCGGCATCTGCCGGCCCTGCTGCGCCTCGCGGGCGACAGCCGCGCCGGACTTGCGGCGCTCCGTAAGGCGCTGGCCGGCCTCGGCTCGCTGGACCCCGGCTTGAACGCGTGAGGAATCGCGCTATGGTGTGGCTCAACCCTGAAGGTATGGCGCTGTGATACCGTCTCCCCTGAACCGCCGGGTGCTGCTGGTGCTGCTGGGCGCGCTCGCCGTGGCGCTGCCGGCCGATTCGGTCCGCGCCGACGAGGCGCCGCGCGCCGTGGTCGAGGGGTTCTACCGGACCTTGCTCGACGTCATGAAGCAGGGGGCGGCGCTGGGATTTCAGGGCCGCGCCGAGCGCATCCGCTCTGCGTTCGACACGGCCTTCAACGCGCCGCTGATGGCGCGTGTGGTCGTCGGGCCGGCTTGGCAAGCGGCCGCGGCCGAGCAGCAGGCGGCGGCGGTCGAGGCGTTCACGCGCTACAGCGTCGCCAACTACGCCGCCAACTTCAAGGAATTCGGCGGCGAGCGGCTGGAGGTGCTGGGCGAGCGGACCATCCCCGCCGGCACCGTCGTGGACACGAGGATCGTGCCGCCCGGCGAGCCGCCCGTTCCCATCAACTACCTGCTGCGCCCGGTGCCGGGCGGCTGGAAGATCGCCGACGTGTTCCTGAACGGGACCATCAGCGAACTCGCCACGCGACGGTCGGATTTCGCGCGCACCATGCAGGACCAAGGCATTCCCGGACTTGTCGCCCGGCTGGATGCCAAGAGGCAGGAGCTCGCGGCGGCCAACTAGGGGCCAAGTAGGGGGAGCGTTTTGACCATCCTGGTGACCGGTGCCACGGGGTTCGTCGGGTCCGCGGTGGCGCGCCGCCTGCTCGCGCAGGGACGGCGCGTGCGCGCGCTGGTGCGGCCCTCGTCCGACCGCTGCAACCTGGAGGGACTTCCTCTTGAGATCGTCGAAGGCGACCTGCTGGACTCCGCGTCGCTGGAGCGCGCCGTCGAGGGCTGCGGGGGGCTGTTCCACGTGGCCGCCGACTATCGGCTGTGGGTGCCCGACCCGCAAGCCATGCACCGCGCCAACGTGGAGGCGACTCGCACGCTGATGCTGGCGGCGCTGGCGGCCGGGGTGCCGCGGGTGGTCTATACGAGCAGCGTGGCGACGCTGGGCATCCTCCCTGGCGGTGCCGCCGACGAGGAAACGCCGTCCAGCCTCGCCGACATGATCGGCCCCTACAAGCGCTCCAAGTTCCTGGCCGAGCAGGAGGTGCGCCGGCTGGTGGCGGAGCGCGGCCTGCCGGCGGTCATCGTCAACCCGTCCACGCCGATCGGGCCGGGGGACGTCAAGCCGACGCCCACCGGGCGCATGGTCGTCGATGCCGCTGCCGGCCGGATGCCGGCCTATGTCGACACCGGCCTCAACATCGCGCACGTGGACGACGTGGCGGAGGGGCATTGGCTGGCCTTCCAGCGGGGAACGGCCGGCGAGCGCTACATCCTCGGCGGGGAGGACCTGAGCCTGCGCGAGATCCTGGTCCTCATTGCCGGCATGGTCGGCCGACGTCCGCCGCGCGTCCGCCTGCCGCACCGCGCCGTGCTGCCTGTCGCCTACGCCGCCGAGGCCGTCGCCCGGCTGACCGGCGGCGCCGAGCCGCTGGTCACCGTCGATGGCGTGCGCATGGCGAAGAAGTGCATGTTCTTCAGTTCCGCCAAGGCGCAGGCGCAGCTCGGCTACCGCGCCCGTCCGGCGCGGGACGCGCTGGCCGACGCCGTGGCTTGGTTCCGCACAAACGGCTACGTCTGAACGGGCATGGATTTCGCGCGCTGGCCGTAAGCACAGTGGCGCGACGGGGGGCTGCCCGCTAGGCTTGTGCGCGGCGCCTGCACCAGCATCGGCGGAGGACGGATGAGCGACAGTCCCCAAGGAAGCGACCGCTCCCGAGGAGGGGCCGCCGCGGCCCGCCAGTTGCGGCGCGGCCTGCACAACGGCGCGCTGCTCGGCGTGCTGGCACTTGGGGTGATCGTGTTCCTCAACCGGGACGATTTTTCCGGTGCGGGGGCCGTGCTGGCCGACGTGCCGGTCGCGCTCGCGGTGTCCGTGGCGGTCCATCTGCCGCAGATCATCCTGACCGGGCTCGCGTGGCATGCGTTGCTGCCCGCGGCGGGGCGCCCGCCGGCCGCCACCATGGGCCTGCTGCGCTGGTACCGCGAGTCCGCCAACGCTCTGCTTCCGGCGGGCGCCCTGGTCGGTCAGGCGGCGGCGGCGCGGCTGGTGGCGCGGTGCGGCGTGGCCGGGGATCTGGCCGGGGCGACGGCCACCGTCGATCTGACAATGGAAGCGGTTTCGCAGTTCTTCTTCACGCTGGCGGGGGTGGCGCTGCTGCTCGCCAGCCGCGGCGATGACGGTATGGCGGAGTTCGCCCTGGCCGGCATCGGCGTCGCCGCGGCCGGAGTCGTCGCCATGATCGCCGCGCAGCGCCGGTTGCCGCTGCGCTGGCTGGAGACCGTGGCGGAACGTCTGTCGCGCCGCTGGCCGGCGCTGCGGCCGGACTCGATCGCCGCCTTTCAGCGGGCGGTGCTGCGCCTGCACGGCGAGTGGCGGTCCCTGGCGCTGGCCTTCCTGTGCCACACCGTCGCCTGGGGATTGGGCGCGGTCGAGGTGGCCGGCGTGCTGGGGCTGCTGGGGCATCCGGTCAGTCTTGCCGACGCGCTGGTTATCGAAAGCCTCTCCCAGGCATTGCGCAACGTCGGATTCATGCTGCCGGGCGCCGCCGGCGTACAGGAGGGGGCGGTGGTCGCCGCCGCGGCCCTGGTCGGCGTGCCGCCCACCGCCGCGCTCGGCGCCGCCCTGGTGCGCCGGACGCGGGAAGTGCTGTTCGGGCTGCCGGGCCTCGTCGCCTGGAAGCGGTCCGAAGACAAGGGATCCGGCTTGGCCGGACAAGCTTATGCCGGGGCGGAGGCGGACGAATGAGCGGTGGACCGAGCCTGCCGGACCTGTTGCGGCTGGTGCCTTGCGGCGGCCCGGCGATCTGCAACATTTCCGTCACCAACAGCTGCAACGCCACGTGCAGCTTCTGCAACTTCGCCCACGACAAGGGCGTGGTGACGGATCGGCGCTGGCTGGACGCGGAGCGGTTCGCCGAAGCGCTGACCCGGCTGCGTGACCGGGCGGGCGTGCGTTTCGTCACCTTCATGGGGGGCGAACCCCTGCTGCACCCGAACATCGCGGAGATGGCCGCGACGGCATCGGGCCTGGGCGTGCAGCCGACGCTGGTGACCAACGGGTGGCTTCTGCCGGCGAAGCTCGACGCGCTGGTCGCGGCGGGAGTGACGACGCTGTTCATTTCCATCGACGCGGCGGACGCCGGGGTCCACGAGACGAATCGCGGCCTCAAGGGCGTGTGCGACCGCATCCGGGAGGCGACGGCGCGCATGGCGGCGTATGGCGTGACGCCCATCGCCTCGGTCGCGATGACGCGGCTGATCGGCGATTACGGCGCGCTGGCGGCGTTCCTCAAGACGCTGGGCTTCGCCGCGGTGACCTTCTCCTACCCGCGCAAGGCGGCGCTCGGCTCGTCGTCGCTGGTGTGGTCGGAGGACAGCGGCCTCGTCGATCTATCGCCGGACGAACTGATCGCCGCCTTCGACGCCGTGGACGCCGTGCGGCCGGTCATCCCGGTGTTCAACCCCAGCGCCTCCGTCGCCGACATGAGGCGGCGCCTGCGCGGGGAGGCCGAGCGTTTTCCCTGCCTCGCCGGATACAAGTATTTCTACCTGGACTGGAACTACGATCTCTGGCGCTGCGAGGACTGGCGGGAGCCGCTCTGCTCGGTATGGGATTTCGAGGCGTCGCGCATGGTCCGCGACGGCTGCCAAGCCTGCATGACGGACTGCTACCGCGACGCCAGCGTCATGCTGCACTTCGCCGTGGCGCTCGGGGACGCGTTCGCGCGGCTGTGCGAGGGACGCCTGGGAGCGGCGGCAGCCGCGCTCGCTGATCGGCGCAACGCCGTGTCGCTGGGGGCGGTGATCGACCACGGAAGCCGGCTCAGCCGGCTGGCCGGTTTCGGAACCTCGCGGTAGGGCTGCCGCCCTAAGGCCCGGTGATCGGCTCCAGGCCGACTTTGCGCAGGGCCTTCACCGCGCGCTTCAGGGCTGCATCCGTGTGCCGCGCCTCGTCGGTGCCCGCGTAGCCGTCCTCCGTCATGCGGACCAACTCCGGCATGGAGGTGCGGTAATAGCGCAGCCGGTCCTCGGCGGCACGCAGAGCCTCGGCAAGTTCCCTGGTGTCGGCGTCCATGCTGGCTCCCTTTGTTGCCGTATGATCCAAGGTAGGGAACGGCTTTGCCCGCGTGAAGGGTCCGGGGTGAAAACCGGTGTCCGCGCGCCGGGGCATGAAAGGAGGCTTGTGCAAACCAGTGGCAGGCTTCAGTTTGGCCCGCGCGAGGGACCGGTTATGCCAGAGCAAATTCATATGAGCAGCTACAACGACGTGTTCGAAGGCCAGGAGACGCGGCAGCCCGTCATCTTGTCCGTGTACAATCAAAAGGGCGGCGTTGGAAAAACGACGTCCGCGGTGAACCTCTGCATCGCCCTGACCGCGTTGGGAAAGAGCGTGGTGTTGATCGACTTCGATCCGCAAAGCAGCGCGTCGGGCAATTTCCCCATTAAGAGCGAGGCGAAGGTCAACATCCACGACCTTCTCAACCAGGATGTCTTCATCGAGGATGCCGTCTCGCCGACCGCCTTCGACGGCCTGTCCATGGTCTCGGGCGCGCGCAAGCTGTACTCGCTCGAACACGCGCTGGACCGCCAGGGCAACACGCAGCGCAAGCTGCGCCAAGCCCTGCGGTTTACGCGCAATCCGCCGGACTATATCGTCATCGACTGCCCGCCGGCGCTGGGGCATCTGGCGGCGGCGGCTCTGGCGGCGTCGGACCGACTGATCATTCCGATCTTTCCCGGCGGTTACGCCCTCGATGGGCTCAAGAGGACGCTGTCTGTAGTCGATCACATTCAGAAGGGCATGAATCCCGACCTGAAGGTCGCCGGCATCCTGATGCTCTCGGTCACCAACGATCAGGTTGGCCGCGACTCGCTGGCTAAGGTCAGCGCCGAATACCCGAATCTGATGTTCCGCACGGTCATCCCGTACGACGCCGACGTGGTGAAGGCGACGTACAAGCGCATGCCGGCCTCCGTCTTCAACCCCGAGGGACGGACGGCCGCGCGGTTCCTGGCGCTGGCGTGGGAAATCATCAACGGGCGTGGTTCGGCGGTGGCGGAGGCTGAGCAGGCGCAGGCGCTGCAACGCATTCAGCAGTGGTACGAAGCGACGCGGGCATCCTACACGGACGCGCCCAACACCACCGCCCAGCGGGTCGGCTCGTTCTCCGAAACGGAGCCGGCGCGGGCGCGGAAATCCGGGACCGGCGCGTTTCTCGTGGGTGTGATCCTGGGGCTGGCTGGCGGGCTGGCGGGCGGGGTCGCGATGAGCGGGCGCATCCTCGAAATGCTGCGAGCGCAGGGGCTGTTCTAGAACCGCGGAGTCCACACGATTCGGGTATAGACGGCCGTCTGTCGTGGCAGGTCGGCGGCCGGCCTCTTGACGGAGAATTTGGCCTCACCCACGTCGAATGGCGCTGGTCCCTTTGCGAAGGAGTGCAGCCATGCTTCGACGCTTGTCCTGCTCTGCCACGCTCTTCGTGTTGCTTGCGTTCGCATTTCCGGCTGCCGGGTTCGCCCAGGATGTCGCGGTCCCGACCCTGGCGCCGATGCTGCGCACCGTCACGCCGGGGGTGGTGAACATCGCTGTGCGCGGGCACACTGAGGCCGACAACCCGCTGCTGTCCGATCCCTTCTTCCGGCGCTTCTTCGATCTGCCGGATCACGCTCCCCAGCGCGAGACCAGGGCGGCCGGGTCCGGCGTCATCGTCGATGCGCGCAACGGCTATGTGCTCACCAACAACCACGTCGTCGAGAACGCCGACACCATCGACGTCACCACCAAGGACAAGCGGCAGTTCCGGGCCAAGCTCGTCGGCCGCGATCCGCAGACGGAAATCGCCGTGCTGAAGATCGAGCCGAACGCTCTGACGGCGGTGCCCCTGGGCGACAGCGACCGGCTGGAGGTCGGCGACTACGTGGTGGCGATCGGCAACCCGTTCGGCCTCGGCCAGACCGCGACCCAGGGCATCGTCAGCGCGCTGGGGCGCAGCGGCATCGGAGAGGGATACGAGGATTTCATCCAGACCGACGCCTCGATCAATCCGGGCAACTCGGGCGGGGCGCTGATCGACTTGCGCGGCCGGCTGGTGGGCATCAACACGGCCATCCTCGCACCCAGCGGCGGCAACATCGGCATCGGCTTCGCGGTGCCGATCAACATGGCCCGCCAGGTGATGGAGCAGATCCTCCAGTACGGCGAGATCCGGCGCGGCCGCATCGGCGTTGCCGTCCAGGACCTGACCCCGGAGGTCGCCGAGGCGATGGGTATTCCCATGACCCAAGGCGGTGCCGTGGTCGGTGAGGTCGAGCGCGGTTCGCCGGCCGACCATGCAGGAATCCGCCGTGGCGACGTTATCGTCGGCATCGATGGTGGGCCGGTGCAGAGCGCGACTCAGGTCCGCAACCACGTAGGGCTGAAACGCGTCGGTGACCGGGTCGAGCTTGTCCTGGATCGCGGCGGCAACCGTCGCACCGTCATCGCGACCATCGAGAAGGCGCCCGTCCGGGACAGCCGGGAGCAACTTGGCCTTGAACGGCGCTGACGCGTTAGAGGATGAGATAATTACGGTCCGCAAGTCCTGTGGCCGGATCACTGCTTGCTTTGGCCCGTGCCGGTGCCGGGTGGTTCCTGTCCGCCAACATCGCCGCGGGCTGACAAGGCTGGGTGCTTGCTCAAAAAGCGCATGAAGGGATCGCGCAAGGCGATAACTTGATTTTTTCTTCATGTGGCCTACCACGTTTGGAAAATAGACAGGATGGCCGTGTAATTCTATTTTGCGCGTGGAGAACGTCCCGCCACATCAGCCGGAAGGACTTCGAACGGAGATGAGGCGAATCCTGCTCGTGATGGGGCTTCTGGTGACCGGTGCCGGTGCGCTGGCCGCAACCGATGGTCCGGGGAGTCCGACCTCTGGCCGCCGGCTCGCTGTCGAGATGTGCGGCGGGTGTCACGTCGTCGCGCCGAACCAGGAGCGCGGCAACAGCGCCTCGCAGGCACCCAACCTCATGCAGCGGGTGCGCGACCCGGCGATTACCGAACTGGCGCTGCGGAGCTACTTGCAAACGTCCCATCCGGTCATGCCGAACATCATGCTGAGCCAGGACCAGACGGACGACATCATCGCCTACCTGCTCACCTTCAAGAAGGGCGCGCCATGATCCGACGTGCCTGCTGCATCATTGCCCTTGTTCTGGCCGCCGGGGGTGCGCAGGCGGCAGATCCCGCGGCAGGGCGTCGGATCGCCGACCAGTGGTGCTCGTCCTGTCACGTGGTCGCCAGCCGCGGCGGGACTGACGCTGTCCCCACCCTGGAGAGCATCGCCAAGGATCGGCACCGGAGCCCCGACTGGCTCCGCCAATGGCTGAGCGATCCGCATCCGCCGATGCCCAACCCCAGCCTCACGCGCGCGGAGATCGAGGACGTGGTCGCCTATCTGGAAAGCCTCGCGCGGTAGAACTGCATCGCCATTCGGTCCAGCGGCAGCGGTGCGATCTTCAAGGCTTGCCCGGCCGAGCCGAACGCCTCGAACCGGTCGCGGCAAAGGTCGCGGGCGGCCCTGGTCGCGTCGGCGAGGAATTTGCGAGGATCGAACTCCTCAGTTCGGGTCATCATCATGCGGCGCAGGCTGCCGCTCATGGCGAGGCGGATGTCGGTGTCGATGTTGACCTTGCGCACGCCGTTGCGGATGCCTTCCTGGATCTCGGCGATGGGCACGCCGTAGGTCTCGCGGATGCTGCCGCCGTGGGCGCGGATGATCTCCAGCCACTCCTGCGGGACGGAGGAGGAACCGTGCATCACCAGATGCGTGTCAGGGATACGCGCGTGGATGGCGCGGACGCGGTCGATGGCCAGAACGTCACCGGTCGGCCGCCGGGTGAACTTATAAGCACCGTGGCTGGTGCCGATGGCGATGGCGAGCGCGTCCACGCCGGTGCGTTCCACGAAGTCCGCGGCCTGCTCGGGATCGGTCAGCAACTGGTCGTGCGACAGCTTCCCCGCGGCGCCTGAGCCGTCCTCCTCCCCGGCGTGGCCGGTCTCCAGGGAGCCGAGGCAGCCGAGTTCGCCCTCCACCGACACGCCCACGGCGTGCGCGAAATCCACCACGCGGGCGGTGACGCGGACGTTGTAGTCGTAGGTCGCGGGCGTCTTCATGTCCTCCAGCAGCGAGCCGTCCATCATCACGCTGGTGAAGCCGGAGCGGATGGCCTGCTGGCAGACCGCCGGGCTGGCGCCGTGGTCCTGGTGCAGGCAGACGGGGATGTGCGGCCACATCTCCACCGCCGCCTGCACCATGTGGCGCAGGAAGGGCTCGCCGGCGTACTTGCGCGCTCCGGCAGAGGCCTGGAGGATCACCGGGCTCATGCAGTCGTCCGCTGCCTGCATGATGGCCTGGATCTGCTCCATGTTGTTGATGTTGAAGGCCGGCACGCCGTAGCCGTGCTCGGCCGCGTGGTCGAGAAGCTGTCGAAGCGAGATCAGGGCCATCGGAGACATCTCCTGTTCAGGTGCGGCACAGCGCCTGTGCCCGTTGCGCCACCGCGTCCGCGGTGATGCCGAAATGGCGGTAGAGGTCGCCGGCCGGCGCGGACTCGCCGTAGCGGTCGAGCCCGACCACGTCGCCGTCCAGGCCGACGTAGGCGCGCCATAGTCCGGTTGCTCCAGCCTCCACCGCCAACCGCGGAACGCCGTCCGGCAGCACCGCCCGGCGCCACGCCGGGTCCTGGCGTTCGAACGCTTCGCAGCAGGGCAGGGAGACGACGCGGGCAGCGATGCCGCGCTCGGCCAGCAGCGCCCGTGCTGCCATGGCGACCGCAACCTCCGAGCCGGTGGCGATCAGGACCACGCTGGGGTGGCCGTTCTCGGCGTCGGCCAGCACGTAGCCGCCGCGGGCGGCGCTCGCCGGGTGTCCTGGCTGCGCCGGTAGGGATTGACGCGACAGCAGCAGCGCCGTTGGCCCGTCCGCCCGCTCCACCGCGGCACGCCACGCCACCGCGGTTTCCAGCGCGTCGCAGGGGCGCCAGACGTCCATGTTCGCCATTAGGCGCAGGCTGGCGGCGTGCTCGATGGGCTGGTGGGTGGGGCCGTCCTCGCCCAGGCCGATGCTGTCGTGGGTGAACACGTAGACCACGCGCAGGCTCATCAGCGCCGCCAGACGCAGGCCGTTGCGGGCATAGTCGGAGAACACCAGGAAGGTGCCGCCGAAGGGCAGGTATCCGCCGTGCAGCGCTACTCCGTTCATGATGGCGGCCATGGCGAACTCGCGCACCCCATAGTGGACATGGCGTCTGTCGCAACCCTTCCAGTTCGTGAGGTTGGAGCCGGTGAGGTCGGCCGAGCCGCCCAGCATTTCAGGCAGCAGCGCCGTCAGGAACTGGATCGCCTGCTGCGAAGCCTTGCGGGTGGCGACGGTTTCGGCGTGCTCGGCGACGGCGGAGATCCAGATGTCGGCTGCGGCGGCAAAGTCCTCCGGCAGATCGCCCCGCATGCGCCGCAGGAACTCCGCCGCGAGGTGCGGATGGGCCTGGGCGTAGCGGTCGAAGCGGGCCTGCCATTCGGCTTGTGCCGCTGTGCCGCGTTCTCGGGCATCCCAGGCGGCGCGCACATCGTCGGGCACCTCGAACGGTGGTGCGGTCCAACCCAGCGCCCCCTTGGCCGCTGCCGCTTCGGCGGCGCCCAAGGGGGCGCCGTGCACGTCGTGGGTGCCGGCCTTTGCTGGCGAGCCGTGGCCGATCACCGTCTTGCAGCAGACCAGCGTCGGCTTGCCGCAGGGCTGCAAGGCTTCAGCGATGGCACCGTCCAGTGCCTGCGTGTCGTGTCCGTCCACGTCGCGGATCACCCGCCAGCCGTAGGCCTCGAAACGCCGCGGCGTGTCGTCGGTGAACCAGCCCGCGACGGGACCGTCGATGGAGATGCCGTTGTCGTCGTAGAAGACCACCAGCTTTTCCAAACCCAGCGTGCCGGCCAGCGAGCAGGCCTCGTGGCTGATCCCCTCCATCAGGCAGCCGTCGCCGACGAAGCAGAAGGTGCGGTGGCCGACGATGCCGTGGCCCGGCCGGTTGAACTCCGCCGCCAGCAGCCGTTCGGCCAGCGCCATGCCCACGGCGTTGGCGAGGCCTTGCCCGAGTGGACCGGTGGTCGTCTCGACGCCCGGCGTGACGCCGTGTTCCGGGTGGCCGGGCGTGCGCGAGCCCAACTGGCGGAAGCGCCGCAGCTCCTCCGCCGACAAATCGTAGCCGGTCAGGTGGAGCAGGCCGTACAGCAGCATGGAGCCGTGGCCATTCGACAGCACGAAGCGGTCGCGGTCGGTCCAGCGCGGGTCGGCCGGGTTGTGGCGGAGGTGGCGGCGCCACAGCGCCTCGGCGATGTCGGCCATGCCCATGGGCATGCCGGGATGGCCGGAGTTTGCGGCCTCCACCGCGTCGATGGCGAGCACGCGCAGCGCGTTCGCCAGCCGGTGGCGGTCGGCGGTGTGGTCGGTGGTGCCGGGCGGCAGCAGGGCAAAATGGTCCGGTTCGCGGACCTCGACGGTCGCGGTCATGGGCGGTTTCCTTCCGCTGAATGGTTCTCAAGGCGCTCTCAGAACGCCTTCTTCTTGCGGTCCATGAGCTGCCAGATCATCGGCGTGAAGATCAGCTGCATGGCCAGCGCCATCTTGTCGCCGGGGCAGACGATGGTGTTCGGCCGCGTCATGAAGCTGTCCTGCAGCATGGACAGCAGATAGGGGAAGTCGATCCCCTTGGGGTTGGCGAAGCGGATCACCAGCATGCTCTCGTCGGTCGTCGGGATGTCGCGGGCGATGAAGGGGTTCGAGGTGTCCACCGTCGGAACGCGCTGGAAGTTGACGTGGGTGTTGCTGAACTGCGGGCAGATGTACGTCACGTAATCCGGCATGCGGCGCAGGATGGTGTCGACGATGGCCTCCGCGGAATAGCCGCGCGTGCTGCGGTCGCGGTGGATCTTCTGAATCCACTCCAGGTTCACGATGGGCACGACGCCGATCTTCAGGTCGCCGTGCCGGGCGATGTCCACCGTCTCGGTGCGCACGCAGCCGTGCAGGCCCTCGTAGAACAGAAGGTCGGTGCCGGGCTCGATCTCCTCCCACTGGGTGAAGGTGCCGGGCTCCTGGCCGTGGGGTTCGGCTTCCTGGGCGTCATGCAGGTACTTGCGGGTGCGGCCGGCGCCGGTTTCGCCGTAGGCGCGGAAGAGGTCTTCCAAGTCCTCGAACAGGTTGGCCTCCGGCCCGAAGTGGCTGAAGGTCGGGCGATGGCCCTCCTGCGCCTCTTGGACGCGGGCGCGCATTTCCTTGCGGTCGTAGCGGTGAAAGCTGTCGCCCTCGACGATGGCGGCGGTGAGGGTCTCGCGCCGGAAGATCTGCTGGAAGGTGCGGGTGACGGTGGTCGTTCCGGCGCCCGAGGACCCGGTGACGACAATGATCGGATGCTTGACCGACATGGACGTGGTCCTCTTTGGTCCTCTGGGCTCAGTCCTGAGGCGCGGTTTCGGGGGCGAGGAACAGCGAGCGGGTGCCGAACAGCGGGGCGTGGAACGTCAGATCCTCGCCGCGGTCATGCGCCGTGTGGTAGGCGACGACCCGCTCCACCTCCGCTTTCGAGCCGAGGATCACCGGCACCTTCTGGTGCAGCCCCTGCGGCTGAACGTCGAGGATGCGCTCGCGTCCGGTGCTGGCGGCCCCGCCGGCCTGTTCGACCAGCATCGCCATGGGGTTCGCCTCGTAGAGCAGGCGCAGCCGGCCGGGCTTGTGCGTCGGGCGGGTGTCGCGCGGGTATAGGAAGACGCCGCCGCGGATCAGGATGCGGTAGACCTCCGCCACCAGACAGGCGATCCAGCGCATGTTGAAGTCCTCGCCGCGCGCACCGGTCTTACCGGCGATGCACTCCGCCACATAGCGGCGCACCGGCGGTTCCCAGAACCGCTCGTTGGAGCTGTTGATGGCGAACTCGCAGGCCCGCTCGGGGATGCGCATGTTCGGGTGGGTCAGCATGTAGGCGCCGATCTCCCGGTCCATGGTGAAGCCGTGCACGCCCGCCCCGAAGGTGGCGATGATCATGTCCGCCGGCCCGTACAGCGCGAAGCCGGCCGCCACCTGCTGCGTGCCGGGCTGTAGGAAATGTTCCTCCTCCGGCTCGTCCACGCCCTTGGGCGCCTTGAGGATGGAGAAGATGGTGCCAACCGTCAGGTTGAGGTCCAGGTTGGACGAGCCGTCGAGCGGGTCGAAGACCAGCAGATAGCGGCCCCGCGGGTATTCGCGCGGGATGGCGTAGGGGGCGGGCATCTCCTCCGACGCCATGCCGCAGAGCTGGCCGCCATACTCGCAGGTGCGCAGCATGAGGTCGTTGGCGATGATGTCCAGGGGCTTCTGCACCTCGCCGTGGGTGTTGACGGCGGCCGGTTCGGGTGGTGGCCCAGAGGAAGGCTGGATGAGCGCGCCGCGCGCGACCGCGGTGGCGATGAACTTGCACGCGGTCTGGACGTCGTTGAGGAGCGCCGTCAGGTCGGTGTCGGCCCCGCCGCGGCGGCGCTGGTCCTGGATGATGAACTTGCTGAACGTCGCGCGGCGGTGGGGCATGGCGTTTCCTCATGTTCTTATTGTGTGAAGACTCGGCTGTTGCGGATGTCCTCTTCGGCGATGGTGGACAGCGTGTCCGCGTCCACCGCCCGCTCGCGCGCCGCGAACAGCCGGTTGGCTTGGCGCAGGCGGGCGCGGTCGAGCGCGTTGCGGATCGAGCGCGCGTTGGCGAAGCGCGGCTGCGCCATCCGGCGGGTGATGTACTCGCTGAGCGCGCGCTCGGCGTCCGGGGCGAGGCGATAGCTCATGCCGTCCACCATCAGCCGGGCGATCTCCAGCAGCTCGCCGGCCTCGTAGTCGGGGAAATCCACATGGTGGGCGATGCGCGAGGCCATGCCGGGGTTGGACTTGAAGAAAGTGTCCATGCGGTCCTTGTAGCCGGCGAGGATCACCACAAGGTCGTCGCGGTTGTCCTCCATCACCTGCAAAAGGATCTCGATGGCCTCCTGGCCGTAGTCGCGCTCGTTCTCCGGCCGGTAGAGGTAGTAGGCCTCGTCGATGAACAGCACACCGCCCATGGCCCGCTTCAGCACCTCCTTGGTCTTCGGGGCGGTGTGGCCGATGTACTGGCCGACCAGATCGTCGCGGGTGACGCCGACCACATGGTTGCGCCGGATGTAGCCCAGGCCGTGAAGGATGCCGGCCATGCGCCGGGCGACCGTGGTCTTGCCGGTGCCGGGGTTGCCGGTGAAGCACATGTGCAAGGACGGCGGCTCCGCCTTCAGGCCCAGTGACCGCCGCGCCCGCTCGACCAGCAGCAGTGCCGCGATCTCACGGATGCGGGTTTTCACCGGGGTCAGCCCGACCAGCTCGCCGTCCATCTCCGCCAGCATCGTGCCGATGCCGGCGTCGCAGTACAGCGCGTCAAGGTTCACGGTCTGCGGGGCCGTCTGCGGCCGTTCCAAGGTTTCCGCCGCGCCGGTCATGCGGCCCCCGTGTCGTAGCGCCGCCCCTGCGGACGGCCGGTGGCGTAGCTGCGCAGCATGTAGCCGATGCGCCGGCCCGGCCCCTCCGAGCGCACCAGCTCGAAGCCGGGTTCCTCGGCTGGGCGGTTAACGAGGAAGGACATGCGCACCGTCTCGAACCCCTCCGAGCTGTCGAAGGCCAGCATCTTGACGTACTGGTCGGGATGGTCCCGGCGGCAGGCGTCGATCTCCATCATCACGCCCTTGGCGTCCCGGAGGTCGAACATCGGGATGCCCCACATGCTCCAATAGCTGTTGCGCGGGTGCGGGTCGTCGGTGAACTCCACCGCCACCGCCCAGCCCTGGTCGAGGGCGTATTGCACCTGCTTGGTGATCTCCTCGTCCGTCAGGTCGGGCAGGAAGGAGAATTGGCCTTGGGTCAAACGCATGAGGTCTTCTCCTCACATGACCATGGTGGGGGTGGGGACGTAGTCGACGCTGTCGGTGGACGCGTAGTCGAAGGTGACGTCCTTCCAGGTGTCCAGCGCCGCCCGCAACGGGGCACACCAGCGCGCAGCGTCGCGCAGGATCTCCGGCCCCTCGGTCCAGATGTCGCGGCCCTCGTTGCGGGCCTTGACCATCACTTCCAGCGCCACGCGGTTGGCGGTGGCGCCCGCTTGGATGCCGTCGGGGTGGCCGATGGTGCCGCCGCCGAACTGCAACACCACGTCCTCGCCGAGATAGGTGAGCAACTGGTGCATCTGCCCGGCGTGGATGCCACCGGAGGCCACCGGCATCATGCGGTTGAGGCTCGCCCAGGGCTGGTCGAAGAACACCCCGTGCTGGAGGTTCTGCGGCACGTGCGTCTCGCGGCAGGTGTCGTAGATGCCGCGGATGACGTTGGGGTCGCCCTCCAGCTTGCCGACCACGGTGCCCGCGTGGATGTGGTCCACACCCGCCATGCGCATCCACTTGGCGATCACCCGGAACGACACACCGTGGTTCTTCTGCCGCGTGTAGGTCGAATGTCCGGCGCGGTGCAGGTGCAGGATCATGTCGTTGCGGCGCGCCCACTTGGCCATGGACTGGATGGCCGTGTAGCCGATCACCAGATCGATCATGACAATGACGCTGCCCAATTCCTTGGCGAACTCGGCGCGCTCGTACATGTCCTCCATGGTGGCGGCGGTGACGTTCAGGTAGGTGCCCTTGACCTCTCCGGTCTCCGCCATGGCGCGGTTCACGCCTTCCATGCAGTAGAGGAAGCGGTCGCGCCAGTGCATGAAGGGCTGCGAGTTGATGTTCTCGTCGTCCTTGGTGAAGTCGAGCCCGCCGCGCAGCGCCTCGTACACCACGCGCCCGTAGTTGCGGCCGGACAGACCCAGCTTCGGCTTCATGGTGGCGCCGAGCAGGGGGCGGCCGAAATTGTTCAGGCGCTCGCGCTCGACCACGATGCCGGTCGCCGGTCCCTGGAACGTCTTCAGGTAGGCGACGGGAATCCGCATGTCCTCCAGCCGCAGCGCCCGGAGAGGCTTGAAGCCGAAGACGTTGCCGATGATGGATGCGGTGAGGTTGGCGATCGAGCCCTCCTCGAACAGGTCGAGTTCATAGGCGATGTAGGCGAAGTACTGGTCCGGCGCGCCCGGCACCGGATCGACGCGGTAGGCCTTCGCCCGGTACTTCTCGCAGTTGGTCAGGCGGTCGGTCCACACCACGGTCCAAGTGGCGGTCGAGCTTTCGCCGGCCACGGCGGCCGCGGCTTCCTCGGGATCGACGCCATCCTGCGGCGTGATGCGGAAGACGGCGAGCACGTCGGTGTCCTTCGGCTCGTAGTCGGGCTCCCAATAGCCCATCTGCCGGTACTTCAGGACGCCGGGCTTGTACCGGGCCTTCAGGTCGGTCGGTTGCTTGCCTGCGACGTAATTCATGGTCGTCACCTCACCGGAGCCGATTGTTCGTTGTCCGGATGGAACGCTAGCAGTGTGTACTATTGAGGAAAATTCAAATACACTTGGCATTATGAATAGGAATCCCTAGCGTATTGCCCAACCGATGACGATCCAGCACGCGACGCTCCGCCAGTTGCAGATCTTCGCCGCCGCCGCGCGCACGCTCTCCTTTGCCCGCGTGGCGGAGCGGTTCGGCCTGACGCCCGGCGCGGTTTCCTTTCAAATCAAGCAAGTAGAGGGACACTGCGGCTTCCCATTGTTCGAGCGGGTGGGGCGCCGCGTCGTGCTGACCGAGGCCGGCCGCGACCTGCTGGAGCACGCGACCACCATCCTTCAGGCGCTCGACGACGCCGACCGGCGCATGGAAGCGCTGAAGGGGGTAACCGGTGGCAACGTCGCCATCGGCTTGGTGAGTAC
The DNA here is from genome assembly GCF_053470425.1 of Azospirillum terrae. NCBI lineage: Bacteria > Pseudomonadati > Pseudomonadota > Alphaproteobacteria > Rhodospirillales > Azospirillaceae > Azospirillum > Azospirillum terrae. The sequence continues at coordinate 81,295 of NZ_JBPXMR010000007.1, read as the reverse complement.
CGCCAAATACATCGCTCCCCACATGGTGTCCCGCTTCCAAGCCGAGCGGCCGGGCGTGTCGATCCACCTCCAGGACGGCAACCGGCGTGAGGTGAACGCGATGGTGGCCAACGGGGAGGTGGACCTCGCCATCATGGGCCGCCCGCTCGACGAGGCGGAAATTGTGGCCGAACCCTTCGCCCGGCATCCCAGCATCATCGTCTGCGCGCCCACGCACCCGCTGGCCGATGCCGGCGCGCTGCGCCTTGCGGATCTTGCCGGCAGCGACTTCATTGCCCGCGAGGAAGGGGCGGGGACGCGGGCGCTGATGGCCGGGTTCTTCCAGGAGAGCGGCTTTGCACCCCGCGTGGTCATGACCTCCAGCAGCAACGAGACGATCAAGCAGGCGGTCATGGCGGGTATCGGCGTGGCACTGATCTCCCGCCACACCGTTGGATTGGAACTGGGGCTGGGCCTGCTGCGGGAACTGACCGTGGAGGGGCTGCCGCTGATGCGGTCCTGGTACGTCGCCCACCGCCGCAGCCTGCCGCTGCTGCCCGTGCACGCGCAGTTGCGGAGTTATCTGCTGGAGCACGGCCAGGGCATCATCGACGCTATCGACGCCGGCTACCGCGCCTTCCGCACCCCGGAAGCGGGCCGGCGGTCCCGCCGGATCGAGGGGCGCCCGGATTGAGGGGCAGGTGCCCTTTTTTTGTTGTCGTGCTAGAGTGCCCAAGGGTGCTATTTCCGCCGCCCCGAGCGCGGACGGCCCCTCGATCCGCGCGGACAACCAGAGTTGCTTTCAGCCCATGACCATCGACCCGTGCATCCAGGCGAGCCGCCTCCTGTCCGACGCCATCACCACGTACCTGACCGCCAGCAAAGCCCTGACCAAGGCGTCGGAACACGCCGCGCAGACCAGCACGGGGATGGACGGTGCCGCGCGCCGTGAGGCCTATCAGGCGCTGACCGAACTTGGCGACAAGGTCCGTCTGGCGCAGCGCAACGTCGGCCGCGTTGTCCAGAGCGTCCGCAAGGTTCTGCCGCCGGCCGACATCGAGGCGATCGCCAGGAAGCTCGATGGCCGGGACAGCTTGGACAGCGTCGCCCTGCTGGTGAAGACCGCGCTGGCCGGCTAGCCGGCTTATCTCTCTTGGGCAGGGCTTTACGTCGGCTGCGCACTGGAGCCCGCGCGGGTCCGCTACGACCTCCCTTCAGCCAGGAGCGGTGGAGGAAGGCATGAGCGCGGACATCGAAGCCCAACGCGGTTTGCTGGTGAAGCTCCGCAGCATGGTGGAGCAATACGAGCGTTGCAGCCTCAAGGGCGCAGCGCTGATGCGCGGCACCCGCTATCAGATGGCGGTGGATGCGACCGACGTGAACGGCGACCAGTGCCTGTTCCCCGCCTGCGGGTGCCCCAAGGCCGACTGCTCCCAGCCGCCTCCCAGCCGCCCGCAGATCCTTTGGAAGGGGACGCTGCGGCCATAGGCATGCCCCATTCGATTCGCCTGCGGGGCGTCATCCCGGCCATCGCGGCGGCATCGGCATGGCGCTCTCGTCAGCGCTCCACTGGGCCAGAGGCCGCCATCCAAGCGCCCATGCCGCCGCTCAGCCGGTTGATCTCACCGGTGAAGCCGCTCTCCACCATCTTCGCGGCCGCCGGACCGCAGCGGCGGCCGCTCTGGCAGTGGAAGATCAGATGCTTGCCCGGCTCGACCGGCACGCGCCGCGGGTCGAAGGCGGAGAGCGGGTTCAGCAGGGCGCCGGGAATGTGCGCGGCGCGGTGCTCGTTCGGCTCGCGGACGTCCACGATGGTCGCCGAGCCCTCCTTCAGCCACGCCATGACGGTGGCAGCATCGACGGTCCTGATCTGCTCGCTCATGGCGTTTTCCTTTCGGCTGAGTCCCAGGAAATTCAGAAGGCTCTTCATGGTCGGTTCCCTTCATGGTTCGGCCGGCTGCGGGTCCGGGACGCGCATGCGACGCACCGGCGGTGGCTCTGCGTGGAGCGGCGCGGCAGGCGGATCGCTGCGCAGCACGACGTAGATCGCCGGGATCACCAGCACCGTCAGCAGCGTCGAGCTGAGCAGCCCGAACAGCATGGAGATGGCGAGTCCCTGGAAAATCGGGTCGGTCAGAATGAAGGCGGCGCCGATCATCGCCGCCACCGCGGTCAGCAGGATCGGCTTGAAGCGGATGGATCCTGCCTCCAGCACCGCGTCGCGCAGCGGCATCCCGCGCCCGTGCAGGTGGCGGATGAAGTCCACCAGCAGGATGGAGTTGCGCACAATAATGCCCGCCAGGGCGATGAAGCCGATCATCGAGGTGGCGGTGAAGGCTGCGCCGAACATCCAGTGTCCGAGCAGGATGCCGATCAGCGTCAGCGGCACCGGCACCAGCACCACCAGCGGCAGCTTGAAGCTGCCGAACTGCGCCACCACCAGCAGGTAGATGCCGAGGATCGCCACCGCGAACGCCGCGCCCATGTCGCGGAAGGTGACCCAGGTGATCTCCCACTCGCCGTCCCACAGCAGGCTGGGCCGGCTCTCGTCGTCGGGCTGGCCGTGCAGAAGCACGGTGGGCGGCGCACCGAGGCCCGCGGCCTTCCAGTCGATGGCGGACAGGCGCTCGTTCACCGCCAGCATGCCGTAGACCGGCGCCTCGTAGCGGCCGGCCAGTTCGGCCATGACCATCTCGGCGAAGCGGCCGTTGTGGCGGAAGACGGGGAACGACGCCGGCTCGCGCGTCAGGGTGACGAGGTCGCCCAACTCGACCGTGCCGCGTTTACCGGGCACGGGCGTCGCCAGGATGCGCTCGGACAGGTGCAGGGCGGAGGCCGGCAGGCGCACGGCGATCTCGATGGGGGCGCGGCCGGCGCCCCGGTGCGAATAGCCGACCGGAACGCCGTTCATCAGCGCCTGCAGCGTGTCGTAGACCGCCTGTTCCTCGACGCCGTGGAACTCCAGGCTCTCGCGGTCGAGCGCGACGCGCAGCCGTTCGGCCGGGCGGCGGAAGCTGTCGTCCACGTCCACCACGAAATCGACTTGGCCGAACGCCTGCTCGACCAGTCCGGCGGCTTTGCGGCGCGTTTCTGCGTTCGGGCCGTAGACCTCCGCCAGCAGGGTGGACAGCACCGGCGGACCGGGCGGCACCTCGACCACCTTGACCGACGTGCCGGGGGGAACCGGCACCGCCTTCAGCCGCTCGCGGATGTCCAGGGCGATGGCGTGGCTGGCGCGGCTGCGGGCGGATTTGGGCGCGAGGTTGACCTGGAGGTCGCCCTGCTCCGGCCGGGCGCGGAGATAATAGTGGCGCACCAGCCCGTTGAAGTTGAAGGGGGCGGATGTCCCGGCGTAGGCCTGCACGCTCGCCAGCTCCGGCAGGCTGCGCAGCGCTTCGGCGGCCATCAGCAGCGTGCGGCCGGTGTCCTCGACCGACGCGCCCTGCGGCAGGTCCACCACCACCTGAAGCTCCGACTTGTTGTCGAAGGGCAGCAGCTTGACGGTCACGTCCTTGCTGTAGAACAGCACCGTGGAGAGCAGCGTGGCGATGCCGACGGCCAGCAGGAAGCTCCAGGCGCGCCGGCGGTTCGACACGATGGGTGCCGCGACGCGGCGGTAAAGGGCGCCCAGCAATCCGCCGCCATGATGCCCGCCGCCCTGTCCTTCATCGTGCGCCGGTGCGGCGCCGGGGCGCAGCTTCACCATCAGCCAGGGCGTCAGCACCATGGCGACGAAGAAGCTGAAGATCATGGCGGCGGAGGCGTTGGCCGGGATCGGGCTCATGTACGGGCCCATCAGGCCGGAGACGAACATCATCGGCAGCAGCGCGGCGATCACCGTCAGCGTGGCGACGATGGTCGGGTTGCCGACCTCCGCCACCGCCTCTATGGCCGCCTGGATCTTCGAACGGCCGTCCTTCATGGCCCAGTGGCGGTCGATGTTCTCGACCACGACGATGGCGTCGTCCACCAGGATGCCGATGGAGAAGATCAGCGCGAACAGGCTGACGCGGTTGATGGTGTAGCCCATCAGCCAGGACGCGAACATCGTCAGCAGGATCGTCGTCGGGATGACGACCAGCGTCACCGCGCCCTCGCGCCAACCGATGGCGAGCACGATCAGAACCACGATGGACAGCGTGGCGAGGCCGAGATGGAACAGCAGCTCGTTCGCTTTGTCCTCCGCCGTCTCGCCGTAGTTGCGGGTGACGGTGAGCGTCAGGTCCTTGGGCAGCGACGTCTCTTGGATGGCGTGCACGCGCTCCAGCACGCGCTCGGATATGGTCACAGCGTTGGCGCCGGCCCGCTTGGCGACCGCGATGGTGACCGCGGGGAGCCGGGTCAACCCGCCGCCCGTCTTTTCTGGGCCGTCCGGGACGATCTGCCAGGCGCGGCTCTCGTCCGGCCGCGCGCCAGCGACGATGCTCGCCACGTCCTTGACGTAGACGGGCCGGCCGTCCTGGGTGGTGATCAGCAGCAGGCCGATGTCAGCCACGCCCTGGAAGGTCTGCCCGGCGACCACGGGCAGACTGCCGCCCTGTGCCCGCAGCGCGCCGACCTCGAAGGAGCGGTTGGCGTTCTTCACCTTGTCCACGAGCTGGTTGAGCGTCACGCCGTAGAGGGCCAGGCGCTCCGGGTCTGGCTCGACGCGGATCTGGTCGGGGCGGCCGCCGGAGAGATAGGTGAGGCCGACGTCCTCCACCTTGACCAGTTCGGACAGCAGGTCGTCGGCGACGCTGCGCAGCGCGGTGTCGTCCCAGCGCGCCGCGGCGTCCGGCTTCGGCGCCAGGGTCAGCGTCAGGATCGCCACGTCGTTGATGCCGCGGCCGACGATCAGCGGCTCGGGAATGCCCAGCGGGATGCGGTTGAGGTTGGCGCGCACCTTCTCGTGAACGCGCAGGATCGCCTCGTCCGACGGGGTGCCGACGCGGAAGCGGGCGGTGACCACGGCGCCGTCGTCCTGGGTCTGGCTATAGGTGTGCTCGACGCCGTCGATGCCCTTGACGATCGCCTCCAGCGGCTTGGTGACCAGCTCCACCGCGTCGTCGGCCTTCAGCCCGTCGGCACGCACGTGGATGTCCACCATGGGCACGCTGATCTGCGGTTCCTCCTCGCGCGGCAGGCTGATCAGGGCCACCATGCCGAGGACGAGCGAGGCGAGCAGCAGCAGCGGCGTCAGGGGAGAGCGGATGAAGGTCCGCGTCAGGTGCCCGGACAGGCCGAGAGGGGCGTCGGGGGTCATCGTGCCGGCTCCGGCCTGACGATGGCCTCGCCGGGCCGGAGGCCGGACAGGATCTCCAGCCCGCCGCCACGCCCGGCGAGCGCCGGCACCACGCCGCCGACCTGCACCGGCGCCTCGGTGCCGTCGGCCAAGCGCACGAAGTCGGCGCCCAGGCGGCGGGCGACATAGTCGGGCGGAATGATGATGGCGTCGCGCGTGCCGGTCGCCACGTAGACGCGTACCCGCTCGCCGACGAAGAAGTCGCCCAGGCCCGCGACCTCGGCATCGGCGACCACTTGGCCGCCGGCCATCTCCGGATAGACCTGCGTGACGTGGCCGCGGCGCAGCTCCGCGGGTTCCGGCGCCGTGGCGAGGCCGCGGCCGCCGACCATCACCGGGTCGCTGACGCGGATGAAGCGGGCGTGCCGCTCCGGCAGGCGCAGGCGCAGCACGTAGGTGTCCATCGCCAGCGTGGCAACCGGTTCGCCCGGCATCACCACCGCGCCGCCGATGACCTCCACACGCAGCACGCGCCCGCCGGTGGGGGACAGCACCTCGCCCTCCTGCAACTGCTGCTCGATGACGGCGCGCTCCGCCTTCATGGCGGCGGCCTGGGCACGCACCACGTCCAGTGCGGTTTGCGCGTCGTCCAGGCGCTGCTGCGTGCCGGTGCCGCTGGCGCGCAGGGCGCGGGCGCGGGTCAGCTCGGCCTCGGCCTGGCGTTGCTGGGCGTCCAGCGACTGGATGCGGGCGTCGAGCGCGGCGCGCTGCAACGGCAGCTTGGGATCGCGGACCGTGGCGATCACCTGTCCGGCGGCCACCCGGTCGCCCTCGGTGATGCGCAGGTCGGCCACGGTGCCGGCGATCCGGGCGCGCGCGCGGGTTTCATGCACGCTCTCCACCGTGGCGAAGACAGCCTTCAGGTCCTCCGTGGGATGCGCCGTGATGGTGAGGCGGTCGCCGGCGGTCTGGGCGAGAGGTGCCGTGGGCGCCAGAAGCGTGGCGGCCAGCAGCAGAAAATGGGGTGTCAGGCGCATTGGAGGCAGGCTCGCTGGTGAGCGAAGGATGATCGTTGACTCTCAGGTTAGCAAAATCTAATTTAGTGTCAACGAATATAACGGGCAAGGTGCTCCGGCGAAGCGGGGCGGCCCGAACAAGCGAGGGGAAACGCCCATGGCTCACATCGTGGTTCTCGGCGCCGGCATCGGGGGCATCCCCATGGCTTACGAGATGAAGGACCGGCTTGGTCCGGACGACCGGCTGACGGTCGTCTCGAACACCGACAGCTTTCATTTCGTGCCGTCCAATCCCTGGGTGGCGGTCGGCTGGCGCGCGCGCAAGGACATCACCGTTCCGCTGGCCGAGCCGTTCCGCAAGCGCGGCATCGCGTTCCGCACCGAGGGCTGCACGCGCGTCATGCCGCAGGAGAACGCGCTGGAGCTGGGCGACGGCAGCCGCCTTACTTACGACCAGCTCATCATCGCCACCGGCCCCGAACTGGCCTTCGATGAGATCGAGGGGTTCGGCCCGGACGCCAACACCGTCTCGATCTGCCACGTGGACCACGCGGTGCGGGCGGCCGAGCGGTGGGAGGAGTTCTGCCGCGATCCCGGCCCCATCGTGGTGGGGGCGGTCCAGGGGGCGTCCTGCTACGGCCCGGCTTACGAGTTCGCCATGATCGCCGACGCCGACCTGCGCCGCCGCAAGATCCGCCACAAGGTGCCGATCACCTTCGTCACGTCGGAACCTTACATCGGCCACCATGGCCTGGGCGGGGTGGGCGACACCAAGGGGCTGCTCGAATCGGCGATGCGCGAACGGCACATCAAGTGGATCACCAACGCCCGCGTCGAGCGCTTCGACCCGGACGCGGTGCAGGTCACCGAGGTTGACGAAGACGGGCAGGAGAAGGCGAAGCACGCCGTCCCCTCGCGCCTGACGATGATGCTGCCGGCCTTCCGCGGCATCAAGGCACTGCAAGGGGTGGACGGGTTGGTCAACCCGCGCGGCTTCGTACTGACCGACAAGCGCCAGCGCAACCCGACCCACCGCAACGTCTTCGGCGTCGGCGTGTGCATCGCCATCCCGCCGGTGGAGAAGACGCCCGTGCCGGTGGGGGTGCCGAAGACCGGCTACATGATCGAGTCCATGGTGACCGCCACCGCGCACAACGTCGCCGCCCTGCTCGCCGGACGCGAGCCGGTGGAGGAGGCGACCTGGAATGCGCTGTGTCTGGCGGATTTCGGCGACACCGGCGTCATCTTCATCGCCATGCCGCAGATCCCGCCGCGCAACCTTAACTGGTCGGCGCAGGGCAAATGGGTGCACATGGCCAAGATAGGCTTCGAGCGCTACTTCCTGCGCAAGGTCCGCCGCGGCGTCAGCGAGCCGGGCTACGAACGCTACGTGCTCAAGTTGCTGGGGGTCAGCCGCCTGCAGGATCAGCACGCGGAACCGCCAATGATGGCGGGGTGAGGTGAAGAGCGCCCCTCTCCAGGGCGGGAGAGGGGCGCGCCGGACTACAGCCGCTTGGAGAAGGAAAAGGCGCCGCGCATGTCGCCGGCCTTGAAGCCGGTCGCGGTGTCGCCGGGGTAGAGTTCGTCGAGCTTCGCCTTGACCTCGGGCTTCAGCGTGGTGCCGTGGCAGGTCAGGCACAGTTCGCCGGTTGGGATCGCCTTTATCAGGTGGAAAACCTTTCCGCCGTTCTCCTCCACCGTCTCCGCGCGGGTCAGCGTGGCGATGTCGCTGCCGCCGGCAAGCCGCGACTGGAACTCCTCCAGCGCCGTCCGTTCGTAGGAGGACGGCTGGGCGGTGGGATTGCGCGCCTTCAGGCTGGTGCGGCGGATGGTCCAGCCGCTCCGGGAGCCGATCTCCGCGGCGATGCGCGGCGCCGCCTCGTGGCAAACGCCGATGGCGCCGGCCGGACCGTCGCGGTCGATGGCGCCCTTGAGCGCGGCGCCAAGGGTGTCGGCGTACTCCTTGATCAGTGCGGCGCCCTCGGCCTGGAGGGCGGCCGGGTCCTGCGCGGCGGCGGGGACCTGGGCAGCGAGCAGCAACGCCAGCCCGGCGAGGGCGGCGGGGATGGGGGCGTTCATGCGGCGGGTGTTCCTTCCGTGCGGGCTCAGGCTATGCGGGATCAGGCAGGCTGGCGCTGGGTCTCGAACTGGTCGAAGGCTTCGAGCGCCTGCGCGGCGTACATCACCGATGGGCCGGCGCCCATGTAGACCGCCATGCCCATGGTCTCCAGCACCTCCTCGCGCGTGGCGCCCTGCTTCACGGCGGCCTCGGCGTGGAAGGCGATGCAGCCGTCGCAGCGCGTCGCCACGCCGATGGCCAGCGCGATCAGCTCCTTGGTCTTGGTGTCCAGCGCGTTCGCCTTCAGCGCCGCCTGGGCGATGGCGGAGAAGCCCTTCATCACCTCGGGCGCGCCGCCGCGCAGCTCGCGCACGGCTCCGGTCAGCTCGCTCGCCATCTGCGGCCAGTTCTTGTGCATGGTGGATCTCCGAAGGTCAGGCGAAGGCTTGGCCTGGCCGGACGCCGAGTCGCTTGAGGGCGATCGCCAGGGGGCAGAAGCCGGTGAAGGCAGCTTGGAACAGGTTGGCGCCGACGAAGGCGGCCAGCCACAGCCAGCGCGGATCGTGGAACTGGGAGAGGGCGAGGCTCGCCAGCACCATGGTGCCGGCGAAGGCCATCACCACGCGGTCGATGGTCATGGGGAAACCTCCTCAGGGACGGGGATGGGGCGTGGCGGAGCGGGTTCCACGCAGTAGATGCCGTGCAGCGTCTCCATGACCTGCGCCGCTTCCGCGCTGGCCAGCGAATAGAAGATCTGCTGCGACGCCCGGCGCGTCTTCACCAGCCCCTCGGCCCGCAGCCGGGCGAGGTGCTGGGAGAGCGCCGACTGGCTCAAGCCGACATCGGCGATCAACTCGCCGACCGAACGCTCACCGGTCGCCAGCCGGCAGAGGATGGCGAGGCGATGCTCGTTCGCCATGGACTTCAGCAGGGCCGCGGCTGAGCGGCAGTTGGAGGCGAGATCAGATGCATTCATGAACACTAAATTAGAATGTACTAACTTAAGTGTCAAGCGCCGCCCCTCCGCCCTCGGCGGCACAGCGGCGCTTGCCTCGGGGCCCCGTGAGGCCGCGGATCATGAACGCGGCGGAGCCGCTGATTGGCCGGCGGAAGCGCCGGTCGCCCGCGGGCCGGCAAACTCCAGCAGGGGCGGGCGCTCGCCGGACTGGTCCCACATCAGTTCATGCCCGAAATACAGGATGCTGTTGACCACCGCGCCGGTTGCCGCGAGTCCGCCGGACAGAACCGGGTCGCCGGTGAACAGATAGGCTACGGCAAGGTCGCCGACGGTACCGACCGCGCGCCAGCTGATCGTCTTCATAAGGCTGACGCCCCAATCAGCCCCACCGGCGGCGGGCGGCGGCGACGCCTGCGCCGCAGCCCTGGCCGGTGCAGCAGACGCGGGATCGGGCATGGCAAGGACGTGGCCGGTACCCAGCCGGCCATGCAGCCCGCGTTCGGCGGCCGATAGGGCCTGAGTGGTCCAGGTGGCGGCGGCGTCCGGTCTGCCGTCGGCGAAGTGGTAGCGGATGTCGATCACGTCCCGCCGGTCGGTCAGGCGCACCCCCGCCATCAGCCACTGTGCTGGCAGCGTCCAGCCCTGCCGCTGCGCCAAATCCGTCGCAGCAATCCAGGCCGGCGCCGCGCCGGGGCCGGCGTTGGTGGCGACGCGGTCCACGAACCGGCAAGCTCCGTCCACCGCTGAGGCATAATCAAGTGCCGTGAAAGCGGCGTCCGGTCGCGCGCAGTCCCGCGTCAGGCCCCAACCGGCGGTTCCCGGCTGCGTGTTCGTCGTGGCGATGACGAAGGCTTGGACCTCGCGTCCGGCAAGCTTCATCAGGACCACGCTCTCGAACGGGGTGATTCCGCCGCGGCCGGCGAGAATCCACTCTCCCGCCGGCAGGGGAACCTGTTTGCCGGCCAGCAGGGTATGGCCGGTGACCGGTTCGGCGGCGCTCCCACCAGCTGGCGCCAGGGCAAGGACAATCGCTGCCATCAAGGCGAAGAACGGGCGCGGCATGCTGTCTCCGTGAGTGGCGATGTCCGGTGCTGGGCGAGCCTACCACTCACGGGAAGCACCGGCTACACCACTGCCGCCATGCGCTCGACCTTGGCCGGGATGCCCTGGCGCACCGAGGTGCCGGCCACCGGGGCCACCGGCACCTCGGGCTCCGGCACGTCGCCGGACATGCGGTCGCGCGGGCGGTCGCCGGCCCAGGCGCCTCTGGCGAGCTTCAGCCCGGTCTGCGAGACGCGCCTCCGCGCCGTTCTCATGGCTCACTTGTGGCAAACACGCTTCTCACCGGCTCCCCTGGGGTGGAGCATGCAGTCACGCGCCTGAAACGCAAAGACGGGGGTGAGTCATGTGGACATGGCTGATTGCCGGTTGGGCGCTCACGCTCATGATCGTCTCTCCCGGCTTCGCTGACGCGGATACCTTTGACCTGCACTGGTTTTGGGAACAACGATGTGAAGACTGCCACGGCCACGCCGGGGCTTTTGCCCGCCGCGCTCTGAGCGTCGAAGACGGAAAGCTTCTGGGGCGCCATCACCGCGATGACCTGATGCTCTTCCTTCAGAACCATGGCGTCCCAGCAGCGAGGGTAAAACCGCTCTACGACATGCTGCTCGCGCAGGCGACCGCGGATCCGCGGTTCAAGGACAAATGCGGAGGCTGCCACGAGACCGCGGCGGGGCTGGTCCGTGAGTCGATGGTGCTGCGGGACGGTGTGCTCGTCGGCCGCGAAAGCGGTCGTCCGGTGGCGGAATACCTGAAACGGCACGGCAAGCTCAGGCAGGACGAGGTCCCGTTCTTCGTCGAGCTGCTGACCCGCATCGAGCGGGAAGTGCGCAGCCCTTACTGAGCTCGTCGCGGCAGGGTTCCGTTGCTATAAACGCTCCAGCACGTAGTACACAGCTCTCGGGGCTAGTTTCTTTCGCAACGAGTTCCTGTGGTAAGAGATATTCCATCCAGTCAGCGCACAGGCGATGCGGTCTGCCTGGACCATGATTGGGCTGTTGTACGGGCTTTTCATCCTTAAAATGCGCGAGAGACTTTCCGTCAGCGGGAATGAGCAATAGGTTTTGTGCCGGATACGGAAGCCGAGCTTATCAAACCGTTGTTCCAGCCAAGGGATCGGGAAGCCGCGCTCGTTTGCTGTCAGTCCTGGACGCGGCCGGCGCCAATCTCCCATCGTGCTGATCGGTTCGCGGAGGATAAACACACCTCCGGGGGCCGTCACCCGGGCGAACTCGGTGAGAAGAGCCGTGGCATTGGGGATATGATGCAGTGTGTGGAGGCAGACGGTAAGATCACTCGCCCCGTCTGCGCAGTCGATGTGTCCTCCCAACGTCGGCATTCGATAGGTGGCCGAAGTTCCCCCGATATCGGTCCTCCAATAACGCTGAATTGGCTCGATCGCCAAAAAATGCTCGACTTGCTTCGCGAGTGGCGCCACGTCGTCGCCGCCTGCGCAACCAAAGGCCAAGCATTGCCGAAATCGCATGCCCCTCAAGTATCTGTAAGCGCATTGGGCGTTCAGGGCATTGTATTCGTATTCATCGTCGGCGCGCTCTGGTGCTGACCGCGTGAAAAAATCATGCGAACCGCGCTTTTCTATTCCATACCAATCCGCAATGCGATCCGCATCGAAGTCATCACCATAAACGGAGCATCCTGAAAAAAACGTTTCTTCGAACGTGGCGGCCATGCGTGTGTTTCCCCATGGGTTTGGGGTGGTCGGGTGCGGCGGCTGTCGTCAGGTGTTGCCGCCAGGTGTCGGACAAGGACCTTGGAGAAAAGGGATCAGGCCGCTTGCTGCTTTTCGGTATCGATGGAAACGCTGTCTTGCGCCATTCGGGCGGCGAGTTCGTCGGACAGGCGTAGCGCGAGCGCCACAAGGTTGATGGTTGGGTGATCGCTGCCCATTGTCGGAAACGTCGAACTTCCGCCGATGTAGAGGTTGTGGATGCCATGGACCCGGCAGCGCGCATCGACGACACCCTGCTTCGGATCCTCATGCATACGGGTCGTGCCCATGTGGTGCCAGCACCAGGCGATGCGCTCGGGCCAAGCGTCCGCCGCATCCACCGGGGATGCTGCTGGAACGATCAGGCCGCGTCGCGCCAGCGCGGAGTGAATGAGATCATGGGTCCGCAGATAGTTCTCGCGGTCCTGCGCGGTCAAGCGCCAATCGACATGCGATTGGTTGAGGCCGAGTTCGTCCCGTTCGGTGCCCAGCGTGACCCGGCTGTCCGGGTTCGGCAGCGGTTCCATGATGGTTTCCAAGACGAATGTCCGCGCCACCCACTCGGGGTTGGCAAGGTTGTCGAACAGGGCATAGGCCAGATTGGGCAGGTGTGTGGCTATGCGCGGCAGCGCCTCGCGCAGCACCGCCGCGGTGTTGCCGTCGGTGGTGCCGAACTTCCGCCGGTTCGACAGGAGCATCCGCACATCATGCAACGCCCGGAAGCCGTCGGACGCCTCGCCGTGGTACTGGGCAACCAGATAGGTTCGCGAATTTACCAGCCCCAGTTTGCGCTGCGCCGCGCTGGTCGGCGACATGGCCGCGGTTATGGGCAGGTGGGCAATGTTCATTCGGCGTCGCGACAGCGCCAGCGTCATGTCGTACAGGCGCCGATGGTGTTTCTGGTCGCTCAGCCGTATGGCCGTGGACTTGATCCGGGGATGGTCGGTGAAGTAGCGGCCCACGAGGTCGTGCTCATTGCCGAGGCCGGCCGATTGGACTTTGTTCGACAGCAGCAACAGGCGGGCGTTCTCGATCCCGCCGCAGCACAGCACGAAAAGCCGGGCGTCCACCGAGAACCGCGTGCCGCTCAATGTCGCGCATTGCACACGTTGCACCACGGCCGCCACATCGTTCGTCTGAAACTCCAGAACGTTCGCGTTGAGGTAGCAGGTGACGTTGGCGGCATCCTTGATGAGGCGGTCCGAGGAGATGCTCATGCGGGGTTGCCGGCAGATTTGCGCGATCCGGTTTTCCACGTCGTCGTCGTCCACGGGAAGAAGGCCGATGCCCTCGGGCCGCAGGTGCTGTTCCCAATACGGGTGGGTATAGGCGGTGTGCCCAAGCCCGAGGACGGCGTGCGCACGATCATAATACGGCGTCAGTTCCTCGATCCCGAATGGCCAGCCGCTGTGCGGCACCCAGGGACGCGCTTCCAAGTCGATGGGGTCGAAAGGGCGGCAGAACCCACCCCAGCAATTGGTGCTCCCGCCGAAGTAGCGGCTTCGCGCCGTCGACAGGCGTTCGTAGGGCAGGCCGACATTCGCTCCCGCGTACAACATCTGTGTCCGGCCGTCGACGTCAAAGCCACCGCTTTCCAGGAGCGCCACCTTCCAGGGCGTGCCAATCATGGAACGGGCAATCGTGAGGCCGGCGGCCCCGGCACCGACAATGCAGATGTCCGCGTCGAGCGCGGCCCCATTTGGCAGGCTGCGAGCATCGACGATCATGGGCTTTAAACTCCGGCTCAAGCTTTATCAATAGCCCCTGATGTAATGAGTGCCCGCACTCCCGTTATCCCTTTTGAGTCGGTACCCCTTTTGCGCCTGCCGCTCAGAGCCTGTTTGGAAGAATATTTTGCGGCTTCGATCTGCTGCTCGCCCGAGAGCGGGACGGGTTTGCGCCGTGCTGCAACCGATGGAACATCCTCGCCGTCGGCCGGGATCACGCGAAACGTGTGATCAGCTTGGCGACCGGCGGACCGGTGAGAATAACCACAAAGAGCCGTAAAGTCTGGAGCGCCAGAACGAAGGACACGTTGGCCCCGCTGCCATTCGCGATGATCGCAACGGCGTCAAGCCCTCCGGGGCTGGTCGCCAGATAGGCGGTCAGCGGATCGGTGCCCAGAAGCACCATGAGCCCCCACGCGCACAGCCCGCACAGTCCGATGATCGCCAGCGTGGCCCCCAGCATCTGGGGAATGGCACGGACCGCATGCCGGATTACCTCCGGCGTGAAGCGCAGACCAATGTACCAGCCGAGCGTCCCGTATGCCATGTCCAACAGCCATGCGGGCAGCGCGAGGTCGGCCGCGCCCAAGGCGTGCAATGCGGCACCGAGGATCATCGGCGCCAGCAGGGCGCCGGAAGGAATGCGCAGCCGGACGCCGCACCACGCACCGCCCGCCGCGACCATCAACGTTGCGGCCACGCTCCACGTCAATCCGCTCACAGGCGGCGCCGGCGGCGGTTCCGGGCCGAGCAGATGCCCGCCGAGCAGCAGCCGCGACATCACCGACGCCGTGAACACCACCAGCACCACGCGGAAGTACTGCATGCAGGCGACCAGCCGGGGATCGGCGCCGAACTCCTCGGACATCGCCACCATGGCTGCGGCTGCTCCTGGCGACGATCCCCATGCCGCCGTCGATCCCGGCATGCTGCCGAAGCGCACCATCAGCCAACCGACGAGTGCGCTGGCCAGGACGGTGGTCAGCACGACCGCCAGCATCGACGCCCAGTTCTCGGCCACGGACAGGAGAATCGAGGCCGTGACCGAATGGGCGACCAGGCAGCCGACGATCGCCTGCGAGCCCAGGAACGCCGGTCGCGGCACCCGCACGGTGGCCCCGCCGATGCCGAAGATGATGCCGGCGACCATCGTGCCGAGCAGGAAGGCCGCCGGCAGGCGTGCCCACTCCAGCCCGGCGACCAGGACGCCGGACACGGCGAGCATCCCCGCCCATTGCGCTCCACGCCCCGTCGCGCTCATCGTCTTTCCCTGATGTCCGGCTTTCATTCGACCGCCACGCTGTGGTCGGCCGCGGCGGGCCGCGCAGGCTTGCGCAACAGCAGCACCATCGGCATCACCGCGAGCGACAGGATCATCAGCAGCTTGAAGTCGTCGATGTAGCTGATGATCGTGGCCTGCTGGGTGATGAGCCCGTCCAGTGCGGCACGGCCGGCGGCGGTCAGCGGGTTGAGCATGCGCTCGACCGCCGGGGCCTCGAACAGACGGTTGAACGGGGTCACGTGGGCGGCGATGTCGGCGTGGTTGGCCTGGATGTTCCGCGTCAGCAGGGCGGTGACGATGGAGATGCCGACGGCCGAGCCGATGTTGCGCGACAGATTGTACAGCCCGGTCCCGTCGCCCCGCTTCTCCGGAGCCAGGGTGGAGAAGGTCACCGTGGTCAGCGGGACGAAGAGGAAGCCCAGCCCGGCTCCCTGAACGAAGCCGACCCGGATGATGGTCCATTGCGAGACGTCGGGCGTCCAGCCGGTCATGTCGTACATGGCCCAGCCGGTGATCGCCAGCCCCGCCGACAGCAGCCAGCGGATGTCCACCCGGCCGATCAGCTTGCCGACCAGGAACATGCAGAGCATGGTGCCCAGGCCGCGCGGCCCCATGACCAGCCCCGCCGTCACCACCGGATAGCCCATCAGCGTCTGCAGGTAGGGCGTCATCAGCGCTAGCGAGGCGAGATAGGTGATGCCGACGACGAAGATGAAGAGCATGCCCACCGCGAAGTTGCGGTCGAGGAACAAGCCCGGCTTCACGAAGGGATCCCTGGCGGTAAAGGTGTGCACCAGGAACAGGTAGAAGGCCGAGGCCGCCACCAGCGCCTCGACCTGGATCTCGCCCGAGGAGAACCAGTCGAGCTGCTCGCCGCGGTCGAGGAAGAGCTGCAGGGCGCCGATGCCCACGCTGAGCAGGCCGAAGCCCAGCCAGTCGAGCTTCGCCGTCGCCTCCCGCCGGCTTTCCGACACGAAGGCGGTGACACCGGCAAACGCCAGCGCGCCGATCGGCACGTTGATGTAGAACACCCAGCGCCAGCTCGCGTGATCGGTGAGCCAGCCGCCGATCACCGGGCCGAGCACCGGGCCCACCATCACCGACACGCCGAACAACGCCATGGCCGAGCCGCGCTCCTCCGGCGTGTAGATGTCCAGCAGGATGGCCTGCGACAGCGGCACCAGCGCGGCGCCGAAGAAGCCCTGCAACAGTCGGAACAGCACGATCTGCACCAGCGACTGCGCCAACCCGCACAGCACCGACGCGATGACGAACCCGGCGATGGAGACGTTCAGCACCCGCTTGCGGCCGAAGCGGGTCGCCAGATAGCCGGTGGGCGGCGTCATGATCGCCGCCGCCACGATGTAGGAAGTCAGCACCCAGTTGATCTGGTCGGCGCTGGCCGAGACACTGCCCTGGATGTAGGGCAGCGCCACATTGGCGATGGTGGTGTCCAGCGCCTGCATGATGACCGCGAGGATCACGCAGGCGGTGATGGCGCCTCGGTTGGCAACGGGAACGGTCTCGGCGCCGCTCATGGCTTATAATCGTGGCTTTGGGCGTGCGCGGTGCCGAACAGGGCGGCGGCGAACTCGGGCAGGCCGCGGGCGTGCCCGGTGTCCACGTCCACGGTGACGCTCATGCCGACGCGCAGCGGCGGCTTGCCGTCGGGCGTGTCGATGCGGACGCGCATGGGGATTCGCTGCACCACCTTCACCCAGTTGCCCGAGGTGTTCTGCGCCGGCAGCAGCGAGAAACTGGCGCCCGAGGCCGGGCTGATGCTGTCCACGGTCCCGCTCCATTCGACGCCGGGATAGGTGTCCACGGTGACCGTCACCGGCTGGCCGGGCCGCACATAGGTGAGTTCGGTCTCCTTCGGCAAGGCCTCGATCCAGGCGTGTTTGGTGGCGACCAGACTGAACGCCGCCGTCGCCTCCGGTAGGTACTGGCCGACCTGGAGCGACGGCACCTTGGTCACCACGCCGGCCATCGGCGCCCGCACGACGGTGTGCGAGAGCTGGCGGGCAACCTCGTCGCGAGCCGCAACGGCGTCGCGGTAACGCGGGTGTCGTTCCACCGGATCGTCCGGCTGGCTATTGAGGTTGGCGGCGATCCCGGCGAGTTGCTGGCTCAGCGACGCCAGCTTCTGCTGCGCCACCTCGACGTTGTGCCGCGACTGGTCGTAAGTGGCGCGCGAGGCGAAGTTGCTGGTGGCGAGCTGCTTCTGCCGCTCCAGATCGGCGGTGTAGAAGGCAAGGTCGGCCTGCGCCTGGGTGATCTGCGCCTGCATGTCGCGATAGCTCGCCTGAAGCGCGGCCAGTTCGTTGCGCACGATGCCGATCTGCGCCTCGGCGCGTTCCAGGGACAGCCGGAACGGCAGATCGTCGAGCCGGAAGAGGACATCGCCGGCCCGCACGGCTTGGTTCTCATGGACCGCGATTTCGGTGACGATGCCGGACACGTCGGTGGCGACGCCGACCATGTCGGCCTGCACATAGGCGTTCTCGGTGGACATGATCTGCCCGCCGTTCACGTATTCGTAGCCGCCAGCCACCAAGGCGAGCGGCAGAAACGCAAACAGCACGGGGCGCAGCCAGCGGCGCTTCGCAAGGCCGGCCTTTGTCGGCGCGGCGGCCGCACCGCCGTCGGGCGGAGCGACGCGTTCCGTTACCATGCTTCCGTCAGCCATGGGAGGAACTCTGCTCTTCGATCGGGCGCTCGCACGCCTCGATCAGGTTGGACTTCATGGCGGTGAGCGCTCGGAAAAGCGCCTCGCGGTCGGCCGGCGACACGCCGTCGAGCGCTTCGGCGCGTGTGATCTCGCCAAGCGTCCGCATGGACCCCAGCAGCGGGTGTGCCGCCTCGGTGAGGTGGAGGAGCCGGATGCGGCGGTCGGTCGGGTGCGGGCGCCGCTCGATCAGTCCGATGGCCTCCAGCTTGTCGAGGAGGCGGACCAGTGTGATCGGCTCGATATCCAGCAGCTCGGCGAGGCCGCCCTGATGGATTCCCTGGCAGGTCGCGAGATAGGCCAGCACCTGCCATTGAGAGCGGGTAAGGCCGAGATGGCGGGCTCGCTGCTCAAAACGCTTGCGCAGCAGGCGCGCGGCGTCGTGCAGCAGGAAGCCGAGAGTAGGTTGGAATGGCTGGGGCATCGGCGGTCAATCGGTCAATAAGCATGCTTACAATATGTATGCTTCTGAAGCTCTGACAAGCGCGAGGCCGTAGCCCTGGATTGCAGATAAGGCATGGCCGGCCTGCAACAGCGGCTTTGCCAAGGAGCCAGCCGAACAGGGGCTTGAGATTGCAGGTCGGGCCAATACCGGTGGATCGGGTCGACGATCGCCAAGCGACATCATCGCCATGTTGCCTGTTGCATCGAAATTCGAAACAATACGCAAGCAACAGGCGCCATGACCCCGCATCCGTTGCGGAAACACCGGAATTATCACAGACAATCATGCGCAACTGATGCCTCAAATATTAATTCAAGCCCATTAACGCTATTGATGCTTGACAATGCATTTGGCAAAGCACTTTCTTTTGTATCGACGAAGATCCAGAAGTCGCCCCCGCAACTGGCCTCCTGTGCCTGAATTTTCTCGAATGGACGCGGAGACATGACCACACCGTGCACGCTCTTGCTCCGAGACACCGTGCGTCAACTGCGCAAGCCACTGCTGCTGCTGTTCGCTGTCGCTGCGCTGTGCAACGGTGGCGTCATCCTGGTGTCGCTCTACAACATGGAGCTGTACAACCGCGTCGTGAACACGCGGAATCTCGACACCCTGACGGCGCTCACCGTTGGTTTCGTGATGGTGCTCGCGGTTTATGGCGTGCTTGAGTACCTGCGAAGCGCGCTCTACATGGCGCTCGGCGCGCGCATCGTCCGTCGCTTGGCACTGCCCACCGTTCTCGGTGCCGCCGCACAGGCCGGTGACGGAGGAACGGCATCCGCCGGCCAGGCGATCCGCGACCTGCAGGAACTGCGGATGTTCCTGTCCGGCCCGGCCATCGGTACGCTGTTCGATCTGGTCTGGACACCGCTCTTCTTGGGGGCGCTGTTCATGATGCATTGGATCTATGGTGTTTACGCCGTCACCTGCGCCGCGGCGATCATGCTCATCAACGGCCTGTCCGCAGCGCTCACCAAGCGCCCGCTGGCCGAGGCCGACGCGGCGATGGTCCAGGCCTTTGCCGAGATCGCTTCGGCGGTGCGCCACGCCGAGGCCGTCGAGGCGTTGGGCATGTTCCCGGCCGTTGCCCGGCGCTGGCAGCGCAAGCAGGCCGAGATGCTCGACCTCACCCATGCCGGGCTGCGGACCGCCAACGCGCTGAGCGCTGCGGCGAAGGCCTTCCGCATGCTGGTCACCGCGGGCATGGTGGCGCTCGGTCTGATTCTCACCTTCAAGGGGATGGTCAGCGGCGGCAGCATGTTGTCCGGCATCGTGCTGCTGGCCCGCTTGTTGATGCCCTTCGCGGGCATTCTCGAGACGCGCCGCAAGCTGGTGTCCGTGACCGGCGCCTTCCATCGGGTCAAACAGGCCCTCGACCAGCCGGCGCCGCGGCGCAACACGATGGCCTTGCCCCGTCCCAGCGGCCGGCTGACGGCCGACCGTCTCGTCTACATCCCGCCGGGATCCGACAGGCCCATCATTCGGGGCATCAGCTTCACGGTAGAGCCGGGGGAGACCATCGGCATCGTCGGGCCGTCGGGAGCCGGCAAGTCCACCCTGATCCGCCTGATCCTGGGTGTTCTCGAACCGACCTCTGGCGGTGTCTATCTCGACGGCAACAGCACGTTCCTTTGGGAACGCGAGGATTTCGGACGGCATATCGGCTTCCTGCCGCAGAGCGTGTCGCTCATCGACGGCACCATCGCCGAGAACATCACCCGCCTGCGCGACGGCGACCCGCGCGACCTGATCACGGCGGCACGCCGGGCGGGCGTGCACCCGATGATCGCCGGGCTTCCGTTCGGCTACGAAACCACGGTGACCGAGAGCGGCCACACGCTGTCCGGCGGCCAGCGCCAACTCGTCGGATTGGCGCGGGCACTCTACGGCGGCCCTCGGCTGCTCGTGCTCGACGAGCCGAACTCCAACCTGGACCAAGCCGGCGAGCGCGCGCTGGTCGAGGCGATCTCCGCCGCCAAGCGGGATGGCACGTCGATCCTGATCGTCGCCCACCGCCCCTCCATCATGGCGACGGCGGACAAGCTCCTGGTTCTGAAGGACGGCGTCATCGACGTCTTCGGTGAGGCCGGCCCGATCACCGCCCGCCTGACGGGGCAATCCGGAGCGGTTCCGGCCGAGGCCTCGCTGCGCAAGCTCTCCCGACCGAAGCTGGTGTCCCCATGACCGTCATCTCGCGGTTCTTCGCCGCGCTCCCGCCGCGCGGCTCCGTGCTGCGCAAGGTTCTGTTCGAACTGGCCGCCGGCTTTGGCTTCGCCGCGGTGGTGACCGTGTTCCTGAACATCGCGCTGCTGACCGTGCCGCTGTACGATTCGGTGCTCTACGACCGCGTCCTGCTCAGCCGCAACATGGACACGCTGAGCGCGCTGTCGGTGCTCTGCGTGCTGGGCATGGTGCTCTACGGCGCTCTGTACTTCCTGCGCTCCGGCCTCTTTCTGGCGCTGGGGCACCGCATGGCCCATCGGATGAACGTCCCGGTGCTTCAGGCGGCGATGCTCCGCTCGCTCGACGGGGAACCATCGGCGGCGGCGCAGGCGCTGCGCGACATCAACGACCTGCGCCTGTTTGTCACCGGGTCGACCGTGACGGTTCCCCTCGACCTGCTGTGGTCCCCAGCCCTGGTCACGGTGCTGTTCCTGCTGCATCCCGTCTTCGGCTTCTATGCGGTGGGCTGCGCCACCATGCTCTTCATCATGGGCTGGGCGACCGAGGCGACGACCCGCGGCCGCTTCGGCAAGGCGAGCGCCGAGGTCGGCAAATCGTTCAACGATCTCACCGCCACCCTGCGCAAGGGCGAGCTGATCGACGGCCTGGGCATGCTGCCCGGCTTGGCGCGGCGCTGGCAGCGTTCCCAGAACGCCGGTCAGGCGGTGCTCGACGCGGCCAGCCGGAACGTGGTGATGATCACCGCGGCGTCGCGCGCGTTCCGGCTGCTGATGCAGGGCAGCACCATCGCGCTGGGGGTGTTGCTCGTCATCCGCCATGAGGCGTCGCCGGGCAGCCTGTTGGGGGCCAACCTGCTGGTGGGCAAATTGCTGCTGCCCTTCGAGCAGCTGGTCGTCAGTTGGCGCAAGTGGGCCCTGCACGGCGCCGCGCTGGGGCGCGTGATCGACCTGCTCGGCCGGGAGGACTGCCGACGCGGCACCGAATCCCGCCTCTGCCAAGCCGGGCGGCTGGTGGTCGAGGATGTCGGCTATGCACCGGCGGGGCGGGAGCGTGCGGTGCTCGAAGGGGTATCCTTCACCGTCGAGCCGGGCGAGGCGGTCGCCGTCGTCGGCCCCTCGGCGTCGGGCAAGTCGTCGCTGGCGCGGCTGCTCGTCGGGGTGATCCCACCGAACCGCGGCCGCATCGAACTCGATGGGCACTGTACGTGGGACTGGGAGCGGCAGGACTTCGGCCGCCACGTCGGCTATGTGCCGCAGGCGGTGTCGCTGCTCGACGGCACGGTGTTCGAGAACATCGCCCGTATGGGCGATGCCGAGCCGGCCGCAGTGGTGGAAGCGGCCCAGCGCGCCGGGGTCCACGAGATGATCGGGCGGCTGCCCAAGGGCTACGACACCTGGATCGGCGCCGATGGCTACACGCTGTCCGGTGGCCAGCGCCAGCGGGTCGCCCTGGCGCGCGCCCTGTTCGGCCGGCCGAAGCTGCTGGTTCTCGACGAGCCCAACTCGAATCTCGACCACGCGGGCGAGGCCCGGCTTGCCGAGACCATCCGCACCCTGAAGGAGGAGGGGGTGGCGGTCGTCGTCGTCACCCATCGCCCGGCCCTTCTTGAGGTCGCCGACAAGGTGCTCGTCCTCAAGGACGGCCGGGTGGAGCGGTTCGGTTCCCGCGAGATTGCTCCGCTCCGAACGGCCGACACTCCGGCGCCTCTGCGCCTCGCCTCGATCACACCCTGACAGGACGCCCCCCATGACGACCTCGCTTCCCGCTTGGCAGACGGCCCTCGCGTCCGAGATGCCGGAACCGTCGCTGCGCCGGCTCGTCGTCGCAAGCCTGCTGACTATTGGCGTCGGCTTCGGCAGCTTCTTCGGCTGGGCGTTCACCGCCCCGCTCGACAGCGCGGTGCCGGCCAACGGCTCCATCGTCGTGCAGAGCAAGCGCAAGACGGTCAGTCTGCTCGACTCGGGCATCCTCAAGGAAATCCTGGTCCACGAGGGCGACCGGGTGGAGGCCGGGCAAGTGCTGCTCCGCCTCGACGAGACGCAGGCGCTCGCGCAACTCGGCCAGCTCAAGGCGCAGTATTGGGCGGCGGTGTCCAGGGCGACGCGGCTGCGCGCCGAACAGGCCGACCGCCGGACCCTGGACCTGCCGCCCGACCTCGCCGCCGCCACTGCAGACCGCACCGTGGCCGCCATTGTCGAGAACGAGCGCCGGCTGTTCGAGATGCGCTGGCAGACCTACGACAACACGCTGGCGGTGCAGCGCAAGCGCGTCTCCCAGCTCAACGAGCAGATCGCCGCGCTGCGCGCGCAGACGACCTCGGCGACGACGCGGTTGAGCTACGTGCGCGAACAGCTCAAGGGCGTGCGCGAACTGCTGGTCAAGGGCTATGCGCCGAGGAACCGCGCGCTCGAACTTCAGGGCATGGAGGCGGAACTGACCGGCAGCCTCGGCGAGTACACCTCGCACGAGGCCGAGGCGCGGGAGAACATCATACAGGCCGAGTACGAGGTGACCCGCATCGAAAGCTCCTGGAAATCGGACGTCGTCAAGGACCTGCAGGACACCCAGGCGCTGCTCAACGACTTGGCGGAACGGCTGCGCGGCGCGACCGACACGCTGCAGCACAAGGACGTGACCGCGCCTGAGGCCGGCACGGTGACCGACATCAAGTTCTTCACGCCGGGCAGCAGCATCGGTGCCGGCCAGCCCGTCCTCGACATCGTCCCGAACGACGACCGCCTGCTGGTCGAGGTTCCGGTGACCCCGAACGACATCGAGCACGTCCACCTCGGCCAGTCGGTCAATGTCCGGCTGACCTCCTACAAGCAGCACAAGGTACCGGTGCTGACCGGCAAGCTCACCTACGTGTCGGCGGACCGGCAGACCGACGCCCGCGGCGAGCCCTTCTTCCTGGCGCGGGCCGAACTCGACCCGGACGCGCTCTCAGGCCTCAAGGGTGTGGCCCTCTACCCCGGTATGCCCGCCGAAGTGCTGATCATCGGCGGCGAGCGGCTGGCCATCGACTACTTCATCAGCCCGATCACCGACAGCCTGCATCGCGCGTTGCACGAGGACTGATCGGGAGGGCAGGGGCTGTCCGGAGATTGGGGGGGCAGGCAGCCATTGAGCTGGTCCCCCATTTCCCGGACAGTTTGGCGGCTGAGATAAGCTTGGTTCGGCGTCCTGCCGCCGAGCTCCGAATGCGGCCCCTGGGAGTTGTCGTAGGTGCCCCACCGCCCGAGCCCGGCTCGCGCCTCGCTGTCGGGATCGAAGATCTGGCGGGGCGGCGATGGGCTGCAGCTACGCGCCTCCCGCGGGAAACACCGCTGAGCGCGAGCCAAGTCTTCAATCTGAAAGCGGGATTTGAGAGGTGGTTGGGGGACTAGGATTCGAACCTAGGCTGGCGGAGTCAGAGTCCGCTGTCCTACCGCTAGACGATCCCCCAGACCGTCGCCGGGGTCGGCGTTGCGCCGCTCCCGTCGTGGGCGGCCTTTTAGCATCGTGTTTCAGGGATGGGAAGCCCCGATTTTCGAAATTCGCTGAAAACCGCCCAATCCCCCTTCGAAGCCCTCCCGAAAGCAAGGCTTCGCCCGGCGGACGGAAGAGGTTAGTATAGCCACCATTCCGTGGCGGCCATTAGAACCGCCGGATCTGGGAGGCGAAGTGGACGCTTACGTGCACAGCGAGCGGCAGTGCGATTCGGAACGGATACGGTCGCCCGCCGTCGTGCGCCCGGTGTATGCCGCCCTCGATCTCGGCACCAACAACTGCCGCCTGCTGATCGCCCGCCCGACGCTGAGCGGATTCCGCGTCATCGACGCCTTCTCGCGCATCGTCCGCCTGGGCGAGGGCGTGTTCAGCAGCGAAAACCTGTCCGAGTCCGCCATGGACCGCACGCTCGCCGCGCTCAAGGTCTGCGGTGCCAAGATCCAGCGGCGCGGCGTCACTGCGCTCCGCGCCGTCGCCACCGAGGCGTGCCGGCGCGCCCGAAACTGCGATCCCTTTCTCGAAGCCGTCGAGGGCGAGACCGGAATCGCCATCGAGATCATCTCCAGCCAGGAGGAAGGCCGGCTGGCCATCGCCGGCTGCGCCGCCCTGCTTGATTCCAACGTGCCGCACGCGCTGGTCTTCGACATCGGCGGCGGCTCGACCGAGTTGATGTGGCTGGCGCTGCGGCCCGGCGAACGGCCCCGGCTCGTCGACCAGATCTCGGTTCGCTGCGGCGTCATCGGCCTGTCCGAGCGCTACGGCGGCGACCGCTTTCTGCCGGGCGCCTACCGCGCCATGGTCGATGAGGTCGCCTCCCACATCGAACCCTTCGCCGAGCGCAACGGCATCGCCGACCGGCTGGCCGAGGGCGGCGTGCAGATGCTCGGCACCTCGGGCACGGTGACGACGCTGGCCGGCGTGCATCTCGGGCTGGCGCGCTACGACCGGCGGGCGGTGGATGGCAGCTTCCTGCGCGTCGATCACGCCCGCGACATCATCCGCCGCCTCGTGGCGCTGGACTTCGACGGCCGGTCCAGGCATGCCTGCATCGGCATCGAGCGCGCCGACCTGGTGGTCGCGGGCTGCGCGGTGCTGGAAGCCATCTGCGACTGTTGCCCGGTGGAGCGCCTGCGCATCGCCGACCGCGGCTTGCGCGAGGGCATCCTCGTCGATCTGATCGGGTCGGCGTCGGGCTGATTTGGGGCACACAGGGTACTTATGGTTCAGAAGAAGTCTTCAACGTCGCGGCCGGGCGGCCGGCAGACGACCGTCCGCGTCAAGACCGCCACCAAGCGGTCCAACTCCTCGGCGCGCTGGCTGGAACGGCAGCTCAACGACCCCTACGTCGCCGACGCCAAGCGGCGCGGCTTCCGCTCGCGCGCGGCGTTCAAGCTGCTGCAACTGGACGAGAAGTTCCACATCCTGGCGTCGGGCAAGCGGATCGTCGATCTCGGCGCAGCGCCCGGCGGCTGGACCCAGGTGGCGGTCGAGCGCGTGCAGCCCGAGAAGACCGGCGGGCAGGTCGTCGGCCTCGACATCCTGGAGATGGAGCCGCTGGCCGGCGCCATCACCATGCAGGCCGATTTCCTCGATCCGGCGGCGCCCGAGCGGCTGAAGGAGGCGCTGGGCGGCCCGGCCGACGTGGTGCTCAGCGACATGGCGGCGCCGACCACCGGGCACCAGCAGACCGACCATCTGCGCATCATGGCGCTGGCCGAGGCCGCCTACGACTTCGCCGAAGAGGTTCTGGCGCCCGGTGGGACGTTCGTCTGCAAGCTGTTCCAGGGCGGCGCCGAACGCGACCTGCTGACCCGGCTGAAGCAGGACTTCGCCGTGGTCCGCCACGCCAAGCCGCCGGCCAGCCGGCAGGATTCGTCGGAGACCTATGTGGTGGCGACGGGGTTCCGCGGCGGGGCGAAGCGGGAGACGAACGAGACGGAATGAAACGCTATGAAACGCTATGAAACGCATTTTGGTGTGGCGTCTCATTCGGTGAGCATTCTCTAATCGTCATCCCCGCGAAAGCGGGGATCCATGCTCGTGTCCGCGAGCCTCAAGACTCAGGTCGCCGCTGACGCGGCTCTGCCCTGGATCCCCGCCTGCGCGGGGATGACGAAAGAGAGAAGGACGGTGGACGCACCTCGCCCCCATGCAGCCCGCATCGTCACTCGAAATAGGAATATTGTCAATCGCCACATCCACCCCTTCGTCTTGGGCATGGCAGCGCTGCATACGCGGGTCCTACCCATGCCGAGGGATAGTGGGTGCCGGCCCTTCACAAGCGCATCTTCTTGTGTATAGTGCCGCAAATTTTGCGGGAGACGGCCGATGTCGCGTGTATCCAACATCCGCGAAGCTCTGACCTTCGACGACGTTCTGCTGGTGCCCGGCGCCTCCGAGGTGATGCCCGGCGACGTGGACACGCGCACGCGGCTGACCAAGACGATCAAGCTGGGCATTCCGCTGCTGTCCTCGGCCATGGACACGGTGACCGAAAGCTCGCTCGCCATCGCGATGGCGCAGGCCGGCGGCCTCGGCGTCATCCACCGCAACCTCGACATCGAACGGCAGGCCGAAGAGGTCCGCAAGGTCAAGCGCTACGAGAGCGGCATGGTGGTCAACCCGATCACCATCGCCCCCAACGCCACGCTGGCCGACGCGCTGGGCATTATGGCCGCCTACAACATCTCCGGCATTCCGGTGGTCGAGGGGGTGGACGCCCGCGGCTCGGGCAAGCTGGTCGGCATCATCACCAACCGCGACGTCCGCTTCGCCACCGACCCGAAGCAGCCGATTTCCGAGCTGATGACCAAGAACGTCGTCACCGTCCGCGAGGGCGTCGGCCAGGACGAGGCCAAGCGCCTGCTGCATCAACACCGCATCGAAAAGCTGCTGGTGGTGGACGAGGATTACCGCTGCATCGGCCTCGTCACCGTGAAGGACATCGAGAAGGCGCAGGCCTTCCCGACCGCCTGCAAGGACGACAAGGGCCGCCTGCGCGTCGCCGCCGCCACCGGCACCGGGCCGGACGGGCTGCGCCGGGCCGAGGCGCTGTTCGACGCGGGCGTGGACGTGCTGGTGGTGGACACCGCGCACGGGCACTCGTCGAAGGTGCTGGATCAGGTGCGGGCCGTCCGCAACATGCCCAACTACACCCAGGTGATCGCCGGCAACGTCGCCACCGCCGAGGCCGCCCTGGCGCTGATCGACGCGGGCGCGGACGCGGTGAAGGTCGGCATCGGGCCGGGCTCGATCTGCACGACGCGCATCATCGCCGGCGTCGGCGTGCCGCAGCTCACCGCCATCATGGACGTGGTGGACGCCTGCCAGAAGCAGGGCATTCCGGTCATCGCCGACGGCGGCATCAAGTTCTCCGGCGATCTGGCCAAGGCGATCGCCGCGGGGGCGGACTGCGCCATGCTCGGCAGCCTGTTCGCCGGCACCGACGAAAGCCCCGGCGAGGTCATCCTCTACCAGGGCCGGTCGTACAAGAGCTATCGCGGCATGGGCTCGGTTGGAGCGATGGCGCGCGGCTCGGCCGACCGCTACTTCCAGCAGGAAGTCTCCACCATGAAGCTGGTGCCGGAAGGTGTGGAAGGCCGCGTGCCGTACAAGGGGCCGGTGTCGACGGTGATCCACCAGCTCATCGGCGGCCTGCGGGCGGCGATGGGGTACACCGGCAACAGCACCATCCCGGACATGCAGACGAAGTGCAACTTCGTGCGCATCACGAACGCCGGGCTGCGCGAGAGCCACGTGCACGACATCACGATCACGAACGAGTCGCCGAACTACCGGCAGGGGTGAGGGCGTTGAGAAGCCCTCTCCCCTCCGGGGAGAGGGAGGGACCCACGCACAACGTGGGAGGGTGAGGGTAAATCCAAGGATCCTTGCCTTTACCCTCACCCGGCGCCTACGGCGCCACCCTCTCCCGGGGCGGGAGAGGGATTTGGGCGTGCCCTGTTGGGGAGGGCATGCTCTTCCCCGACGCCATGAGCGCCAAGGCGCTTGAGATCCACCGGCGGCTGTGCCTCGTCTACGGCTGCCCGGTGGCTTACTTCCACAGCCACGATCCGTTGAGCGAGCTGGTCTCGTCGCTGTTGTCGCACCGGACGCGCAACGCGTCGTCGTCCAAGGCGTTCAAGGCGTTGCGGGCGCGGTGGCCGGAGGACTGGCAGGGGGTGCGCGACGCTCCGTTGGCCGAGGTCGAGACGGCCATTGCCGGCGTTACATGGCCCGAGCAGAAGGCGCCGCGCATTCAGGAAATCCTGCGGCGTATCACGGCGTTGCGCGGCGCGCTGTCCCTTGATTTCCTGGAGGAAATGCCGGTCGAGGACGCGCGTGCCTGGCTGGAGCGGTTGCCGGGCGTCGGGCCGAAGACCAGCGCCGCGGTGCTGTGCTTCAGCAGCTTGCGTCAGGCGGCGCTGCCCGTGGACAGTCACCATCACCGTGTGGCGGCGCGCACCGGGCTGATCCCGGCGAACCTCCCGGTGGGCCCGTCGCACCGCGTGCTGGCGGCGCAGTTGCCGGCTGATTGGACGGCGCAGCAGGTCTACGACAACCATGAGGTCATGATGCTGCACGGGCAGCGCTGCTGCTACCACGAGAACCCGGCATGCGACCGTTGCGTGCTGCTGGAGTTGTGCCCGGCCGGGCAGGCGCGGTCGGAGCCATCGAGGGTGAGGGCGTAAACCCTCTCCCCTCCGGGGAGAGGGAGGGACCCGCGCGAAGCGTGGGAGGGTGAGGGCAAATCCAAGGATCCTTGCGCTACCCTCACCCGGCCGCTGCGCGGCCACCCTCTCCCGGGACGGGAGAGGGTTCTTCAGGCCGCCGCAGCCCGCTCCATCTGCGCCTTCCATTCCGTCAGCGTTACAAACCGGAACTGTTCCTCCCGCGCGCGGCGCAGGATGTTCGGCAGCGCTTCCACCGTGGTGCGGTGGTTGGAGTGCATCAGCACCACCGATCCCGGCGTCAGGCCGCGCATGACGCGCTCTTCGACCACCGCAGGCGGCAGGTCGCGGTAGTCCTGGCTGTCGATGGTCCATAGGATCGTCTCCAGGCCGTTGGCCTGGGCGATGGGCAGCGTGTGCTCGTCGTAGGAGCCGAAGGGCGGGCGGAACCAGCGCGGAGCCGTTCCGGACGCCGAGTTTAGAAGCGCGTTGGTGCGCTTCAGCGTGTTCGTTTGCTCGGATGGCGTGCACTCGATCAGGCGCCGGTGGTCGTACGTGTGGTTGCCCAGTTCGTGGCCCCGCGCGGCGATCTCGCGGGCGAGGGGCGTGTGCTGCTGGATGTTGCGGCCGACCATGAAGAAGGTTGCCACCGCGTTGTACTCTCCAAGGGTGCGCAGGATCTCCGGGTCGTTGACCCCGTCCGGGCCGTCGTCGAAGGTCAGCGCGACGATGCTCTCGGTCAGCTTGGCCGGCCGCAGCACGATGCGGGAACTGGGGTAGAGGTGCGGCGTCAGGAAATCGGCGTGGCCGTGCGTGGCGACCCAGCTCAGCTCCTTCGCGCGGGCGGCCAAAGGGGCGAAGCCGGTGGCAAAGCCGGCGGCGGCGCCCGCCAGGAACGCGCGCCGTCTCACAGCGGCCGTCCCAGGAACAGCAGCGGCTTGCGCAGCACCGCTTCGGTGAAGCCCAGCCGGTTGTAGAAGCCGATGTTGCGCATGCCGTCCGCGGTGACGACGTGCACGCCGGGGATGCCCTCGGCCACGCAGTCCTGGGCGAAGCGCTCGATCAGCTTCTGGCCGATGCCCTGCCCGCGGCGGTCGGGGTGGACGTTGACGTGCAGGTGCGCCGGGAAGCGCGGGAACAGGTCGTCGAAGGTGGCGTATCTGGGCAGCGTCTCGAACAGCCCCTCGGCGTCGGCGCTGTCCAGGCAGCCGGTGAGGTAGCCGCCGAACGAGCCGTCCGGGTCGCGCCAGAACCACACGTCCCAGGGCGCGTTCTCGATGTACCAGCCGGTCCAGGTGCGGAAGAACGCGGCGCGCGCCTCAGGCGAGGCGAACTCCGTGCGCCCGCTGGAGAGGAAGAAGATCTCCTCCAGCGCTTTCAGCGCGGCCGAGGTGTCCGGCAGTTTGGTCAGGCGGACGAGCACGATGCGCTACCGCTGCGCCGTGACGACGGACTTGCGCGGCACCAGCATGGTGTAGCGGCCACGCGCCTTCATCACGCCGGCCGCGTCGGCGGCCTCGGCGCCCGGACCCCAGAACAGGTCGCCGCGCACCTCTCCCTTGATGGCGCCGCCGGTGTCCTGCGCCACCACGAGGCGCTTGATCGCGCCGCCCGGCACCGGCACGTCGGTCGCCTCCAGCCACAGCGGCACGCCGAGGGGGACGTGGTTGGGGTCCACCGCAAGGCTGCGGCCCGGCGTCAGGCGCGTGTTGAGCGCGCCGCGTGCGCCGACGTCGTTGTTGCGGATCTTGAAGAAGACGTAGCTGGGGTTGAGGTTCATCACCCGGTTGGCCTGCGCCGGGTTGGCCTTCAGCCAGCCGCGGATCAGTTGCAGGGTCACCTGCTCCGGCGTGGCGATGCCCTCGTTGATCAGGTAGCGGCCGATGGGGTAGTAGGCCCGGCCGTTCTGCCCGGCGTAGTGCAGGCCGACCTCGCTGCCGTCGGTCATCTTCACCCGGCCGGAGCCCTGGATCTCCAGGAAGAAGGCGTCGATCGGGTCGTCCACCCACATCAGTTCCAGCCCCTTGCCCTTCAGAGCGCCGTTGACGATGCGCTCGCGCGTCGGCAGGCCGCGCCGGGCGCGCGGCGGCGTGCGATAGATGGGGACGGTGAAGCGCTCGGTGCGCGTCCACGAGCCGTGCAGCTCGGCCTCGTAATAGCCGGTGAACAGCCCCTCGGTGCCGCCGCCCAGCGAGACCGGCGTGAAGTGGGCCTCGAAGAAGGTGCGGGCGGACTCGCGGTCGCCGGGGGGCAGGGTGCGCGACGCGGCGCAGGCCGGCTTCCACTCGCTGACGGTGCCGGCCTTGCCCAACGGGCGGTCGGGTGACTGGCTGTCGATCCAGTCGCAGCTGCGGCGGAAGGCGGCGAGCGCCTCCGCGTGGTCGTCGTCGGCCCAGCCGGGCAGGGTGCGGAAATCGGCGGCGATCATGTCGGGGGTGATCGGCGAGCGCAGGGTGGAGGCGCCACCCATCGCCCGCTCGCCGCCGCTCGTGGTGCAGGCGGCGAGGCTGATCGTAAGAAGACAGGACACCCGCGCCAGAACACGCCGCAGCCCGCGCCCCGCCGATTGAGACATCGCGATCCCCATGCCGGCGTGCGCCGGTTCCATCGTTGAGAAGCCCCCGTCGTCTTGCCGCTCGTCTGGCGGCAGGACGCGTTGTTCATAGTCTTTACGCGGGAGGTTTAATAATCGTCAACGAAGGACCGTAAATCACAGTTAACGCGAGGCCGATGTCACAGCGCATTCTTACGGAGCGCAGGGCGATGTCTGGTGCAACCCATTGATTTTCCATCGTTCGTGGTACCACGAACGAAAGGGCGGTATCTGTTTCAATTTGCAGTGATCGGGCGGGGGAGGCGGTCCGGGGGCAGGGTTGCGCGACTCGGGGCACCGATGGGGGATGACAAGACGGCGGCAAACGGGTTATCGAAAAGCCCTTCCCGAAAGGAGCTCCGATGACCCCCGCTGCCCGCCTCCAGGCGGTGATCGATCTGTTGACCGAGATCGACACGACCCCGCGTCCCGCCGACGCGGTGATGAGCGCGTATTTCCGCGCCCGCCGTTTCATCGGCGCCAAGGACCGCAGCGCGGTGGCCGAGACGTCCTACGCCGTCCTGCGCCGCCACGCGCGTCTCGTCTGGTGGCTGGAAAAGGAAGGGCACGAGACGGGGCCGCGCGCCCGCGTCATCGCCAACGCCATCCTCGCCGAGGGCAAGCGCGCCGCCACGGTGGACGAGCTGTTCAGCGGCGGCAAGTTCGCCCCGGAAGCGCTGACGGACGACGAGCAGACGCTGGTCCGCGCGCTGGACACCCACACGCTGGAGCACCCGGCGATGCCCGAGCCCGTGCGCGTCGAGTGCCCGCCCTGGGCCGAAGCGGGCATGCGCACCGCGCTGGGCGATCGGTTCAAACAGGAAATGACGGCGCTGCTCGACGCCGCCCCGATGGATCTGCGCGTCAACCCGGTGAAGGCCAGCCGCGACGGCGCCCGGAAGTCGCTGGAGAAGGCCGGGATCGTGTCCGAGGAGACGCGCTGGTCGCCGCTCGGCCTGCGCGTCAAGGGGCGGCCGGCGCTGTCGGCGACCGACGCCTTCAAGAACGGGCTGGTGGAGATCCAGGACGAGGGCTCGCAGCTCGTCGCCTTCGCGGTGGCGCCGAAGCCCGGCCATCAGGTGGTGGACTTCTGCGCCGGGGCCGGCGGCAAGACGCTGGCCATGGCGGCGCTGATGAACAACAAGGGTCGGGTGGTGGCCTGCGACGTGCTCGACAAGCGCCTGAAGCGCGCCGCCGAGCGCTTCCGCCGCGCCGGCCTGCACAACATCGAAGCGCACCCGCTGACCAGCGAGCGCGACCCCTGGGTGAAGCGCCACAAGCGCAAGTTCGACCGCGTGCTGGTGGACGCGCCGTGCTCCGGCACCGGCACGTGGCGGCGCAACCCGGACAGCCGCTGGCGCCAACTCGGCCCTGGGCTGGAACAGTTGCTGCCCTTGCAGGCGAGCATCCTCGACAGCGCGGCGCGGATGGTGAGGCCCGGCGGGCGGCTGGTCTACGCGACCTGCTCGCTGCTGAACGAGGAGAACGAGGACCAGATCGCCGCCTTCCTGGAGACGCACCCGGACTTTTCCGTGAAGCCCATCGCCGAGGTGTGGGCCGAGGAGGGCCGCGGCACGCCGCCGGGCGAGGGGCCGTACCTGCGCCTGTTGCCGGCCAAGCACGATACCGACGGCTTCTTCGCCGCCGTGCTGGACCGCAAGGCCGAGGAGAAGGCCGAGGAGGCTGCGGAAGAGGGGTTGGCCGCTTCGCCCGAATAGAGGCGGGGGCGGGGCGAACGCTCCGCATTCCCCTCCCATGCCCGTTGGACGGTGCGGCGGCGGGCGGCGTAACTTTAACGGCTTCCGATCCCTCGTGAAGGAGGCCTGTCATGCTGCGCGCATCCGTGATTCTGCCGGCGGTGTCGCTGGCCGTGGCTCTCGGTTGGCCGGCCGCGATGGCGGCGGCGGCCGACGAGCATGTCGTCCTTCAGGGCGACACGCTCGCGTGGCGACCGGGGCCGAAGGCGCTGCCGCCGGGGGCGGAGGTCGCCGTGCTGGCGGGCAACCCGGAGGCCAGCGGCAGCTTCTTCGTCATGCGCGCGCGTCTGCCGGACGGCTACATGGTGGCGCCGCACATGCATTCGCAGGTCGAGAACGTCACCGTCGTGTCCGGCACCTTCAAGGTCGGCATGGGCGAGGCGGTGGACACGGCCCAGATCCAGTCGCTCAGCCCCGGCGGCTTCTTCTCGGCACCCGCCAACATGCCGCACTACGCCATGATGTCGGGCCCGACGGTGATCCAAATCAGCGGCGTCGGCCCCTTCGACATCACGTACGTCAACGCCAAGGACGACCCGCGCAACATGGTCGGGGCCTCGCAGTAGGCGCTCCCTGGAAAAGCGGTGCTCCCGTCCCAAGCTTCTTCATGGAAGGCATGGGAATGGGAGTGCGCCTTGGTCCTCATCCGCGACGCGCAGTCCGGTGACGCGTCCGCCATCGCGCGGGTGCAGGTGGGAAGCTGGCAGTCGACCTACGCCGGCATGCTGCCCGACCGGTATCTGGCCGGCATGTCCGCGCGCTCGGCCGAGGTGCGGTGGCGGATGGCGCTGCCGGACCGCGGCCCCGGCTGCGGCACGGTGGTCGCCATCGACGAGGCCGGCGATCTGGTCGGCTTTTGCAGCTTCGGCCCCCAGCGGCGGGGAATCGACGGGTTTTCCGGCGAGGTCTACGCGCTGTACCTGCTTGACGACGCCAAGGGGCAGGGGATCGGACGCCTGCTGATGGCCGCCGGCGCCGAGCGCATGCTGGAGGGCGGCGTGCGCTCTGCGCTCGTCTGGTGCCTCGGCACCAATCCGACGCGCTGGTTCTACGAACGCCTGGGCGGGGCGCGCGTCGCCGACCGGCCGGGGCGCTTCGCCGGGGTCCCGATCATGGAGGTGGCGTACGGCTGGCGCGACCTCGTACCGCTGGCGCGGCAGTCGGCGGTCGGCTAGGCGTCGGCTAAGCCACTTGACCGGGCTGCCCATTCGGCGCATCTAGCACGCTTCCACCGAAAGTGTGCCGAGCCCATGTCCGCAGACCGCGTCCTCATCCTCGATTTCGGGTCCCAGGTGACCCAGCTCATCGCCCGCCGCGTGCGCGAGGCTGGCGTCTACTGCGAGATCCATCCCTACACCATGGCGCCCGAGCGCATCGCGGCGTACGCCCCGAAGGCGATCATCCTGTCGGGCAGCCCGGCCTCCGTCACCGAGGTCAACGCTCCGCGGGCGCCGGACATGGTGTTCGAGGCGGGCGTGCCGGTGCTGGGCATCTGCTACGGCCAGCAGACCATGTGCGCGCAGCTCGGCGGCGCCGTCACCGGCTCCGACCACCGCGAGTTCGGCCGTGCCTTCCTCGAAGTCAAGGAGCCCTGCGCGCTGTTCGACGGCGTGTGGGAGGTCGGTGGCCGTGAGCAGGTGTGGATGAGCCACGGCGACCGCGTGACCGCGCTGCCCGAGGGCTTCCGCCCGGTGGCGATCAGCGAAGGCGCGCCCTTCGCCGCCATCGCCGACGACCGCCGCCAGTTCTACGGCGTGCAGTTCCACCCGGAGGTGGTGCACACCCCGCACGGCGCCAAGCTGCTGTCCAACTTCGTGCACCGCGTCGCCGGGCTCCAGGCCGACTGGACCATGGCGGGATTCAAGAACCACGCCATCGAGAAGATCCGCACCCAGGTCGGCAGCGGCAAGGTGATTTGCGGCCTGTCGGGCGGCGTCGATTCGTCGGTGGCGGCGGTGTTGATCCACGAGGCCATCGGCGAGCAGCTGACCTGCATCTTCGTCGACACCGGCATGATGCGCGCGGGTGAGGCGGACGAGGTGGTGACGCTGTTCCGCGACCACTACAACATCCCGCTGATCCATGTGGACGCTGCCGAGCTGTTCCTCGGCAAGCTGGCCGGCGTGTCCGACCCCGAGCAGAAGCGCAAGATCATCGGCGCGACCTTCATCGACGTCTTCGACGGCGAGGCGCACAAGATCGGCGGCGCCGGCTTCCTGGCGCAGGGCACGCTGTACCCCGACGTGATCGAGAGCGTGTCGTTCACCGGCGGCCCCTCGGTGACCATCAAGTCGCACCACAACGTCGGCGGCCTGCCCGAGCGCATGAACCTCAAGCTGGTCGAGCCGCTGCGCGAGCTGTTCAAGGACGAGGTCCGCGTGCTCGGCCGTGAACTGGGGCTGCCGGAGGCGTTCGTGAAGCGCCACCCGTTCCCCGGTCCCGGTCTGGCGATCCGTGTGCCCGGCGAGATCACCCCGGAGAAGCTGGAGATCCTGCGCAAGGCGGACACCATCTATCTGGAGGAGATCCGCAACGCGGGGCTCTACGACGTCATCTGGCAGGCGTTCGTGGTGCTGCTGCCGGTGCGCACGGTGGGCGTGATGGGCGACGGCCGCACCTACGACCACGCCTGCGCGCTGCGCGCGGTGACCTCGACGGACGGCATGACGGCCGACTGGTACCCGTTCCCGCACGAATTCCTGGCGCGGGTTTCGAACCGCATCGTCAACGAGGTGCGGGGGATCAACCGGGTGACCTACGACATCACCAGCAAGCCGCCCGGCACCATCGAGTGGGAATGATTCACGCCGGTCCGACGGTATCCGAAACCACGCTGGAATACGCCGTAACCCACTGATAAAGAAAAAACTTTCTGCCATCACCTATCGATGGCTATCGGTGGGCAGCGATCGCGTCTGACGGCCCGGCTGACGGCCCTTGCCCATATTGACGATCACGAAAATCAAAAGTACCGTCAGGAGCAGCACGGCTCCTGACGGTACTTTTTTTGGCGTAAACATCTGATTATGCGCTGCTTTTCCCGATGAGAGCCCCAAAAAAACCGCCTGACGGTACTTTTTGAGAGGTGACGTGGGATGCTGACCGATGCGGCGATCAAGGCACTGAAACCCAAGGACAAAACCTATAAGGTCACCGACCGGGACGGCATGTATGTGCGCGTGGACCCGTCGGGCACGGTGTCGTTCAGGCTCGACTACCGGCTGAACGGCCGGCGCGAAACGGTCTATCTCGGCAAATACGGTCGGGACGGAATCTCACTCGCTCGGGCCCGCGAACTCTGCCTGGACGCGCGGCGAGCGGTCAGCGACGGCCGTTCACCCGCCATCGAAAAGCAACGGGAGAAGCGCCGTCTCAAGGAGGCCAAGAGCTTCGGCGAGTTCGGGGAGAAGTGGCTCACCAACGCGCCGATGGCCGACAGCACCCGGGCGATGCGTCGCTCCATTTTCGAGCGTGAGCTTCTGCCTGTATGGCGGAACCGCCTGCTGACCGAGATCACGCCCGATGATCTTCGCGCCCACTGCGGCAAGATCGTCGAACGGGGCGCCCCGGCAACGGCGATCCATGTACGCGATATTCTGAAGCAGATCTATGGCTTCGCGATTCTCCACGGCGAGAAGGTGGACAACCCGGCCGATGACGTCGGCCCTTCATCGATCGCCACGTTCACCCCGAAGGATCGTGCCCTTTCCCCCACCGAAATCCGCGTCATGCTCAAACAGCTTGAGCATGTTGCGACACTGCCCACGATCCGCCTCGGCATGAAGCTCTATCTCCTGACGATGGTCCGGAAGAGCGAACTGCAGGATGCGGTCTGGGACGAAGTCGATTTCGAGAACGCGGTCTGGACGATCCCGAAAGAGCGCATGAAGCGATCGAAGGCACACAACGTTTACCTGTGCCGGCAGACCCTCGACATCATGATCGCGCTCAAGACGTGTGCGGGCAACTCGCGCTACCTGCTTCCCTCACGGTATGACGCGGACGCCCCGATGTCGCGTGCGACCTTCAACCGGATCACCTACGCCGTCGTGGAGCGGGCGAAGAAGGAGGGGCTGCCGCTTGAGCCGTTCACGGTCCACGATCTGCGGCGGACGGGCTCGACGCTGCTGAACGAGTTGGGCTTCAACCGCGACTGGATCGAGAAGTGCTTGGCGCATGAAGACGGGCGCTCGTCGCGAGGCGTCTACAACAAGGCTGAGTATGAAGTTCAGCGCCGGCATATGATGCAGGAATGGGCCGACATCGTGGACGCGTGGGTGGAGGGGCGGAAGCACGTCCCGACGCTCTTGCCGCCCGCTATGCCCCTCGTTGAGCTTAACCCCGCCCTTTGACCGGACGTGATTTTCGTTTCGTGACGTCGGGGTGTTGAACACGGCGGATCGGCGTGGCCCGGCGCGCCATCAACCAAGCCTCGACCTCGGCAAGATCCCAGACGACGCAGCGTGGGGAGAGCGCGAAGCGCCGGGGAAATTCGCCGCGCTGCTCCATCTCATAGATCGTGCTGTCGGCGAGCGGCACCATCTCACGCAGTTGGTGCCGTCTGATGGTCTTCCGAATAACCAGTTTCTCAGTCTGGCCCATGCTCAATCTCCTCACAACCGTTGTGATCGATTGAGAACGATAGGTGCTGATATTGGAAGACCCTTTTGCAATTAGTGCGGCAATATCGGGCTGTGGCGTACACAAAGGCGGGGTTCCGTCTCGTCGGCAGGTGCAGCGTAGGAGTCAATGAGGAGCGCTGGAGAAGCCGCCGGGGCAGCAAGCAGTAGCGCACCTTTGTCCTGTGGCAGGCGCGGCTCTCTTCAAAATCCGCCGTCCTTACGGATATGTCGGTTCGAGTCCGACCGCCCGCACCATCTTCTCCTGGCGTTATGCCGTTCTCCGACGCCCTTGTGCGCCTGCCGTCCATAGTGGGCCGAATTCGACGAGCGCCGCCAGATTGATCTGGGTTCCGGCGATACTCCCGACTGCCGCCGTGACAGGGAATAACGCTCGGAAGAAAGAACATCAAGCAAGCGACCTCGCTTTTCGTGCAGGACGTCGCCGCTGCCGATCATCCATGCCCCGTCGAGTTGGGCACGGGCGCAGAGTAGCAGCGGAACCGGAAACCTGGGCAAGAGCCAAACTCCAGAAAATCCGCTGTTTTCTCTGGGCGTCCCGTTTCGGTAGCCCCCTTCACGACGATGACGGGCTTGCGGCGTCTGCTCTCATTTGGCGGATTTCACGTGCGACGCAGCGAGCTTGCCGCCCATTGGCTATTGCTTCATCGGCGCAAATACGAGCCTCTACAGCCTCGCTTAGGAGTTTTTCAGACTTGGCTCTGGTCTGCCGAGCCATTTCCTGAAGGCGGATAGATATATCCCGGAGTCGCTGGAACTGCATAGGCAGGTCTTTCGGTCGTGTCCCAAGGCGTGGTGTAGGAGTTGGGCGCTCATCTGGTCTCCGGCGGGTCTGGCTGGGAAGATCACGCGGCCGCAGCGGTCAGCCGTCGTCGGCCAGGGCGCTCCGCACCGCGGCGGAGAGGTCCGGTGGCGAGACCGGCTTGTGCAACAGCGCGAAACCGCTGCGGCTCGCCTCCTGGATTCGCTCCGGCGAGGTGTCGCCGGTCAGGATGATCCCCGGCACGGTGGTCCCGAAGGCGCTTCGCAGGAACCGTATGACGTCCGCCCCGGTTTCTTCCCCGCTGAGGCGGTAATCGGCGATGACCAGCTGCGGCGGCTGTTGCAGGGTGAACTGTGCCAGGGCAGCGTCCCGATCCGCAGCGGCGCGCGCGTCGAAGCCATGCCGTTCCAGGTACTGCCGGACGCTGTCGAGAACCACCGGGTCGTCGTCCACCACCAGCACGCGCCGCCCGCGGCCAGCAAGCGTCGGTTCGGTGGAGGGATCGTCCACCGCTTCGATGTCGTCGACGGCGGGAACGACGATCTCAAAGACGGACCCCCGGCCCAGCACCGAGCGCACGCCGACCGGGTGATGAAGCAGCATGGCGAGGCGGTCCACGATCGACAGGCCAAGGCCGAGCCCCTGCCGGCGGTCGCGCCCGAGGTTGTCGACCTGATGGAACTCCTCGAAGATCGCCGTCAGTTGCCCTTTGGGGATTCCCCGTCCGGTATCCCAGACCTGGATGCGCACCGCGCCGCCGGTTCGGCGGCAGCCGACGAGGATGCGCCCGCTTTCCGTGTACTTCACGGCGTTGGCGAGAAAATTCTGAAGGATGCGCCCCAGCAACTTCGGGTCGCTGTCGACGCACAGGCTGGTATCGACCGACCTCAGCGTCAGCCCCACCGCTTCGGCAAAAGGCGCGAACTCGTCATACAGGCGGCCGATGAGCGTGCGCAGCCGGAACCGCTTCCGCTGGGCCTCCACCACGCCGGCGTCGAGACGCGACACGTGCAGGAGTTCGTCCAGCATCGAATGCAGGGCGTTCAGGCTACTGCCCAGGCTGGTCAGCAGGCGCGCCGCATCCGGTCCGAGATCCTGCCCGGACAGCAGGTGATGGAACAGCACCGCCGCCTGCACCGGCTGGCGCAGGTCGTGGCTGGCGGCGGCCAGGAAGCGGGTCTTGCCGGCGCTCGCCTGTTCCGCCACCGCCTTGGCGACCGCCAGCGCCTGCCGGGCGCGGTTGCGTTCGGTGATGTCCTCGATGCCCAGGAGGATCAGCGGACGCTCCGAGCGGCTCAGCGGGCGGGCGTTGATCTGCAACGCGCGCGGTCCCTCGGCGTCGTGCCCGGCGCCGATCTCCAGCGCCTCGATGGTGGAGCCGTCGGCGATCATCGCCTTCAGAAGCCTGTCCAGCGCCGTATCCCGGAAGATGCCATCGGCCAAGTCTCCCAGCGGACGCCCCAGCGTCGCGTCCGGCGTGGTGGCGAACATCCGGTAATAAGCTTGGCTGGCGGCGGCGGCGGCCAAGCCGGCGTCGAGCACAAGCAACGGTTCGCGCACGGTGTCGACGATGGCCTCGGCGAAGTCGCGGGCCGCCCGGACCTTGTCCTGGATGGCCGCCCGCTCCATGGCGAGGCCCAGGACGGTGGCGACCGCCTGCACGAACTCAACGTCGTCGGCGCCGAATCGCCCCGGCTGCCGGCTGTACAGCGCCAGGACGGCCGGCCCGGTCGCGCCCTCCCCGCCGAAGGCGACCCCGATCCCGCTGGCGATTCCGGGAACGGGAGGACCGCCGGGCACGCGCCGGTCGGTCGCGAAATCGCCAACGACCAAGGCTTGTCTCGACAACAGGATCTGTCCGAGGTGCGTCGAGGGATCGCCCGACGTTTCGCGGGGAATCCCCCCGGGCCGGTCCCAGCCGCTGCCATCCAGCAGCCTCACCCCCCCGGCGTCTCCGGACGGGACGAAGATGCCGACGCAGTCGGCGCCGAACGTCTCGGCGATGAGGGCGGATGCCGCCTGCAGGAAGACGTCGGGGCCTTCGCCGGTCAGCGCCCTGCTGCCCAGATCGGCGACCAGCTTCTGCTGCCGGGCCCGCTCGGCGAGGACGGCGGCGGTGCGCTTCAGTGCCGTGACGTCGCTGAACGTGACGACGGTCCCCCCGATCCGGCTGTCCTGCGTGCGGTACGGATGGACCCGGCGCAGCAGCGTGCTGCCGCTCTCGGTCTTCACCTCGCGCTCCAGGGGCGACAGGGTGTCGAGCACCGCGCGGATGTCGGCCATCAGGTCCGGATCGCTGAAATGGCGCGACACGTCGGTGATCGGCCGCCCGATGTCCGTCGGAATGAGCGAGAACAGGCGCGTCGCCGGGGCCGTGAAGCGCTTGATCTTCAGGTCGGGCGACAGGAAGAGCGTCGCGATGTCGGTGCTGGTCAGCAGATTGGTCAGGTCGTTGGTCGTGGCCTCCAACTCGTCGACCTTCTCGTGAAGCTGGTTGTTGAGCGTGCCGAGTTCCTCGTTCAGCGACTGCAGCTCCTCCCTCGAGGTCTCCATCTCCTCGTGTGAGGATTGCAGCTCCTCGTTGATCGACAGGATCTCCTCGTTGGCCGCGCGCAGGGCCTCGTTCGACGCCTCCAGCTCAAGGATGGTGGCGCTCAGGTCTTCGCGCGTCACCCGCAGTTCGTGTTCGAGCTGTTCGACGGCGGAGGCTTCGTCCGCCGCCTGCGGGTCGTCGGCGAGCCCGCCGCCGGCCGGCTGCGCCGGTTCCGCCGCCGCTTCCCGGACGAAGGTCACCAGCAGCAGGTCCTCCCTCGCCTGCGGCGGGCGGACCGGGGCCACAGTGACGGTGACCAGGGACAGGACGCCGCCCCGCGTCTGGCGGACCCCGGCAACGGCCACGCGCTGCCCCGACGACACGGCCTGTTTCACGGCGCCGCGCACCTTCAGGCGCAGGTCGCCCCGCATCATGGCCGTCAGGTCCTGCGGCATTTCCCCGGTCGGCAGGTCGAGGAAGTCGCCGGTCGGACCGTACAGATAGAGGATCCGGTGCCGCCGATCGACCAGCACGGCGGCGGGCGCGTAGGCGAGCAGCAGCGCATGCCGGGTGATCTCGGCCGGGCTGACCCGGGCGGTGATGGGCGACGCCGGCGCCGCCCCCGCCGGCGCGCCGACGGCCGCCGGCAGGGTCGGGCTGTGCCGGCGGCCGTTGCCGAGTTTGCGGTACAGGCGCCACTTCCTGGACAGCGGCGCGAACAGGTCGGTGCGGGTGCCGATGGTCTCGGCGGATCCCAGGAACAGGCCGCCGCCATCCCCCAGGCCGAAGTGGAACAGCTCGATGACCGATTGCTGGATCGCCGGGTCGATGTAGATCAGGACGTTGCGGCAACTGATCAGGTCGAGAGTGGAGAAGGGCGGATCGCTGATCATGTTCTGAACGGCGAAGGTGACCGACTCCCGCAGCACCCGGCTCACCTTGTAGCCGGCATCGACACGGGTGAAGAAGCGGGCCAGCCGTTGCGCCGTGACGTCGACCGCGATGGTTTCCGGATAGACGCCGGTCCGTGCGACGTCCAGCGCATGTAGGTCGATGTCCGTGCCGAACACCTTGATGTCGCAGGCCCGGTTCGCCGAGGCGCAGGCTTCCATCAGCAGCATGGCGATGGAATAGACCTCCTCGCCGGTGGCGCAGCCGGGGACCCAGACGCGGATCGGCCGCTGCCCGTCGCGGTCGCGCGCCAGGGGGGCGAGGATCGCCTCGTCGAGGATGGCGAACGCTTCCGGGTCGCGGAAGAATCGGGTGACGCTGATCAGGATGTCGCGCGCCAGCTGCTCGACCTCGCCGGGATGGGTTCCCAGGAAGTCGCGGTAACGGCGCATGCTGTCGATCTGATGGATGCCCATGCGCCGCTCGATGCGGCGGACCAGCGTGCGCGTCTTGTAGGCCCGGTAGTCGTGGCGGCTGCGCGCCCTCATCAGTTCGAGGATATGGTCGAGGTCCTCGCCGCCGGAGGCGGGATCGTCGTCGGCGGGGCCGGTGCGGACGTACGGCTGGCGGATGTAACGGACCAGCGCCTCGGCCATCCGCTCCGGCGCCAGCACGTAGTCGGCCAGGCCG
The DNA here is from genome assembly GCF_053470425.1 of Azospirillum terrae. Taxonomy (NCBI): domain Bacteria; kingdom Pseudomonadati; phylum Pseudomonadota; class Alphaproteobacteria; order Rhodospirillales; family Azospirillaceae; genus Azospirillum; species Azospirillum terrae. The sequence goes on along the minus strand of NZ_JBPXMR010000007.1, from coordinate 38,879 downwards.
GTCGCGATGGCGCTGCGCGGCATCCCATCGACCGCCGCCGTCGCGGGATCCTGGACGACGACCAGACCGCCGCATTCCTTGATAGCCATCAGCCCGATCGTGCCGTCGGCTCCCGACCCGGACAGCACGACGCAGACGGCGTGCTGCTGCCACTCGGCGGCCAGGGAACGGAAGAAGATGTCGATCGGCAGCGCCGCCCTGTCCTCCGCCGGATCGCCGATGACGAAGCGCTCCTGCGCCATGGACAGCACCTTGCCCGCCGGGGCGACGTAGATGTGGTCCGCCTCGACCGGCATCCCGTCCTCGGCGGCACGGACCGGCAACGGCGCGGCCTTGGCCAGCAGGTCCACCATCAGCCATTCGTGGTTCGGCGTGCGGTGCTGCAGGACCACCAGGGCAAGCCCGCTGCCCGTCGGCACGGCGTCCAGAAAGGCGGTGATGGCCTTCAGCCCGCCGGCCGACGCGCCGATCCCGACGACGGCGGTCGGGCCGCCCGGACGTCTGGCGGATGTCCATGCTTCGGGATCGGCCTGCGCGCCGCCCCGTCCAGCGCCGTCGATGGAAGCGGCCATTTTGCCCTCGAATCCGCCGAGCGGGACCCAGCGTCCCGACGCCTCGGCACCGTGCGTTTCCAGGCCGTCATCCCGGCCGCGCTCCAGCGTGGCCATGACGGTATGCGAGCCGGTGGAAATAATCGACCAAAATTCCCAAACGTCAGCACCACTGGGAGAAAACTGAATCCGGCGCGATTTCGGGAATATCAATTGTGCGCCACGGCGTGCACGCGCCGTTCGACTTGCTGGACTCGATTTATATGGGGCTCTTGTCCCGCTCGAAAAAGCGTCATACGACGGTCCACACGGTTCGAAGGGTCCGATGATCGCCCCGGCGGCGCCCCATCGGGAACACAACGCAGACCGGCGGAGCTGCTGTGGGCAGCCGGCTTCGACACGTCGAACCCGCTTCCGACACGTGTCCTTCCTCCCGTTGGCCCACGGGCTGTGGTGATGGCGGCGAAGCCGAGGATGCCCACTGTTTTTCTTTCTGTTTCCGGCTCGCATCACGGCACCCAAAAAAAATCAAAAATACAACCCACCACACCTCGGTTAGTCGCGCCAGGACAATTAAGGAGTTATTTTCATTTCCAATCAGTTTTTCATTTGAATTTTTGACGCGTCGCCCAATTTAAGAGATCTGTACTTTACGCGGAGCGCCGAAGCGCACATGCCCAAAAAAAAGACGGTACCCAACGGGCAACCCGCCCGCTGGAGCCGCGTCGCGTTTCTCGTGGGCGGGTTGGCGGCGTCGGCCGGAATCGCCCGGTCCGCGAACCCGCACCCGGCCGGCAGCCCCCTTGCGCGGAACTGGCTGGCCGGATGGCGCACGCACCACACGGCGACAACACGCCCTGCAAACAACGAAGGCCCGATGACGATGGATCTGATCGACAAACTCCCCGGAATGACCGACGACGACCTTGGCAACCTGACCTCCAACGCCGAACGTCTGGCGCAGACCGGCACGCCCAAGCAGCAGCACGCCGCCCAAGCCATGCTGCCGGCCATTCACGCCGAAGCCGTCAGGCGGCGGGACTCGCAGCCGGCCAAGCGCGGAACGCAAGGCCGACGGAAGGCGACGGTTTCCGCGCAGGACGCATGATGCATCCGCATGGCCGGAGGCCATCCATGGACACCCCGAAATACCACATCGGCCAGATCGTCTACTTCGCAGCGCCGGCCGTGAAGCACGGCGCGCCGGGCGGCGCCCATCGCGTTGAGCGCATCCTGCCGCCGGAGGATGACCAACGCCAATACCGGCTGAAGGCGGTGGACACCGGGCGCGAACGCGTCGCCCGCGAGGACCAGATCAGCGGACGGATGACCGTCGAGGCGCTGGCACAACGCCTCTACGAGGCGGGCAACACCACGAACGTCCCGTGGGCGCGGCGCGACCGGACCGTCCGCGACCCCTGGCTGCGGGAAGCGCTCGCCCACCTGTCCAGGGAGTCCGACGACACCTGATCCATCCGGTTGGACGCGGGCGGCAGGGGGCTGTACCGATGCGCCGGGAATGTCCGTCCGCCCGACTGCCGATGACAAGCAGTGCACCCCATGTCAGGTCGAGGCATCCGGACAATTCGGTCGCCAGGACTTGGGACCGCGGCGATAGCGCCGCGCTCCCCGGTGCCCGCTTCCACGACAAGACGAAACGAGCCGTGATCCCCGGTCCTTTGCCGGAAGGACGCGTGGCCTTTGTCGGACTTTCGGAGCCAATCGGGAGCAAGCCCATGACCGCCACCTTCGTCAGCGTCGCCGGAACGGTGCCCCAGGGTGCCGACGTGTTGCGCGAACACCTGCGCTGGACCGATGCGGAACGCCGCTGGCGGGTCCTCCCCGCGGCAAGCTGCATGACGACGCAACCTTCCCCGATATCGCCGCTCGCACGAGCCGCGCTGCGCGACGGTGCACGGCTTCGCAACTTCACCGACGTGCGCGCAAAACCGACAGGCGCGGCGACAAGGATTTAAACATGATCGGCCAGCACCTGCCGCGGCGATACCACGCGGCCTTCGGCGGCACCTCCGGAACGACACGGCCGGCCGGGTTGCCGGGCAGCGACAAGGACGGCTCCCCCAGGACCGAACTCGCTTTCTTCGTGGTCGAGAAGGAAGGCGGCTGGCTGGTCCGCGCCGACGGATTCGTCTACGGCCCGTATGCGTCCTTCATCCTGGCGCTTCGTGGGGCTGTGCACGAGGCCCAGGCGGCCGGGAATTGCGGCTTTGCGAGCCTGGTGCTGGTCCAGGTCTCCAACGGCCAGCCTTACGAGGCGGCGTGGAGGTACGGGCGGGATCCGTATCCCTTCGCCGACGCCCCCTGACCGCACAAGGATCGACGCCCGCCCCGCGGGCCGGCGGAACGGGCCGCACGGACGATGGAGGAGACCATGGCCTGCCGCGTGCACGGACCCCGATTCAACCCTTCTGCACCGAGCGTTGATGGTGATTTTTGGCTCGGCAGGCCGCGCGAGTTCGAAACCTTTGATGCTGCGGTCATCTTCGTGATGGAGTTTGCCCCCGCCCATGACCTGGACCGGGTCGAGATCCACACTGATGGCGGAGAGTTGCACGCCATCCTTGCCATTGCCCGCCGATACCGCGAGTTGGTCAATCTCTGACGCCAGCAGCGGCGGGCGGGATCAGGGATCGAATGGGTTGGTCAAGGCTTGCCGGAGCGGGAAGCCCTGGACCGAACCGATGCGAGGATTTCGAGCAGACGCTCCGGGATTGGGTCGGCGAGAACCGGAGCGAACATCTCGCGCAAACGTTCCTGCACCCTGCAATCCTGCTGGATCTGCATCGCGACGTCAGGATTGTCGGCCAGATAGGCCTCCACGCGCCCGGAACTCGCCGCGTCGAGTTTGCCTCCGAGATAGTCGTCAAGTTGCTGGCGAGTGATCCCTGGTGTCCGTTCGCTCATCCGCTTCCCCCCTCCTTGAGGGCAAGGAAGCCCAAAGGCAATGCGTCGAGTTGATCGAACGCCTCGCGAAGGGACCGCCTTACGTTGCGCACCGTCATGCGCGTGATGGCCGCCACCTCTTGGACCGAAAATTCCTCGATGGACACCAGGAAGAGAACGGCCTTCTGCGCAAACGTGAGCGCGTGAAAGGCCAATTGCAGTCCGGGTTCACGGCTGTCTGCAACGCGGGTGTCGCTGGGCGGACCGCGTGCCAGGGCTGGCGCCTTTCGCGGTTGCTGCCCACGTGGGGCCATGTGGGCGATCAAATCATGCAAACGGGTAAACAGCCAAACCCGCAGACCGTCATGAGGGATCTCATCTAAATTTTCCATGGCAATGCGCAAACACTCTGCCACCAGATCATCGGCAACTTCCCAATCACCGGTCAGCGCGCGGGAATAGCATCGGAGATTTGGTATCGTGCTTTTCAGACGTGATATTGTCGACATATCGCCCCTTCTGCGTCATGATGAGAGGGATTTCACTCATAACGCCGGAGTTATATTCGTCTTATATATGATGCTTTAAAGTGCGGAGCGGCGACAGTCGGTAAGAGGCATAGCCCGGCGGTGTTGCTCAGGCATGTGGTCGCCTTCACCCTGCTCACTGCGCGCCGCGCATACGGTGATCCCGCATCGGTTTCAATGCGCTCCTCACTGGGGCCTTCAACGGTTTCGCCGAAGAGGGGGCCAGCATTCCGCCGATGGCTTGACCGGCGCGCGGTCAGTAGAACAGCCCGTCGTCCAGATCCTTCCTGAATTGCCAACTCCATGAGGAAGGGAGTGCCGAGTGGTAGGTGCGGAAGGTCCGGGTCGGTGCGTAGGTCACCGTGATGACATGGGTCTGGACCGCACCGCCGCCGACGATCCGGGCTTCAACAACGTCCTCCATGATGAAGTCGTCCGGGCGAAGCGTCACGTGGGCGACGCACCGCTCGAAGGTCTCTCTCTCGACGTCCTTCCGCATGTGACAGCACCTCCGGCTCAGACCACGGGCCCATGGAACAGCGCGAAGAGCACCACCGCCAGCACGATGGCGACCGGGATCACCAGCGGCGGCACGAAATATTCCATCACCGCGCTCCGGGAGACTGGAGTGCTGGACGGCGCGGTTGTCTCCATGGCCATTGTCGTGCTCCGTGCGTTTGACCGGCCGGATCGGGAATGCCTTGGCCGTCTGCAAGGAAAATGGTGCTGCGAATGGTTTCGTGATGCGGCAATTCCGGCATATGGGCTTATTCTCCGCAGAAAAGCGCAAGACACCATTCAGATCATTCTCGCGGTGTTCTGGGCGGTTTACCGAGCGCAACGTGCGCCGGGACCGATGACCGGTTCTCGATATCCGGCTGCCCCGGAACATTCTCCGATCAAGAGAGCAATCGCATCTTCATGGGCGGCACCGGAAATCCAAGTGGATCGTCCGGAGCGACAGCCTCCTGCGCGCCCTGCGGCGACGCGTTCATCGCCGCCGTGTCCAAGAAGGCCCAGGCCGTGGGATGTACGGGCATTCCGAGCACCGTAGGCATCGAGAACGGGTGCCTCACGCTGAAGCTCGGATGGCGCTACGGCATCGACCCGCCGCTGCAATGCCGATGATCGACCGGCACAGCGCCGGCTCCCCCTTGACCAGTTCCGGGAAGCGCCCACATACCATCCACATGGATGGTGATGGGATGGTATAAAGATGGCCGACAGCGCCCGCGATCTGAAGCCGAAGGCCGGCGACAGCGAGAAGATCACGATCAACCTCGGCTACGTCGACCTCGGCCACATCGATCTTCTGGTGCAGGAAGGGTTCTACGCGAACCGCACCGACTTCATCCGCACCGCCATCCGCAACCAGATCGACCGCCACGGCGACGCCGTGCGGCAGGCCGTGACGCGCAAGAGCGTCGATCTCGGCCTGCGCCACTACAGCCGCGCCGACCTCGAAGCGGCGCGGGACGCCGGACAAAAGCTCGACATCCGTGTCCTCGGGCTGGCCACCATCGCCCAGGACGTCACCCCCGAACTCGCCCGCGCGACCATCGCCTCGATCGCCGTACTGGGGGCCCTGCACGCCAGCGCCGCCGTCAAGGCGGCCCTTGCCGACCGCATGCGCTGACGGCGAACGCCGCCCGCCGCATTCCTGAAAGACGACGGACCGGACTTCCCTGGGAGCCCGCGTCCGAGCACAGAAAGTTCCCGTTATGAGCGACCGTTTCTCCGCCGGGATGGCCGAGGCGACCCGCCTCACCCGGACCGGCAAGCTCGCCGAGGCGACCGCCCTCATCCAGCGCCTGCTGGGCGGCACGGCGCCCGAACCGGCGCGCCCCGGCTCCCGGACCATCATCGACGCCGAGCCCGTCACCGTGGACATGGCGGACGCACCGCCGCCGCACCGCGCCACGAGGCCCACGCCTGCCGGGGCGTTCGCCGGCCGTTTCCATTCCGGGCCGCGGGCCGGCCTGGGCGAGACCCTGCGCGGCCTTGCCGCCCGCGCCATGCCGGCCGGCCTCGACCTCGGGGTGGGCGACCTCGTCCGGCCAGCCGCCGACCCGCTGCCGGACGGCGCCTCCTTCACCATGGCCTCCTACAGCAACGCGGCCGGGACGCGCTCCTACAAGCTCTACGTTCCCGCCAACCGCCGCGCCGGCCAGCCGCTTCCCCTGGTGGTGATGCTGCACGGCTGCACCCAGTCGCCGGACGACTTCGCCGCCGGCACCCGCATGAACGCGCTGGCGGAGGAGCATGGCTGCCTCGTCGCCTACCCGGAACAGCCCTCCTCGGCCAATCCCCAGAAGTGCTGGAACTGGTTCAGCCCCGCCGACCAGCGGCGCGACGGCGGCGAGCCCTCGCTGATCGCCGGGATCACCCGGCAGGTCATGCGCGGCCACCCCGTCGACCCGGACCGCGTCTATGTCGCCGGCCTCTCCGCCGGCGGGGCGGCAGCGGCCATCATGGGAGCCGCCTATCCCGATCTCTACGCCGCCGTCGGGGTGCATTCCGGCCTGCCCAGCGGAGCGGCCCGCGACATGCCCTCCGCGTTCGCCGCCATGCGCCAGGGTGGCGGAGCGATGGGACCGCCGTCCGGCACCCCGGTTCCGACCATCGTCTTTCACGGCGATCGGGACACCACGGTTCATCCGCGCAACGGCGACGACGTCGTCGCCCAATCCAAGGCGGGCGCGGCGGGGCTGCGGACGGCGGCGGAGCACGGCCAGGTTCCCGGCGGACACGGCTACAGCCGCACGCTCCACACCGACGCCGCCGGTCGTGTGCTGTGCGAGCAGTGGACGATCCGGGGCGCCGGGCACGCCTGGGCCGGGGGCAGCCCGGCCGGCACCTACACCGATCCGCGCGGGCCGGACGCCACGCGGGAGATGCTGCGCTTCTTCCTCGCGAACCCGCGACGCACGCCGCATCGGCCGTAACCGCCGTCCGGCGGCTCACGGGGCGGTCGCATGGCCGCTCCGTGGGCCGCCTTCGGTCGGGCGTGCCGGGAGCATGGCCTCCGCCTTGACCGCCCCGACGGCCTCGGCCAGCGTCGCCACGGTGATGAACGCCGCGCCGTCCGCCGCACCCGGAGCCATGTCGGCACCGGTCCCCAGGAGCACCACGACGACCCGCGTGCCGGCGCCGAAATGCCCCCGGACGCGACGGACAAGGCGCTGGCTCTGTGCCCGGCTGAGGGTCATCCCCACCAGACAAACGCCGCACACCTCCTCCCTCGGCAGACGGTCCATGCGGCTAACCAGGGGGCGCGTCTCGGCCATCATTCCCTCGAAGCGCAGCAGATGCGCCAGCACGGTGGCCGCGGCGGCGTCGATCTCGCTGAAGGCCGGCAGGCAGACGACGACGCCCTTGCGGCGCAGCAGGGACACCGCGCCATCCGACGGCGGGGCATCGCCGTCCGGTGGGCACGGCGCCTCGGGCAGATCGGTCAGCGCCTCGACGATCTCCCCCGTCGCCTCGGCGACGGAGATACGGGTTTCGCGCGGCATGCCGCCGGCCCGCCGATCCTCCTCGGCGAGGCGGAGCGCCGGCACGACCACCGTCTCATAGACGTGGAGCAGAGGCCGCCCTTCCGCCTCCGCCTCGCAGATGGCGACGGCCTCGACCGCGTCGCCGGCCAGCATGCGCTGGTAGAGCCGGGTTTCGGGTGGCAGCGCCGGGCGGTCGCCCAGGATCACCTCCATGAAGTGGAGTTGCGGCACGTGCCGGCCGAGCACCACCAGACAGACGGTGAGCGGCGTCGCCAGCAGCAGGCCCACCGGCCCCCAGATCATCGTCCAGAAGACCGCGGCGACCAGCACGGACAGCGGCGACAGCCCGGTGCTCGATCCGTAGAGCCAGGGCTCGACCACATTCCCCGCCGCCACCTCCAGCACGACGAAGACGGCCAGCGTCAGCAGCGGCATCGTCCAGCCGGGCGACACCGCCAGCGCCACCACGACGGGCAGGCTCGCGGCGACGAACGAGCCGATGAACGGGACGAACCGCATCAACCCGGCGATGATGCCCCACAGCAGGGGGTTGGGCAGCCCGACCACCCACAGGCAGAGTCCGATCACCGTCCCGAACGCACCGTTGAGGACGAACTGCGCCAGCAGGTAACGGCTCAGCCGGCTGACGCCATCGTCGATGGCGGTGGTCGTGCGCTGCAGGTCGGCCGATCCGGCCAGCCGGATCAGGCGGTTGCGCAGGTCTTCCCGCTGCAGGAGGATGAAGACCGTGAAGACGATGACGATGCCGGCCGACGCCAGCGGTCCCAGGATCGGACCGGCGTACTCGCCAATGATCCGGAGCGGCGAGGATGTCGCCTGAACCTCGACGGCGATGGGCCTTTGCGAGGCGCCGGTCGCGCCGGCGGACCCGTCCGGCGCCCTGGCGATGGCCTTCTCCAGATCGTTGCCCAGGGTCGTCATCCGCCGCAGCAGCCCGCCTTCGGGCGCGGCGTCGCGCACGCTGCCGATCTTGTCGAGCAGGTTCTGCTCGTACTCCGGGATCTTGCGGGCAAGGTCGACGACCTGCAGCGAAACGACGGCCGCGACGCCGCCAAGGGCGAGGAAGACCAGGAGCGTGACGGCGATGACGGCCGGGGTCTTCGGCACGTTCCAGCGCTGCAGCCGCTTGATGATCGGCGCCAGCGCGAAGCTGAAGAGGATGGCGAGTGCCAGCGGCTGGAACACCGCCCGGCCGAAATACAGCGCGACCATCGCCGCGGCCATGGCGATGATCAGCGTGATCACCGAGGTCGGCGGCACCGCGGAGGCGACTGCGGCACCATGGCGTTCATTGGTGACGATCGACGCCACGTCGTCAGGCCTCTCTCACCACTCCCTCCCGTCGAGCGGGGAGGCGCGTTCCTCGCGGCGTTGTTCGATGAGGCTTTGCAGACCACGGACAGCGGTCATCAACGCGTCGATCCGGCTGACAAGGGCCTTGTCACCGGATGAACCACGACGATTGGTATCCAGGCCATACTGCCGAACAAGGTCTGAAAGGCGTCCGGTCAACACCTCGACAGCGTCATGTGTAATCATTCTACGCCTCTCCTCTACTTGAATGGGGCGTTGCTTGCCGCCGCCATCGACGTGACCAAGCCGGCCGAGGCCGGGAAGCGTCGTCCGGCCTGTCGAATCCGGTCTGCAGGACCGGCGCGTTTTTCACACGCCGTGCTTGTGAGACACGACCGCGGCGGCAGTTCCCACGCGGTGGACGAGATCGTCGTGGGTGGCGATTTCGGCCCCGTCGGCCATCAGCAGCGAAAACTCCGTCGCTCCTGCCGCCGCCAGTGCGGAAACGCGGTGTTCGACCTCGATCATCCGGGCATGCCCCTCGTAGTGGCAGTCCCCATGCAGCACGTAGCACAAGCTGTAGAGTTCCACCGCCCTTGCCGCGTGATCGCCGCTTGGACCGAACGCCTTCAGTTTCAGCGTGGCCATGGCACATCCTCCATGCACAGTTGGACAAACCCGGTCTTATGACTGGGAGGCCCATCGAAATGAGACGGACAACGGCCCTGCCTAATAGATGAATTCGCGAAAGATGGTCCACGCGACCATCGCCACGATGATCGTGACGGGAACCACAAACATCGGGTCGGCGTGCCATTTCAGTGGGTTCGGGTTGTACGGTTTCACGGCTTTGCTCCACAGCGAGAAGACGCATGCAAAAAAGCGTTTCCGCATGTGCCATCGGAGCAATAAATATGGAAGGCGGCAGGCCTCTATTTAAGGCATGAAGACGGTTATTCCATGCGCATCGGTACATGGGCGCCGAAATTCCCGATGTCCGTGCTTGTTTTCTCGGACGAGCCGGAGCGCGCGGATGTGTGAAGGGGGCCGATCCCACCGATGAAAGTCTTCCACTGCCAGCACTGCGGCCAGATGGTGTATTTCGCGAACACTCGATGCGAACGCTGCGGACACCGTCTCGGCTACCTTCCCGACCGTATGGTCCTGAGCACCGTTATCCCGCTGGGCGGCGATCGCTGGAGTCCCCTGGCCGCTCCCGACCAGCCGTCGCGGTTTTGCGCCAACGCCGTCCATGACGTCTGCAACTGGCTGGTTCCGGCCGGGAGCCCCGACGCCTTCTGCCGGGCCTGTCGCCTCAACCGCACGATTCCCGACCTCGACCGCGGGGAGAACCGGGTGCGCTGGCAACGCCTCGAAACCGCCAAGCACCGTCTCGTCTATGGGCTGTTGAGGCTCGACCTGCCCCTGACGAATCGGTTCGACGATCCGCAAGCGGGGCTCGCCTTCGATTTCCTTGCCGCCCCGGAGGAGATGATCCGCGACCACGCGCAGATCGTCACGGGTCACGCGGCCGGCCTGATCACCATCGACATCGCCGAGGCCGACGATGCCGAGCGGGAGCGCCACCGGCAGGACATGGCGGAGTCATACCGCACGCTGCTCGGACACTTCCGCCACGAGGTCGGGCACTATTATTGGGAGCGGCTGGTCCAGGCCGGGCCGTGGATTCCGGCGTTCCGCGGCCTGTTCGGCGACGAACGCCGGGACTATCGGACAAGCCTGGACGCGCATTACGCACAAGGCCCCCCGACCGACTGGCGGCAGCGCTTCGTCAGCGCCTACGCCAGCACCCACCCCTGGGAGGACTTCGCCGAGACCTGGGCGCATTATCTGCACATCGTGGACACGTTGGAGACGGCATACGAGTTCGGCCTGCGCGTCCGGCCCCGGATGGGAACCGATCCGGCCCTGACCATGGACATCGATTTCGATCCCTGCCGCCAGCGGGACTTCGATCTCCTGATCCGGGCCTGGCTGCCGCTGACCTACGGGATCAACAGCCTGAACCACAGCATGGGCCTGCCCGACCTCTATCCATTCGTCCTGGCCCCGACGGTGATGGGAAAGCTGCGCTTCGTCCATGGCCTCGTCTTTTCCTGACGGTCCGTGGCGTCGCGGTCCCGGTTGGGGGCAGGCGCCGAAAAATCTCCCTATTTATGGTTAAATATTCCCTAACGAGCGTATCGCCGATCCACCTTCTTGAGAGTAGGATTCCCGCTTCATGTACGCCCTTGGAGTATCCGGCCATGCCGTCCGTTTCCGTAGCCTTGATCGACGCGAACAATCTGTTTCGCCAGGGGCTGAAGGCTTTGTTCGCGGAACAGGGCTTTCACATCACCAAGGAGGCCTCGTCCCTCACGGCGGCGCTCCAGGTTGTCCTGGAGGGCGAGGCACCGCAGGTCGTTCTGATCGATCCCGTCGGCATCGGCGACTGCGCGGACCTGGTCCGGTCGCTGAAGGCGGCGTGCCCCGATGCGCGCGTGGTGCCGCTCACCGGCAAGCTGGACGCGGGCATGATGACGAAGGCCATCGAGGCCGGCGCGGACGGCTTCCTGATGAAGGACATGTCGATGGAGGCGCTGGCGCAATCGCTGCGGCTCGCGATGATGGGCGAGACGGTCTTCCCGAGCCCCCTGGCCGCGCTGCTGATCAGCGGAAAGATGAACGGTGCCGCCGCCGATCTGCCGGTCCTGCACAAGGGCGTCTCGCAGCGCGAGGCGCAGATCCTGCGCTGTCTGCTGCACGGCAATTCCAACAAGGTGATCGCCAACCACCTCGGGATCACCGAGGCGACGGTGAAGGTCCACCTCAAGAGCCTGCTGCGCAAGATCGACGCGTCGAACCGCACGCAGGCCGCCATCTGGGGCCTCAACAATGGCTTCGCCGAGGGGGCGGGCGGCACTTCGCCGATGGTTTGACGCCGCCCGGCTGACCGGATGCCGGTGGCACCCGCACCGGATTTCCGCACAAACGTTCGGGACTTATGCAGGATCAGGAAACGGGATGTCATCGGATGGTGCACGATCCCACCCCCACGATTTCCGCTTGTATGGGGCGGTGCCAGTCCCGATGTGAGGGCGATCGAAGTTGCTCTGGGCTCTACGTGTTCCAGTCCCGATTCCGGTCTGGCTCCTTTCCCTCAGTGAATTTGATGCCCCTCTCATATCGGGCGGGGCAACGCCAGAAAGGGAACGGACCCATGGCCAACGGTACTGTGAAGTGGTTCAACGCGACCAAGGGCTTCGGCTTCATCCAGCCGGACGACGGCTCGGCCGACGTCTTCGTCCATATTTCCGCCGTCGAACGGGCCGGCATCGGCAATCTCAACGAGGGCCAGAAGCTCTCCTTCGAGACGGTGCGCGATCCCAAGCGGGGCAAGGTATCGGCCGAGAATTTGCGCGCGCTCTGAACGCCGTAAACCCGGTAGCTGGAAAGGGCGGCCTCGGCCGCCCTTTGCGTCTCCGATCCCGGCGTGTATCCACGCGCGCTTCCTCCATCCGAACCGGAACAACGCATCGGCCGTGCCACGCACGCGCCGGCAGGAAGGACTTGCAATGACGATCCTATCGTCCCCGATCAACGGTGCCCGCGTGGCGCCCCGCGAGCACACGGTTGCCGATGCGCGGCCTCCTCTGTCGCGAGCGCCGGAGTGGCCGCGTCTGACCCGGCGCGAGATGCGGCAGATCGTTCTCGACCTCCTGGGGTAAAAGGCCCCCGGCAACTTCCCGGGCCCGGCAACCGGTGCGGGGTCTGGGACATTCACACAACAAATCCAGGAGACTGACATAGCCAAGCTCTATGACGCGGATCCCGTCCGCGAAGGCCCCCGCCTGAACCGCGAAATCACCGCCCGCACGGTGCGCCTCGTTGGCGCCGACGGCGAGATGATCGGCATCGTGTCGCTGCGCGACGCCTTCGATGCCGCGGCGGACGCCGAACTCGACCTGGTCGAGATCGCGCCGCAAGCCGAACCCCCGGTCTGCAAGATCCTCGACTACGGCAAATTCCGGTTCGAGGAACAGAAGAAGGCCAATGAGGCGCGCAAGAAGCAGAAGGTCATCGAGCTGAAGGAGATCAAGCTCCGACCGAACATCGATGACAACGACTATGACGTAAAGATGCGTGCCGCCACCCGTTTTCTCAGTGAGGGCGACAAGGTCAAGCTGACCATGCGCTTCCGCGGGCGCGAGATGGCGCACCAGGATCTCGGCATGAACGTGCTGATCCGTGTGCGGGATCAGCTCCAGGACCTTGCCAAGGTGGAGCAGATGCCGCGGGTCGAGGGCCGTATGATGGTCATGGTGATCGCCCCACGGTGAGGTCTCGGGCAGGGGGCAAAGCGCCGTAATCAGATGTCAAGGTGTCCTCGGACCGGTGGTAAACCCTGCAACGGTGCATCGAAGGAGGCAGGTTTACCGCGTTGGCGGATGGACGTTGCTTGGCCACCGCCTGCAACGACACCGCAGCAAATACCGGCTGCGTTGGCCTCGATCAACGCGAAGGGGCAGGCCTTGTCCGATGGCTTTGAAGCCGTTGCTCCGCCGTAATCTGGATCATGTGCCCTCCCAGGCAGCAACGGGCCGGGCCGACGAAAGGCTTCGGCCGGGCCCGCTTCAACGGGCTCGCTCGAAACTGTCGGCGTTGAGCCCGCTGCGCAACAAAAGCATCACAGGTTCGCCGGCGTCCAGCGTGACCACCGGCGCCCGGTCGAGCAACTCCTTGGCGGCCTTGTCGAGGGGGCGGTCGATGCTGTGCCCGAGGATGCCGCCGATCAGGCTGCCACCGCCGGTCAGCGCCGCCGCCGCGACATCCACCGCCGTGCTGGCAGCGATCAGCAGCCCGGTCTGGACCCATGGCACCTGCACCGACCCGGCCAGCCCCGCCGCACCGGTGGCATCCGCTCCGACCGCTTTGAGGCGCACCGTGTCGTTGCGCGGCCAGGGTCGCGTGATCACCGGGTTGGTCACCTCGATGCGCTTCTGCCCCTTGGCGACGTTGGCGCCGATATCCAGCGTCACCACCGAGCCGGCGGGCACCGCCAAGCAGGAGAAGCCGGCGTCCCAGACGTCCTGCGTCACGCGCGCCGTGACGATCCCGCCGCGCTCGGTCACCACCCGGTTCACCGTCAGCAAGGGGATCGGCGTTCCCGGCGGCACGAGGCAGTCAGACCCGGCGGCGGCGAAGTCCGACGTTCCGGCCTGGGCCACGGTCACGGCACCCGTATCCTCCTTGCGGCTCCAGCCGCCGACGCCGGCCTCCATCGCCCTCTTGCGCAGGTCGTCCTCCTTCGGGACAGTCTTGGCCTGCGGCCGAGGCGGTGGAGGGGGCGGTTCCTTCCTTTCGATGCGGGGTGCCGGTGCCGGCGCTGGTTTGGGCGCCATGTCCTCGTAGCTGGGCAGCCGCGGTTCCGGCTGCGTCGGGCCGAGGGCGGCAGACAGTTTCGGCAGGCCCCCTGCCCCCTGGCTGCGGCCCAGCATGTAGGCGGCCAGGCCGAGCCCGATCACGACGGCCGCCACCAGCAGGATGCGGACGACGTGCGGACCGGAGGTCACCACCCGGTGGCGGGCCAGAGGATCGGGCGGCAGCGGCGGGGTGTCGTTGGCCGATGTCACGGGCGGGTCCTCCGGATGTGCACCTCCTGCGCGCCGATCGCCAGCAGCAGGTGGTCGTGGATGCCGGCGACGCGGTAGGTGGCGTTCATCCGGCCGTACTGGATGGGGATGCGTGTGCCGTCGGCGCCGATGCGCCAGAGGATCGGCGCCCCATAGGCGCCGAGCGCGCCAGGGGTAAAGTTGATGATCGTCACCTCGCCGTCGTCGCACACCGGCGGCTGGCCGTCGGGGGTCGGCACCGGCCGCCACTCCGGCGTGTCGCCGTCGAGCGTGTAGGTGCAGCGGCGGTCGCGGTAGGCCAATTCGGTGGTGCGGTCGCGCCGGTCGCCGGCGGCGCTGGGAAGGACGGCCTGACCGTTCAGGGTGGCGAGGTAGTCCTCGGGGTAGCGCCAGCGCACTTCGACGTGGTGGGTGCGCCTGTGGGTCTCGACGTTGAGGTCGTACTTGCGCTCGCTGGTGAAGAGGGAGATCTGCTGGTTGAGGCCGGCGCGGCGCGGCATGAAGGCGATGCACTCGGTGCGCTGCGGCCCCTTGCCGAAGCTGTAGGGGCTGTGGGGAATCCACACCTGGGCGCCGGGGGCGACAATGTCGCGCACCACCTCGCCGGGCTTCAGGCAGACCAGCGTCTGGTTCCCCTCGGCCATGTAGACGAGGTATTGCAGGTCGGGCTGGTACCAGTACTCGCAGCTCTTGCCCTTGAAGCAGGTCAGTGTCGGCAGGTCGAGGGCGGCCTCGTTGGCCTGTCCAACCCAACTGCGGGTCTGCGCCCTCGATGGCCGCGGCCCCGCCTTTTCCTTCGGCTCCCGCTCCATCGCCGTCGGCGGGATGTGCAGGTCGGCCAGGGTGTAGGGGCGCTGTGGAGTGGCGGGGCCGGCGGCCGGCACCGAGGACGGCTCGGTGGCGCAGGCGGCCAGCAGCGGCAGCGCCAGCAGGGAAACCGAGAGTCTCATGGCTGGGGCTCCATCGTTTCGGACGGGGGAATGGGGTGGGCTTTGACCGGCTCCTTCGTCTCGGCCTTCAGCGGCGTGCCGCTGGGCTCGGAGAAGCCGGAGATCGACACGCCGTCGAGCGCGCCCTCACGCGACGGGCCGTCCACGGTGACCACGGCGGCGCTCATCAGCATCTTCGCGCGCGGCTTGAAGTCCCGGTACACCGTCTCCGTCCACACCACGTAGAAGGCCGAGGTGCCGGTCTTCGGGTCGGCCTCGCGCTCTTGAACGCGGACGTCGGCAACGTCGCGGGTCCAGCCTTCGGCCGGGTCGAGGTCGGCCGCCAGCAGGGCGTCCCACTTGCGCTCGGCGCCGCCGGCCAGCCGGGCGCGGGCGGCGGCGCGGTCCTTGGCCAGCATCACCGGGTCGGTGCCGATCTGGCGCTGCCAGCGCACGAACCACTGGACGGCGTTGATCCGGGCGCCCTTGGACACGGTGATGGTGTTGTCCAGCAGCACGAGGCGCTGCTGGCCATCCATCGCCTGCTCGACGCGGTAGACCGGCTTGTACCGGGCGATCTCCACCAGCTGGGCGGCGATGCGCAGGTTGTCCCAGGTCATCAGCGAGCCCCAGGACAGGCCGAGCACGGCCAGGGCGAAGGTCCAGCGCTTCAGCCGCAGCGCCTTGGCCTCGCGGCTGGCGCGGTAGGTCATGGCGGCGAGGTATTTGGCGCTGTCGGGTACGGCCGCCGGCGGCGGATCGTAGACGTTGACGACGCGCTCCTTCATGACGGGTCGGTCTCCTTGTCGTCGGCGCGGCGATCCATTCCGGGCGTCTTGCCCGGCGGGTCCTGCGGCCGTTCGGTGGCGTTGGAAGCGGAGCGGCGCAGCCACGACTCTTCGCCGCCCCAGCGTTCGATGAGCCGGCTGGCCTGCCCACGGGTGAGATTGGGATCGACGGTGCGGCCAGCGGCGAGGCGGTCGAGTTCGCCGCGCTGGGCGTCGGTCATCGGCTTCTCCCAGCCGCTGCCGCGCGGAGCCGAGGCCCAGGAACCGCCGAAGCGGCCGGCCGGGTAGCGGCGCCCGGCCGAGGCGCTGGCGGAACTACCGCCGGTCCCGCCACCAGCGCCGCCCCCGGTCCCGCCGATGCTGCCGACGGACGCGGTTGCACCCGTCGTGACATGACGCAGGCCGCTCCACACCGTCGAGGCGCCGACGGCGAGGCTGCCGGACGCCCCGGTGGTGGCGGCCGCAGCACCAGCCATGGTGCGCATGCCGAGCCAGCCGGCGGTCCACAGGGCGGCCAGCGCCGTCATACCGTCCATCACCGGACCGCCATTGACCAGGCCGGCGGCGGCGCGCGGCGCCTTGATCGCCAGCACGAAGATGGCCGCGGCCAGCACCGCCACCCCGAACGCCTGGGCCAGCGTCGGCGTGCCGGCGAAGGTCAGCGCCAGCAGCGTCGCGCTGCACATCGCGATGACGCAGCCGAGCACCAGCAGCTTCAGCGCGGTGGCGGCGATGTAGCCGATGGCGCGCTCGGCCACGAAGCTGGTGGGGCCGAGCACGGCGAAGGGAATGGCAAGGTAGGCGGCCAGCGACAGCAGCCGGTATTCCAGGAAGGCGAGAAACACCTGGATGGCCAGGATGCAGAAACTGACGATCACCACCAATGCGGCCAGCAGGAAGATGACGATCTCGACGAAGTTCAGGAAGAAATCGACCGGTCCGAGCATCTCCTTGACGCGCTGCATCAGCGGGATCACCGCCTGGATGCCGAGGTGGGCGATGTAGCCGGGGTCGTCGAGGGCGAAGCCGCCGCCCGGCACGAGGTTGAGCCCCTGCTGGGCGGCGGCCTGCATCAGCGCCGCCGAGCCGGCGGGGAACCACTCGACCAGGGCGCCGATGGCGGCGAACTTCAGCAGCATGCGCAGGAAGGGGCCGTGCACCGCCGCCTTGCCCTCGAACAGCCAGAGCAGCAGCGCCAGCGTGTAGGAGAGCATCATCAGCAGGCGCAGCGCCGTCCGCACGTCCGGCCCGAGAAGGCCGAGGCCGGTGACGACGGCGGCGGTGAGCTGGTGCAGGACGACCGACAGGGCGCTGACGTCCATGACGGTCACCTTTCCGGTGCGGTGTAGATGCCGATGCCCTTCCAAGCCGGGTTGCTGCGCTCCAACCGCTCCAGGGCGGACGCCCCGTGGTCGGAGCGGACGTACAGCACCAGGGCCACGGCGCCGATGATGCTGACGAACAGCATCGCGCCGAGGGCGAGGAGAATGTGCCGGAGTCCCATGACTCAGCTCCCGGGCGCGCCGTAGGTGTCGAGGCCCTGCCAGTTGATGCGCGTGTGCTGGCGGGCGCGTTCGACGGCGGCCTGCTCATAGTCGAGCTGGGCTTCCGCCGCCCGGTGGTGGGCCGCCTGCATCATCAGGAGCTGGCCGGCGACCTCGGCGTTCAGCAGCGTGGCCTGGGTGCCGGCGTCGATGGCGCAGGTCTGGCCGTCGCAGTCCTTCAGCGCCGCCATCAGCGCCCGGGCGCGGGCCGGGTAATCCTCGATCCCGGTCATGACGTCGGCCGAGACCAGCTTGCTGGCCCGGCTGGCGTCGCGCGCCAGCCGCGCCTGCTCGGCCTGGTGCTCCGCCAGGGCCGCGGCGCTCATCCCCTCGGGCAAGGCGTCGGGGTAGAGGTCGGCGAACTGCTGGCCAACCCCGTCCAGGCTCCACAGCACCCGGTCCACCAGACCGGCCGCGCGGCGGGCGTCGCCGAGCCGGACGGCCACTTCGACGCGGGTGTCGAGGTCGGCGAGGCGGCGCATGCGGATCATGTTGTCGATCTGGGTGAGCATGTGCGCGGTCTGGGCGATGATCTCGACTTCCTGGCGCTGCACCATCTCCTCGACGATGCGCGGCCGGCTCTCCACGATCGGGCAACCGGGCGCCTGGGAGCCGCCGCTCCCCGTCATGCCGGATGCGGCCCCCATGACGGCTCCGGCGGCTCCGCCGGTGACGTAGCCGGCGACGACCGAAAGCGCGGTGCCGAACAGCCCGTCGCCCTCCTCGGAAAAGCAGCCTCCTCCGCCGCCACCGCCGAAGAAGCTGTTGAGCAGCCCGCCCAGAAAGGCATGGGCCGGAGGCGGGCCGGCGGTCAGGCCGACCGTGAGAGCGACCGCCGCGGTCGCGGCGCGCAGGGTGCTGGTCCTCATGGGGTGTCTCCTTCATGGGGTGTCTCCAGGGTGTCGGCGGCCTCGGCCAGGCCGTGACGGCGCAGCCATGCCGCGGCGAAGCGCTGCGGCCCGGCCTCGGTCCTCAGTTCGAAGGCGCGGCGCTTGTGGGCGGCCCCGCCGCAGCCGCAGACCGCCAGGGCGGCGGGGTCGAGGGTGAGCTGGCCGAGCCGGCTGCCCTCGGGGGTCTTGAAGAAGACGTCGCGGCGCGGCATGGCGCGGGCGACCTGTGCGGCCTGGGTGGCGTTCAGCCCCCAGTCGCGCAGAATGCTCCGCTTGGCGGCGTTGGGGTCGGCGAGCAGCACCAGGACCTGGATGGTCTTCAGCATCGCTGCGATGGCCGAACCCTCGATGTCGTCGAGCTGGTGGGTGGCCAGCACCAGGGCGACGTTCTTCTTCGGCCCGCGCCGGCGCAGTTCGTCCAGCTCGGCCGGCTGGTGCTTCAGCGCCTTGAACGCCTCGTCCACCAGGAACAGCGTCGGCCGGCCGTCCTCGAACAGCCGGTAGAAGCGGCGGAACAGCGCCTTGATCACCGGGGCGGCACCGGGGCCGCGGTCGATCATCGCGCCGATGTCCACCGTGGTCCAGGCGGAGCCGAGGAAACGATCCTCCGCCGCATCGACGAGGTCGCCGTAGGGACCGCCGCGGCAGTAGGGTTCCAGCGCGATGCGGACGATGTTGTCCTGCACCAGATGGGCGAGGTGCGACAGCGTGCGTTCGGACGGCGGCGAGACGGCCAGCAGGTGCAGGGCGGCGTCCACCGCGTCGCCGGCCTCGGCCGCCGACAGGTTGCCCGGCGCCAGCACGCCCTGGAGGCGCAGCAGGTCCATGACGAAGCCGTGGCCCCAGGCGAAGCCGTTGGGGGTGTCCACGTCGGCCAGCGGCTGCAAGGCGAGGTCGCCGAGCGCCCCGTCGCCGGAGCCCATGGAGAGGAACTCGCCGCTGGCCGCCCAGGTGGCGACGAGGCTGGTGCTCTCCGTGGCGTCGACGTCGATCCACACGACGCGGGCACTGGGCACGCGGGCGAGGAACTGGTGCCCCATGAAAGCGAGCACGGTGGACTTGCCGGTGCGCGGCGGGCCGATCACCAGCGCCGCCCCGTCCTGGCCCTGGTGGATGTCGAGCATCAGCGGCGTGCCTCCCTCGGCCTCCAACTGCATGAGGGGATCGCATTTGAGGTGCGGGTTGCGCTCCGGCCCGCCCCAGGCCGACGACAGGATCAGGAAGTCGGCGAGCTGGACCTGGGTCAGCGGCACCTTGCGCGGGTTGGGCCGCACATGGCCGGGCAGCGTGCCGTACCACGCCCGCTCGGCCCCCCAGGTCTCCTCGATCACGGTGAAGCCCAGCGTGCGCAGCGCCTTGACCAGCTCGTCGCGGCGTTCCTCCACCTCCTCGATCGAACGGCCCCACAGCACGGCGGTGGGAGTCATCCAGCCCGAACTGGTGCCGGCCTGCTCGGCCTCCAGGCGTGCCGCCTCGGCCTCCAGCGCCTCCATGACGCCGACCGGATCGTGGCGCAGGTCGGCGTAACCACCGACGGCGCGCAGCAGAACGGAGCGCCAGTCGTAGGAGGTGTCGTCGTGCTTGCGCCACAGCGCGGCGAAGACGCCGCGCGCCTGCACGTGGTCCATGGCCTCGAAGCGCACCGACCAGCGGAACTCGAACGGCAGCGTGTCCAGCACGTTGAGCAGACCGGGATGGCTGACCTTGGGATAGCCGCCGATGCCGATCATGCGGACCGGCCATTCGGCCCCGCCGTTGCTCCAGGCCGGGAAGGAGCCGGGCTTGAAGCCGACGTCCACGAGGTTGGCCTTGATCGGAAAGCCGGGGATGTCGGGGGCAGTGACGTGGCGCTGGTACAGGGGCGAGACGCAGTTGTGCAACAGGGTCTGCACGCCATCATCGTCGAGCATGCGCGCCCACCCCACCGCCCGGCCGAGCAGGGAGGCGAACTGGAGCACCAATTGACGGAACGGCTCGACATGGTCGCGCATGACATCCGGCCGGGCACGCTCGGGCGGGTTGCGGGTGAACCAGGACGCCACCGTGCGCGTGGCCGGCCGCGACGGCGTGTAGGTGATCGCCACGAAGGTGCGCGTCCGGAGCTGCTGGCCGGCGTCGTCGAGGCGGTCGCGCCGTTCCCGGTCGATCAGCTCGGAGACCGGGTGCGCACCCGTGCTGCGGGGATAGCCGGCAACGGAACGGCGCTGCATCTCGAAATGGAAGGTCCAGCCGCCGGTGAAGGGGAACAGCACGTTGCCGGCGGCGAGCGCCGTCTGCATCCGCTCGGCCGGGTCCTGGCCGTCCTGGTCGCGCCCGCCGTACTCGACCACGGCCATCAGCGCGCCGTCCTCCTCCAGCAGCACCACGCCGGGCCAGACGAAGCAATCCCAGGGCAGATGCCGGGACAGGGAATCGAAGCCGTCGTCGAAGGCGGTCAGGTCGAGCATGCCTCACCTCGGGGCGCGGTAGGATGAGAGGGACAGCGACCGGCCGCGGGTGCGCAGCGCCCGCAGCAGCCAGGCCGAGGCGTTCTGGCGGACGATCTCCAGCCACCAGGGATCGCGGCGCGTCAGGTACCGCGCCGTCAGGAAGACCAGCAGGAACCCCGCCACCGCCTGGGGGATGGCGCCCAGCGCCAGCCACAGCTCCGCGGCCAGCCAGACGGCGATGGCCAGCAGCTCCATCGGCACGCCAAGCGGCATCTTGGTCGGCCGCACTGAGGTGCGGCGCACCGGCTTCTCCCATCCCTCGGGCAGCGGCGGGGCCTGCATGGTCACACCCCAGCCAGCGCGACGATGGCGTCGCGCGCCCCGTAGGCGGCGGCGCCGGCCACGGTGAAGACGAACACAACCACGCCGGCGATGCGGGAGAACATCGCCGCGACCAGCGCCAGCAGCAGACCGGCGGTGACGGCGATCGGCACGAAGTTGGCGTCGAACACCGCCTGCCAGGACAGCAGCTCGGCGCCGAGGTTGGCGATCACCTGGGCGTGCGCCGGCCGCGCCGTCCACGCCAGCACCAGCGCCAGGGCCAGCCCCCGGCGTGCGTTACCGTTGCGTCGCATCGTCACCTCCACCGTCAAGCTCCCCCGCCCCCAGCGGGCGAAGGACGAAGCCGCGGTCCGGGTCGAAGCGCTCGACCCGGACGATCTCGTTGATGAAGCGCTTGCCCGTGCCGTCGCGGGCGAGGTGCACCACCGCGTGCACGGCCTTGGCGATCCAGCGCATCTGCAGGGCGTCCATGGCGATGCCGCCGAGGCCCACCATCTGGGCGATGCGGTCGAGCGCGTCCCAGGCCGAGCCGGCGTGCACGGTGCACAGCCCCGGATGCCCGGTGGTCCAGCCGACCACCATCTGCCGCGCCTCGGCCCGGCGCACCTCGCCCAGCACCAGATGCGTCATCGGCACGCGGAGCGCGTTGGCGACCAGCGTCTCCAGGGTCACCGGCGGGTCGGCCCAGGGGTCGGCGACCATGGCGTAGGCGTGCGGGCACGGCGGCTCGAACTCGTAGGGGTCCTGCAACACCGCCGGCAGCCCGGTGCGGAAGGCGGGCTCCTCCAGGCAAGCGCGCAGCAGCGTGGTCTTGCCGGTGTCCACGTCGCCGGCGATCACCACCGTGCGGCGCCCGTCGATCAGGCGGCGGATCAGACGCGCCTGGAGTGTTGTCGCGGCGCCGGACAGCACCCAGTCGTCGAGCGTGATGCGGCCGCGGTAGGGCTTGCGGATCGAGCAGGCCGGGCCGGTGGTCACCGGCTCGATGTCGGCGTGGATGCGCTCGCCGGTCTCCGGCAGGGTGACGTCGAGGGTCGGCCGGTCGCGGCGCAGCTCCTTGCGCTGGAAGCCGGCGACGTAGGCGAGGAAACGACGGACCTGATCGGGATCGGCGTCGCGCACGAACTCCGGCGACGGGCCGTTCTTGACCAGCACCCGACAGGTGCCCTGCCCGCGCAGCGGCGGCAGCACCAGGACGTTGGCGACGTCCTCGCGGGACAGCAGGTCGCCGAACAGCCCGTCCATCAGCCGGCGCAGGGCCAGCAGCAGCATCTCGCGGCGCGCCGGCTCGTCGATCACCACCAGCCCATTCATGCCCCGGCCTCCTTCGGGTGGAAGCCGTCGCGCACGCTGGGCACCGTGCGGCGGGGATGGCCGAGCTGTTCCAGGATCGCCGCCTTGGTCGCGGCCACGTCCGCCGGGTCGAGGTCGTGCACGAGGTTGAGCACGGCGACCACGGTGATCAGCAGGTCGTCGATGCGGGCGACGGTGGCCTCCAGCCGCTCGGTCTTGGCCCGCTCGTTGGCGATGGCATCGAGCCCCTTGTCGAGCACGTGGATCACCGCGTCGCTCAGCGTGCGCAGCCCCTGGCGGGTCTGCACCAGGGCGATCTGGTCGGCCAGCAGCACCGGCACGCGGGCGGACACCGGGCGGGTGGCGGTGGTGTCGGGGGTGTCCGTCATGTCCAGAGCCTCGGGGGTTTGGGACGCCGGGGCGCCGCGGGCGCATCGCCCTCGGGGGCCGGGTCGGCGGTGCCGAACCAGCGGTTGGCGTCCGGATTGGGCGTCCAGGCCGCCGCGGCGCGGCCGTAGAGCGGGCGCCAGCGCGGATCGGCGTAGGGGTGCAGGCGGACGGCGCGGATGGGCTTGCCGTAGCCGAAGACGATCAGGTCGTCCCCGCCCATCTCCAGCGCCTCGTGCATCGGCATCACCGGCCGGCGGTCCACCCGCACGCCACGGCTGACGGTGGGGAAGAGGTCGAGCAGCCCTTTGGAGGTCGAGCGGGTCGGCACCTCCTCGATGGCCTCGCCGACCATGCGGCTGACCCGCTCGGCCTCGTCCGAGGAGTTGGGACGGAAGACCACCAGCCGGCAATTGGCGGTGAGGCCGCGGCCGTACTCCTCCTCGACCTCCCACAGGCTCTGCGCCAGCAGCAGCAGGCGGATGCCGTACTCGCGGACGTACTTGATCCACTCCGCCGCCTCGCGCAGGTGGAACTGGAGGAACTCGTCGAGCACGACCAGCAGCCGCCAGCGCCGCGCCCGGCCGTCGTCGGCGCGATCGCGGTCGATGGTGAGGAAGTCCACCATCTGCGTTAGGATCAGCTTGAACACCCGGCGCAGGCGGCGGGCGTCGAGCGGGCGGGCGACGATGTAGAGGGTGACCGGCCGTTCGCCGGCCACGAGGTCGGCAATCGAGAAGTCGCTGGCGGCGGTCTGCGCCTCCAGGACGGAGTCCTCGAACTCGGCGAGCAGCACCGAGGCGGTGACGTAGACCGACTTGCGGTAGTGCAGGCTCTTGTCGGGGGGAGCGGAGCCGCCACCCGGCCGCCCCTTTCCCTCGCCCTCGCCGTTGCCGCGCTCCTCGGCCAGCGCCAGGCTCTTGTCCCACAGCTCCTGGGCGGCGCGCTGGGCGGTCGGGTGGACACCCTCGGCCAGCATCAGCGTCAGCCCATCGTCGCCAAGCAGGATGTGCCGGCGCGCACCGGCCAGCGACTTCTCGGAATCCGTCGCCGCGGTCAGCAGGTAGACGAAGACGCCGGTCAGATAGGAGAAGGCGGCGTTGCGCCAGTGCCCCTCCTGCTCGCCCTCGGTGAGGACGCGGGCGGCGTGCTGGCAGTCGGGGACGAGGTACGGCTCCGGCCGCACCGCCATCAGCGGGTTGTAGCGGGAGCCGCCCGGCCGGGCGAGGTCGAGCACGATGACGTCGCCGAAGCGGGTGCGGGCGCGGCTGGTGTCCTCGGTGACCGAGCCCTTGAAGTCCCAGACCACCGCGCTCTCGTCCCAGGCCGCCAGCAGCGTCGGGTGCACGGCCGTGGTGGTCTTGCCCGAGCCGGTCGGGCCGATGACGAGGACCGGCTGCATGGTGCGCTCGTGCAGCAGGTCGCGGCCGTAGGCGCCGAGGATGATGGAGGAGCGGTCGGTCATCGCCGTCCCCCTCCCAGCAGGCCGCTGCGGCGCACGGCGGCGCGGTCGGCCCAGCGGCCAGTGCCGAAGCCCGGCCGACGGGTGCCCCGCAGGTCGAGGACGACCCGGATACCCAGCGCCAGCGCGCAGAGGCCCGACATCACCGTAGCACCATCGACGATCCAGCGGTGGCCGGGGGCCAGCAGCCCGCGCCAGCCGAGAAACTGGCCGGGTCCGTACAGGGCGATGAGGCCGACGCGCCACCCGCCGAAGACGGCCGGCCAGGCGAACAGCCAGCCGGTCAGCTCGGTGATGGCGAAGACGGCGGTAAGCCAGACCAGCAGCAGGATTGCGCCGCGGCGGATGGAAGCGGTCACAGCTCGCGCCCTCCCAGATCGTGGAGGTCGTCGCGCCCGGCCTCGCGGCCGCGCAGCTGCTCGCGCAGGCGCTGCATCTCGACGAGCTGGCGCTCGAAATCGCGGCGCTCACGCTCGGTCATGTAGCCGAGGCGGTCGGTGGTCACCTCGACGGCGTCATGACGCAGCCAGCGCGAGACGACGTCCGGGTCGAGGTGGAGGTCGCGGTCGTTCTGGACGCCGCGCACCATGATGTGCAGGTGCTGGTTGCCTTGCGCGTGGGCCATGTCGGGCTTGCGCTCGACCGAGGCCACCCACTCCAGCGGGCCGACCCGGCGCTCCCAGGCGGCGACGACGTCGCGGCCGTAGGACACCATGTCGTCGATGCGGTGCCCGTCGTTCGGGCTGACGATGAGGTGGAACACCCGGCGGTCGGCCGACCAGGCGTCCACGATCCCGGCGGTGTCGATGCCCAGCCGCTCGCGGTCGAACAGCGGCCCCTCCTTGGCGAGGTAGTTGGCCAGCGCCGAGACGGTGTTCGGGTAGGCCCCGCGGGCGCGGTCGTGGTAGAGCACCTTGACCATCACCGGGCGGGCGTGGGGGCCGGCCTGCGGCGGCGCGCCCTTGACGCGGACCTTCTGCATCGGCCGACGGGTGTAGGCGCGGGCGAGGCGGCGGCCGCGGTCGGCCAGCGCCTTCATCCGCGCCTTGAAGCCGTCGTCGTCGAGGATGCCGCCGAACAGGCCGAACCGCTTTCCCATGCTCCACCCCACAGATCACCGGACGCAAGTCCGGCATGATCATCGTTGAGCCGCGCGCCGCTCTTTCTCAACGTCTCGGATGAGTTAAGAGGATTAGCGCGTTGAATGCGCCTGCATTCCCAAACATCTCTGGAATACAGATAAGCTGTTGATCTGGAATGGGACGAAACGACGCTGTAGACGCTCTTTTATCTTGCTGAATGGCCCTTCTTACTTCCCAAGCAGCCGCTGCCTATTCTTTCCGGTGGCTGCCAGGCGCCTGTCTTTGCCGCCGTTCCTACGCCACGCCACGCCACGCCCGGTCCCGGAACCGCCTCGCTCAGTCCGGTTTCCCCGCCCGGCCGCGGCCGAACACCTCATCGACCAGCCGCCGGACATCGACCTCGGCCGGCCCGACGAAGTCGATCTCCTGCACCAGCAGCCCGGTGCCCCGGCTCATGGCGAAACTCATCCGTTCGCCCACCACCGCGGCGGCCACGGGCAGGCGCAGGCCGCAGACGGTCATCTCGGTGCCCGGCTCGACCTCCAGGCCAGCAGGGGCATGCGTCAGGACCACCGACGCCGTCAGGGCCGGCTCGACCGCCAGCGCCTCGACCACCAACTGCATGGTGGCGGCGCAGCGCCCCACGGCGTCCCGTTCGGGATGCGTCGGCACCAGCACGGTATCCGCCGCCAGCAGCGCCGCACGCAGGGCTGGAGTGGACGCCGCCGGGGTGTCGATGATCACGTGGTCGAAACGGGCGTGCAGGCCCCAGACGCCGCAGCGCAGGTCCGGGCTGGCGATGCCGATGGTCTCGAACAGCGCCGGCAGCCCATTGCGCCGCCGGCAGTCGGCCCACTCCAGGGCACCGGAGCGCTGGCCGGTGTCGAGCAGCGCCACCCGCTTGCCCTGTAGCGCCAGCTCGCCGGCGAGATGGACGGCCAGCGTCGTCCGCCCGGCGCCACGGGCCTGATTCACAAGGGCCACGATCATGATGTGCCCTCCTCGGGAAAGGCTCCGTCCAGCAGCTCGCGCAGCAGCACGGCCATGGTCACACCCCGGCGGAAGGCGGCTATTCGGATGCGGCCGCGCAGTTCGGGCGTGACGTCCACCGTGAGCCGCGCGGTGTAGAGGTCCGCCTTGGGAGTGGCCGGCCCGTCGCCGTGGCGCACCCAGGTGTCGGGAGTGCCGGGACGCGCCCCGAAGCCGATCCGCCCGCCGCTCATCCCGCCGTCCCCAGCACTTCGGCGGCGAGCGCCACCATCTCGCGGGCGGCCAGCGATCCGGGCGCCTCCTCGCCCGCCAGCCGGCCGGCGCGGGCGCAGCGGGCGAAGACGACGCGCTGCCCCACCGTCGTCTTCAGAGCCGGCGGCAGCGTGCCGGCGAGTTCCCGGCGGGCGTCGCGCAGCAGCAGCGTGCGGGCGATGCAGCGGTTGAGGACGAAGCGCGCCTCCAGGCCGGGCTTCCAGCCGCGGGCGTCATCGAGCAGGCGCAGCAGCTCCGCCGAGGCCCAGGCGTCGTAGGGGCTCGGCTGCACCGGGATGAGGACGAGGTCGGCGGCCAGCAGCGCCGAACGGACGAGGCCGGTGACGCGCGGCGGCCCGTCGATGACGACGTGCTCATAGCCGCGGGCCAGTTCCGGCACCTCGCGGTGCAGCGTCTCGCGGGCCAGCCCGGTCATGGCGAACAGCCGGGGCAGCCCCCCGCGGTCGCGCTGCACCGACCAGTCCAGCGCGGAACCCTGGGGATCGGCGTCGATCAGCAGGACCCGGTGGTTTGGGCGCGCCAGCTCGGCGGCGAGGTGGGTGGCGAGCGTCGTCTTGCCGACGCCGCCCTTCTGGTTAAGCAGCGCCACGATCATGACGCCGCTCCCCGAAATCGGACGGCATACCGCCCGTCCCCATGATTCCGCTGCCTCATCAACAAAGACTCGTTAGAGTCTACGTTAGATATGTTAAGGGCGCGAATCGGCCCTGTGTACCAAGGGCTTGGAGGGTGTCCGTGCACCCGATAGCACGAGTGCCGTGCACCCGATGGCACGAGCGTTTGCACACCCGATAGCACGAGCGGTGTCACCGGTTTATCCCCCGTGTCTGTGGATAACTTTGGCCGCCGTCAGCGGCGCCTCGGCCGGGCCGCGCGGCACGAAGCGCAGCCGTTCGCTGCCATCCGGCTGGCGCTCGACGGCCAGCCGGTAGCCCGGCAGCCGCTGGCGCCGGGCGACGGTGCGCAGGTCGATGGCGAAGTTGGCGAAGCGGGCGAGGCTGCCCGACTTGGCGTGCAGGTGGCGGAAGTCGAAGGCCCAGCCGTCGGATTGGCGGCCGGCGTGCTTCCGAGCCAGACGGTACAGCCAGCGCTCGATGCCGCCGGTGAGGCCGAAGTACTCCCGCCCGATGGTGAGCACGAAGGCGTCGGCGAGGACGCCCTGGTAGAACCAGTCCGGCAGGATCAGTTCCAGCCCCAGCGGCCGGCCTGAGGCGTCGGCGCGCTCCTTCCACTCGTTGACCCAGGAGAAGCGGTGCCGGCGCCGCAGGTCGGGCTGGCGCAGGTTGGTGACCACCGTGGTCGCCTGGAGCCGGTCGAGCGCGGCGCGCAGGCGCTGGTAGTCGCGCAGGGAGGTGCCGCGGCCGGTGAAGGTGAGGATCTGGTGCGGCGTCGCGCTGAGCAGGCGCGCGGTGCGCAGGCCCGCATCGCGCGCCTCGACGAGCTGGCTGGCCGCCCAGATCAGCACGTCGGCGTCCCAGATGGTGGCGAGGCCGTGCTCGGCGGTGCCCTCGACGCGGATGCGCACGTCGCCCGCAGCGTAGTCGATGGGCTCGGTGCGCTTCGACTTGGCGAGCGAGAAGAACGGGTGCGCCATCAGGTCCTGCTGGTCGCGCACCGCCATGTCGCCGGGCAGCGCCACGAACAGGTCGAACTGCATCTGCCGGTCGCCGTCGCGGAAGACCCCGTCCATGGCACGGCCTAACGGCGTGCTGGCCGGGCCGGGCGCACGGTACCGGTGCCCGGATCGGAGGTGGAGGTGCGCAGGCCCTGGTCGGCCCAGGTCTTCAGATCCTCGACAGCGTAGACCACCCGGCCGCCGATCTTGCGGTAGCGCGGGCCGGTGCCGTAGAGGCGGTGCTTCTCCATCGTCCGGGTGGACAGGCCGAGGAAGCGGGCCGCCTCGGGGGTGCGCAGGAAGCGTGGGGGAAGGCCGCCGGTCTTGTCGTCCATTCGTCCGTCTCCTTGTACTGCGGGTGCCCATGGGACAGGGCAGCGCGTCGTGGAGCACGGTGGCGGAGCGGAAGCGTGGTCAGGGAGGGGAAAGACCTTGCGGGGGCGGGTCCCCAAGCGGCTAACGTGACAATGCCGCGAAAATCAAGGCATTAGATTTATCAAGGAGGTGCGGGGGTGGTAATTTCTGCAACATTCTTGCTGACTGATCACCAACGAGTACAGATCGGCGGATTTCCGGATGTCCGGAAATGCACTATGAGGGGCGCTTGGCGCCGATTCCAAACTGGGACGGTCAGAAATTCTGTGTGGGCAGGTGATTGAGCACGAGAATGGAGCGACCTCATTGCTAGAGCTCAAAGCCATGGCATGTGCGACATTTCCGTGCTTGCATTGCGACGGGTATCAACGCCAGATCGCAGAGGTGAGTTGAACATAGTGGTGGCGATTGAGATGCTGGAAACAGTAGGCAGGCAAGCCGCACAGTACGTTCTCAGTGCATCAACCAACTACGAAGCTTATTTGCGCTTTCAAGCGATGCAGCCCGTGCTGTCTGGGTGGCGGTTCCTGTTGGCCGCAAGCCACGGCGCCGCGCCGGTGCATACCCTTGATCAATCGATCGCAGACACAGGCGTTATTCGGAGCGTGTTCCGCTCGCCAAACATTCTCATGCTTGATGAATATACAGATGCTGACATGAGAGCGGGGCGTCCTATCGCATGTGATTATTCAATCAGCTTGGATGCGCAAGCGGCAAGTTATCTCAGAGATTACTACGAAGACGGGAAAGCTGTTCCGGAATCCTTTAGGAAGGCTTTGGTTATTATCGCAAACCCAGATGTGAACGTAGATATTTTTCCTTACCTCTTTGAGAACTTCCGCTTGCTTCAAAATAAGAATTCACGCGAGCACGTGGTTGCTACCATGAAAGCGTTCAAGGCCCTATCGGACATAGATTATGGGCTTTTTCAAAGAACAGGGGTTATTATTTCGGGCAAAAGCAATGATGAACTAGAATATATTGCGGAACAAGCCATCCATGATATGGAAGAAAATTATGATGAATTATTTGATTCTATGCGATATCATTTATGCTATTGCTTTTTATTGAAGGTAACCCAGATCCAACTGGGCGGAAAAGGACACACTGCATCGCATAAGATGAAAAGGCTTTTCAAATTCCAGCATGATGAATTGGCAACATTATGGTCTCGCGAAACAGTTATGGCGCGCGCACTTTTTGAAAATGGTAATAAGTTCATGTTCTTTTCAGCAATTCAATCAGGCAATCCGAATATTTTCGAAAAACTACGCAATATGGCATGGGATATATGGCACATTCGCAATTGCGAAGGTATGCTGACTAGCACTCCAGAAAATGGTGCCCGGTATTTTTACCCAGCTTTTCTTACATTCGACGCCGGAATGACCCAAGTTATAGACACATACGGCCTTCGGGGTTGTGCTATTTTCAAAGACGAACCATTGATGCCATTCTTCGATTCTGCGCATATCGGTGGAGGACCTGAAGGGGATGAGGACATCAATCAATATCTGACTTCAGAAGCAGCTTTAGATCGGAAGCGCCGCAGAAAGCCAGCTGGGGACTGGATAAAAGACCTGATCGGAGAGTTGGAGCTGAAAGTTGCTCGACTTGCCAGAGTGTCAGCTCCAACCTGATGTTGGTGTTAGCAATCAGGCACATCCAAAAGGTATAGGGACAGTTCAGACACATCAGGTCTGCGAGGGCAGATCGCATGTGCCTTCTGTCTGTGTCCGAGCATTAGATCTACAATGACATCCGCCGCAACAGATCGCGATAGCCGCCGTCCATCAGTTGGCGCCCGCGACGGATCAGATAGCGGACTTGGTCGCGCAAGGGGGTGTTCCGATACCAGTCGGCCTTGACGCGCTCGGCACCGAACAGCGCCTCGGCCGTCTTCCGCGCGCTGGCTCCGTCGAGGTGGGCGTCGAGCGCTTGGAGGATGCGCATCAGCATGCGGGTCTGGTACGGCGTCAGGTCTGGGGGCGCAACCGGGTTCGTCACTGCGTCGTGGAACCGGCGGAGCGCCGCGACTTGGGCGTCCAGGTCACCCTCCAGCGCGACCAGCGCCCGCAGCGGCGTGCCGCGTTTGGGAAGGCGTTTGCCCTCGATCCAGAAGCGCCGTTCGCGCGGCCCGTCGGCGAGCGCGATGTGGAAGCCGTCTCCGGTGTCGAAAACGGCTTGGCGCGACGCCCCCCACCAGGGATCGACGCAGGCGCCCGGCCCGGTGCAGGGCCTGGGAGCCGGCGACAGCCGGACCAGGGCCGGCAGCACCTCGGGCCGCCAGAACACCAGCGTCTCAGCCCCCGTCTTGTCCGGATCCTCCAGGACAGTGCAACCCCCAGTGGCCGGTTCCGTCCTGGGAGGACGGCTGGCCCTGCTGCTGTGCAGCGGTTGCATCCGCTTGATAATCCCCGTTGCGGCGCAGAAATTCCCACGCCCAGCAGGAAACAGGCACGGATAAGGCGTACTGGTATGAATTAGATGCGCGCCAATCGTTCTTTGCCGTCATGACCTTGCCACCCGTGCGCAGCGTCAGGTTGCGCCCGAATCGAAGGTGAGCACCTACCCTGAAATTGCGACGACGCTGACGGCGTACAACGGGGGCAAGAATGGCGTACTTCCGCGGACTCCGTAGATTCGGGACCGCGGAACGGCGGATTTCCGGAAATCAGGCATTACGAATCAGTGCATGCCCTGCAGGAGGAGGTGCCGGTACCCGACCCGGGTCATCCACTGCGCTCGCGCCAGATGCGTGGCGTGGGCGTGCCGGGCGCGCTCGGGCTCGCGGGCGGGGTCGATGCGCAGCACGATGCGGGCGACCTCGTCCGGGTCGGCCCCGTCCGCCTCAGCATCGAGCAGGCGCAGGTAGGTCACGAGGTGCAGGCGGTCGTAGTCGGTCAGGCTCTCCGAATGGGGCGGCGCGTCGGCAACCGGCGGTTCAAGCTGAGGCGACGTCATCGGCTTGGTCTCCTCCCTTTGTGTGGTCTCGCTCTGAAGCGACTGTGTTTTTTCATACCATCATATGTGGATGCGGTCCGGGCCGGTCGCACGGCCACGCCCCATGATACCATCCCGTCCGCTCCGAATGGGAGATCTATCCCGTGGAGACTTACCCCGCAATCCGGCTCCATCCTGCGGATGGAGGACATGCCCGAGATCCTGGCCTGGAACGTCCGCCGCCTGCGCCACGCCAAGGGCATCACGCAGGAGGAGTTGGCGCACCGTGCCGGCATGGACCGCAGCTATCTCGGCACCATCGAGCGGGCTGAGCACAAGGCGACGGTCGTCATCGTCGGCCGTCTGGCGGCGGCCCTCTCGGTGCTTCCCCGTGATCTCCTGGAGCTTCCTCCCAACCACCCCTACCTCGCGCAGCTTGCCGGAAATCCGTAGGTCCGGAACGACGGCGTTGCGCATCGGATATCACAGCGCCGCCGTGTCTCTAGATTCCTTATAATAGGTACTTGCCTGCGCCACATCTGGTGGGGTTTAGCTAAACTTTCAGCCTATTCTTTAGCGAAGCGTGATGAACCGACCACGGCTCTGAACCGGGAGTCCGCGATGCCGAAGGCACCGGTCCGTAGACCGCACCTGAGATCGTCACCCGCATGAGCCGAGACGCGCCGCCCGCGGCTCGGGGGCGATCCGCCCCCAGAGCCCGGTGCGCCGAAAAGCGGCGGAGGTGCCTTATGGGCAGAAAGTTTCACCACTCATCAGAAACACCCCGCACGCTCAGCGTCTCGGTTCATCGGTTTGGCTCGGGCGGTGCCTGAAATCAGCATCATCCGTGTTTGTTATTCGAACACGCGAAGGCGCTTAAGGCTTTTGGCGCCAAAAATCGGCGCTGTGATTGTTCAGCCCCTGCGTATAGGAATCGGGCTTTGCCTGAAAAGTTTCTGGAATTTTATCCCCATCTCCTCCCTGCCTGAAATAATCTCTAACCGAGTAAAGCGCCAAGCTCATCAGGTGCTCCCATGTTCGATACAACGTGCTTTCCATCGCCCGCCTTTGCTTCGCGGGACTCAATTTTTTCTTGGGGAGCGGCAGGGTGTAATCGGGACGCAGATCGACGTCATGGGAGAATGTTATGCTGCCGTACGTCCATTGGTCATCAACGGTCCGACGCCACCGATAGCTCACTCTGACGTTTAAGTGCTTGCTTAGTTGGAAGGGCGGGCTGATCCGATCATCGACGTAGAAGAGCTGTGCTTCCTTCTCTTCCGTCTCCATCCGGCGTTTCATCCCCCTCACGGCGTCGGATAGATCACGGCCCGCGCGTCGGAGGCGATCCCCGGTCTCGGCAAGCTTTCGTGGCGCTTTGAAACGCCTGTGCTCCGCTAGCGCCTGCTCGAAGGCGTGGAGTTGTGCTGCGACGTACGGCCCACACCCTGTGAGGGGAAGACGGTACAGATCATCCAACCGTTCCTCTTGGACCGCTCGTTCGACAAGCTTGTCCAATTCCTTGGCGTCGATCGCTTTGAGGGCCTCCCGTTCATCTTGGGAAATGTTGATCTCTCCCATGCAACGTTTCCCCGTGTTTGATTGGTCGAGGTTCGCATGATAAAGAATGACTCCGCCTGCGGCTCGCGCTTTCTGCGGCAAAGGAACCACCAAGTGCTATGCCTCGGCATACGGTTGCAAATGCAGACGCGGTTGAGTGGCAGCTTGGCCATACCGGCGGAAAGAAGGGGGTACCTTCAACCGCGAATCGCCCGCTGACCGGCCGTCTCCGGTTGCGCTACCGGTACGTCAACCGCGACGCTGGTGGTGGCGCTCACAGCGATGATGGTGACGGAGCCGCCGATCCGACCAGCGCGGCAACGAGGCTTCGTATGTTGGTCGTCAAAGGATCCCGACTTTCGCGCCCGAACATGATTCCTATAATTGCGGACCTTATCCGATTTTCTCTTGTAGATCATTTGCCGAAGGCGTGGAGGAGACAGGAGCCGCTCTACGCGTCCTTTGCGGTCAGCGCGGTCAGATCGGCGAGAACGCCGCGGATGAAATCCCAGGGATAGCCGTCGGCCTCCGGCTCCAGCTCGCTCCATTCGGTGGCGATGGCGAGCTTGGCGATGACGCCGGGGATTGATCGTGCGGGCGTACGGGACGCGGTCCTGAGCAGTTCGTCCACCCGCCGGTCTGCGGCAGCCTCCTGCTCAACGGCGCTGGTGAGGCCGACCGCCGCCGCCTCGGCGTCCCAGCGCGCCTGTGAAGCGGCGAGGTCGCGCTTCAGCCGCCGGCGCAACGACCGTGTGGCCGGCGTCGTCCCCAGTACCCGATCAATCTGGCGGGCGTCCGTGGCAACCACCGAAGGGCGTTCCGGGTCGTCGAGGGGGATCTCAACACGGGGGAAGCCGATCTTCTCGGCCAGTTCCCGTTCCAGGCGCTGGGCTTCGCGGCACAGCCGCTGCGAGGAGGCGAAGGTCGCTCGCCAATCCTGCCAGAGCAGGATGAGCGGGTCGGTGTCCTGTTGCTCGGATACGGCAACCGTTAAAAGGCGAGCTGCCGCAGCTAAGCTCGTCCGGCGAGGCACATGGCGTGCCCTTGGTGCTCGCGCCTTTGGAGACACGCCCACCTCCTATGCTTGAAGCAGAGTAACTGATATTCTGCCGTTTGACTGCAATAAGGTCAACAGAAAAGATGCCTAACGACAGAAAAGACGTCATAACTCCCGCGCAGTGCCGGGCGGGGCGCGGCTTGGTTCGCATGAGCCAGGAGCAGCTTGCGGAAGCCGCGGAGGTCGGCGAGAAGACCGTCGCGGACTTCGAGCGCGAGTCTGAGCGACGGCTCCATATCCGCACCCTTCGCGCCCTTCGCGCGGCGCTGGAAGCTGCCGGTGTGGAATTCATCCCAGAGAACGGCGGCGGCGAAGGTGTTCGGTTCAAGAAGGATCGACCGCAGGAGACGGACGTCATTTGATCACGCCCTCGACGGCGCCCACAGTCGCCTTGACCAAGTCGAAGATCCCCCGGCGCACGCGCGGGTCCTTTACCCGGTAGTAGCATTTCACGAGTTCCAGCGTCTCCCGCCGCCCCATCGGCAGCGTTTCGGGATCGGGCGGCTCGGAGGCACGGGGCGCCGAGTCCGGCATGTCGTCGAAGAAGAAGCTGACCGGAACGTCGAGTATGTCCGCCAACTGCCAGAGCCGCGATGCGGCGACGCCGTTGGTGCCGTGCTCGTACTTCTGGATTTGCTGGAACGTCAGGCCGACCCGCCGGCCCAGCTCGGTCTGCGACAGGCCGAGCAGCGTGCGGCGCAGCCGCAGCCGTCCACCCACATGGGTGTCCACCGTGTCCAGACCGGTCCCGGCCTTCTGTGCGCGACCGCGCCTCTTGCTCTTCACCTCTGGTACGACGTTCACGAAGCTCCCTCCTGCATCACGCCTTCGGCTGCGGGATGCGACCATGCCTTTTCTCGCGCGCCGGCTGTGCAGCATGGACCGTCGCGCGCATGCTCTCAAGAAAATGTTACTCATAGTCTGTAGACCAATAGGCTACACGCTGGCTAGCTGCCCGGATGGACATCCGCAGGCAGGTCGGGCTCAACGTTCAGCGGATCAGGCGCACGCGCGGCTGGTCGCAGGAGGAGCTCGCCTTCGAGTCGGGGCTGCACCGCACCTACATCAGCGGCATCGAGCGCGGCGCCCGCAACCCGACCATCACGGTGCTGGAGGAACTGGCCGACGCGCTGGGTGTGCCGCCAAGCACGTTGCTGGAGCCGGATGTTGCTCCGGCTGCCGAAGGGGCCGGTTGATCGTCCTCCCTAGGACAGGGAGGGATTGGCCGGCACCGTGCGCGTTCAACGCGGTGATGGGCCGTCGATGGAGCCCCCCCCGAAACCATGGCACCCATTCGGTTATCCAGATAAACAGCGCCTCAGTCGGGCGCCGCGTCGTCGTCGGCCAGGGTCTCGAAAGCGCCTTCCTGGTCCGCTTGCCGGGCGAGGAGGGTGTCCAGCTCCCGCCGGGCCTGGACACGCTCGCGACGGGTCAGGAAGCAAGCAGCCAGTTCCACGCGGAGTTCCTGGATTTGCCGGTCGATGGTGAGCATCGGTCCCTCCTGTGTTTGAAGACGGGAGGGCTCGCACGGTGCCGGACCGGTCCGGGTCGAGGATCGCCGCAGGCGACCGGCCGGCCGGCGAGCGGGGGAACCGAAATGCGCAGCATTTTGGGGGCACCGCTCGTCCTCGATGCGGGGCGATCCGGCATGGTAGGCTGGGAGGTCTGAAAAGGCAGATAGAACGTTCGGGAAAGCGGAGACGCCGCAGGTCGGACCGCCGCCGCCATGATGGGCCGGACGGACTGACCTGCCGGTTGCAGCTCCCCGGATGGAGCGCTGCAACCGGCGTGTCGTCTCAGCGGAACCAGATCAGCGCGTAACCGCCATCGACTTCGACCAGGCTGGCGTAGATCGGGGCCGGGAAGCTGGGATCGTCGAGCTTGACCGAGTGGTAGGGCCGGCCGGTGTCCTTGGCGGCCTTCCGCCAGCCGGCGCCGATCTCGATCGGCCCGCACAGCGCGCGCAGGTCGGGGGACTTGTCGTGCTCCTTCTCCATGGGAACGAAGCGGGCCTTGATGTTGAGGGTGAGGGTCTTGATCGTGCCGGCGAAGGAACCGTCGTC
The DNA here is from genome assembly GCF_053470425.1 of Azospirillum terrae. Taxonomy (NCBI): domain Bacteria; kingdom Pseudomonadati; phylum Pseudomonadota; class Alphaproteobacteria; order Rhodospirillales; family Azospirillaceae; genus Azospirillum; species Azospirillum terrae. The sequence goes on along the minus strand of NZ_JBPXMR010000007.1, from coordinate 2,431 downwards.
GCTGCGGGTGAAGCTGCCGATCTGGGCCATCTGTCATCTCCTTGATGGGGTGCGGTCGCGACCATCGCGGCCTTGATGGCGATCAAAGGGCGCCGGGCGACCGGCCCGCACCCAGGGGCCGCAGCGCAGCGGAGGACCGGCGGGAACCGGGCGTCTTGCTTCGCGAGGAAGCCGCGCGCCGGCCTTGGCCGAGCACGGCGGGGAAGACGGTTGGTGTTCGCCGGTTGCGTGATCGAGGTCGGGCTGCCGAGGCAGCCGTCCCCGGCGCCAGAGTCGCCAGCAGACAAAGCCGCGCTGGTCGCACCGGACTCCAGGCCGTTGAAGACGCCGGATGGCTCAGCGGGCTCGACCCGGAGAGGGATGGTCATGCTGGGCGCTCTCAGGCGCTCCACCATCGGCACACTGCGGCGGCCATACCGGCAGAAGGGGCACGAACCGACCCGACTTGCGCCTCGATAGAGCGGCGGAGATAGGACGCGCGCCTGAACAGTGCCGAACCTTCCAGAGCCAGCATCAATGGTCCCAGGACACCCTGGCCGAGAAGGCGACCTTGTCCGTGTCGGTGGTGCGCCGTTTCGAGAGCGGCGGGAGATCGTCGCACGGCTACGCGTCGGGCAGCCTTCGACGGGCCTTCGAGGCCGCCGGCCTCGGCGGCGATTCGGCGGCATGATCGGGTGGTCGTTCCCTGCCTGACTGGCTGCCCCCACGCACCGATGCCGAAGGACGCGCTGGCCCTTCGCCCTCACTCCCGGCCGAAACGGCGGCCGCGGCAGGGATCGAAGCCCGAAGGGCCGAGACACCACTGGTGGCTCGGTTCACGAGAGCCCGGTGGGCGGGCCTGCCCGCACAGCCGCCTACAGCGGCCACGTACCCTACGATATTGTAGGATCTGTTAGGGAATCACAGCGGCTTCTGACCCATTTTAGACGTTGAGGCCGCTCATGAACGGCTCCGAAGCGGACGCGCAGAAATAACGCGGCTCGACCGGTGATCTGGCCTCTGCCGATACGCTCTGCGCAGCATCCCGGTCGTTCCGAACATGTGCGATGATTCCTGACAGCAGTCATTGGACTAACCACGCAGTATTTCGCCGATATGCCATGAGGGACAGAGACATCGTGCTTACCGGTGGTGTGCCAGAGCAGGACGCCTGCCATGCCGGTGGCCACGCCAATGATGATGCGCCCGACGTTTGCTGTACTGGAAACCCAGAGCGCCTTGATCAATAAATTCCTCCCCTTGTCGATATTGCAACCATGACCGCCCGTTGGTATTGTTGGGCATCGGCTGACCGGCCGTGCCGTCCACACTGGCAAAGCCTTCGGGGCAGGTTCTTATCACCATCCTGACACTCTCTTTTGCGGCGCTCAGGGCTTAGTGGACACGCCTTTCTCCAGCGCCGAGAAGGAGAATGGTATGCGTTTTTTCTTCCCCAATCTCACCCGTCCGAAAAAGGCCGCAAAGCATCTTTCTGCGGCGCTCCCGGAGATTTCTCTGTCTCGTGTTCAGCGGGCCATAGCCATGGCCTGCGGCTACCGCGACTGGCACGAACTTGAGATCAGCCATACCGCCGCCGAGCCGAGCATCCTGGATGAGCACTTGCCCGAAGGCGCCTTTCGGGAACGGGCCATCGCCCTGGTGTGCAGCCTAGGGGCGTCGCTGAATGTGCTTGATGGCGACGTGCAGGCGGCGTTACCCGACATGAGGCTTACCGGAAATCGAGCTTTCACCCATGAGGATCACGAGGTGATCAGAACGGCTTGTTGGCGGGCGGGGCCAATTCCTTGGAGGGAAGGTCGGCATCCCGGCGTGATCTTCCGGATCAAGAGCAAGGGCTTTTCCAAGACCGAACCCCATTGGTGGCGCCGATCCACGGGCGCGGTAAGATTCATCGACCACTCCGCCTCCAACGGTGCATGCGCTACGTTCGAGGCGGTTGTCCCACGCACCCGGATGGCGGATTTCGTACCCCGGCGCCTTTGGTTGCCATATGGCTGGATGGACATGGAGGATGGCAGCCGGGTTCTGTTTTCCCGCGATTATCTGCCTCTGTGGCGCATCGCTGAGGGCAAGGTGAAGCGGCTCATGCCAACAACCAAGTTGCATGCTTACCGTGACCGGCAATGGTTTCCGGAAAGTGGCAGGCCATGGTCATATGGCCCCGCGAGAGAAGCCGCCGAGCGGATGCTGGCGGAATATGGCATCACGGCGCTTCCCCGGTTGGCGGACGTTCTTCCAATCCTGATCCAGGACGAACACATCGACGTCAAGGATGCCGCTAAGGTACTGGATGACGTACGAGAACTGGCTTAGTACTACAGCCGTTTTCTATCGGTTTGGGTACGGCGTTTCCAATGTGAACGCCGCGCCCGCTGCTGGTGTCGTCGTCGCCAGAGCGACCACGCGATAACGGCGGTGGGCGGGGGTGGCG